>CALFLL010000021.1 GCA_937880845.1 uncultured Drancourtella sp.
CGCTTCCTACCATCAGCGAGAAGAAAATGATGGCCACGATAAAGATCTCACTGAGTAGCGCCGTCAGATACACTCTCCTGCTTTTCAACATCATCTTAAAAAAAAGCTTTTTCATTTATTATTTCCCTCCTCATCTTCCTTTCCTAACCGGAATACGATAACTTGAGTTCTTGTGCCTACATTATATCATAATTGTCCGAATTTTGTTTTTTTTCGCTATTTTATTGTTTTTTTTATGTATTTTTCCGCTTTTGTCCTCTCGTTTTATATTCCATATTCGGATACATAAAAATACCGATGCAAAAACACAGGAAACTCCTGTATCTTCACATCGGTATTTTCTTATCCTTTTCTACCCTTTTAATCCGCTCATCGTAATTCCTTCTTGAAATTTTGACTGTAAGATCAGGTAAAAAATAAACGGTGGAAGGAAGGTAACGGCAGCACCTGCCATAACAAGGCCGATATCTGTGTCGTATGCTGTTCTCATGGCACTGACTGCAATCGGCAAGGTTTTCATCTCTCCCTGTGAAGCTGCGATCAAAGGCCAGAGGAAATTATTCCATGCTCCCACAAAGGTGAAAATAGAAAGTGTCAGCATGGAAGATTTAACCAGCGGCAGGATCACTCTCCACAAAATCTTCATATCCCCTGCTCCATCTAATTTTGCTGATTCTGTCAGTTCTTTTGGAACTCCGAGAATTGCCTGGCGCATGATAAAAACACCAAAAGCTGTCGGAAGAGGAAGGATCAGTGCTTTAAAGGTATTGAGCCAGTCAAATCCTCTTACGATCAAATATAATGGTACAATGATCACTTCCGACGGTACCAGCATCGTCATGATCAAAAACAGGAAAATCTTATCATTCCCTTTGAATTTCAATTTTGCAAAGGAATATCCCGCCAGACAGCTACACACAAGAGATAATGCCACTCCCCCGACTGCCACGATCACACTGTTCATAAAATAACGTAAAAAGTGCCCTGTTGTAAAAATAGCTTTATATTGTTTCAGTGTAAAATCTGAAAGAGAAAAGCTGATATCATATGCATTTACCGTACTTTTAAAAGACATCAAAAGCATATATACAAATGGCATAATACAAAAAACCGCCACCGCAAGGAGAACAATATCGCATATCCATTTTGGTAATTTCTTTTTCATATCCGCCCTCCTATATTTCCGAAGCTTCCCGCTTCATAAATCCTCTTTGAAGTAACAAGATTACAAGTACCAAAAGGAATAGAACATTTGATACCGCCATGGCATATCCTGCTTTTCCGTTTTTAAATGTCAGGTTGTATGCATACATTACCAATGTCAGTGTTGAGTTTGACGGCCCCCCACCTGTCATGGTATAGATCAAATCAAAACTTTGCAGTGACATCGTCACACTCAAAAAGACATCCATGATGATCGTGGGTTTCAAAAGAGGAAGCGTAATATAACGGAACCTCTGTATCAATCCTCCGCCATCCACTTTTGCAGCCTCATAACAACTGTCCGGAATAGCGGATAATGCTGCCAGGTTCAACACCAGGAAATACCCAAAGCTTTTCCATACCATGATCATTGCAATGGCAATAATAGCAGTTGTACTGCTTCCAAGAAGCATGGCCGTATCGATTCCGAACAGTGACAGTGGTGCCTGAATGACCGGATTTCTTCCGTTCAGCATGGTTTTCCATACAGTTCCCACGACCGCACTGGACGAAATAACCGGTATAAAGATTGCTGCTTTTGCCACTTTCCCCGCAAAACTGTTTTTTCTTGCCGCAATCAGGTTGGCAAAAATCACAGATAATATCACTTGAAGCGGAACTACCATGAGAGTAATCTTTAATGTATTGAAAAGTGCCATATGCATCTTTTCATCGGTAAACATTCTTATATAGTTTTCTATCCCATCCCATTCCGGCGAAATCAGCAGATTATATTTGGTAAAACTGAAAATTACGGAAATCACAAGAGAGGCTACTACAAAAGTAAGGAGGATCAGACTGATGGGCATCACATACCCATACGGTGCAATTCCTTTTACATATTTTCTCAGTTTTTTCATTGATCTTCCTCAGTCTTATTCTTTTTCTGCCCAGTATTCATCCAGTGCCTGATCTCCGTATTTTGCTGCTGCATCCATGGCTTCTTTCGGATCTTTCTTTCCTTCCATCATTGCCTGAAGTTCAGACACAAGATTCGTAAGGATATCACTTCCGCAAGGGCCGACCTGGAGCGGACGATATTTGTCTCTGTCTTCTGTTACGATACGTTCCATTTTGGCATCTCCCTGATATGGTTCGCTTTTTGTAAGCGGAGCACCGGAAGCAATCTTATGATATTTTGTCATAAACTCGGAACCTGTGATATATTTAATCAATTTCATACATAATTCCGGATTTTTTGCCTGTGAAGATAAGGTCAGGCAGTCTGTTGCCCCAAATGTACCGTAATCCTTGTGTTTTAAGGATGTTACATAATTCCAGTTCAGATCCGGATAGGATTCTTTAAACAGTCCCTCCTGGATAGAAGAAGAACGTGTTACACCAAAAGCTGCTTTTCCCTGTCCGAAAATCGTAGAAAATGCATCTTCTGCAGCAAGTGACATAAAGTTTTCCGGCATATATTTTTTCAGACTGTTTAAATATTCTGCCGCTTCCACTCCGGCTTCATTATTTAACTTTACGCTCTTATAATCATCATTATAAACATCTCCACCTGCCTGCCATAAAAGACTGTAAAAATATGCATTCAGAAGATACATCATGCCCATATCTCCGTTATTAAATCCGACTGCATATCCATATTGGTCAATCTTACCGTCTCCATCTGTATCTTTTGTCGCTTTCTCACAGATTCTTGTAAAATCTTCCCATGTCTGAGGCGGCTGTTCGCCAAGTTCATTCAGGATGTCTTCATTGTAATATAAAACAAACGGAACTCCTGTTACGACCGGAAATCCATACTGGCCATCCATCATATATCCATGATCCAGATACAGATATTCCTCTTTGTCTTCATCGGTAATATATTCACTCATATCCGCCAATGCTCCTGAATCAATGTAAGTCGGGAACATTTCCGCATACATATACCCGATATCCGGCATATCTCCGGAAGCCGCTCCTGTTGCCCATTTTTCTTCATAATTTGACCACGGAACAACTTCCATTTCTATTTCACAATCATTATCTTTTTCAAATTCTTCCAACATCGGTGTCCAGTTTTTTTCCACCGCATCATCTAATGCCGGAATTCGCATGGTAATAACTTCTTTCTCATCTTTTCCTTTTTCTTCTGATTTTCCACATCCTGCTAAAAGACCGGCTGCCATTGTTACACATAGTAACACACTTACTATCTTCTTTTTCATGATTTCCTCCTCATCGTATATATTCATTACACTCTGACAATTATAGTATCCGCTTCCCGGTTCTTCAAATTGATATTTTTTATGAAATTATAGGCAATTTCTATATCAAATGAAAATATTTCCGTACTTCTTCCATCCACAAGTCTAATTTCCCTATATCCGAAAAATATGGTACATCACACCCGCTGGATATGATATAACCTTTCGGACTGTCTTTTGCAATATCGATTTCCCGTTGTATTTCATCTTGAAGCTGCTCATTGGTTCCATTTAAAATCAAATCTACCGGAGCAATATTCCCCATGATGATAAACCTGTCCCCAAGTTCTTCTTTGGCTTCTTCCAAACTCATGATATTATCCAGACTGACGGCTCTTATAGGCATTTGCCTGAAATACGTCCACACCTTTTTTGTATTTCCGCAAATATGAAGGGATGGCTTTCGTCCGATTTTTTTCATTCCGTATTCCATGATTTCCACAAGATACGGATAGGCAAATTCTTTAAAATATTTTGGCGAAATCAATGCAGGCGAAGCAACCGGGTCTGCCATTCTGAATCCGTCCGCAAAGGGAGCGATCATATCAATGACCGATTTCATCGTATCCGTCACAATCCGAAGAAGCTGATGGACTTCTTTTGGTGCTTTCCTTAAATCTCTCAGGAAATATTCACATCCCCGTAAATTGGAAGCAATGGTAAACGGTCCTCCAATACTTGGTGAAACATCTACTACGTCACCTGCTGCTTCTTTCAGTTTTTCCAGTGCCTCCCGGAAAAAGCCAAGTCGTTTGGAGGTTCCCCATCTGACAGGCTCCATTTCTTTTATCTTTTCATAACCGTCCAAGAGATGCCCCTCGAAATACGGCATTCCTTCTTTTGGATAAGACACCTTTCCTCCCAGTGCTTCTACGATTCCACAGGTGTTGGGGCCAAGACTCAGTTCGTCATGGCCAAAGCGTCGGAAAGCGGCAAGTTCTGATAAGACCAGTTTATCCGCATCATGCCAGTATTCCTGTGTATTGACTCCGATAAGCCTTCCTGAGAGTTCTCCGATAAATGGAATCACAGGAATCCTGTCTGTTTCCTTTCCGCTTTCCATTGCGATTCTTCTCTCTTTCGGTGTCATCTGATCATACTGATTTCGTTCTGCTTTCATATTTCCTCCTGTTAATTAGGGAAAATCATACTTTCCGTAAAAATCCGTTCATACCCTTCTGTTTCCGCAAGTTCCATATACTCAATCTTTTCTGCAAGTTCTTCCATTTCCTTCTTCGCATTTTCTGACATTAATGCCATATAGGCTCCTGTTTTTGATGTGTTTCCCACATAGGAAATTCTCTCTTTTACTTCATCAGGCAAAATTCCAACACCTGTCAAGGAGCAGGCCGGAAGGTATGCACCAAACTGTCCTGCTATGAGAACCTGATCCAAATCCTCCATTTTCACTTCCGCCTGTTTTAAAAGTGCCTTAAATCCGGATAAAACAGCCCCTTTGGCAAGCTGTACCTGCCGAATGTCTCCCTGAGTCAGAAAAAGTTCCGGCTTCTCTGAAAATACCGCTTCCCTTTTTGTTCCATTCAGACGGATAAATGAAAAGCGATAATCCGATTCTTCAAGGGATTCTTTTTTCACAAATACACCTGTTTTTTTAATCACTCCAATCTTCAACAGTTCTCTTACCGCCGCAAGAATCCCGCTTCCGCAAAATCCTTCCGGTTCTTTTCCACCGATGACAGTCAGTTTTACCCCCTGCGGTGTCATTTCCACCTCTTCGATGGCACCTTCCGCTGCCCGCATCCCGCAACTGATGTTCATCCCCTCCAGTGCCGGACCTGCCGCACAGGAGCAGGAAAACAGACGCCCTTTGGCAGCAAGGACAATCTCTCCGTTTGTTCCGATATCAATGAACAGCACATTTTTCTTTTCTTTTTGCAGCCCACATACATAGGCTCCCGCAACAATATCCGCGCCGATAAATGCCGAAACCGACGGGAGGCAATAAAGCACGGTCTTTTTCCCTGTGTTAAGTCCGATATCGGATGCCAAAAGTGTTTTGGAATTTGTAAATTCCGGTTGATACGGAGAACGGCCAATAGGTCTTGCATCTGCTCCAAGAAGCATATGCAACATGGTACAGTTTGCCGCAACATCTATTTCTTTTACATCTTCCGGAGCAATTTCTGCTTTTTTGTATACCTCTTCCAACATTTCATTCAGACAGTCTACGATAGCCTTCTGAAGTTCCTCTGCCCCCGTTTCCGGATGTTCATATTCATAGGAAATCCTTGTCAGTACATCCAGTCCGTATTGTTTCTGTCCGTTGATCCGGGAAGCATGTTGGAAGATTTTTCCCGTAGACAGATCCACCAGTTCCATCACTACTGTTGTAGTCCCGATATCAACAGCAATTCCATACCCTTCTTTATATTCCCGTTCAAATTCCGGAAGGTATCCTTCTGTCATGACCTTTCCTTCTTTTTCCTGTTTCAAAAGAGCCACTTCCATATCCTCTTTCACTTCCACAAAACAGGAAAGCCGGATTCCTTTTTGTCGCTCCTCTTCTGTCAAAAATTTTTTCTCCCCGTGGGACAGTGCTGTTCCATTTCCGGAAACAATCCGAACTTTACACTTTCCACAGGTTCCCTTTCCGCCGCATGGACTATCCACAAAAATTCCTTCTTTTAATAATACATGCAACAGATTTGCTCCCTCGTCACACCATATGGCGGTATCTGTATTACTAATTCTGATTTTCAGCATACTCTTCCTCCTCTTTTAACTTCTGTAAAATCGCACGGATATTTGCAAGAGGAGATTTCATTCCCAGCCCGCAGGCCGGAGAAATAATGTCGGAACCGTTCTTCACACAATTTCCCGTCAACTCCCTGATTTTCTCCGGCTCCTGGAATTCCAGAGCATAGGTACTGATATTTCCCATCAGCACACGATCTGAAAGATGTTCTTTTGCTTCTTTCATCGGCACAACAGAATCAAAGCTTAATGCATCACTTTTGATCTCATGTACCTCTTTGTAAACCGGATTCATATGCCCGCAAATATGTACGATGGTTTTTGCTCCTTCTGCTTTCACCGCATCAATGATCCGATTTATATAAGTCACAGTAAACTCTTTGAAATACTTTGGCCCAAGAATTTCTCCTGTTGCACTTGGATCCGAAATAGCGATCACATCCGCACCTGCCCATACCTGCTCTCTTCCGAATTCAATCAGCTGCTGCGTGACAAACTCCATATATTCATGAGCTTCCTTGTTTTTCTTGCGAAGTTCTTTATAGAAAACAACCGGTTCCATCACAGAGCTTGCCGTACTGACAGGACCTGTCAGATTCCCGACAATCGGTACATCGTTCCCTTCCTTCTTTAAAATCCGGATAGCTTCCAGCACAACTCCTGCCCGTCCTTTTTCAGAATGTATCTGCGGAAGCTTTCTCCAGTCACTGACGGAATCCATAATATACCCTGTCACATGAGGCTCATAAACATCGGACCCCAGATCTACCTTGGCCCCAAACTGTTCCGCCTCAATGGTCATGCAAAAAGGCACTCCATAATTTTCAAAACACCCCTGCTCATAAACTGCTTTGGCAAGTCCTGCCATTTTCTCTGCATCCGTATGTGCCTGAGGCAGATAAATCTTTACCGTGTCCATCAGTTCCTTTGTTATCATATTCATCATTCCGCCGGGACAAATACATGGTGTGCGGTCTGCTTTTTTTCCTTTTAAAACCTGATTTAATCTTTCTTTTGGTGTCAGCATATTGATTCCTTTCTTCATCCTGTTTTTTAAGATGCCATCTGCAGCAACGATTTTGCAAGTTTTACCGCTTCTACCGCATTTTGTGAATAGCCGTCCGCTCCAATCTTATCCGCAAATTTTTTTGATACCGGTCCTCCTCCGATCATGACTTTTACCTGTTCTCTGATTCCTGCTTCTTCTAAAAGCTCGATCACCGTTTTCATGCCGCCCATGGTCGTTGTCATCAGCGTTGACAAGCATACCAGATCCGCATGTTCTTCCTTTGCCGTTTCAACAAATTTCTGAAGCGGCACATCACGTCCCAGATCGATCATTTCAAACCCTGCCGTTTCCATCATAATCTTTACCAGATTTTTTCCAATATCATGGGTATCGCCTTCTACCACGCCGATCACCGCCTTTTTCCTGGCTTCTTCGCTCTCTTCCGGAAGGTACGGTTTTAATACATTTAACCCTGCATACATGGCATCCGAACAAAGCAGGACATCCGTAACAAAATATTCCTCTTCCTCAAATAGCACACCGGTTCTGCTCATTCCGTCAATCAGACCTTCCATGATGCCATCTAATGCCGGATATCCTGCCGCTATATATTCTCTGGCTGCTTCTGCCACATCCTCTTCTTCCATCTCAACAACACCGTCCGACATTCTTTTTAACAATTCTTCTTTTGAACTCATTTTTCTTCTTCCTTCTCCTTTACTATAATTTTAATACTTCTATTTTTCCATTTTTTATAAGAACCTGCAAAGCATTAAGACAAATCTGGCCTGACAAATAGCCTTTTCCTGCAAGTGACCGACATATTTTTTCATAGGTCATCTCTTCTGGAAGCGACCATGATATTGTTTCTACAACTTTCAATCCTTTCAACGCAGCCGAAACTTTTGGACAAAGTATCATAAGACCATCATCCCTGATTTCATGCTCTGCCTTTTTAAGAAAATCAATGGTAAATTTATGGGTTACCATTTCCAAGCCTGACTGTCCCAGCATAGTAAGGCTTCCCGGTGCATCCCCATAACTAAAAAAACGTACTCCTGCTTCTTTTGCCCTCATCAAAAAACGTAGTTGTTCTTTTTTTAGCCGTTCCAGTACCGCTTCCATAAGTTCAGGCTGTTTTCGCATCGCTTTATATGCAATTTTTATATCCATTAATCCATTTAAAATCGTAAAAGGTCCCGAAAGTTCCAACAAAACCCGTTTGTTTTCCTGCCCATTTTCTATCTGACTGCACCTTTCCATAATTTCTCTCATTCTTCCTCTTTCAAAATCCATCTCCGGCAGACTCAACACCTCTTCCAGCCTTTCACACACATAACTGCCCGTACGCGTTTCCTCCGGTTTCTTCCCATACTTCACTTCCGCACCAAATGCTTCCGCCTCCAACATATGATCCGAAGGCAAAATCACAAACACACTATCTCCCTGCTTTTCTTCATCCGTTCCAACAAAACACGGCACATCTTCTATCTTATACATTCCCGCCTCCATCCACTTTTCCTTATCAAAAACGTCTATATATAACGGTATCATATATAAATAACCGAATCTAATAGAAATTTCAAATAGACTTATCGAATTTATATATAAGTAAAGAGAAAGAGAGAAAGGGGACGTGTTCCGATGCATCGGAACACGTCCCCTTTGTAAGTTTTCAGATAATTTAGTTTTTCGTTGATTTTAAAGGCTTTTTCGTCTTTTTTCTGCATTTAAGCCGTGTACCTGTGCGCCGGAACACGTTCCCCTGTGCTAGCTGTTAATTCGCCGTTTTGTTCGTCGATGATAATAGTGTCTCCGCTTGCTGCGTTGCCTTCCAGTATCAGTTTGGCCGCAAGGGTTTCTACGTGTTTTTGGAGGTAACGTTTGAGTGGTCTTGCGCCGTACATCGGTTCGTATCCGCCGTCTACGATGTGTTGTTTTGCATTTTTGGTCAGTTCAATCTTCAACTCTCGGTCTGCGAGGCGTTTGTTGACGTCTGCCACGAGGAGGTCGATGATTTTTGTCACGTCGTTTTTGGTGAGTGGTTTGAACATGATGATTTCATCAAGTCTGTTTAAAAATTCCGGACGGAAGTGTGCTTTTAAGTCGTTCATAACGAAGTCTTCGTTTTCTTTTTTAATATTTCCATCTTCGTCGATTCCTTCCAGAAGGTATGCAGAACCGATGTTGGATGTCATGATCAAGATTGTGTTTTTGAAATCTACGGTTCGTCCCTGGGAGTCGGTGATTCGTCCGTCATCAAGTACTTGTAACAGAACGTTAAATACATCCGGATGTGCTTTTTCTACTTCATCAAAGAGTACAACAGAGTATGGTTTTCTTCTGACTGCTTCGGTAAGCTGTCCGCCTTCGTCATATCCCACGTATCCCGGAGGTGCTCCGATCAGTCTGGATACAGAGTATTTTTCCATATACTCACTCATGTCAATACGTACCATATTGTTTTCGTCATCGAAAAGGCTCTCTGCCAATGCTTTAGCAAGTTCTGTTTTACCAACTCCGGTCGGTCCAAGGAAAAGGAAAGATCCGATCGGTTTCTTTGGATCTTTTATTCCCGCTTTGGAACGGATAATGGCTTCGGTTACTTTTGTCACACCTTCGTCCTGACCGATAACTCTTTTGTGAAGCTGCTGATCCAAATGAAGTGTCTTGCTTCGTTCGCTTTCGTTTAGTTTTGCTACCGGAATACCAGTCCATCTGGAAACGATTTTTGCGATTTCTTCGTCTGTTACACTTTCATGAACAAGAGATAAATCTTCATCTTTTACTCTGCCTTCTTCCTCTTCCAACTGTTTTTTCAGCTGCGGAAGGCGTCCATATTGAAGTTCTGCCGCTTTTTCCAAGTCATAGGAGCTTTGTGCTTTTTGGATTTCCTGGTTTACACTTTCGATTTCTTCACGGAGTCTGTGAACGCGTTCCAGGGAATTCTTCTCATTATCCCACTGTGCTTTTTGCTTTGCAAATTCCTCTCTGTTTTCTGCCAGTTCCTGCTGCAATTTTTCCAGTCTTTCGCGACTTAACCGGTCGTCTTCTTTTTTAAGTGCTGCCTCTTCAATTTCAAGCTGCATGGTTCTTCTTCGTAATTCATCCAGCTCTGTCGGCATAGAATCCAGCTCCGTTTTAATCAATGCACAGGCTTCATCCACAAGGTCAATGGCTTTATCCGGCAGGAATCGGTCTGATATATACCGGTTAGATAATGTTGCCGCTGCCACCAGTGCTCCGTCTGTGATTTTTACTCCGTGGAATACTTCGTACCTTTCTTTTAAACCACGCAGGATGGAAATGGCATCTTCCACCGTTGGTTCATCTACCATAACCGGCTGGAATCGTCTTTCCAGTGCCGCATCTTTTTCGATATATTCTCTGTATTCATCCAGTGTAGTGGCACCGATGCAATGCAGTTCTCCTCTTGCCAGCATTGGCTTTAGCATATTGCCTGCATCCATTGCTCCGTCTGTTTTTCCGGCTCCCACAATGGTATGAAGTTCATCGATAAAGAGAATAATCTGCCCATCGCTGTTTTTTACTTCTTCCAGAACCGCTTTTAATCGTTCTTCAAATTCTCCTCTGTATTTTGCACCGGCTACCAGTGCTCCCATATCCAGAGCGAAAAGCTGTTTGTTTTTCAGTCCATCCGGCACATCGCCGCGTACAATACGCTGAGCCAGTCCTTCTACAACTGCAGTTTTACCTACTCCCGGTTCTCCGATGAGTACTGGATTGTTTTTTGTTTTTCTTGACAAAATGCGGACTACGTTTCTGATCTCGGAATCACGTCCGATCACCGGATCCAACTTTTGTTCTCTTGCTCTTTCTACAAGATCATATCCGTATTTATTCAGAGTATCATAAGTTGCCTCTGGATTGTCGCTTGTTACTTTCTGGTTTCCTCTGACTTCTGATAAAACTCTTAAAAAATTTTCTCTTGTGATTCCCAGCTCTTTAAAAAGCTGTTTGATTTCTCTGTTTGCATATTTGATAAGGGACAGAAAAATATGCTCTACGGAAACATATTCATCTCCCATCTGTTTGGCTTCGTCTTCTGCATGAATCAATGCCTTGTTCATGTACTGTCCGATAAATGGCTGACCCCCCTGTACTTTTGGACGTTTTCTCAATGCTTCTTCCACGCGGTTTATGATGACTTCTTTGGATATGCCCATTTTTTCCATTAATTTCAAAATCAGGCTTTCGTCCTGGGTCAGCAAGGAATAAAGCAGATGTTCCTGCTCGATTTCCTGATGTCCGTATTCATCAGCTACTTTCTCGCATCCTTGTACCGCAAGCATAGAATTCTGTGTGAATTTATTGATATTCATACTCCATCCTCCTTACGAAATGTTCTATCTTCTAAACTAACTGTGACTTCTTTGTGTTCTAGTAACGATATAACAATAGCACTCATTATCAGCACTGTCAAGCCTTGAGTGCTAATTTTTCAATGTTTTTTTGGAGAACACCTGAAAAAGCTTAGTTTTACAGTAATAAGGAAGTATTCACAACAACTTATTACTTTACTAATGCTGACAAACAGAACTACTATTGAAGCAAGCGGCTTTTGGTGCTTTCTCCGCCAAATCCGCTAAGGATTGAAAAGTCACCGTTTCAACATTTTCTTGCAGCAATATTTTTCCGTTCTCGTCTATGGCAGCAAGCTGCCGGATATATCCAATCCATTCTCCAAGCCCGCCATTTGATACGGTATCTGCCAAAATGGTGTAATCGTTACCTTTATAGGAAAAACGTGTTACATTTTCCGTATTCAAATAGCATTGTTCCTTGTCACTGGAATATTCTTCGATTCTGTCCTGTAAAGTACAGCCTGCAAGAGAAAAGCATACAACAAAAGCAAACAGCAAGACGATAACCATTTTTCTATTTTTATTCATAATTTTTCCGTCCTTCCCAATGAGAAAACCATAATAAGGTCAGCAACAAGCCACCTGTCGTTAATGCTGCAATCCATATTTTTTCCGTTCCATAGTTGAAAATTTGTCGGCTCAAAATATCCTGTACCCAATTCATAGACCATGCAAAGGGGATATACCGGGCTACACCTTTCAGCTCAATATTGCTATACAAGATACATTGCAGACTTTCAAACACGCCCCAAAACAAGGATAACCCTAATCCAAATTTGAAGCTAAGGAACAGGTGCAAGATGTATATTATCAAATTACAAAAGACCATCCCGGCGGCGGCTCCAATCAGCATTCCGAGCTGCACTGTATCAGCCATTCCCAAAAGATGTATGCCAATCACAAATAACAGGAACAGAAAGAACAATGCAAATACCCCTGAACTATAAAGATAAGTTAATTTTGCAAGCATATTTTTGTGTCTGTTTGGTACAGCAAGCAGCGTTTGGAAGTGTGAAGCCTTTTCTTCCAGTGCAACGTTCAGACCAACAATAACGCTTATCAACAACGGAAAAAACGTTGTCGTAATTTCCAATATCATTTTGAGCTTTTTACTGTCTTCGGTGCTGGCATACTGGGAATAGTAAGCAAGAAATAACAATGCCCCCATAACGGGTACACAAAAATGAATAGCCCAAAACGATGTATGCTTCGTTTTTTCCTGTTCAGAACGAAGCGCATAAATAAAACCCATTTCTGTCTACCTCCCTTTGGAAAAATCCTTTGCGTCGGCATAGGATAAAATAAGAAACAAGAGTATTGACAATGAAATGGAAATCATAATGGCTATAGAAAATCCACAATTCCCCGCATAAGTTCCGTTTATTTCAATTCCCATAAGTGGCTCTGCCAGTTTTGCTGCCCAACAATACGGTACAAACCACCATGCTATTGTATTTCCTAATGCGGTAGCAGTAGATAGGACAATCCCAAGTATTGTATTTAACACAATCGGCACAAACATTCCCGTTTTGCGTGCTAAGTACAGACACAAAGGGATTTGCCAGACAGACGCAAGGATAATTCCGATACTTCCTGTAATGCTGTGTAAAAGAGAATATACTGCCGTTGCCGGAGCAATGATATTACTGATAGAAATAAGCAATGCTAAAAATATCGCTGAAACAAGCAGTTTTTCGACTAAGATAATGCCCTTAGCAAATTCAAATCTCGAAAGATTTACAGGCATAGAAAATACTGAATAGTATTTCCCGGCGTTTTCTTCTTTTCTGTGTGACAAAGAACACAAAATTGCGATTGCTCCCGGAAGCAGGAACGCATACCACCAGTAAAGCGTCATGTACTGATACCCCATATATCCACCCATAAGCCACGCAAAAATAGCCGTAATTAGCGGAACAATGAAAATCAGTTTGTTCGATATTGTCCTCTTGAATTTCAAATGTTCTGATTTTAGATAGTCCATGCCTTAACCCTCCCTGTGATTGCTTTTTACAACGTCCATAAAAAGCTGTTCCAAATTTTCGTTTGCATTAAGTTTCCCCTCATAACCTAAGACGCCGCCCGCAATAATGCCGATGTGGTCAGCGGTCTGTTGTACCTCGGAGAGAATATGACTTGATAAAATAACGGTAATACCCTTTGCAGGAAAGGAACGGATAAGCTCTCTAAGTTCTTCAATCCCAATCGGGTCAAGCCCGTTGGTTGGTTCATCAAGTATGAGCAGCTTCGGGTTGTTTAGTAATGCAACTGCAATTCCAAGACGCTGTTTCATACCAAGAGAAAACTGTCCGGCTCTTTTCTTGCCTGTTTCCGTCAGCCGGACGATTTGCAGCACTTCGTCAATCCGCTTATCTGTCAGCCCTAAAATAGTAGTCCTTACTTTCAGATTTTCATAGGCGGTCAAATTTTCATAAAGCGGCGGCATTTCAATTAACGCTCCGATATGGTTTAAGTCGCTGCGTTTCCATGCGTGGCCGTCAAACTCAATACTCCCAGATGTGGGCCTCAAAATACCTGTTATCATTTTGAGTGTTGTAGATTTTCCGGCTCCGTTTGGTCCTAACAATCCATAGACGGAATTTCTTTCAATGTTCAGCGATATGTTATTTACGGCTGTCTGCCCGTTGAACGATTTGCAGAGATTTGTTGTTTTCAAGATTATACTCATATTTTGTACTGTCCTTTCTTTTGATTATGCTAAAAGGATAACTGCAAATTTTGAAGATTTCATAAAGAATATAGAATTTCTTAAATACATAATAGGAAATATTTTGGCTAATGATATGTACTGTGTAAACATATCCAAGAAGAAAGAGGAACAGTAAAATGTAACTGGGTGAATAAATATGGCAAAAAGACCGGTAGAAAAATATGACTTCAAGGCATTTGGAGAAGCTATAAAAGCTGCGCGGACGGGGCGCAAAGAAAGCCGCAAACAGGTAAGTGATGAAATGTATATTTCTCCTCGCTATCTTGCAAATATCGAAAACAAAGGACAGCACCCCAGTCTGCAAATCTTTTTTGAGCTTATGCTCCGTTACAATATATCCGTAGACCAGTTTCTTTTAGATACGCCTGCCGAAAAAAATACAAAGCGGCGGCAGCTTGACGCTCTGCTTGATGATATGAGCGATAACGGCATACGGATTGTAACAGCAACTGCAAAAGAAATTTCAGAAGTCGAAAAAGAGGACAAATAAATGTCCAGTAAATTAAATAAGATTTAGGAAGCGTTGTAATCTTTGCAGATTGCAGCGTTTTTCTTTTGCTCTTTTTTGGCATACTGGGAGTTCCGTTGTAGTGATAAGTGAGGAAAAACTTTCTTAGCAAGCATAGGAAAAGAGTACCCTTTTCCGTATTTTCGCCCTCCCG
>CALFLL010000022.1 GCA_937880845.1 uncultured Drancourtella sp.
CCTTTCGCATGAGCGAATGGTCCTATTTCTTTGAGGGACTTATTTCACAGCCCCCCTTTTCAACATTTTTCTATAAATGATTTTATTTAAAAAAATGAACTGCAACATCAAGTAAAAAGACTGCCGCTAAAACTCCCGTTATAGGAAAGAACACCGAATCAGGAATTTTATTCCGCAATTTCACAAACAGCGGCTGCAATACATATAAAAATAACATTCCGCCGATTCCAAAACGGATACTTGGATTTAATGCAACACGTCCTTGAAAATTAAAGGCAAATCTACGGTAATCCCACAACCAACTGCCTGTTGTAAATTCCATGATATAACTTCCGATAAGTTCTACAATCGTTGTAATAACCACAATCCCTATAAATACTAAAACGGGTGTAATTACTATTTTTCCTATACGGATCTTCTTTTTCTGTAACCGACTGAGAGAAAAAATTAAAATTAAAGCACCGATTCCATAAATAATGCAATATGGGCCAAATAAAACTCCTCTGTTAGAAAACCCCCAACGGTAAACAACAACTTCCAGAAAAACTTCATAAATCCATCCGATGATCGAATACAGTAAGAAGTAGAAAAAATATTCAGCTGTTTTTTGCAGAAACATCATTTTATTCATAAGCAATCTCCATGATCTCGATTAGAAATATCAGGTCTTATATGCTATACATGATAACATGAAAAGCCCTCAAACCGCAAGCCTTTGATGAATCCATCTCTCTACCGTCTTGCTGTCATTTCCAACTGTTATATTGTATATAAAATATGTTTTCTCCCTTTACTGTCCTCTGCAATTTCCGTTTCCACACCATAAACATCACGAATCAGTTCTTTCGTCAATACTTCCTGTGTATTCCCACCGGCCACGATTTCTCCGTCCTTCAAAACATACAAACGGTCGCAAAACATTGCGGCTATATTCAGATCATGGATTGCAGCTACTACCGTCACATCCAGCTCCTTTACAATCTTCATGAGCTGAAGCTGATGCGTAATATCCAGATGGTTTGTCGGTTCGTCCAAAACAAGGCAGGGGGTCTGCTGTGCCAGAGCTCTTGCAAGAATCACCCTCTGCTGTTCCCCGCCGGACAGAGTAGAGAAATCCCGGTCTGCAAATTCTTTCATTCCTACTTTCTGCAAAGCCTGCTGAACTATTTTATAGTCTTGAGCAGTATCCCTTTCCAGTACCTTCTTATGCGGGGCTCTTCCCATAAGCACCACTTCTCTCACAGTAAATTCAAAATTATAATAATTGTGCTGTGCAACTACGGATATCTTTTTTGCGGAGTCTTTATAGCTGAGTTTTTTCAGAGAATCACCACCTAAATAAACACATCCTGTATCCGGACTTAACGTTCTGTATATGCATTTCAGTAAAGTTGACTTACCACTCCCATTTGGACCAATGATTCCGACAAATTCTTTGGAATTAACATCAATCGATACATCTTTTAAAATTTTATCATTTCCGTAACTAAGACATAGGTGTTCTGCAGACAGATTCATTTACCCGGCACCTCCAAATCCATACGCTTTCCTTACCATTAAATAAATAAAACACGGAGCCCCTATCAGGGATATAAAAATTCCGATCGGCATTTCTGAATTTTCCAACAACGTACGGCACGCAACATCTGACCAAATAAGAAAAATCCCTCCAAGCAACGCACTTAGCGGTATTACTCTCCTGTGATCCGTCCCAAACAACATCCTTATGGCATGAGGAATGATAAGGCCGACAAATCCAATCATACCTGCACTGTAAACCGCGAACCCCACCATCAAAGAGGAAAGAATCAAATAGAATATCCTGACTCTGTGCAGATTTGTTCCCAGAGTAATCGATACCTCATCTCCGACCAACATCAGATTCAAATTTCGAAATTGTGTCCAGAAAATGAAAATTCCCACAAGAATTACCGGTAAGATAACAGAAACATTTTCCCATTTAGCGCCTCCCAGGCTTCCCATCATCCAGAAAGTCACTTCTGCCATCCCGTCTTTATCGTTTGCAATGTATAAGATAAAATTGGAAAACGAAGAACATACAGCACTCACCGCCATTCCTGCAAGAATAAGTTTTCCGGCGTTTGCTTTTCCTCCCACATTGGCTATAAACAGAACACCAAAGGATGTGACCATTGCTCCCAAAAATGCCATGATCCCTACAGAATTACTTCCAAACATCGCCCCAAAACCAAAAAGGATTGCTGCCGTGGCTCCAAGAGATGCACCGGATGAAACCCCCAAGATATACGGATCCGCCAGTGGATTTTTTACAACTGCCTGCATGACTACACCACATACAGACAGCCCCATCCCAACTGCCAATCCCAGAAGTACTCTTGGAAAGCGGATTAGCCAGACAACATCATGAATGGCTCCGGAAGCATAACCGGAAAGGTGTTCCGGATGAAACAGTTCCCAGAGCACGACATTATAGACATCTTTCAATGAAATATTGGCATTTCCAAAAGCGATTGATGCCAAAACAGAAAAAATCAGTCCCGCCAATAAAATAATACCTGTTGTAATAAATGCTGTTCTTTGAAAAAACAGATTTTTTTTCATGCTATTTCCTCTACTCTAATTCCAGGTTCGGATACAATCCCTTGGCAAAATTTAAGATTCCATCCTGTGTCCTTGTGGCACTGGCATACATTTCACTGAGCATAACGGGAACCACTCTTCCTTTTTTCACGGCATCCAGGCTTGCCAGAGATTCATCTTCTAAAATTCTGTTTAATTTCTCTTGTTTTACTTTTTCCGGATCATCTCCGGAGTAAGGCATATATACTACAAAAATCACATCCGGATTTGCTGTTATAACATCTTCTTTTCCCAATGTACTTCCTGTCGGATTGGCCAGAACTCCGCCAAGCTGTGTCACCATGTCCCCGCCCAGAGTTGTCTTCCCATAATTGGAAAATCCGCTTTTTCCGGATTCCAGGATCAGCACGCTTGGCTTTTCCTTTTCATCTGCTGTTTCTTCTTTTACGCTCGAAATCGTTTCTTTCATCTCATTTACGATTGCTTCTGCCTGATCCTGCACGTCAAAAATTTTCCCGATGTTCAAAATATCCGTATATTCATTTTCCAAAGTCCGGTTATACACAGTCTCTCCGTCCTTCGGACGTGTATTGCTGTTCATATACACATTACATCCTTTTTTTATCCAACCTGCTGCATCGCCCAACGTTTTCTCTCCAAATAAAGACCCCCATGAAAAGATCATATCCGGCTCCAACATGGTCACTGTTTCCAGGGAAGGAGTAAATTCATCCAGATACTCAAGAGAGGAAAATGCTGCCTTCTGCTCATCCGGCACCTCATTATCCAATCCGGCTGCTGCTACGATGCGGTCTTCCAGTCCTAATGCAAGAAGGGTTTCTATGGAGCCCTGGTAAACGGCAAGTACTTTTTCCGGTACCTTTTCGTAAATTGTTTTTATCTCTCTTCCATCCGATCCATAAGTTGTGATTGTCAAAGGATACTCTGTTCTCTTTGTACTTTCTTTTACTTCTTCATTTGGTTTTTCCGAAGAATCAGACTGATTGTCTTCTACAATCTCGGAAGCGGCTTTCCTGTTCTCCTGCGTATTGCTTTCTGTTTCAGTTCCGCCGCAGGCTATCAAGGAAACCATCATAGACGCTGTTAAAGCAACGGTTAAAATCTTTCTTGCTATCATTTTCTTTTTCATGTCCTTCCTTAATATATTTTAATTGGTATATTGCATTCGCCCATGAACCGCAGCTACACTGTAATCTACGTCTGAGCGTTGCATCCACTTCTTTTTTGTTCGGAATGTGTCCAAGTGTTTCCGTAATGTAATACAACTTTCTCAAGTCTTCTCTTGTCTGAACGTCCTGATTTAACACCTGATAATAGCAATCCTGGATTTCTGCACGATGTGTTCTACGCTTTCCTTCCTCTTTTTCATGAATCTTTGTCGAAGAAAATGGATTAATCCTCTCAACAGGCTCAAGACCTATTTGAAAAAGGACATTTCGAAAACTTCCACATCTCTTTATCAGGTTTTCCTTCAACTCTTTCGGAATTTCGCTCTTTAGGGGCGGACGACCAAGAAAATATGCCAAGTTTAAAACTTCATCCAGATTTTCTACGGTTTCTTCATCCAGATTTTCTATTTTAAATAATTTTGCATGTTTTTTAAAAAAGCAACGGTCAATCCCGGCATCAGCAATCACTTTATTCCAGCTGTCTGTATGTTTTTTAAACTTTTGGGCAAGCTCCGGTATTTCCTGTGGATGTGGAATTCGACACAATTCTTCTGCTTTTTCCCTTAACTTTTCCAAAAGAACTCTATATTGTTCTGCCTCATTCTTCATTTCTTGTATTGTTTTCCCGTTTTTCCCGGAGCTTCTACTTAGTCCCGCTGCCTTTAATGCATACGGCCACTTTTTAAATCGCTTCTTTATATAGGAACGCCACACCCAGAAAATTTCTGCCTGAGCCGGAGAATGTCCTAATCTTTCTGCTTCTCTTTTTAAGACATATATTAACTGTTCATCTTTCAAACTATGATAGAACTTCCGTCCGCCTCTTGTTTCCAACGAAAATTTTTTGAAAACACTCGCTTGTTCATCATTCTTCCCCAAATCCATATCATCTTTTTCTACAGATATCCGTTCAAATTTCTCAAGTTCGCTGAATTCGTTTTCTAAATATTTTGACATTTTGGCAACTCCCATTTCCGCATATCACTATAATCAGTCTCCCGAATGTTATAAGTCTAAATAATAAAAAAAGCCATGGCAAACTGCCACAGCCGTATTTCTGCGTCGCAATATCATACACACTTTTTGTAGGTCTTCTGACTCATGCTTTTTATGCAGTGCAAAAATTTATATCTTGCCTTCTCAGGGAATTCCCCAATGACCGGCTTTCGCCAACAGATATAAATCAAACATTTACAGCGGCGGTTCCGTATGGGATTTACACCCATTTCCCTTGTTCAGATATGACACTTTTACCACATCATATCCACAAAAAGTTTCAATTTTCAGAAACGACCTCCGCTGACTTATGCTTCTGCACTCACAACAACTGTGCCGGACTTTCACCGGACTTTTGATTAAGAGTTACTGTATAAAACATTCCTCATCGCATCTACTTTCAGAAGTATATACCTAAAAAAGATATTTGTCAATTTTATGATTTATTCTACGCAACGTAGGTTGTCGTACATCTGCCTTTCCGATAAACTGAACCTATCATTGATAAAGGAGACAATCATTATGAATTATGTAACCGGAACAACAATTAAAACATTAAGAGAAAAAAGAGGATTTACTCAAAAGGAACTTGCCGAAAAGATAAAAGTAAGTGATAAAACAATTTCAAAATGGGAAACAAACAAAGGACTTCCGGATATCAGTATCATCGAAGATCTTGCAAAAGTACTTTGCATATCTGTGACCGAACTATTAACAGGTGATTTAAAAGTAAACGAAAATATTGCAGGGAATATGAAAAAAATACAGTTTTACGTCTGTCCCATCTGCGGCAATATCATAACAGCAACCGGAAAAGGGCATTTTTCCTGCTGTGGAATCACTTTACCTGAACTGGAATCAGAATCCGGCGATACAGATCATCAAATAATCGTTGAAACGATTGACGATGAATATTCCGTCACCATGCAGCACTCCATGAATAAAGCACATTATATTTCCTTTATTGCTTATGTCACATCCGGTTCTGTAGAAATCATAAAACTATACCCGGAGCAGGATATTTCCGTACGCTTTCGGAAAAAAGGACATGGGATTCTTTATGTGTATTGTAACAGGCACGGACTGTTCCGTAAAAATATCTAATATATTGAAGGCAATCTTATCTTGCGTTAGTTTATAGGTATATTCGAAACCGATGGAATAAACCAGAATTCCGTATTACAAGAAGGCTTAAAACAATGTGGGAATGTCCAAACTGCGGGCGAGAATTTAAAAACAAAAATCAAAGTCATTACTGTGGTTCTCCACCGCAATCTATCGAAGAATATATTGCACAACAGCCGGAAGATGCCCGTCTATATCTTTGCCGAATCAATGACACCATCAAAAACGTGCTGCCGGATGCTGTCCCAAAAATTTCATGGAGTATGCCGACTTACTGGAACAAACGGAATCTAATCCAGTTTGCGGCATCAAAAAAGCACATCGGCCTATATCCGGGTCCGGCAGCATTAGAAAATTTTGAAGATCAGTTACAAGGATACAAAATAAGGAAGGGAACCATTCAATTTCCATATGATCAACCGCTGCCGCTTGAACTGATTGCAGAAATCGCAAAATGGTGCAGAAAGGAATACGGTGCTTAATGAATACAGAAACTCTTTTGTTTTTTGAAGGGCATTCGGATGCCCTTCCTCTATATGAAAAGCTGGAAAAACAGATTTTAAACGAAATTGACGATGTACGCATGAAGACACAAAAAAGCCAGATTTCTTTTTACAACAAGCATTTATTTGCCTGTGTATCGTTTATGCGGATACGAAAAAAGAAAGACTGCCCGGACAATTATATTGTTGTCACATTTGGCCTGGAACATAAAGTAGAATCCTCCCGGATTGACATCGCCGTCGAACCTTACCCCAACCGCTGAACACATCATCTCCTTATTTCTCATCCCGATCAGATTAATGATGAGCTGATGGGCTGGTTCAAAGAGACTGCAACTTTTTCCTGGCAAAAATGATGGTACAAAGACCCTGAAAGTTACTCTCTCAAGGTCTTTTTTTATAATTATGCAATTTTAAGAGTTCTTACTGATAAAGTGCTTTCCGCCTTAGTATTATTTACACATACCAGAACCTCTACAGCACGGTAATCTTTTCCTGTATATATTCCTCTATTTTCCTAATAAGCTCTATGGCTGTATCAATCTGTTCTCTTGCCTCTTCTTTTGTCGCAATATAAAAATCATCATAATCACTTGCATGCCGTATTTCTTCTGCTTCAGCGATTTTTCTTCCTAAAATTCTTGGAAAAATTTCTGTTTTAATATAGTTTTTATTAAAATTTGCAAGAGCATCTTTATGCCGTTTATAAGCATTGCCGTCCAAAGCGTGAATTGCTGAAACAGCGTGATAAATCCCATAATAAGCTCTGTTATTGGCTCCTCTGTATTCTCCCGCTTCCAAAAGGATTTCCGCTGATTTTATATCACTCTTTGCAGTTTCAAGACGATAGAAAACCAAATCCCGTCGTGTCCCTTTTTCATTATGCTGCATCAAATAGTTTTACCCCCTCCCTTTCTATATTGGAATAAAATGGATACACATCTACCCACTTATTAAAATGCTCCTTACTCTTCGCTACGGGCTTAATATCCACATCATAGTCCATATTAAAATCATAAGTTATTCCAGATAACTCATGCCGATACTTTTTAATATCCATATCACTCAGGTCCAAAAGTATCATAATATCTATATCTGAATCTTCTGTATAGTCTCCTCTGGCATAAGAACCGTAAAGAATAACTGTCTTTAAATGTTTTCCATATATTTTACCAAGTATCTTAACGTATTGATCCATCAAATCTTTTGTTGTTGCAGACATATTCGCACCTTCTTTCTACCAGCAATAATCCAAAAGTTACTTTTATAACTTCTTTATCATATATTATACTTGATTTTTATCCCTTTTAACAGCCTTTTCCTATTTCAGATACCTAACCTCTTTTTTCTTTTGTATTCCACACAAAAAGGAGTGTCATCCACAATAACTTACCCACTTCTCAACAATTCATAATATGATTTATTAAGAAGTATATCAGTAATTTTTTTGTTCTGCTTTACTATTCTAAACTTGTTTTTTTGTTTCATCAAACGCCTGTGAATATATCGTTTTTCCGCGTGACTTTAAAAATGTCAAAAATTCTTCTACGGCATTTTCTCCAAATGCATAATTATTTCTCAATTCTTTCCAGTCGGAACCTGTCAATTTACTACCGGATTCCTGCGGAAATAAAATATAGTCGAGTTGTTTTTTCAAGTGTTCAAATGAATATTTTTCATTCTTCTCATTCATCTTTTTAAACAACGGATACTGTTCATTCAAATAAGGAATATAATACGGCCTTTTTATCAAACATTCACCATCTGACAGCAAGTAATTTTTTTCACGACTTGTTTCCAAGTACGTACTGTATATATCCTTACAGACTTGAAAATCCACCCAGTTTCCAACGATGTTTTCTACTTTACATTCAGCTTTCTTGGCTTTCTTTTTTGCGTTCTCACAACATTGCTCTGCAATCCGGTAGGCATCGCTAAACGGAAAATGGCTATACATGTATGCGATTCCTGCACATACACTAAACCTTTTTTTTTCTGGATTCTCCTTTCCGCTATTTTCATCAGAGTACATTTCTTTCTGATTCAGCACATGTACAAAAACTTCTACCAACGTAAGTGCTAATTTCCCAGTACATACAAAAGTAATATCATCTCCTGCACAGATAATTTTGCGAATGTAACGTTTTTTTACATCTTCTCCAGGTGTCCGTTCTGCCCACTCTGTCACTTTTTCCTCCATTTGCTCAAATGCCTTCTGGAAACTTATATTGATAGACTCCGAAACCTTCTTCATTTTATCCATGGCCTGTTGATAGTTTGTTTCATGTTCCATCAATGCTTTAATTCTTTTGCCCATACTGTTGCCGTCTATATGTACAATTGCAAGAGTACTGTCTTTTCCTTTCTGATCAATCATATCATCAAACCGGATTCCCACTCCTGATATTTTTCCATAAATCATCCGACGTTTTTCTGCCACCTCTGCACTGACACGTTCTTCTCCCTCCGGTCCCTGTATTACCTTTGTTACGGGAAGACCTGTTGTTTCTTCATGTATCACTATCGGAAGCGCCCCCATCAATGATGTTTTAGGCATTTTCATTTTTACTCGTATCATTTCTTTCTGTAAATTTTCATAATCCTGATCATATCGTTCCGTTTTTTCAACTGTAGCTATTGCAAGTTGGAGAGAGCGTGTCTTTTTCAGAATCCAGCCTGACAGTTCACGGTTAATAACTTCTGCGTTTCTTCCTGTATCGAAAAGATAACAGGCATTCCCTCCTCCTATAAACTGTTCCTGTACCGTATCTTTTATTTCGGGATATTTCCCCAGACATTCATTCATTCCCTTTTTTAACAGATTTTCTACCAATAGCGAAGCACCAATGATATCTCTTACCTTATTCGTATTAAAAATATAATTCTGAATATCACGAATGTCATACAACACCATCACTTTTTTATTTAATAACTCCTCTTTCATACCCTTCCTCCGGACATCTTATTTTTACTATAATTCTATCATTTTTACCCAATTATTCAACATTTCCTGTATATATTGCCTATAGCTATACAAATTTTTAATTTTTCCAATACAAGTAAAAACAATTGACAAGAAAATAACTTACTCTTAAAATCAACACAAAAAATTATACGAAAACAAAAGATAGGAAAACTTCAATTTTCAAGGACGTATCTCTTTAAATACCTGTATACGTTTTGAAATTAGTGGTATGATGTATTTGTATGGCTTTCATCCATTGTTTGAGAAAATCGCAGAAAATATTAGAAAAAGGTAGTTTTTCCGGAGAACGCGGAAAATACTACCTTTTTCTTTCATAAACTTTTTAATAATTCACTCTTTCTGATTTCCTTAACTGTT
>CALFLL010000023.1 GCA_937880845.1 uncultured Drancourtella sp.
AAATATTATATTTGTACCACCTATAATACAAAAGGCAGACGATATTGTGAAAAAGCACATCTGATTGAAGAAAATGATTTGATGGAAGATGTGCTGAATTATATTAAGATGTGCAGAGAGGCGCTTTGTGAAGTGATTTCCACGTACGATATGAGGGATTTTGAGGCAGAAAAGAAAACGCTGGCAGAAAAACGACAGGACATTCAGGAAGAAATTCAAAACCGAAAAAATCAACTGAAGATACTTTTAACACAAAAGATAAAAGATTTATCCATAGCATCTGAAAATGAGGATTTGATCCATGAAACCTATGATTCCATGCAAAAGGATTTACTGGCACAGATTCATGGTTTGGAGATGCAGGAAAAAGAACTGAACGAAACTACTATAGAAACACCGGATGTAAAGGATAAATTGAGAAACGCGTTGGATGTCGTTGATAAAATTATTGCCGGAGGAACGCTTGACCGAAGAGATATTGAACTGTTGATTGAGCGAATTGACGTAGACAAAGAGGGAATGCCGGAAATTACATTAAAATATGGTTTGTCTGATTTAATCAATTACAGTCCTGCCGACGAGATGAACCGTCGGGAGAATACCGTAATCGCTCTTGTAATGAAACTGATTATTGAAGATAGACGTGGATATACATCTGCGAAATATTTATCTGAGCATATCACAGCATTGGGATTTAAGAAAACGAAACAAAGCATCTTGCCTTATATCAATCTGATGAAAGATCTGGGGATTCTGGAAGATACGGATAATTCGCTGAAACCTTACAATATAGTGAAAACAAAAGAAGAAATTACGGAACTGATACGTCAATATCTGCCGGATTTACCGGCTCAAATGACTGCCAAACAGCTATCGAACGATTATTTACATTATAATACTGGCGACAGGGGGAATGCCGGAAATGGTTTTTGAATACATTTTAAAGCAAAACGGAATCAATCCCGACAAAGATCTCACCATTGTCCAAAACATTGACTTTGGTTCTACCGCTGCTGCTTTTTCAGGCGGAAAAGCAGATTACACGGTTGAATTCGAACCTGGTGCCACAGCCATCGAGTCCTCCGGCCAAGGTTATGTAGTTGCTTCTCTCGGAAAAGACAGCGGATATGTGCCTTACACTGCATTTTCAGCCAAAAAAAGCTATATTCAAAAACATCCGGATGTGATACAGGGATTCACGGATGCCCTGCAAAAGGGAATGGATTTTGTAAATGCTCATACTCCGGAGGAAATTGCCAAAGTGATACAACCGCAGTTTAAAGAAAATGATCTGAAAACCATCACAACGATTGTTTCCCGTTATTATGAACAAAACACCTGGAAAAAAGACTTGATCTTCAGCAAAGAAAGCTTTGATCTGCTTCAGGATATCCTGGAAGAAGCCGATGAATTGGACTCCCGAGTCCCATATGAAGACCTTATAACAACAAAATTTGCAGAAACATCTGCCAAACATTGATTTTTAATACTTTTTTGATACTTTCAACACACTTTTTTCACATTTAAACGATATTATAAAATTACAAAGTAAACATTACTTTGTGAATTAACTTTTTCATAACTTTTTCCCTCAGCCAGTACATTTCCTTGTACTGGCTATTCGTATGCCATAAAACATCAATTCTCTTTTTCATCCAATTTTTGAACTGCATATCCACAAAAAACTCCGCCCAGAAGATTTCCTGCCGTTACACAGAGCAATAGTTTTATGATGTCTGCCGCCTGTACTTCAAAATTGATGGTGTATACTGCAAGATAGTACATGTCTGCCACAATATGTTCAAATCCGCAAAATACAAATGCCGTAATAAACAGCCACACATAAAAAATCTGGGAAAAAGAACCCTTCTTGGATTTTACTCCGCCGATTAAAACAGCATATGCCACAAATATTGCGCAGAAGATTCCCAGGATGAACAGACTGACAGGTGAATCCTCAAGTTTGGATGTACCGATTTCAAAAACCCGATCCAGAATTCCGGCTTCAAATCTTGTAAAGTGAATCGATACTGCCACGATTACTGTTCCTATCCCGTTTCCTATCCATGCGATTGCCATATCTTTTATTCCGTAAGAACCATTATATACGGCAAGAGGGCAGACTCTTGTCACAAGCATATTGTGGAGATTTAAAACAAGCAGAATCCCCGTGGAAAAAAACAGACTCGCCACAATTTTGTTCGGAATACAAAGATAAACCATCGCTCCCATGGCAATATAAATTCCGGCCATGACACTGCCAAACCATTTCTCTTTCATTTTGTTTCCTCCTCTTTTGTATCATCTCACACCATTTTTATGTCGTTTTATGCTACCACACAACTACGGAAGTGGTCAATCTTTCCTTCTTAAATCCCTTCGTTATTTTATTTTTGACAATTTTCTTTCTTAATTTTGTCTGAATTTTACACATTTCCTTCTTTTGCAAGCAAATATTTTCAGATTTTTCTTGCAAATTATTGACTTTTTTTCTCCCGCATGGTATGCTCAAATAACATCAGATAGTGATGTGTAGTTTTTTTATTATGGAGGTATTGCTATGAACAAAGGTACTGTAAAATGGTTTAACAATCAGAAGGGTTACGGATTTATTTGTGACGAATCAGGAAAAGACATCTTCGTACATTATTCCGGATTAAATATGGATGGATACAAGACATTGGAAGAAGGTCAGCCTGTTGAATTCGAAATTACCGATGGCGAAAAAGGTCCTCAGGCTGTCAATGTAACAAAATTATAATTAAGATTAATCAAATTTATATGTACCTTTTATTTATATAAATTCGTTTAAAACCAAATTTAAATATTTAAAAGCCATAAAATCGTGATTAAAAAAAGCTGTCGTTTGAGTAACCCCAAACGGCAGCTTTTTAGTTTATTTATTTTGCAAAATCAAATAAAGAAAGTTGGTTGGATTCCGGAAGATCACCAAGAAGTCCCAGTTCCGCCATCTTGTCAATGACCGTTTTACTTGCTTTTGTTCTCTGTCTGAAATCGTCTTTGGATAAGTATTTTCCGTCTTTGGAAGCAAGTTCTACCGCTTCTGCAGCTTTATCACCCATTCCGTCAATACTGGAAAGAGGCGGCATTAATTTTCCGTCCATAATTCTGAACTTGGTCGCTTTCGCCTGATAAATATCAATCGGAAGAAACTCCAGCCCTCTTGCGTACATTTCCTGGACGATTTTCATATCTTTCATTGTATCCTGCTCTTTCTTACTAAGCTTGTCCTGTCTGCTCTTGTAATCCTGAATATAATAATTCAGTTTGTCTTTTCCCTGACACATGATTTCATAGGAAAAAGCGTCTGCACGGATTCCAAAATATGCCGCATAGTATGCAAGTGGATAATTTACTTTGCAATATGCAATACGATATGCCATCATAACATAAGCTGCCGCATGAGCTTTCGGAAACATGTATTTGATCTTTTTGCAAGACCAAATATACCAGTCCGGTACCCCCGCCTTTTTCATCTCTTCTTCAAACTCCGGTGTCAGTCCTTTCCCTTTACGTACCTTTTCCATAATGGTAAAGGACAGTTCACTGTCCATTCCCTTATTGATTAGATAAGTCATAATATCATCTCTCGTACAGATTGCCGTAGAAATGGTCGCTTTCCCCTCCTGGATCAAAGTCTGAGCGTTATTCAACCATACATCCGTACCATGTGAAAGTCCGGAAATACGAATCAGGTCGGAAAGGGTTTTCGGTTTGGTATCTACCACCATCTGGATAACAAAATCCGTACCAAATTCCGGAATTCCAAGACATCCGACTGGACATCCTCCGATATCATCCGGAGTGATCCCCAATGCTTCGGTACTTGCAAACAAAGACATAACCTTTTGGTCATCCAAAGGGATATCTCTGGCATCAAAGATTTTGTTTACCCCGTCATATTCGTTATCCATAGCATCGGAATTGATAAATTCTTCCAGTGTTTTAATCATGGTCGGATCATCGTGTCCGAGAATATCCAGTTTTAACAGGTTATGGTCAATGGAGTGATAATCAAAATGAGTCGTGATAATATCCGTATTCATATCATTTGCAGGATGCTGTACCGGTGTAAAAGAGTTGATATCTTCTCCATGCGGAAGAACGATGATCCCTCCCGGATGCTGTCCCGTACTTCTTCTTATTCCGGTACATCCTTGTACAATACGGTCAATCTCACAGTTTCGTTTTCTGCTTCCCCGTTCTTCGTAATAATTTTTCACAAAACCAAATGCCGTTTTATCCGCCAGTGTTCCGATAGTTCCTGCACGGAAAGTCTGGCCTTTTCCAAAAATTACCTCTGTATACTTATGGGCATTGCTCTGGTAATCTCCGGAAAAGTTCAAGTCGATATCCGGCTCTTTGTTTCCTTTAAATCCAAGGAATGTTTCAAACGGAATGTCAAATCCGTCTTTCACAAGAGGATGTCCGCAAACCGGACAATTTTTATCTTTCATGTCCCATCCGCATCCTCCGGCAAATGCCCTTACTTCTTCTGAATCAAAATCACTATAATGGCATTGCGGACAATAATAATGCGGACTTAATGGATTTACTTCCGTGATTCCGGCCATGGTAGCTACAAAGGAGGAACCTACGGATCCTCGGGACCCCACCAGATAACCGTCATCATTTGACTTCCACACCAGTTTCTGAGCAATGATATACATTACGGCAAATCCATTTGAGATAATGGAATGAAGCTCTCTCTCCAATCGTTCTGTAACAACTTTCGGAAAGGGATCTCCGTACATTTCATGAGCCTTTTTATAGCAGATGTCCCTTAATGTCTGATCTGAATTTTCGATGACCGGAGGACATTTGTCCGGACGGACAGGTGAAATCTTTTCCACCATATCGGCGATTTTATTTGGATTTTCAACGACTACCTCATGTGCCTTCTGGGTACCGAGGTAAGAAAATTCTTCCAGCATTTCTTCTGTCGTATGTAAGTATAATGGCGGCTGTTCATCCGAATCGGTAAATCCTTTTCCTGCCATGATGATCCGTCTGTATACTTCATCTTCCGGATCCAGAAAATGCACGTCACAGGTTGCCACCACCGGTTTTTGAAACTGCTCCCCGAGTTTTACGATTTTTCGATTCAGATTCCGTAAATCTTCTTCATTTTTCACGTTGGAGATACGACTGCTGGCAATCATAAAACGATTGTTTCCGATTGGCTGGATTTCCAGATAATCATAGAACTCCACAAGCTTTGCAATCTTCTCTTCAGATTTTCCGTTTAAAATTGCCTGGAACAGCTCGCCTGCTTCGCAGGCACTTCCGATCAGCAGTCCTTCCCGATACTTTAAAAATTCACTTTTGGTAATCCTTGGCATCCTTGCAAAATAATTCAAATGTGCCATAGAAACAAGTCGGTACAGATTAACACGACCCGTTTCGTTTTTGGCAAGGATGACCGCATGATGAGACGGAAGTTTTCGGATTGCTTCCGGATTCATGGAGCCGAATTGATTAATCCCCTTTAATGTTGTGATATTTCTCTCTTTCAACATTTCGATAAATTTCACAAAGATTTCTGCCGTAGCTCCTGCATCATCTACCGCACGGTGATGATTTTCCAGAGAAATATTCAACGCCTTTGCCACCACATTTAATTTATATTTTGACAGTGTGGGAAGAAGTACCCTTGCAAGTGCCACCGTATCAATAGAAACAAAATTCGGAGTAATGTCCTGATACCGGCAGTTTTGTTCCATAAACCCTACATCAAATCCTGCATTATGGGCCACCAGAGGTGCTCCGTCAATAAATTCCAGAAATTGTGGAAGAATGGTTTCAATGGTTTCTGCATCTTCCACCATTTCATCCGTAATACTTGTAAGTTTTGTAATTTCAAACGGAATTGGCACTTGCGGATTTACAAAGGTGCTGAATCGATCCGTAATTTTCCCCTTTTCTACCTTTACTGCTCCAATCTCGATGATTTTATCCTGAATGGGACTAAATCCGGTTGTTTCCAAGTCAAAGACCACAAAAGTTCCGTCAAGTGTCCTGTCCTCTTTCACTCCCTGAGCAATTTCTGTCAGGTCATCTACAAGATAAGCCTCTACTCCGTAAATAATCTTAAACGGATCATCTTTATCCAGTGTTTCAATATAATGGTTGGCATCCGGGAAAGCCTGTACCACACCGTGATCGGTAATGGCAATGGCTTTATGCCCCCAGTCGTGGGCTCTTTTTACGATGTCTTTTACCTCCGATACTCCATCCATATCACTCATTTTTGTATGGCAGTGAAGTTCTACACGCTTTTCCGGATGAAGATCCTTTCTCTGTGTGGTGAAATCATTGATCTTTCGAATACCTGTAACGGAGCCGATCGTAAGTTCTCCGTCAAATTTGTCAATGGTTGTCACACCCTTTATCTTCAAAAATGCACCTTTTTTGATTTCTCCCAGAAGTTCCGGAAGAAATTCGTTTCGTGTAAACATCTTGACCATGATCGTATCCGTAAAATCCGTGACCGCAAACATCAGAATCGTCTTTTCATTTCGGATTTCCCTCGTATCAAAACTGATTACCTTTCCACGGATGGTGATTTCTCCCATCTCTCCAACTACCTGTGACAATTCTATCGGATTATCATCAAAATCCCGTCCGTAGATCATATTCGGATCATCTGACTTTCTAAAATCTCTTTTTCCAAACGAAGACTTTTGTCCTTTATCAAACCTTTTTTCATTTTTCGGCTGCGTTTTCTGTTCTTTTCCTTCAGAAGATACTTCCTCTTTTTCTTCTTTCTGCTCTTTTTGCTTCATTTTTTCTTTGTGGAGAGCTGCATTTCGTTCCACAATCTGCTCGATTTCTGCCTCAAGCTGCATTTCATTAAACTCCAAGGCACTTTTTTTCTTTTTAGGAAGGTAGGATACCCGAATCTGAACCGGAATATGGAACCGTTCATTAAAAATATCCGACAACAGATTTACGATGGATGTCTGTTTTCCTTCTGCTACAATGGAATCCTGCAGTTTCAGACAAAGCACTCCCTCTTCAAAATCACAGTCGGCATTTTCAAACATGGCTTTTTCCACCGCACTTTTCCGTCCCAGTTCAAGAAGTATACTGTCATGATATTCTCTCATAAGATTTTCCGGTGTATACTGCTTTGACAGCTGATACTCCTCCAAAATCTCTACTTGAATCATCGTCTTTCCGAATAACTGCTCCTTTATGTTCTTTTCCATCTTATAAATAAACTGTTTTTGCAGCAAATGGGTAGAAAATATATGTACTTTGATAAAATCTCTTGCAGAGTTGGTCGTCACCTTTGTTACTGTCACTCCCTGAAGGAGAAATCTCATTTTTTCATCCAGTTTTAAGGTCGGAAAAACCTCAAAAAAATCTTTTCCCATTGTTCTTCCTTACTCCTGATTCCAATGTAAAAGTTCCTGGCGCAATGTTTCCAGAAGTTCTTCTTCTTTTACTTTTTTGACAATCTTTCCTTTTTTGATCAAAAGTCCTTCTCCGATTCCTCCTGCAATCCCAATATCCGCTTCTTTGGCTTCTCCCGGTCCGTTTACAACACAGCCCATGACTGCTACTTTTATATCATCCAGCGGGATATCCTGTACCATATCTTCTACCTGATTGGCAAGACGGATAAGGTCAATCTTTGTTCTTCCGCACGTAGGGCAGGACACTACCTCGATGCCTCCTTTGCGAAGTCCAAGTGTCTTCAGGATCAGTTTTGCGGATTTAATCTCTTCTAACGGATTTCCCGTCAGAGAAACACGGATGGTATTTCCGATTCCCTGATATAAAATCACACCAAGCCCCACAGAAGATTTGATATTGCCGGATAAAACGGTTCCTGCCTCCGTAATTCCTACATGAAGAGGATACGGGCATTGTGGTGCCAACAGTTCATGTGCCTTGATACACATGAGAACGTCAGAAGATTTGATACTGACTACCAGTTCGTTGTATCCCATACTTTCAATCAAATGAATCTTGTCAAGTGCGCTTTCCACGATTCCCTCTGCCGTAACTCCGTCATATTTTTCAATCAAATGTTTTTCAAGAGAACCACTGTTTACACCCACACGGATGGGAACATGGTATTCTTTTGCCTTTTCCACTACTTTTCTAACCCGTTCCTTATCTCCGATATTTCCCGGATTGATTCTGATTTTATCGGCTCCGTTTTCGATGGCAGCAATAGCCAGACGGTAATCAAAATGAATATCCGCAACCAATGGAATGTGAATCTGTTTTTTAATTTCCTTTAATGCTTCTGCCGCTTCCATGGTCGGCACTGCACACCGTATGATCTCGCATCCTGCTTTTTCCAAGGCAAGAATCTGCTCTACCGTCGCCTTTACATCTTCTGTCTTTGTATTTGTCATAGACTGGATGGCAACAGGATAGTTCCCTCCGATTTTTACATTTCCAATCTGTATTACCTTTGTCTGTTCGCGTAGCATATGATTTCCTCCTTTTATAAGCGAAAAAACCCCTCTATATACATTGCCCGCATCCTTTCATGCTGTCCTGTCTATATAGAGGGAATCTTTTATTTTTTGTCAAATGTCATCTGTTCTCCGTATTCGCGGTCTGTCAGCGTCATTTTTTGTTTTTCAATGCTGTAATCAAAAGATGTAGTAAATTTGGATATCGCTGTCTGAAGCACCGTATCCGATAATTTTCCTTCATGCTCTTTCAGAACACGGTTGAACTCTTCTTCGTTTGGCTGATTGATCACAAGAATCTTCTCTGTCTTGTCTATATCATAATTCATTTTCACTGTCACATTTTGAGCATCTTCAAGATTTTCAAAACAAAGTTCCAGATTTTCCTTTTCTACTGTCATTGTAATATTATCATCCTGATACTGCCATTTACCACTGACCGGGTTTTCCACAAATATCTTAATTAAAAAATATGCTGCTATTACAATAATTACGATAGATGCCGTCCAGATTACAATTCGAAACAGATGGCTTCTTTCTTTTTCATCATTTTTTGCTATTAACACGCCTATAATCCTCCAGACTTTTCTTACTTTTATTTTATTTAAATTATAAGTTTTTTATACTCCCCTGTCAACCTGGGATTCTTTTACCTTCTTTTTCGTTCCGTTTCGGAACTTTTCTCCACTTTGCGTTGCTTATCGGCACCTTTTCTGTTTTTCATGGAACTCAACTGTTAAAATGTATCCACACCGATGAAAAAGGAGGCAATGATATGGGTTTTGCAGAAAGACTAAAAACATTACGGCAGGATGCCGAGGTCACTCAGGAAGAACTGGCTAATTATCTTCAAGTATCCCGTTCTACCATCGCCGGATATGAATCCAAAGGCCGTCAGCCGGATTACGATAAATTATATATGATTGCCTGTTTTTTTCATGTAAGTACGGACTATCTGATTTCTGGCAAAGACTTTCAACCCCAGATTGTTTCCTCTCATTCCGGTGAAACATCGTTTAATGAGAGAATGGCAAAACATCAATTCATTAACACCTATTCTCGGTTATCCTCCGATTCCAAGCAGGATTTACTGGAGTATGCAGAATTGTTATCTCTCCGTGACCGTATGAAATAGTACAAAAGGATGCGTCGTAAGCCGCATCCTTTTGTACTATTTTTTTTATTCTTCTTCTGTCATTTTCAGCTTCTGCATTCCAAGAACGAGAACCGCACCGATAATAAAAAACAAAATGTTAAAGGTAGGAAGGCTCAATGCCGCCTTTGGCTCTTCCAATGTGGTAGGACCTACTACGATGGCATACAAAGAACCCAACATCATTCCGATGATCAGATAGATCATTTGAGAACGGTACTTTTTCAAACTTGTTTTAATGGCTTTGATCACAAGGGCAATCCCTGTCAGAACTCCCAGTCCGAAAATGATCAGAACCGGAAGATAATTCATATGCAGGTGCATCACTTCTTTGATGGATGTAATAATCGGAATATAAAGCCCGAAGATCAAAAGAAGGGTGGAACCGGAAATCCCCGGCAGTACCATAGCACAGATTGCCACCATTCCTGCAATAAATACATAGGCAATAAGTCCCGGATTCAGGCTGGCTGCATCTACACTGACTCCTTTTCCCGCAACCGGATTTAAACAGCTGATGGCTACTACAAGAATCAATCCAAATACAAGGAATATAAGATTTTTATATTTTCCTTTCAGCACCTTTTTTTCTTCACTTATGATCAGTGGTATGGAAAAAAGGATCAATCCCAAAAACAGGGAACTTATCTGATAAATATGTTTCTCAAACAAGCTTGCAAGCACAAGAACAGAACTTCCCATACCTATGATCCATCCTCCTGCAATCTTGCATAAAAACAAAATGGCTTCTTTTTTCTTTTGCTTGTCTTTTCCCATGATATGGTCAAGGGAGTCAATAAATTTGTCATAAAATCCAAGTAAAAACGCGATAGTCCCTCCGGACACTCCCGGGACACTGTCTGCAAGCGCCATACAGAATCCCCTGATAAAATTCATGATCATCTCTTCTGATTTCCTCCTGATTTCAATTTCTTTATTTCTTCCGCCAGTTTTTGAAATTCCGGCAGAGCTTTTGTGATGGTTTCATATGCCACACAATAAGCAAGACGTACAAACCCCGGGCATCCGAAAGAGCTGCCCGGCACCATAAGAATATGGTGTTTTTTGGCCAGTTCGCAAAAATCCGTTTCTTTTTCCAACGGCGATCTGACAAACAGATAAAACGCTCCATCCGGTTTGGTGCAGGAAAATCCCGCTTCTATAAGTCCCTGATATAAAGCCTTTCTGTTTCTGTCATAAAATGCGAGATCCACCTCTTCTTCCAGACATCCCGCCACGGTCTTTTGCTGAAGTGTCGGTGCGTTGACAAATCCCAGAATACGGGTTGCCACATTAGCGGCTGAAAGAATGGCTTCGCAGTCTGATACTTCATCCGGTATCACAAGATATCCGATTCGTTCTCCCGGAAGAGATAACGATTTGCTGAAAGAATATGCCACAATGGTATTATCGTAATATTGGGTCAGAAACGGAACCTCTGCCCCATCATACACAAGTTCACGATACGGCTCATCGGAAATAAGATAAATATCCGTCTTATATTCTTTCTGCTTTTCTTCCAATATGGCCGCCATGGTCTTTATCGTTTCTTTGGAGTATACAACTCCTGTCGGATTATTGGGATTATTTACAATGACCGCTTTTGTCTTCGGAGTGATCTTTTCCCGGAATTCTCCAAGTCTTGGCTGAAACGTTTCTGTATCCGGTGATATTTCCACAAGTACGCCGTCATAATTATCTGTATAACTTCTGTACTCACCGAAATATGGTGCAAAAACGATCACTTCATCTCCCGGATCCAACAGGGTCTTTAAGATCACATTCAGTCCTGCCGCCGCACCTGCCGTCATGAGGATATTCTTCCATCCAAATGCCGTCTGAAAACGGCTGTTCAGATTTTCTGCAACTGCTTCTCTTACCTCTTTATATCCGGCATTGCTGCTGGTATATCCATGAAGTACCATCGGATCTTCTGTTGCAAGGATATCCATCATTGTTTCTTTTACTTTCCGTGGTGCCGGTACATTGGGATTTCCCAAACTGAAATCATATACTTTATCTGCCCCGTAAATCTCAGCAAGGCGGTTTCCTTCTTCAAACATGGCCCGGATGGCAGAACTGTTTGCCACCATTTTTTCCATCTTCTTTGCGATCATTTTCGATACCTCCTATTTTTTCGTCACAATCCCCTTTTCAAGTAGAAATGCCGGTTTGTAAGAAAGTTTTGCCTTTCTTAGTCCCTCCTGTCCGACATCATCCTCTCTGTTGACATAACGGTATCCCATACATTCATGTTCCACAAACTGCTGGTTGATCATGGTATACGCTCCCGGAACATCTGCAAATGCTTTTTCAATATGAACGACAAACGTGTCCTCATTCACCGGTTCTCCTAGCGTAAATGCCACAATTTCTCCGTTGACACGTAAAATGCCTCCCGTTAAGTGCAGTTCACGAAACAGACGGAGCGCATTCAGAGTAACACAGATCTCCGAATTTTTTTCTTCATCTTCGGCGCATCCGTTTTGATTTCTCCATTTCAAGGCCATCTGAAAACACTCTTCCAGGTTTTCTTCATTTACCGGTTCGTAAGACCAGTTCTCAAAGGTAGCCTTAAATTTATTGATGTGATTTCGCTTTCCGTGAAGCTTCTTTCCTGCCAAAGTACAAAGCTTTTCCGATTCATAGACATAATCTGCACTGTCCCTGTCATATACAATCTGATATCTTCCCGGATACCAGGAATCCAAAAGTGCAAATTTCTCTTCCGTAATTCCGTAAAGCTTGAACTGCTTTCCGATGCTCTCACAATATTTTTCAATCTCCGGAATGATTTCTTTTACATCCTCATCTTTTCCGACCGGCCACGCAAATCCGTATCCGTCACTGTTATCTTTAAAAAGGATGACTTTTCCTGTAAAGCAAAATCCCACATTATAATGCTTCGCCCACAACAGGACATTTGCAAATGTCCTGTCGCAGCTTCTGCTCGGATAAGTTCTGAAATACGTATCGATCAGATCCCGGTCCTCAAGTGCCGGGCGTCTAAACTTCCAATCTTCCATTTTAATTCTCCTGCATATTTGCAAGCTTTGCAGCCTGATCTGCCGCAATCAGTGAATCGATTATTTCATCCAAATCTCCGTTCATGATAGAATCCAGTTTGTGAAGAGTCAGCTTAATACGGTGATCCGTCACACGTCCCTGAGGGAAGTTGTAAGTACGGATCTTCTCGGAACGGTCTCCAGTACCAACCTGGCTTCTTCTTGCTTCTGCTTCCGCGTCATGCTGTTTTGCCTGTTCCAGTTCATACAGTCTTGCACGGAGTACTTTTAAGGCTTTATCTTTGTTTTTCAGCTGTGATTTCTCATCCTGGCAGGAAATAACAATCCCTGTCGGGATATGTGTCAGACGTACGGCAGAGTCTGTGGTATTGACACACTGTCCACCGTTTCCGGATGCACGGAATACGTCAAACTTACAGTCATTCATATCAATATGGACATCCACTTCTTCCGCCTCCGGCATGATGGCAACCGTAATGGTGGATGTATGGATACGTCCGCCGCTTTCTGTTTCAGGCACACGCTGTACACGATGCACGCCACTTTCATATTTCAGACGGGAATATGCACCCTGTCCGGAAATCATGAATACAACTTCCTTGAATCCGCCGATTCCGTTTTCGTTAAGAGAGATCATTTCACATTTCCATCTTCTGCTTTCTGCATAATGAATGTACATACGGTAAATCTCAGCTGCAAAAAGAGCCGCCTCATCACCGCCTGCTCCTGCACGGATTTCCACGATAACGTTTTTGTCATCGTTCGGGTCTTTCGGAAGGAGAAGAATCTTTAATTCATGTTCCAGTTCTTCAATCCTCTTTTTGGCATCCGAAAGTTCTTCCTTTAAAAGTTCACGCATTTCTTCATCGGATTCTTCTTCCAACATCGCAACACTTTCTTCTACTGTTTCGTTACATTTTTTATACTCTTTATATGCTTCTACGATCGGAGCAAGATCATTTTGCTCTTTCATCAGTTTGCGAAAACGGGACTGGTCATTTACAACGTCCGGTTCCTGCAATTCTCCCATAATTTCTTCAAAACGAATCAGCAAATCTTCCAATTTATCAAACATTTGTCAATTCCTCCTAATTTTTTCTTGGTCTATTGTACACGCCGCCTACTACACGGTCAAGTCCCGCCAGATCCTTTTTCACATATATACCTGAAAACCCTGCCTTGTCCATCATTGCCGAAACATCTTCTGCCTGGTCACATCCGATTTCAAAGAGAAGGGCTCCGCCGTCTGTCAGATACTGTGGGGCACTTTTTATAATCCTACGGTAAAAATACAATCCATCCTCCTTACCGTCAAGGGCCGGATATGGATCATAAATCTTTACTTCTTCTTCCAGCTTTTCAATCTCCTTTGTCCTGATATAAGGCGGGTTGGAAACAATCAGCTGAAATCTTTCTTCTATCTTTTCAAATAAATCTGTCCTTACAAACACGGCATCCTCCGGTGCTACTTTGAGTCTGTTCCTGTTTTCCCCGGCAGTTTCAAGAGCTTTTTTTGAAATATCCCCTCCGACTCCCGTCACATTTTTTTGACTTCTTTTTAACAAACTCAGCAAAATACACCCCGATCCTGTACACATATCCAAGATCCGGATATGATCCTGTCTGCATGTATTCAGATATTTTTCTGCTTCCTCTACAAGGATCTCCGTATCCTGTCTCGGAATCAAAACATGTTCATTGACGGAAAATTCATATCCCATAAATTCCTGTACACCGGTGATATGTTGAAGGGGAATATGAACACTTCTTTTTAGAATGGCTTCCCGATATGCTTCTTCCTGGCTTTTTCCCATTTCTTTCCTGTCACTGACATAATACATCGCTTTTGTAATACCGGTGATATGTTCCAAAAGCAGCCATGCATCCAGGTCATACTCCGAAATCCCGGCTTCTTTCAGAACGGCTTTTCCATATTCCAGTGCCTCTTTTAAAATCATACCTGTTCCTCCGCACATTCCTGAGGGAACAAAGTTTCAGGATCATCTACTTCCACTTTAAAATTTTCCTTCAGGTAGGCTCTCCAATCAAACACCGCTTCCACGGAGGCAATCCCTACTTCGATCATGCTGTCATCCGGTTCTTTTGTTGTAAGTCCCTGAAGCCACAATCCCGGTTTACTCAACAGATTGATGATCTTGTTATCACTTCTTCCGGCCAGACGGATAATCTCATAAGAAATTCCCGCGATCACCGGAAGGAGGGCAATGCGGATCACGATCCTTAAAATCTGAGATTCTGTCTGTACAAAAAACAACAATGCAATCCCTACGATCATAACAAACATGAGAAAGCTTGTTCCACATCTTTTATGCTCTTTGGAGCTTTTCCGTACATTTTCCACCGTAAGAGGCATTCCGTGTTCGATGCAGTTGATACATTTATGCTCTGCACCGTGATATTGATACAATCGTTTAATGTCTTCCATTCTGGAAATCAGCCAGATATAAGCTACGAAAATAACAATCCTGAATACCCCTTCCAAAATCAGCCTTATGGTGTTGGACGGAACTACCTTTTTTAGCACATCCGACATAAAATATGGAAGCATCACAAAGATTGCAAGGGCAAGTACAAATGAAAGCACGGTAATGAAACCGGTAAGAATCTTTTCCTGCCTTTCTTTCTTTGCCGCCTCCTTTTCTGTCAGTTCTTTTTCCTCTTCTTCTTCAAAAAAGCCGGCAGAATAATTCAATGTCTTCATCCCGATGATCATGGAATCCAGAAAATTAAAAACTCCGCGGATGAACGGGACCTTCAAAAGTCCGGTGTGCTTTTTTACAATACTTTTATATGTATCTTTTTTCACTACGACAGAACCGTCAGGAACCCGAACAGCAACCGCATATTCGTCCCGAAATTTCATCATAACTCCTTCCAGAACGGCCTGTCCGCCAATATTTGATGATTTCATAAAAACTCCTTAATACACGAAACGGGCTGAGATTTGTAACCTCAACCCGAAACTTCTGAATCTTACTTGCTTTCGATTCCGTATTTTTTGTTAAACTTATCAACACGGCCGCGAGCCTGAGTAGCTTTCTGCTGTCCTGTGTAGAATGGATGACATTTGGAACAGATTTCAACATGGATATCTTCTTTTGTAGAACCTGTTACGAATGTGTTTCCACAGTTGCAAGTTACAGTTGCCTGATGATATGCTGGATGGATTCCTTCTTTCATGATTTTCACCTCTTCTTGTTTTATTGTTTTCACACAAATTTCTCTGTGACTAATTGTCTTTAAACAGCGGATTTATTGTATCATACTTATATTTTTTTTGCAATACCTTTTTAAATAAACTTCATCTTCTTTACTGTCTGCACCAGTTCGCTGTTATTTTTGGAACGGTTAAATAAATTCAAAATGGTATCTACTGCCTCTTCGCCTTTCATTCCGTTTAATGCACGACGCATGATATAGACCGCTTCCTGCTCATCCGGTGTGAGAAGAAGATCTTCTCTTCTTGTGCCGGATTTTGGAATATCGATAGCCGGAAATACACGTTTTTCGGACAGCTTTCTGTCAAGGACAAGTTCCATGTTCCCGGTTCCTTTAAACTCTTCATAAATCACATCGTCCATCTTGCTTCCTGTATCCACAAGAGCGGTTGCCAGGATAGTCAGACTTCCGCCTTCTCTCATATTTCTTGCGGCACCAAAGAAACGCTTCGGCATATGAAGAGCAGCCGGGTCAAGTCCTCCCGAAAGAGTACGTCCGCTCGGCGGTACGACCAGATTGTAGGCTCTTGCAAGTCTTGTGATACTGTCAAGCAAAATGATCACATCTTTTTTATGTTCCACAAGACGTTTTGCACGTTCAATAAGCATTTCGGATACTCGTTTGTGATGTTCCGGAAGTTCATCAAAGGTGGAATGAATGACTTCTACGTTTTTTCCTTTGATACTTTCTTCAATATCCGTCACTTCTTCCGGTCGTTCATCAATCAGCAGAACCAGCACATGCATTTCCGGATTGTTTTTAATAACAGATACAGCCACTTCTTTCAACAATGTGGTCTTTCCTGCTTTCGGCGGAGATACGATCATTCCTCTTTGTCCTTTTCCAATCGGAGATAATAAATCAACGATCCGCATGGCAGTCGTACTGTGTTCGTGTTCCAATCTCAATCTTTCATCCGGAAAAATCGGTGTCAAATCTTCAAAATTTCTCCGTTTTGATGCTTCCATAGGAGAAAATCCGTTAATCTTTGTCACATATAAAAGGGCGCTGAATTTCTCTGACTGAGTCTTAATCCTCGTATTTCCTGACACGATATCTCCTGTCTTTAATCCGAATTTGCGAATCTGGGACGGAGATACATATACATCATTTTCTCCCGGAAGATAATTCTCACATCGAATAAATCCATAACCGTCCGGCAGCACTTCCAAAATTCCCTGGGCAGTCATGCCGCTGTCAAGCTCAGATAATTCCATGTTTGCTGACCGTTCTTCTCTTCTTCCCGTATCCTGCTGTTCTGTCTTATGTTCTCTTGGGGTTTCTTTCTGCGAACTGTTGTTTTTCCTGTCTTCCTCAAGAAGCCTTTCAATCAATTCCGATTTTTTCAATGTGGACGTTCCTTTTAACCCCCTTGCCTTTGCAACATCTTTTAAGACTGCCAATGAAAGGGTTTCGTATTTTTCTTTCATATCCATATGATTCTGTTTTCCTTTCTTAGTCATGTAGTGATTGGGAACTCTGGTCAGACACGACCTGCTGAATATCATAAATAATAATTAGTGTCTGCTGATTAAGCAGCTATCTGTAACTTCCAACTCTTACATCTG
>CALFLL010000024.1 GCA_937880845.1 uncultured Drancourtella sp.
ACAAGTGCAAAAATGAAGATGTGAAAAAACTCAATCGAGTTTTTTCACATCCCCCATGATTGTTGTTATTGCTTAACGGGTCCGGTGGAGTTTCTTACGATCAGTCCGGAGTGGAGTAAGACGGTTCCTATGGAAACCTGATTCATCAGGCTGTCCAAGGCATAGTAACCGCATTTTCCTAGTTCGATTCGCTCTTGGCGAATCGTGGTCATAGGCGGTGATGTATAAGCACAAATAGGAAGGTCGTCAAATCCAATGATGCTGATATCGTCAGGAATATGATACCCCATTTGCTGGCATTGGACCATGGCGGCGTTTGCGAGGAGATCGTGGCTGCAGATGATGGCTGTCATTCCCATATTAAGGAGGCGCGGAAGGTGTTTTTCCATACATTGGGTGATATAGTAGGAAGCACCGGCATAATCCGGCTCGGTTTTTAATCCGTTTTGTCGCATAGCGTGAAAGAAGGCTTTGTGACGTACCTGCATGATGTAGGAACCAAGGGCACTGCTGAGATAGCCTATTTTTTTATGCCCTTGTTGTTTTAAATAAGAAACAGCAAGTTCCATGCCTTCGTTATTATCGGCACCGACATAAGCGACATGAGGATTGGCTTTGATGTAGTTGTCGTAAAGAACGGTTGGAGTCCGACTGGTTTTAAAATCGTTCATCCAAGGGTCATGCAGTGTGAATCCAAGAACGAAAGCACCAATATAATCATTTTTTAACATAAAAACATCGTATGGTGTATTCCGTTGCATTTGATCTGTGACGTTGACAATATCTACACGAAATCCGGCAGGTTCTGCCATTTGCCGGAATCCCATCACAATTTCATAACCGAATTGATGCGGCTCTTTGTATTCCAGATTTTCTACGAGAATACACAGTTTTTTTTCAGGAGTTTTTTGTCCGCGTCGTTTTGTATAACCCATTTCGACTGCGGTTTCCAATATACTTTTTCGTAATGTTTCGCTTATATCGGGAGCACCGTTGAGAGCTTTGGATACAGTGCCTTTTGAAACCCCAAGCCTGTTTGCGATATCAAGTATTGTTGCCATAAATCGTCACCTTTTCTGATAAAAGTTTCGTAAAATGATATAACATATTTCTATTATAACGAAAAATAAGTAAAATGGCAAATAGTTTCGTGAAAGAAAGAAAACAAAAATAAAAAGAAACTGTGCAATTTGTATAAAAATAAAGAAAATAATATGTAAAAAACAGAGAAGTTGATTGAAGAAATATGCATTTGGTATTGACTAATGTGGAAAACAAAGGTATAGTAAAAACATAACGAAACAATACGAAACTTTTGAAAGGGGAAGCAGAAGATGAAAAAAAGAGGATTGGCAGTTCTACTGACAATGATAATGATGGTATCCTTGCTTGCCGGATGTGGAAGGGATAAAAACGGTTTTTCCGGTGAAAAGGAAAAGGTGCGTTTGATGGTATGGTCACCGTCAGAAGATCAGTCAAAAGATAGTGGGGAATGGCTTCAGACAATGTGTGAAAAATTTGCAAAAAAGCATCCGGAATGGGATATTACATTTGTATATGGTGTGGCAGATGAGGCATCGGCGGCAACACAGGTTTCTCAGGATCCGGAAGCAAGTGCCGATGTCTTTATGTATGCAAACGATACATTGACCACCATGACAGATGCTAATGCACTGGCAAAATTCGGTGGGAAATATAAAGAAGAAATTGAAAGTACGAATACAGAGGAAGTACTTCGGTCTTTGACAAAAGAAGATAATTTGTACGGAGTTCCTTTTACGACCAATACATGGTTTATGTATTACGATAAAAGTGTATTTAGTGAAGAAGATGTAAAAAACCTTGATACGATGTTGAAAAAAGGAGTTGTATCATTTCCTTTTATCAATTCATGGTATTTGCCGGCATTTTATCTTGGAAACGGATGTACTCTTTTTGGAGACGGAACCGATGAATCAAAAGGAGTAGATTTTGGAGGAGAAAATGCGGTAAAAGTTACAGAATATCTGGTGGATTTGGTAAATAACCCGAATTTTAAGATTGATGCAGACGGATCAGGCCTGGCAGGATTAAGGGATGGCAGTATTTCTGCGATTTTTTCCGGTTCCTGGGATGCGAATGCAGTAAAAGAGGCTTTGGGAGAGAATATGGGAGTAATAGAACTTCCGAAGTTTACATTAGACGGAGAAGAAAAACAAATGAAAGCTTATGCGGGATCTAAAGCCATCGGAGTCAATCCGAATGCAGAAAATATGGTAGCGGCAGTGGAACTGGCGGTATATCTTGGATCTGCAGAATCACAGAAACTTCATTACGAGCTTAGAAATGTAATTCCATGTAATACAAAATTACTGGAGAATGAAAAGATTGCAAAAGATCCTCTTGTACAGGCACAGAATAATACATTTAACAATACATCGATTCTCCAGCCATTTGTTTCAAAAATGAACAACTGCTGGGTACCGGTAGAAAATATGGGGAAAGCAATCCGAAACAAAGGCGTTACACATGAGAATGCAAAAGAACAGACAGAATCCATGAATGAAGCAATGAATAATGATGGAATCTAAATGAGGTGAAACTATGGGAAGATTAAAAAAGAGAGTACATACATTCTCAAATCCGTATACCTGTATGGCAGCAGTAAGAGAAGGCGGAATCGAAACAAAGCTTTCCATGCTGCTTATGGGGTTTGGAAACATTGTGCATAAACAAAAAATAAAAGGTTTGATTTATCTGGCGGCAGAAGTCGCATATGTGGTTTTTATGGTTGTAAACGGAATTCGTTTCGTTCAAATGCTGGGATCGCTGGGAAGTACTCCGCAAAAAGAAGTGTGGGATGAAGCAAGTCAGGTTTATATCTATACAAAAGGCGATCAGTCCATTTTGATCTTGCTTTACGGAGTGGCGACTATATTTTTGACGGTTTTGATGATATGGGCATGGAGAGGAGCTTTAAAAAGTGCTTATAAAGCAGAATGTCTGGATAAACAGGGAAAACATGTAAACAACTTTGCAGAAGATGTACGGTCCCTGCTTCATGAAAATCTGTACAGATTATTTATGACTCCTCCGGTTACTTTTATTTTTCTGTTGACGGTGTTGCCTTTGATTTTTATGATCTGTATGGCATTTACCAATTATAGCAAAATTGATAACCATTTGATGTTGTTTGACTGGGTGGGATTGGAAAACTTTAAAGCACTGTTTGATACAAACAGTATCCTCGGAAGTACCTTCTGGTCTGTTCTTGGCTGGACACTTGTATGGGCGTTTTTTGCCACATTCAGCAACTATATTTTTGGTATGATTCTTTCTATCGTGATCAATAGGAAAGAAACAAAAGCAAAAGGATTTTGGAGATTCTGTTTTGTGCTGTCTTGTGCAGTTCCGATGTTTGTTTCCCTTCTCATTATGAGGACGATGCTTCAGCCAAACGGGGCAATCAATGTGTTGCTTCGAAATCTGGGACTGATTGCACAAGATGCCAGTCTTCCGTTTTTCACGGATCCTACATGGGCAAGAGTAACGGTAATCATTGTGAATATATGGGTAGGTGTTCCGTATACACTGCTTCAGTTGACCGGGGTACTTCAGAATATTCCGGGCGAATTGTATGAGGCTGCAAAGGTAGACGGTGCGAATGCAATCCAAATTTTCTTTAAGATTACGCTCCCATATATGTTATATGTGACAACACCGTATCTGATTGTTACATTTACGGGAAATGTAAATAACTTCAATGTCATTTATCTTTTATCGGGAGGAGATCCTGTTACAGATCTGGCATCGACGGCGGGAAGTACGGACTTATTGGTAACGTGGCTTTATAAATTGACGGTAGATAAGCAATATTACAATGTAGGAGCAGTCATTGGCATTTTGACATTTGTGATTCTGGCGATCGGTGCATTACTTACTTACCGCAACAGTAAATCTTACAAAGAAGAAGGAGGATTCTAGCATGGCTTCAGGGAAAATGCGTTCAGCAAAGAAAAGACGGTTTATCAATAACACGATCGTACATGTCGTACTTGCAGTCCTGGCGTTTATATGGGTTTTCCCGATTTTGTGGGTTATCCTTACGAGCTTCAGAGCGGAAAAAGGTTCTTATGTATCCACGTTTTTACCGCGTGAATTTACATTGGATAATTACATTAAGCTTTTTACGGATACATCTATTCTGAACTTTCCGCAAATGTTTGCAAATACATTATTTATCGCAGTTTGTTCCTGCATATTGGCAACCTTTTATGTATTGGCGGTTTCTTATTGCTTGTCCAGATTAAAGTTCAAACTGCGGAAACCATATATGAATATGGCAATGATTCTTGGTCTGTTTCCGAGTTTCATGTCCATGATTGCAGTGTATTTTATTTTAAAAGCAATCGGACTTACCGAGGGAAATCTGATCAAACTGGCACTGATCTTATGTTACTCCGGAGGAGCAGGACTTTCTTTCCAGATTGCCAAAGGATTTTTTGATACCATTCCGATTGCGGTAGATGAGGCGGCTCTTTTGGATGGATACACAAGATGGCAGATTTTCAGCAAGATTACATTACCTCTTAGTAAACCGATCATTATTTATACTGTATTGACATCTTTCATGGCACCATGGCTGGACTTTATTTTCGCAAAAGTAATCTGCCGTGCTAATTCAGACCAGTATACCATTGCCATCGGTCTTTGGAAGATGCTTGAGAAGGAATATATTGATAGCTGGTATACAAGCTTTGCGGCCGGGGCAGTGCTGATTTCCATCCCGATCGCCATTTTGTTCCTGTTTATGCAAAGATATTATGTGGATGGTGTTTCAGGAGCAGTCAAAGGCTAGGTGCCAGACGACAGATACATAGGGGAGGAGCCATATTATGAAGACTGCAAAGGAATGGAAAGCATTTTATTCGACAACGGACTTTGAACAAAATTACACATATAAAAATAATGACCTTGGGGCGATTTGTACGGAGGATGGAACATCCATCCTCCTGTGGAGCCCTGTGGCAGAGTCTGTTTCTGTCTGTTTTTATCAAGATGGTGAACAGGCAGAAGCTTACCGTGTGGAAAAGATGAAAAAACAGGAGTATGGTGTGTGGAAATATGTCACAAAAGAGAATCTACACGGAGTATATTATGATTTTCGGTTACAGATTGAGAGTGAAAAAATACGATCTGCCGATCCGTATGCAAAAGCGTGCGGTGTAAACGGAAACAGAAGTATGATCGTGGATCTGAAAAAGACGGATCCGGCAGGATGGGAAGAGGATAAAGCACCAAAAAAGACGGAAGAACAGATTATTTATGAACTGCATATCAAAGAGTTTTCCTGGGATCCTTCTGGAGGCTTCCCGGAAAAATACAGAGGAAAATATAAAGCCTTTACCTGCGAGAATACAACTCTTCATAATGACGGAGTGCATCCCACAGGTATTTCTTATATGAAAGAACTGGGTGTTACCCATGTCCAACTCATGCCGGCGTATGATTATGGATCTGTGGATGAATCTGTAGAAAATGGCGGATTTAACTGGGGATATGATCCGATGAATTATAATGTACCGGAAGGCTCTTATGCGACAGATGCCAAAAACGGTGAGGTGCGTATCAGAGAATTTAAAGAAATGATCCGGTCCCTTCATAAAAACGGATTTCGTGTGATCATGGATGTTGTTTACAATCATACCTACTCTTTGGATGCGTGGTTTCAAAAAACCATGCCGTGGTATTACTACCGGGTACATGAAAACGGGGAAACCGCAAATGGATCAGCTTGTGGAAATGATGTGGCAAGTGAAAGAACTATGTGTGGGAAATACATTTTGGATTCTGTTCTTTACTGGGCCAAAGAATATCATATTGACGGATTCCGTTTTGATCTGATGGGACTTCTGGATACAAAACTGATGAATGAGATTGCAGAAAAGCTAGATGAAATATACGGAAAAGGGGAAAAACTCATTTTCGGAGAACCATGGGCAGCAGACGATACGGCCATGGAAAAAGATGCGATCCCTGCATTGAAATGTAATGTTGCAAAATTGAATGAAAATGTCGGCATGTTTTGCGATGACACAAGAGATGCCATTAAAGGACATGTATTTGAAGGAGAAATTCCAGGATTTGTAAATGGCGGAAAAGGAAAGGAAGAAGAGATTCTTTCTTCGGTAAAAGCATGGTGTGGCAAGGATTCTGACGTAAAAGCACCTTCTCAGATTATTACTTATGTGTCAGCCCATGATAACTGGACTCTTTGGGATAAGCTTTCTTTGACGGTAGAAAAAAAAGAAGAACAGATGAAAATTAACAAAATGGCGGCAGCCATCTATATGACGTGTCAGGGCACTTTATTTTTCTTATCCGGCGAAGAATTTGCCCGCACGAAAGGAGGAAGGGAAAACACTTACAATGCTCCGATTGAGATAAACCGCTTAGACTGGGGTCTGGCTTATCAAAATAAGGAATTAAGAATGTATTATCAAGGACTGATTGCCCTGAGAAAGCAGCTTCCGGGATTATGTGACAAATCCAAAGATGCGTGGAAGAGGATTTCCGGGGAGTGGAAAAAAGACGGAGTAGTCGGATTTTATGTGGATAACAAAAGAGAAAAAGAATGTTCTACATGGAAAACTTTATATATTATCTACAACAGCCGGACCGAAGGATTTGAAGCAAAACTTCCGAAAGGAAACTGGGAACTCCTTTTAAACGGGAAGGATAGTTTTCTTTGGAAACATCCGAAAACCATAACAGGCAAAGTAAAAGCAGATGCGAAAGAAGTAATCATACTTGGATTAAAATGAAAGTGAAGACAGAATATGAAATGGATATATGGAAAACAGGATTTTAAAACATTAGAACGAGGACAGGAAAATTGTTACCTCCTGACAAACGGACTTGGAGGATTTTCTGCCATGACCATGACCGGATCGGTGGCAAGAAACGATCACGCATTTTTGATGGCATGTATGCAGGCACCAAACCAAAGATATAATATGGTACACCGGTTAAAAGAAGAATTAAAAATCGGGGAAACCGATTTCTGCCTTTCTTCCCAGGAATTTGCAGACGGTTCAAAAGAAGAAGGGGCGGAATATCTCTCCGCCTTTGTATTTGAAGATACTCCGGTATGGAAATTTCAGGTTCACGGTGTGGAAATCAAAAAAGAAATCGGGATGCTTCAGGGAGAAAATACGGTAGCAGTCCGGTATGAGATCCATAACAGAAATCAAAAACCGGCATCTTTAAAAATCACGCCGTTTTTACAGTTTACGCCAAAAGGAGAAGAACCAAAAAGAGATAGAAAATTCGAATGTCAGGAAAAGAAAGTCCTCTCTCAAGGACATACATTGTTTTTGGAAACAAACGGAACAATGACAGAAACAGAGGAAATACAGGAAACCTATTTTTATAGCTACGATGTGTGTGACGGAAGACGGGAAACAGGACTTGCAAAATCTGTTTTTTATATAGAAACAGCCGTTTTACCAGGGGAAAAGAAAACATTGGATTTTATCTGTTCCACGAAAAAGATTGAAAAAAGAGCAGAAGAAATCATCACAGAAACAAAACAATACAGAAAATCTCTGGAAGAAAAGGCCGGATTTTCCATGCCGATGGCAAAGGTGCTTTCAAAAAGTGCAAATCAGTTTATTTCCGAAAGAGAGTCTACAAATGGAAAGACGATACTTGCGGGATATCCGTTTTTCGAAGACTGGGGAAGAGATACCATGATTGCCCTTCCGGGAGTATGTATTTCCGCAAAACAGTACGAGGCGGCAAAAGAAATTCTTTGGACATTTGCCTTAAATGAACGAAACGGGTTGATGCCGAATCTGTTCCCGGAGGGGGGAAACGAACCACTTTACAACACGGTCGATGCGGCACTTTTGTTTATCAACTGTGTGTATCTTTATTATGAAGCTACAAAAGACGTGGAATTTGTGCAGAAAGTATTTCCGGTAATGGAACGGATCATTCAGTTTTATGAAAAAGGAACCGAATTTGGTATTTACATGGATAAAGACGGACTGATCCACGCAGGAGAGGGACTTGCACAGGTGACATGGATGGATGTGCGGATCGGTGAAATTCTTCCTACACCAAGACATGGAAAGCCGGTTGAGATCAATGCGTACTGGTATAATGCTCTTTGTATCATGGAATTATTTGCATCACGATTTGGAAAGGAATATACTAGATATAAAGTGTTATCTGCAAAGGTAAAAGAAAGTTTTGAAAAGACATTCTGGATGGAAGATAAAAAATGTCTGAAAGATGTGATATCAGGTACCAAAGCAGACACACAGATCCGATGCAATCAAATATGGGCGGTATCCATGCCTTTTACCATGCTGAGTAAAGAGAAAGAAAAACAGATTGTAGAAACGGTATATGAAACACTGTATACACCGTACGGACTTCGTACATTGGAGGAAACAGATGAAGAATTCCATCCGTTTTACGGAGGGGAGATGAAAAAAAGAGATCTGGCATACCACCAAGGTACAGTATGGACATTTCCTCTTGGAGCATATTATTTAGCGTATCTGAAAGTCAATGATTATAGCAAAGAGGCAAAAGATACGGTAAAAGATCAGCTGGAAGTACTGGAAAGTGCCATGAGAGAAGGGTGTATCGGACAATTACCGGAAATTTATGACGGACAGAACCCTACTTCTTCAAAAGGATGTTTTGCCCAGGCATGGAGTGTCGGTGAAATTTTAAGAGTATATGAAGCAATAGAACAATAAAAGTGTTTTGAAAGGAGAAGAAAGATGGAACAGTTATTAGAACAGTTATTACAGAAAACATACGGAAAAAGCATCAAAGAAGCTACAAATGAAGAAATCTACACAAGCCTGTTATGCATTACAAAAGAAAAAATGCAGGGAATGAAACGAAATGAAGGAAAGAAAAAATTATATTATATTTCTGCAGAATTTTTAATCGGAAAATTATTATCCAACAACCTGATCAATCTGGGACTGTTTGAGGAAACCAGAGAAGTACTGGAAAAATACGGAAAAACCATTACGGAGATTGAAGAAGTAGAACCGGAACCGTCACTTGGAAATGGCGGTCTTGGACGTCTTGCGGCATGTTTCCTTGATTCCATTGCAACGCTTGGACTTCCGGGAGACGGAGTCGGTCTTAACTACCATGATGGCTTATTCCGACAGACTTTTGTGGATAATAAGCAGAAAGAAGAAAAGAATCCATGGATTACAGATGCAAGCTGGCTTACAAAAACAGACCGTCATTTTGAAGTGCCGTTTAAAGATTTTACACTGACTTCTACCATGTATGACATTGATGTGCCGGGATATGAAAACGGCTGCAATAAACTGCATCTGTTTGATGTGGACTCTGTAGATGAATCCATCATCCATGACGGAATCGATTTTGATAAAACAGATGTCAGAAAAAATCTGACCTTATTCCTCTATCCGGATGACAGCGATGAAAACGGACAGCTTTTAAGAATCTACCAACAGTATTTTATGGTCAGCAACGCAGCACAGCTGATTCTTGCAGAAGCAGAAGAAAAAGGATACAACCTGTATCAACTGTATGACCATGTTTCCATTCAGATTAATGATACACATCCAACCATGGTCATTCCGGAATTGATCCGTCTTCTAGTGAAAAAAGGATTCAATATGGATACTGCCGTAGATGTCGTAAGAAAAACCTGTGCATACACCAATCATACAATCCTTGCAGAAGCATTGGAAAAATGGCCGATTTCCTATCTGGGAAAAGTAGTACCGCATTTATTGCCGATCATCCGTGATTTGGATGCACGTGTCAGAAGAGATTTTCATAATGAAAAAGTATATATCATTGATGAAATGGACCGTGTACACATGGCTCACATTGATATACATTATGGATATGCAGTCAACGGAGTAGCTGCGCTTCATACAGAGATTTTAAAAGAATCCGAATTAAAACCGTTTTATGATATTTATCCGGAAAAATTCAACAACAAAACAAACGGTATCACATTCAGAAGATGGCTTGTGCATTGTAACCATGAACTTGCAGATTATCTGAAAGAGCTGATCGGACCGGAATACCTGAAAGACGCTACAAATCTGGAAAAACTTCTGGCATACAAAGACGATGAAACTGTTCTTGCAGCATTACGCAGCATAAAAAAACATGCAAAAGTGGAATTAAAACAATATTTAAAACAGACACAGAATGAAGAGATTGACGAAAATTCCGTGTTCGATATTCAAATCAAACGTCTTCATGAATATAAAAGACAGCAGATGAATGCGTTATATGCGATTTATAAATATAAAGAAATCAAAAAAGGAAATCTGCCAAAACGTCCGATCACGATGATTTTCGGTGCCAAGGCAGCTCCGGCTTATACCATCGCAAAAGATATCATTCACCTGATCCTCTGCCTGAAGCAGCTGATCGATCAGGATCCACAGGTAAGTCCATACCTGAAGATTGTTATGGTAGAAAACTATAATGTGACAAAGGCAGAAAAACTGATCCCGGCATGTGATATTTCAGAACAGATCTCTCTTGCATCTAAAGAAGCATCCGGAACAGGAAATATGAAATTCATGTTAAACGGAGCAGTCACACTTGGAACAGAAGACGGGGCAAATGTGGAGATCCATGAACTTGTCGGAGATGAAAATATCTACATTTTCGGAGCAAGATCAGAAGAAGTCATCAAGCTTTACGATACACAGGGATACTGCTCCGCAGACATTTACAATAACGACAAAATGGTAGAAGAGCTGGTTGATTTTATCATCAGCAAACAGATGATCCGTATCGGAGATCCGGTAAACCTTGGAAGACTTTACAAGGAAATCGTGTCAAAAGACTGGTTTATGACATTGCTGGATGTAAAGGATTATATTAAGACAAAAGAACGGATGTTAGATGACTACGAAGATGAAAAAGCATGGAGCAAAAAAGCACTTGTCAATATCGCAAAAGCAGGATTTTTCTCATCTGACCGTACAATCGCAGAATACAACGAGGATATCTGGCATCTGTAAGATATAACTGAGGTGACAATATGAGAGAAACAGGAATTTTAATGCCGGTTTCTTCCCTTCCGTCCAGAACAGGAGTGGGTGAACTTGGAAGCCGGGCATATGAGTTTATAAAGCTCTTAAAAGAAAACGGAGTAAGCATCTGGCAAATCCTGCCTTTGAATCCGGTAGGGTACGGGAATTCCCCGTACCAGCCGTATTCTTCTTTCGCAGGAGATGAATGTTATATCAGTCTGGATCTGCTTTATAAAGAAGGGCTTTTAGAAGAACTGCCGCAGCCGTTTCATGAAGGGGAGAGCAGGGTAGATTATGAAGGAGTACGGGCTTATAAAGAACCGTATCTTCGAAAGGCTTTTGAAAATTTTAAAGAAACAGAAGAATACAAAGAATTTATCAACCAGGAGTGGGTTCTGGAATACGCCGTATTTCGTGCATTAAAAGCAAAAAATAACGGATTCTGTTGGAATGAATGGTGTGAAGAAGAGAAAAAATGGCCGGAAACAAGAGAAGCACTTTCAGAAGAAATCGAAAAAGAAGTAGCTTTTCAGATGTTCCTGCAGTATGAATTTTTTGTACAGTGGATGAAGGTAAAAACATTTGCCAACGAAAACGGAATCCGCATTATGGGGGATGTTCCGTTTTATGTGGGTGTGGATTCGGTAGATGTATGGGCCGGGAAAGATAACTTTCTTCTGGATACAGACGGCCGGCCGATTTTCATTGCAGGAGTGCCGCCGGATTATTTCAGTGAAACCGGTCAGCGCTGGGGAAATCCGATTTACGACTGGGACTATATGAAAAAACAGGGATATCGATTCTGGGTGGACAGGATTGGTTACAGTCAGAAATTGTTTGATATTATCCGTATCGATCATTTCAGGGCGTTTGATACTTACTGGAAAATCCCGGCAAGCTGCCCGACTGCAATAGAAGGAGAATGGATTGAAGCACCGGGGTATGAAGTCATTGACACACTGAAAGAAAAGATTTCCGGATTAAATCTTGTTGCAGAGGATCTCGGAGATCTTAGACCGGAAGTATTAACACTGAAAAACCATTATCATTTAAAGGGAATGAAGATTCTTGTATTTTCCATTGAAACAAGTGGAAAATACGCCTATGATACCTTTCATGATGTGGAAAACATGATTATTTACACAGGGACGCATGACAATGATACCCTGCGTGAGTGGTACGAAGGGCTCTCAACAGCGGCAAAAAGAAAAGTACGCCGCTTCTTGAAACGTCAGGGGATTAAAAACGGTTCTGTTCAGGACAGACTGCTTGCCTACACACTGAAGAGCAAAGCAGAATATGCCATCATTCCAATGGCAGACATCCTTGGACTTGGAAAAGAAGGACATTTAAATACACCTGGAACGGTAGGCTCACCAAACTGGGAATGGAGAATGCCGGATATGGATAAGGCAGCCGAAAGTCTGAAAAAATACAAAAGACTTTTGTCGGAAAGGGCGTAAAAAATGAATTTCACGGGAGTATATCATAAAACATCGGAGCAGATGAGTTATCCGTTAAATGAAAATGAACTTATCGTCAATCTGAAAACAGGATATGATGTGAAACAGGTATTTCTTATTTATGGAGATCCGTTTGAAGCAGGGATCCTGGGAGGAAAGGAAAAATGGACCGGAATTCGGGAAGAGATGGTCTATAAAAAAAGACTGAAACATCAAATCTGGTGGACAACAACACTGGTTCCAAAATACAAAAGGTGCAAATATTATTTTGAACTCCATACGGAAAAGGAAGTCTGGTATTATTTTGAAGATGGATTTCTGACAAAAGGACAGATGGAGATGGATGGGAGAATGCTCCAGTGCTTTACGGTGCCGTGGATGAATCCGGCAGATGTAAACAAAACACCGGACTGGGTCAACGAAACCATATGGTATCAGATTTTCCCAGATCGTTTCTGTAACGGGACACCGGAGAAAAATACAGAAGAAATCCTGCCGTGGAGAAATAAGGGAAGTGTAAAAAACGAGGAACGGTTTGGCGGGAATCTGGAAGGAATCTGTCAGAAAATCCCGTATTTGAAAGACCTTGGGATTACGGGGATTTATCTGAATCCCATCATGAAAGCAGAATCAAACCACAAATACGACACCGAAGACTATACAAAGATCGATCCTTACTTTGGAAATGAAGAGATTTTTGCAAAGCTGGTAAAAAAAGCTCATGAAAACGGGATTCGGGTTATGGTAGATGCCGTGTTTAATCATTGCGGAAGAAAATTTGCACCGTGGCTTGATGTGCTGGAAAATGGAAAGGACTCAAAATATGCAGATTGGTTCATGGTAAACGACTGGTCTGACATACAGAAAAAAGCAAGTACGAGGGACGGGAGATTTTATTCCTTTGCTTTCGCAGACGGAATGCCGAAATTGAACACAAACAATCCGGAAGTGATTTCCTATTTTTGTTCCGTGTGTGAAGGGTGGATCCGAGAGTTTGACATTGACGGGATTCGTTTTGACGTGGGAAATGAAGTGTCACATCGTTTTCTGAAAATCATTCGGGAACATGTAAGAAAGATTAAACCGGATTTATATCTGCTCGGTGAAATCTGGCACGATGCAAGTCAGTGGCTTATGGGAGATGAATATGATTCCGTTATGAATTATCCGCTTATGAGCGGAATCCACGATTTTTTCATTGATAAGGACATGACAAAAGAAGATTTTGAATATATGATCAATCGCTGCTACACCATGTATATGCAGCAATGCAACAATGTACTGTTCAATCTTCTGGATTCTCATGATACGGAACGACTTATGAACCGTTTTCATAATCTGGATATTTTCTATCAGCAGCTTACCATTCTGTTTACCATGCCGGGAAGCCCTTGCATTTATTACGGAACAGAAATCGCCATGGAAGGGGGGCATGATCCGGACTGCAGACGATGTATGCCGTGGGAAGATCTGGGAGAAACGGAAAATCAGGAACGTATCCGGGAAATCAAACAACTGATCAATCTGCGGAAAAACGAAAATACCTTCCGAAGCCTGTATTTCCATTTCCCTTGCGAATATGAAGACAGACGTCTGATAGAGTACATTAAGTTAGATGAAAAAGGAAATCAGATCCAGGTTCTGTTAAACTGTACAGAAGAGGATATTAAGGTAAAAAAAGAAGGAGATATCCTGTTTCAAAGAAATTATTCTGACGGAATCCTCAAAAAAAATGGAACACTTATTCAAAGTGTGATACAATCAGCTTAGTGACAATACAAAATAAGGAGAGGTTAGAATATGGCAAATCCAGTAGTAACATTTGAAATGGAAAACGGCGATATCATCAAAGCAGAATTATATCCGGAAATCGCACCGAATACAGTAAACAATTTTGTATCTCTTGTAAATAAGGGATTTTATGACGGATTGATCTTCCACAGAGTCATCCGCGGATTCATGATTCAAGGCGGATGTCCGGATGGAACAGGAATGGGCGGCCCGGGATACGATATCAAAGGAGAATTTGCACAGAACGGATTTACAAACAATCTGAAACATACGCCGGGAGTATTATCTATGGCACGTGCAATGCATCCGGATTCCGCAGGGAGCCAGTTCTTCATCATGCATGAAGCAGCACCGCATCTGGACGGAGCTTATGCAGCATTCGGAAAAGTGACAGAAGGAATGGACGTTGTAAATAAGATTGCAGAAACAGCAACGGATTATAGCGATCGTCCTCTGGAAACACAGAGAATGAAAAAAGTAACGGTAGAAACATTCGGAGAAACATATCCGGAACCGGAAAGAGCGTAAAAATATATGCCGGGATACAGTAAAAACAAATTTACTGTATCCTTTTATTTTACTATTCTCCAAGAATATGCTAAACTATAAAACGTATGTGAAAATGAAGATGCGAGATAAAGAGAATGATTAAGAGGTTAAGTCGATGAGCATGGTTAAAACCGAAAAACTTGTATTTGAATATGAAAAAAGAGATGAAGATGGAAATGTCATCGGAAAACAAAGAGCCATTGATGATGTCAGCCTGGAAATTGAAGAAGGACAGTTTGTTGCGGTCCTTGGGCATAATGGTTCAGGAAAGTCTACGTTTGCCAAGCACATCAATGCGATCCTTGTCCCGGAAGGAGGAACCGTATGGGTAGGCGGAAAGGACACAAGGGACGATGATGAGCTGTGGAATATCAGACAAAGTGCGGGTATGGTATTTCAGAACCCGGATAACCAGATCATTGCCACAGTGGTGGAAGAAGATGTAGGGTTCGGTCCGGAGAATCTTGGAGTTCCGACTCAGGAGATATGGGAACAGGTAGAAGACAGCCTGAGAAAAGTCGGAATGTTGGAATACCGACACAGTTCCCCGAATAAACTTTCCGGAGGACAAAAGCAAAGAGTGGCTATTGCAGGAGTGGTTGCTATGAAACCAAAATGTATTGTTCTGGATGAGCCTACCGCTATGTTGGACCCGAATGGGCGAAAAGAAGTCATTCAGACCGTCAAAGAACTGCAAAAACAGGAAAAAGTTACGGTCATTTTGATTACCCACTATATGGAAGAAGTCATTGAAGCGGATTATGTGTATGTGATGGACAAAGGTAAAGTGGTGATGAAAGGAAAACCGAACGAGATTTTTTCTCAGGTGGACATGCTGAAACACTATCGTCTGGATGTGCCTCAGGTCACGGCAGTGGCAGATGCACTGATCAAACGTGGAATTCCCATGCCGGCAGATATTTTGACAAGAGAAGAATTCGAAAAAGAAATTCATCGTTTGGCCGTTCAAAATGGGATGAAGCCGGTACACGGGCAGATGCAGGAAACATCGCTTCCGGCTTATACACCAAAAAGCAGCGAACTGGTTCTTAGCCTGAAAGGGGTAAATTATGTGTATAATCCGGGTACAGCCTATGAAAAGGCAGCCATGAAAGATGTAAATCTGGATATTTATCAGGGAGAATTTATCGGGATCATCGGTCATACCGGTTCCGGGAAATCTACTTTGATTCAGCATTTGAACGGACTGTTGAAAGCAACCGGTGGTGAGATTTTGTTCCACGGACAAAATATTTATGATCAGGGATATTCCATGAAAGAACTACGGCAGCAGGTAGGATTGGTGTTCCAATATCCGGAACATCAGCTTTTTGAAGTCGATGTCATAAGCGATGTGTGCTTTGGACCGAAGAACCAGGGGCTTTCACAGGAAGAATGTGAAAAACGTGCCAAGGAAGCTCTTGAAATGGTAGGATTCCCTGAGTCCGCGTATAAAGCATCGCCGTTTGATCTTTCCGGAGGACAAAAGAGAAGAGTTGCCATCGCAGGCGTTCTGGCCATGAGACCAAAGATTCTTGTTCTTGACGAGCCGACAGCAGGACTTGATCCAAAAGGAAGAGATGATATTCTGGATCAGATTGCACATCTGCAGAAAACAACGGGAATCACGGTAATCCTGGTGTCACACAGTATGGAAGATGTGGCAAAATATGTTGACAGGATTATTGTGATGAACAAAGGAGAAAAGATTTTCGATGACACGCCAAAGAGAGTATTCCGTCATTACAAACGTCTGGAAGAGGTAGGACTTGCAGCTCCGGAAGTGACATATTTGATGCATGAACTGAGAGAAGAAGGACTGCCAGTTTCCGTGGATGTTACGTTGGTTGAGGAAGCTGCGGAAGAAATAGAAAGGGTATTGAAAAGATGATACGAGATATTACAATCGGCCAGTATTATCCGGTACAAAGTGCCATTCATAAACTGGACCCAAGAGTAAAGATAATCGGAACACTTCTGTATCTGATATCATTGTTCTTATTCAGAAGCATTCCGGGATATCTGGTGGCAACCATATTTTTATTTGGTTGTATCAGATTATCCAAGGTTCCGATCAAGTTTATTTTAAAAGGCTTAAAACCAATTTTCATTTTGCTTTTGATCACGGTAATTTTTAACCTCTTCCTTACGTCAGGCGGGAATGTGCTTGTTCACGTCTGGATTTTCAAGATTACGGAAGAAGGTGTAAGAACAGCGGTTTATATGGCTGTCCGTCTGGTTTATCTTATTATGGGGGCGTCGCTTATGACTTTTACGACAACACCCACAGCTCTTACAGATGCGATAGAAAAGTTGCTGTATCCTTTAAACAAAATAAAAGTTCCGGTTCATGAAATTGCTATGATGATGTCCATTGCACTGCGTTTTATTCCGATTCTTCTGGAAGAAACAGATAAGATTATGAAAGCTCAGATTGCAAGAGGAGCGGATCTGGAAAGTGGAAATATCATTCAGAAAGCAAGAGCCATGATCCCGATATTGGTACCTTTGTTTGTTTCTGCGTTCCGCCGTGCCAATGATCTCGCCATGGCGATGGAAGCCAGATGTTACAGAGGTGGCGAAGGAAGAACAAAAATGAAACCTCTCATCTATAAAGGATACGATATCAGAGCATATATCATATTGATTTTCTATATGATCATTGCAGTAACGGCAGGAAGGCTGATACCGTTCCATATCTGGATTTTTTAGGCAACGTGGCATATAAGCAAGAAGGGAAAAAATATAAGATTAGAGAAACTTTTTCATTTTAAAGAGCATGGAACAGATTTGAAAACAGAAGAATTACCACCTTTATGACAATGGCGTATATTCTTGCAATATTGTTTATTCTTAAATATGTGATAATATAAAGTGAAACATTAGAAAAGGGAAAGAACCTTACCTATCTGATAAAAATGGATGGGTAAGGTTTTTTTGTTTATAGAGAATAAAAATAATTTATATTATTCATGACAAATAACAATGAATAAAAAGGGAAAGCTGGTTGGAAGTAAAAATAAAGGATGATATAATTAAAAACAATTTTATTGATTGTGGGAGGATTGAATGTGAAAAGAAAAATTGTAACAGGAGTTTTATGTGCGGTATTTATGGGGATATTTCTGACAGGATGCAGTGATACATCAGAAGGAAAGAAGCAGACAGATGAGAAAAAGGAAAAAATTATAATTGGTGTAAGTTCTGTTTCCGTTGATTTAGGAGAATCAGGCAAAAAAGCTTTGGAAAAAAAGGGATATGAAGTGGAAGTAAAAGTATTTGACGATTACGTTTTACCAAACAAAGCTTTGGAAGAAGGAAGTATTGATGCAAATTTGTATCAGCATGAACCATATTTAGATAACTATAACAAATCCAATGGAACAGATATAGTTATGTTAGAACCGAAATTATACAATTATTATTCCGGATTATATTCAACAAAAGCTGATTCAGTAGAAGAACTGCCGGATGGAGGAAAAGTCGGAATTGCAGCAGATGCATCTAATATTGACGAACAGTTACAGGAATTACAAAGTGCAGGAGTAATCAAACTTAAGGATACACCATCTTCAGGAGAGTTTTTTACATTCGCAGATGTAACAGAAAATCCGCATCAATATGAGTTCGCACAGAGCGATCCTAATATGTATAAAAATATGGAAGATTATACCTGTCTGATCGGAACATCAAATACAATGGCAGAGGCGGGCGTAGACCCTACAAAAAATTTACTTCAAAAATTTGTACATGATGATTTAGCAATTGGAATGTGCGTAGAAAATAAAAACAAGGATGAAAAATGGGTGAAAGATTTGATGGATGCCTATACTTCTGATGAAGCAAGAAAGAACGTATCTGCTTCCTCAGGATTTGAAGCAGTAAAATAAAGGATAAAAAGGTATCTGGTAGAGAAAAACCGAGATACCTTTTTTATTTACAGGAGAAAAGTATGATAAAAATAAGAAATTTACAGAAATGTTTCGGAAAACTGGAAGTGTTAAAAGACATCAATTTGGAAATCAACGATGGAGAAATTTATGGATTAGTCGGGAAAAGCGGAGCTGGAAAATCTACACTTTTGAGATGTATTAATGGTTTGGAACATTATTCATCTGGAAGTTTGAATGTGAATGGAACAGAAGTAAAAGATTTGGATAAAAAAGGAATGCGGATGTTTCGAAAAGATATTGGAATGATTTTTCAGCAATTTCCAATGATGTCCAGAAAAACAGTGTACGAAAATATTGCATTCCCTATGAAATGTTGGAAGTATGAGAAAAAATATATTAAAAACCGGGTAGAAGAACTTGCCGATATTGTAGGAATTACTGATAAATTAAATGTAAAACCGGCTACTTTGTCTGGAGGACAAAAACAGAGAGTTGCGATTGCGAGAGCTTTGACTATGAATCCGAAAATTTTATTAAGTGATGAAGCAACTTCCGCTTTGGATCCAACAACAACAAAATCTATTTTAAACTTATTATATGAAATCAACGAGAAACTTGGAATTACGATTGTAGTTGTGACCCATCAGATGGAGGTTGTAAGACAAATTTGTCAAAAAATGTCACTTCTTGAAAACGGAGGAATAACATTATCCGGAGAAGTGGAAAAATTATTTTTGAAAGGAGCTGAACCGTTACAACATTTTTTAGGGGAAGAAGAGGTAAACTTTCCAAATACTGGAATCAATTTAAAGATTGTGTTGCGTGATGACACTGCTTCTGGAAAAGTATTAAGCAGAATATCAAAGGAATTGGGAGAAGAATATTTGATTTGTGGTGGAAAAATAGAAAATTACAGAGGAAAAAACATGGGAAATATTTTTATAAATATCAATGAAAAAGCGGAAGAAAAGGTAAAAAGTTTTTTGAAAAAAGAATCTATTATATGGAGTGAATACAAGTAAAGAGGTGAGAATGTGGAAACATTATTTGGGGAAAATGCGGGAAATTTTTGGAAAATGATTATGATTCCGGCATTTGAGGCGACTTTCCAGATGGTTATTATAACAACAATTTGCGGAACTATTTTAGGTGCATTAGTTGCAGTTATTTTATTGATTACAAATGAAAATGGCATTCATCCAAATAAGATTATTTATAAAATAATGGCTTTTATTGTCAATGTTGTACGTTCTTTTCCATTTGTAATTTTAATGGTATTTTTACTACCTTTTACGAAAAGTATTATGGGAACATCAATTGGCGTAAAAGCAGCGGTTGTGCCGTTAACTGTTTCGGCAGCTGCATTTATCGGAAAATTAATAGAAAATGCGATGCAGGAAGTAGATCCCGCATTGATTGAGGCGATGCGTTCTTTTGGAATTTCAGATATGCGTTTGGTATTTGGAGTAATACTTTCAGAAGCCACTCCATCGATTATCTCCGGTATTATTCTTGCAACCATATCGATTTTGGGTTCAACGGCAATGGCGGGTACTATGGGAGCAGGCGGAATAGGCTCGGCAGCTATTACATACGGGTATCAAAGTTTTAATTATGAAGTAATGTATTTAATTGCATTTATCCTTGTTATTTTTGTCGAAGCAATTCAGGGAATAGGGAATTATGTGTACAGAAAGATGAAGTGATAAAGGAGAAATATGGAAGCTCAGAAATTGTCAGAAGCATTAAAAAATCAAAAAGTGGAAATGAGTCCGGAGGAAAGAATTCATGCATATTTAAAGGGAGAAGAGGTGGATCATATTCCGTATGCCATGTTGGGAGAAGATCCTGCAATAGCAGAAATTTATGGACTTACAACAAGTCAGGTAGGGGCTGATTTTGAACGACAGGTATATGTAACAGAAAAAAAGAGAAGTGAATTTGGGTTAAGTGGAATTAACGTTGGACTGGGGCTTCGAACATTGGGAGAATGTTTAGGCTCGGAGTTGGTTTATCCTATACATGGAACAGATTATGTAAAAACATATATTTTAGAAGATTATGAAAATATTGGGTGTTTAAAGTTAGAGAATCCAAGAAACAATCCGGTTATGAAATCTATGATTGAATATGCACATAAAATGAAGGAACGTTTTCCGGATATGGATCTAAGTACTGGGGCGGCAGGACCGATAACAACCATATCTGCAATAAGGCCCATTGAAAAGATTTTAAGAGACACGGTGAAAAATCCGGAAAAATTACATGGGTTATTAAAATTGTCAGTAGAGTATACTCTGGAATGGATTCGATTATTTAAAGAAGAGTTTGGAAAAACAGGAGTTGGAATTTCAGATCCGGTTACCTGTATGAATATGTTAAGTAAAAAACAATTTATGGAATTTTCTTTTCCATATTTACAGAACTTGATAAGTGGGATAGAAAATATTATGGGAAGAAAACCTACAATTCATATTTGTGGAAAGACAAAACCAATCTGGAATGAAATTGTAAAGTGTGGAGTGGAGTCATTTAGTATTGATAATTGTGAGAGTTTATATGAAGCGAAAGAGCAAATTGGAAATAAAGTACGTTTAGAAGGAAATGTACCGCCTGTTGAGATAATGAGAATGGGAACGGTTGATCAAGTTATAGAATCTTGTAAAAAGTGTATTTTGCAATGTGCAGACAATCCCAAAGGCTTTATTTTAAATACAGGATGCCAACTTCCTCTTGGGACACCGAGAGAAAATATAGAAGCTTATATTTATGCGGTAAGAAAGTATGGAAAAAATGCAAGATTGGGAGAGATGCCAGGGGGAATTTTAAAGGAAAATTAAAACTGATATGATTTTTTGCTTTTTTGAAAAAACGCTGTTTTAAGCGGAAAAGTGCGATTTTCCTTTGAGAATATGGGATTTTCGCACTTTTTCTTTTATTCTGTTTTCTTTTGTTTTAAGCACTTTTTAAAGGTTTATTTTCTACACGTTTTATACAAATCTTTTCTATCTCTTTTCTCAAATCTTCTAAAGACCTGTGCCCGTATATTCCGTTTGTAATATCGTCAAATTTATGTCCTAACATTCTCTTTCTATCGTTTTCGTTTACCTTATATTTTTCACATAGCATAGAAAAAGTGTGCCGGCAGTCATGTGCAGTATGGTTCCCGATTCCTATCGTTTTCAAATACTTTTCCAGATTGGACCTAAAAACTTCGTAGCTTTGTGGCATAAGACAACCATATTTTTTCATCCTATTTTCAACGATGTGCAAGATTCCGGAAAAAATAGGGACTTTCCTTGCTTTACTTGTTCTGGTTTTAAGACCTCCGTCAAAGCATTTCTTATCTAAGTCTACTTTTATAACCTTCAATTCACCTATCCTGTATCCGGAATAAATCATGATAAGAAGAATCTGAGCGATTTCATCGTTTTCGTGTTTCCATAAGCGTTCAATATCCTTGTCATTGAATGGTATTCCGTGCTCATCATCATCCGGTATATTAATCCGGAGAAGCTCCGTAGGGTTCTTATCGACATATCCTTGTGCCAATGCGTACTTGTATGTTTGCTTTAACAGAGAAACAATAAGCTCAAGGCTTGCGTGTTTTAATGTGCAGTTGTCAACAATTCGCTGTAATTGTTCATAACTTATTTCTGTTATCTTTTTATTGTGTATAGCCTTGCAGTTTTTAAATGCAGCGGCAGTAGACGCTTTGCTCTGCTTGCTGTATTCCTTTTTCCCCTCAAATTTCCAGTTATAGAATTTCTGATAAAGTTCTTCAAATGTCATTCCATCGTCTTCCGGTTCTTCATTAATTTTCTTTACATCACTTAAGATTCTTTTTGTAAAGCTATTCATGTTTGAGTCATCTAACGCCCTCATTACGGCCAGTTCCTTTTCAAGCCCTGGCTTATATGTTCCGGCTTTGTATGCAGTTAGAACGGCGAATCCAACGTACCAGTCTGATACATAGCATAATGCCTTTGGTGTGATTGGCTTCCCTGAATCCGTATATTCAGTTACCGGAGGATGCACCGCATATGGATTTGTTCGATTTTTTGAAAGCCTCCTTATGCTACCAAACCCGTTTGGAAGATTTGGATGTTTCTTTTTTCTTGACATAATATCATCCCTTTCTTAATTTTGAGTATAAAAATAACAGCCCCTTGCAGGACTGCTCCGAAGATGATACAATATTCTTGTCTTAATTTGGAGTATCATCTACGGATGTATTCCTTTTCCGCTCTGGTGTTGGTAGCACTAGGGCGGTTTTTATTTTAATATACGTTAAACGATGTAATTTTAGGTGAATCCTTAGTTCCTGTTACAAGGGCCTCGCAAGTTCCATTTACTTCAGCTCCAAACATATTGGTAACAGTACATTCTGCTTTTAAAAACCAAGTATTCTCATCTTTCGCCTCTTCTGCAATTTTTCCCATTAAATAATGTAATTCAAATCCGTACGGATACTGGGATTCGCCATAGTTTTCTGCGGCTACCCAACAATTTGATGCAGGAAGTTTCGCTTCCAGATTTTCGGTCATTTGTCTTGCTTGTAAAACGGAATTGGAAATCAATTCCACAGATACAGTCTTTTTGTCGGTGTCAACTTTCGCAGTTTCGACACTGTAATCGGATTGCATATCGGGTATGATTTCAGTAAAATCAACGCCATCGTCGATATATTCCGCTGTATATCCTAATTCCTGCACTTTTACCATAAAATCTGCAACTGGCTTTTTTGTATAAGATTCGAGAGCTTTCTTTTCTTCTTCAGCTTGCTTTTTTGCTGCTTCTTCAGCCGCTTTCTTTTCTTCTTCAGCTTGCTTTTTTGCTGCTTCTTCAGCCGCTTTCTTTTCCTCAGATTCCTTGTTCACCTTTTCTTCCGATTTATCCTGATTCGTTGAATTATTATATGATTCTCCAGATCCTCCGCAAGCCCACAAGCCGCAAGCCATAACTCCAACCAACACCATTGCTACAATTTTTTTCTTCATGTTCATTCCTCCATACCCTTTTGCAAGGGTGAATTTTTAAATTGTTAATCTTATAATACATACGAAGATATGATTTTCCCGATTTCTTTAATTTCTCCGCCGGCGGAAAAATCAAATTTTATATTCCCAAGACCGCTATAGCAAAGTGTCAATTCTGCATCCATGTCTAATGTTCCTGCCGTTTCAATAGAAAACGCCTGTAATTTGGAATACGGAAGAGAAGAAAAATCTTTTTTCGATCCCGCAATTCCCTGAACATTGCAAGCTATTAGTCTTTTATTTGTAAATACAACGTAATCTCTTAATGCACTGTAATATCCTATAATTTCTTCACCGTCAATCATTAATTCATAAATTTCCTTCGGAATATTTTTTTCCTTTGCTTTACTTAGCTTAAATACTTTTTTGTTTTGAAAATCAATCATTTCAAATTCCTCTCTTTCTTTTCCTTACAACTAAAAAACCCTAATATATATAAACGCCGTAGCGATTATACCATGTCGAAAAATGTCGAATTATTTTACTGCTATTTATATTGATTATACAAAATGACGTTATATAATAAAAAATAGGTGAAATATATGTGCAATATAACACAAACAAATGTTCGATTTCTCTTGAATATTCGAACGCTTGGTTGTATTATATTTATAAGGAATTTCAAGTAAGTGTTTTTGTGGTAGGAGGTATAGTCCAATGGATTACAAACAGATGATAATTAATATGCTTGATAAAGCAGATGAAAGATGCTTAAAGCTAATCTATCATCATATAAAATCGCTTCTGGGGCTGTAATGTCAGCCCCTATATTATTGCTCATTTTCCGAAACGATTTCTTTTAGTTTCTTTTCCAAAATCTCCCATTCGTCTTCTGAAAGTTTTGCTAAAACAGAGATCAATCTTTTTTTGAAGTTGTTCGGCTCGTTTCTTAAAACTTCTCCCATAAATTCCTCTATCTGTTCATCTCTTGATAATGGAACAAACATTTCACCAGTTCCATCAACAAGCCATTCTTTTCTCACATTAAATTCCCTGCAAATGGAAATTATCATCTGATCGGTAAGATTTCTTTCATTATTTTCTATTTTAGATATCGCTGTTTTTCCAACACCCAATGATTTCCCAAATTTTTCAAGAGTCAAATTTAATTCTTTTCTAATAGCCTTAACCCTTTCGCCTTGCGTCATCTGTTCACCTTCTTTCTATAAACATATTAACACTAAAAAATGGATTAGTCAAGGCAAAAAGTTGGCAAAGGGGACAAAAAACAGTTGACAAAGATGTCTAAGGGGACTATAATGTAGACATAGCCAACAGAGGAGGTGAGAATAGCAGTTATGAGCGATAAGGAAAAGGAAATCATTAAAACTGTAGCAGAAGCTCTTCCGAATATGTCAGAGCGAGATAAGGGATATTTCCTTGGATATGCAGAAGCATTGGCAAGTAAGTCGGAAGATAAAGAAAAGGAAGAGAAGAAAAAGCTAGATAAAAGCTAGGAAATAAGGAGGTGAAAACGTGATTAGAAGATTGATAATAGAAATTCACCTTTATCGAATGGTATAAAGGCTATCATTGTCAAGAAAGGATTAAAAAATATTTATGTGGCTGAACGAGCTGGATTTACGCCACAGGAATTAAGCGACATGCTTAACGGAATACGACTGATAAAAGCCTGTGACGTTCCAGAGTTGGCATTTGCTATGGAAGTAAAAGAAGGTGATATCTATGAAGTCGGAAAGAAAGGAGAGTGAGGAGATGAAAAATGATAAAGAAAAGCACAATGGCAAATCTTCATCAAGCGAAGAATTTATCAGTTGTGCTAAATGCGGCAGAAAAATACTGAATACAGATAATTACTGCATGTACTGCGGAACACCTACGAAAACAAAGTCTTTTTAGCGGTTTCGCTTATGACATCAATAAGAAGCTGACGAAGAGAGTCTTTTATAATTTGTCCAGCATTTGCAATTCCTTTGCGATATTTTGCTATGGCAATAGGAGTTGTAGGTGTATCAACAATTAAATCTGGAATGGCACTTTTAATCAGTTCTTTGGAAGAACTATCTAATTCATCATCCAGGGAAAGAAGCTCTACAGCATTATCCAGTATTTTTTGTGTCCACGGATATGGGGCACCGCAGTTGTGACAGTAGTAAGGTTTTTCGTAATTACTATGTCCGAGATAAAAAACACCTTCAACTCGTGATACAGTTCGAGCAAACGGGGCGAGAACTATAAAAGATAAGGAGATATAAAAATATGGCTATTACAACAATGCTATGCAAGGTTATGTTGACTATGAGCTTGATATTATCATTTCCAGCAATAATAGGATGCATATTTTTAATTATTGTTGGAGACTGGGTTGAGCGAATCCTATATTCTACGGGTATTGTAATATTGATTATGGTACCGTCATACTTGGAAACACGAAAGGAACGCTACAGAGAAACATCATCGAACCTTTGCAGAATATGTATGGAACAAGCCTTGTGTCGGATATTAAGTCGGATAATACAGCTTATTTGTTTGGACAAAAGTGTTTTTGCCTTGGAGCTGACAAGGTTACAAGGGTAAACCAGATACGAGGTGCATCTATTAAATACTGCTACGGTGATGAGGTGGCAACATGGAATCAAGAAGTATTTACCATGTTAAAATCACGTCTGGATAAGCCTTATAGTAAATTTGACGGTACGTTGAACCCGGAATATCCAACGCACTGGATTAAGAAGTTTATTGACTCTGATGCAGACATTTATTGCCAGAGTTATTGTATAGACGACAATCCAACACTTGATCCTTTATTTGTTGAGAATTTAAAAAGAGAATATGACGGGACGGTGTACTACGATAGGTACATCCTGGGGAAATGGAAGCGTGCAGAGGGAGCGATTTATATAAAGTTTGCAGATAATCCAGACAGCTTTGTGAAGAAAGCGGATCGAGAGCATATTGCAAGAATAGACATCGGAATAGACTTCGGAGGGAACGGATCGGGTCATGCATTTGTTGCTACAGCGAAGTATGCAGACGGGAAAAAACAAGCGATAATGAGTAGGAAGCACATGAAAAAAGACTTTCCGCATGGGATAGATGCAAATTTGCTTTCAGAATTGTTTCTTAAATTTGTTTCGGACGTAATTGAGAAATACGGGAAACCGTCTAACGCATACTACGATAACGCAGAAACAGTGCTAGGGCAGAGTATCAAGAACGCATGTGAAAAAAAATATCCGTACTTGCATGTACGACCAGCAATAAAAAAGAAAATAAATGACCGTATAGAATATACAGTCCAGCTCATGGGAGCAGGGCTGTTTTTTATTACAGAAGATTGCGAAACGCTGTCAAAGGCGTTTCAGGATGCAGTGTACGACAGCAAAGCACTAGAAGAAGTTAGGCTGGATGACGGATCAACGGACATCGACTCGCTTGATGCGTTTGAGTACAGCATTGAAAGAGATTTTACAGGAACACATTATCACAGAGTGATTGGAGGAATATAGGATGTTTCGAGTGGCAGAAGGAACAAAAATGACACCGGAACTGCTTGCGGAATACATTGGGAAACATAAACAGGAAGTAACTAACAGATACCAGAAATTGCACGATGCATACGTGAACGACTACAAAATATTTCATCTTCCCAAAAAAGCTGCATATAAACCGGATAACAGAATATCGGTAAATTTCGCAAAATATATCACGGACACCATGAATGGTTTTTTTATTGGTATTCCGATTAAGACCACAAACAAAGATGATAAGGTGACGGAATACATTGATTTCCTCGATCAGTACAACGATCAGGACGATAACAATGCAGAACTGTCGAAACTGTGCAGCATCTACGGAAAAGCGTATGAAATGTACTACAACGATGCAGAAGGGAACATTGGAATTACCTATCTTACACCACTTGAAGCTTTCTTCATATACGATGACAGTATATTAGAGAGACCACTTTATTTTGTTAGGTATTATCTTGATGCGGATAACGTAGAGCGTGGAAGCTGGTCTGACGTAACATCAGTACAGCACTTCGTTCAGAATGGTTCGTATCGATGGGAAGGAGAAGCGGAACCGCATTATTTTAATGGAGTTCCGGCAACGGAGTTCATTGAAAATGATGAGCGTGTAGGAATTTTTGAAGGTGCAATGCCGATGATAGATGCTTATAACAAAGCATTGTCAGAAAAGGCGAATGATGTGGATTATTTTGCTGATGCGTATTTAAAAATACTTGGACAACGGCTTGAAAAAGAAGATGTGCAGCATATACGAGATGACAGAATAATCAATTTTGATGGCGACATCAATGGTGTGATTGTTGATTTCCTGCAAAAGCCGAACGGGGATGAAACACAAGAGCATCTTTTAGATCGTCTAGAAAGACTGATTTATCAGATCAGCATGGTGGCAAATATTAGTGATGAGAATTTTGGTACATCCTCTGGAATCGCAATGAAATATAAGATGCAGGCTATGAGTAACCTTGCAAAGACAAAAGAAAGAAAATTCAGAAGCGGAATGCAGAGAAGATACAGGTTGATTTTCAGTAATCCGATATCTGCCGTTCGTGGAATCGGAAAGGATTCATGGATAGACAACGATTATAAGTTCACACTTAATTTCCCGGCTAACTTAGCAGAAGAAACAGACATCGCATCTAAACTGGAAGGAATTGTATCAAAGGAAACACAGCTTTCCGTTCTTTCTGTTGTGGAAAATGTACAGACTGAACTTGAACGCATAGAAGAAGAGGAGAACGCACAGAAAGATGATGCAAGAGACAGAGTCATGCAAATGACGTTTGGGGGTGTAAGCGGTGAACAGCAAGACGTACTGGGCTATCAGGGAAACAAGGAACCGGAACAAGAATAAGCGAGAAGAAAAACAGTACGACAAGGAGATTGAAAAAATCTATCAAAACATGATAGACGAGATCAACAAGGAGATCAATGGGTTCTACAGCCGTTATGCTAAAAAAGAAGGAATCACGATGGCAGAAGCGAAGAAGCGAGTCGCTAAACTGGATATTGAAGAATATGAGCGTAAGGCTGAGAAGTATGTAAAAGAGAAGAACTTCTCAGAGCAAGCAAACACGGAAATGCGACTTTACAATTTAACCATGAAGGTAAACAGGTTGGAAATGCTGAAAGCCAGAATCGGTCTTGAAATGGTGTCTGGATTTGATGAATTGCAGAAATATTATGATGAGATACTTACTAAACGGGCATTAGATGAATTTGAACGCCAAGCAGGTATCCTAGGGAAAAGCGTAACGGACCCGAAGAAAGAAGCGGGTGTAATAGTGAATGCATCGTTTAAAAATGCTACGTTCTCAGACCGAATCTGGATGTACCAGGGAATGTTGAAATCAGAATTGGACAAACTCTTACAGACAGGATTGATACAGGGGCAGAATCCTCGTGTATTGGCTCGGCATCTGAAAGAGCGTTTTGGAGTAAGCCAGTATAATGCAGAAAGACTAATGAGGACAGAGATGGCGAGGGTTCAAACGGAATCGGCTAAAAGGTCTATGGAAGAGAATGAGTTTGAAGAATATGAATTTATGGCTGAGGGTACTGCTTGCCCTATATGCCGTGCCATAGACGGGAAGCATTACAAAGTAAAGAATATGCTTCCCGGAACCAATGCGGCACCAATGCATCCGAACTGTAGATGTGCTGTAACTCCTTATATGGACAGAAAAGCATTTGAAAATTGGATAGAAGAAAAATCCATTGAAAAGCCGGATAGTTCTGGTATAATGAATTCATCGAGTACGAAAGAGGATATTGAAGTGCATTCAGTGGGGAAAATAGACCGTGATATTTACAAGTGCATTACGAAGAATATTGTGACAGATGAAGTTATTATTACAGATGAGCGGATAGAGCATATTAAAGAAAGACATCCGAATGACTATGAAAGATTTTATAGCTATATTCCAGAAATTATCAGTAATCCAGATTATATCATCGAAGCTAATAAGCCAAATACAGCTGTTGTTCTGAAAGAGATTGAGGAACGAGGAGAAAAGTTCAAATTAGTTCTTAGGATCAAAGTACAAGGTGATCCGGAAGAATATAAAAATTCTATTATGACGTTTTGGCATATAGGAGAAACGACATGGAGAAAAACTTTAAAGAACAAGACGATTCTTTACAAAAAGGAATAATTTTGTTATAATTTAGGTATAATAAAAAGAGGTCTTCGAGGTGAAAAATGCGTCGTCATGCGCCACATGCTTTATGCAATGGGCAAAAGAGATGCTGGGAGTGACGCTCCGGCCGAAGGCTTCTTTTTACTTGTTATATGAATGTAGATACCACCAGTCAGAAATGGCCGGTGGTATTTTTATACCCATTTTTAAGAAAGAGGAGTGGAAAATGAAAAAAATAAATCTAAATAGTGAGATAAAGGTAAAACTAACACCATTTGGAGCGGAAATATTTTACAACAAATATGATGAAGTCAACAAAAGGATACTTTCAAATGGAGGGGAAACCTTAAAGCCAAGAATGCCACAAATAGACAAAGACGGGTTTACAAAATTCCAGCTTCACGATTTTATAAACACGTTTGGAGAATATATAACAGTAGGACAGAAGAATGTCATTGAAGATATTTATATTTACATGGATGAAGAAGATCTCGAAGAGGTGTAATGATGAAAGATACAGTAAATATTTTAGGAACTGAATATAAAGTGTTTTTCCGGGAAGAAAAGGACGACCCGAAACTTAAAAATGCTGATGGATATATTGACCATTCTATTAAAGAGATTGTTGTCTGTATTTTTGAAAAAGATGATATGAGTATTGAGGACTTAAAATCTTATTCAAAAAAAGTTCTTAGACATGAGATTATTCACGGATTTTTATATGAAAGCGGACTGTGGAATAACAGCGGAAATAATGAGGCATGGGGACAGTCAGAAGAAATTACGGATTGGATTGCAATTCAGTTCCCGAAGATGTTGAAAGCATTTCAGGAGGTTGGATGCCTATGATTGCGATAGAAGTCCGAAAGGACAGGATTGTTGTTTCCGGTCATGCACAGTACGAAGCATTAGGAAAAGACATTGTGTGTGCCGGAGTTACTGCTTTAGTAACAACATTAATAGATTCAATCTCAGAATTGACAAACGATAAAATTCAATACGAAATCATGCCCGGATGGGCTGATATACATTTTAGGAATCTATCAGAAGAATCAAAGCTTCTGGTCGATTCCTTTTTTCTTGGCGTTTGTAATATCGCCAATGAATTTCCGGATCATGTCCGGATTATGTAATACATGGCAGGCGTGGAACCATTCAAAGCTACGGTTGTGCAGGCGTGGAACACTTGAAAAGCTACGGAATACGGGCAGGCGTGGATTCCCGATAAAAGCTACGGAAGATAGGCGTGAAATCTTTAAATTACGGAGGTAGAAACAATGAAGAAAAGATTATTTATGGCGTTACAGATGTTTGCAGATGATCCAACAGGGACAGATTCAGCAGGAACAGATCCAACAGGAAGTCAGGACCCGGCAGGAGCAGATCTAGCAGGAACAGAACAAAAAAACGAACAGGAAAAGAAGTATACGGATGAAGATGTGAATCGTATCATTGACCGAAAGTTTGCAGAGTGGGAAAAGAAACAGAGTAAAGCAAAAAGTGAAGCCGAGAAGCTTGCTGGAATGAATGCAGAGCAGAAAGAAAAATATGAAAACGAACAGCTTAAAAAGCAGGTAGAGGAACTCCTTCGGAAGGACGCGCTCGGAAAGATGGCAACAGTAGCCCGTGGGATGCTCGGAGAAAAGAACATCTCTGTGAGCGATGACCTTATTGAAATGCTGATTTCAGACGATGCAGAAAAGACAAAAAGCTCTGTCGATTCCTTTATCAACGCTTTCCAGTCTGAGGTAGAAAAGGCTGTGAAAGATGCACTGAAAGGAAATCCGCCGAAGAAAACATCGGAACCGGCATCAATCACGAAAGAACAGATTATGAAAGTGAAAGATCCACTGGAACGCCAAAAATTAATCGCTGAACACATGGATTTATTCCAGAAATAAAGAAAGGATGAAAAAAATACATGAAAAAGAAACATTTTGATTTGCAGTTATTTGCGGCAGAAACAGGAGCAAGCCTGTCTACGGATCTTGAACCAGCCATCTCTGTCGATTTTACAAGCAGAATCTCCCAGAACATCAGAGAATTAAGGGATCTGCTCGGTGTTACAAATCTGATCCCGATGTCTGCAGGAACAGATATCAAGGTTTACAAATGGACAGTAGAAGAGCTGGCAGCACAGGTAGGCGAAGGAGAAGTAATTACACCGACAAAGGTAAAAAGAGCTTTAGATCAGACAATTACGCTTGATCTGGACAAATACAGGAGAGTCACAACAGCAGAAGCGATCCAGAAAGTTGGACGTACAATCGCAGTCAACGAGAGTGACGATCAGCTTATCAAAAAAGTGCAGAAATCGGTTAAAACATCCCTTTACACCATGCTTAAAGCAGGTACTGGATCTGCAAGTGGTGCAAGCTTACAGATTACACTTGCAAACCTCTGGGCAAAGCTTGAAGAATACTATGAGGACGAGGATGTTACTCCAATCTTTTTCATCAACCAGCAGGACGTGGCAGACTATCTTGGAACAGCACAGATCACAATGCAGACTGCCTTTGGATTTACTTACATCGAAAACTTCCTTGGACTTGGTACAGCGATTGTTTCTCCACAGGTTACAGCAAAGCAGCCGATTGCGACAGCAAAAGAAAATCTGAGAGGAGCATATGTCCCAATGTCCGGTGATGTAGCCCGTACATTTAACCTCACAGCAGACGAAACAGGATTAATCGGTATGACACATTCTACAGCTACTTCTACGGCTACTGTAGACACTCTGATTATGTCTTGTGTCAAATTCTTCCCGGAATTTGCAGATGGTGTATTCAAGGGGACAATCCAGGGGGAATAATTAGCTCTGACATTATGACATTATTTTCCGGCGGTCAGAGCTTATTAGGTAAGCGTGTATCTTCGCTTGTTGGAAATGACTTAAAAGTGCTTGCGGATGGATCTGTAGTAGGGACCATCAAGAAAGTAACAGGATATACACAGTTTTCAAGCAACAAAGAAGAGCAAAGCGGATATTACTTCCCGTTTAAGCTTACTAAGACCGGAACAACAATGACATTAAAGAAAAATGGGGTTGCAGGAGAAGGAAAAGAAGATATGCCGTTTGATTCGGAAATCATTCTTCGAGTTGAAGATTATGGGGACAATAAACAATACTTGACGTACACGGTTGCAAATGAAAATCCAAAGTTTTTTCACATCTCAATACAGCGTGACGGCGATATAGAACCGAATCAAATCTGTGTTAGAATCAACGGCAAATATGCTGTGTGCGTGAAAGCAAATGGTATTAATTTATTCTCTACAAGTCTTTCTAAAAATAATAGTAATGCAAATGCAATTATTATTAATTCTAATACTGTTAAAATACAATCTACTGGAAATGCTACAAGTCCTGGTGCATTTTTTAATTTAGGGCAATATAGTAATTTTGCAGGGAAGAAAATATATATGAAGTTCCAAAAGCTTGAAAAAACCGATGGATATATTCCTAAAATGAGTTTAAGAAGCACAACAGGAAATTCAACAACCGTTAAAGAAATAGGGTTTGTCTTGAAAGAACAAAGTTGGGCTGAATTATCAATTCCTTCTGACGGAGGAGAAGCAGATACGCTAACGCTTGCATTATATGCTCATAACGGTAGTAGTGAAACGAGTACAAGTGTAAGTGCTACGTTTGAAGGAATTATTGTTTCTTTAAGTAAACAAGACTTTTATAATCCTTTACAACCTCAGTACGATAGGCTTGCACAGATGCAGGCACAGTATAATCAGCCTGCTTTTACACAACAGCCAAGCCTTAACGGGGAAATTGTAGACAGTATTGACGTTGTACGTGCAAAAAATGTGGATATGTCTGGCAACCCTACATTTTATCCTAAGTCAGACATGACAGAAATTTATGCGAAGCAGCTTCAGGCAGACGGCACAAGCCGTATTGTAACATACAAAGCGGTGATGCCGGATAGTGCAAATCAGGAAAACCATTCACAAAATCTTGAAGCAATGCTTTTACAGTTTAAAAATGATCTATCAACAGAGATTGCAGGATTAAAAGAGATGATTTTGAGCGAGCCTCCTAAAACACAAAGAGGAGGATCACAAAAATGATGAATCCCGTACAATTTATAAAAATGATGCGTGGAGGAAATCCACAGAAAGTCATGATGGATATGATGCGTGAACAGGCAGGAAATAATCCAGTTATGCGTAACGCAATGCAAATGGCTGAAAAAGGAGATTCGGAAGGAATTGAAAAACTTGCTCGAAACCTATGCAAAGAGCAGGGAATAGATGCAGATGATATGGTAAAAAAGATTAAATCTCAATTTGGTTTATAAAATCGTACAATTTTAGCAGACAGCCCGGGATGTCTCTAATTGTAAATATATTGCAAAAGGAGACAAAAATATATGATGAATTCAGGTATGAGTGCAGCAGATGTAGCTGTGCTTACAGGTAATGCAGGAAATTCCCGTGGCTGTAACGATGGAGCTTACGGTGGATGGGGATCTGAATGGTTTCTGTGGATTATTGTAATTTTCGCATTGTTTGGCGGATGGGGAAATGGTTTCGGAGGAAATTGCGGCGGAACAAATAGTTCGGGATTTCAGGGATTTGCAACTCGTTCAGACATTGACGCAGCTCTTTCTACTCAGGGTATCGAAAGTGGAATTAATGGAATCGGTACTCAACTCTGTAACGGGTTTGCTGGTGTAAATTCTGCTATTGCAAATTTAGGTTATCAGAACCAGCAGTGTTGCTGCGATCTGAAACAGGCCATTGGTGATGTGAACTACAATATGGCTGCACAAACGAATATTCTACAGAATACCGTGAACAACAATGGTACAGCTATCCAGCAGGCTCTTAACACAGGATTCCGTGATGTGATTGACGCACAGAACGCTGGAACACAGAGAATCGTTGACTTGATTACACAGGACAAGATTCAATCTTTACAGACAGAATTACAGTCCGCACAGCTTCAGTTAAGTAACGCTGCTCAAACAAACAACATTGTAAATGCACTTCGTCCGACTCCGGTACCGTCTTATCCGGTAATGAGTCCATACACATCTATCATTAACCCAACAGGTTTTACCTTTGGAACAAGCAATGGATGTGGATGTGGCTATAATGCTTGCGGATGTGGTTGCTAATAGTATCTTCCCTATGGGATGTTCAGCAATAAGCTGATGTTACTATAAACATTTTAAGGGATAGATGCTATAAGGGCACTATCCCTTTTTTAATAATTGGAAAAGGAGAATAGATATGGCACAGTTTTCAAGTGTATTTGTTCAGCAAGTATCGGCTGGACAGAACGCATTGCTTTTAGACGATACAGTAAAAAGCAGATGTGTTAATCATCGAGCAGGATCAGGGTTAGTTTGCCTGACTAACAGCGGTTGTGATTGTAACCCTGCAAGATATAGGATTTTTGCAAAAGCAAACGTAGGAATCCCAACAGGTGGAACAGTTGGTCCTATTTCTTTGGGACTTTCGTTGAACGGTGAAGTTTTACAGAGTTCTATTGCAACAGTTACTCCGGCAGCGGTTGGCGAATTCTTCAACGTAGCATTTGAAGAAATTGTATGTGCTGGAAAATGTCAGGTAAATGTGGCAGTTACAAACCCAACAGATCAGACAATCGAAGTAGAGAATTTAGTGCTCATTGTTGAGCGTGTATGTTAAGGAGGTGGGTATATGCATGAGTATTCAAAGAGAATTGGAGAGCATATTAAGTCCTGCTATTCCGACTTTAATAAAATGAACCGTGAGGAATTGGATGAATTGAAAGCCTGGGCTTGCGTAATGAAAGATCTCACAGAATATGACATTAACAAACGTGGAATTGAAGCTATGGATGAAGCAGAACAGGAAGAAAAATTCTATGGAAGAATGGGGTATCGTGGACGTGCGGCAAACGGAAGATTTGTTCACCGTTCTGGAAGAGGGCGTTCCGCAGGATATACACCATATCCATATCTCCATATGATGGAAGATGGTATGGATGATTACGATATGTATGACGATATTCCGTATCCGATGACAGGATACCGTATGGGATATCCGGATAGATATAATGACGGAAGAAATAGTTCTGAGCAAAACTATTCTGGAAAATCTGAAAATAGAAGGAATATGGGATATACTCCGGAAAGAAACAGATCACGGTATGGGGATGCGTACGATCGTTACGATTCATACCGCAGACACTATACCGAAAGCAAAGATCCGGAATCAAAGAAAATGATGGAGCAGTCCATGACGGAAATTTTCGGAGATATGGAAAACATGGTAGAAAATATCATGAAATACGCAGATGCAAGTGAAAAGCCTGCTCTGAAACAGAAAATGGTTCAGATGGCACAAAAGGTACAATCTATGCAGTAAAAAATAAAGCCTTGGCAGAAATGCCGGGGCTTTATTTATTGGAGGAATTATGAGATTTGTAATGAACGAACTTTTGTGGTCTGTGAGATGGACTAGCCCAGATAACCCCATACTGATTGATCGAACAAACAAAAGGACATGTGCTGTTACAGACCCTGATACACAATCAATTTACTTATCAGAAGAATTAACAGGATCATTTTTAACGACTGTTTTATTGCATGAATTAGGACATGTAATGCTTTACAGTTACGGCTATTTAGATGAGATACATCTTATGTGCAAAAGAAAATACTGGATTGATATGGAAGAATTTATCTGCAATTTAATCGCAGACAGAGCAAAAGAGATATTTGATAGAGCTTATGAAATTGTTGGAGATGAAGCAATACATTTTGTTCCAATCTATTTAGAAAGGATGGTGTCGTAGTGATAAGAGATGCTCCGAAACAAAAATAAAACCAAAAAAGAAAGGAAAGTGAGGATATGAAAAAAATGAATTATGCGGAACCGTTTATCGATGGATATAATGCAATAGTAGGGACGATTGTAGCAGTTCTGTCGTATGTTTTTGGAGAACACTGGATTCTTTTTGCAGCATTTTTATTACTTAATGTAGCAGATTGGATAACAGGATGGATGAAAAGCCGTATGGCTGGAAAAGAAAACTCTGTAAAAGGCTGGAAAGGAGTTTTAAAGAAAATTGGGTATTGGCTCATGATTATGGTTGCTTTTGGGGCAAGTGCAGTATTTATTGAGATAGGAGAAGCAATCGGAATCGATCTTGGAGTAACCACCCTGTTAGGTTGGTTTGTTTTGGCATCTCTGATAATCAATGAAATCAGATCTATTTTAGAAAATTTTGTTGAGGCAGGATATAACGTGCCATCCATTTTGGTAAAAGGATTAGAGGTTGCGGATAAAGTAGTAAATCAGGAAGATAAGGAGAAATAATATGTCAGCATATAATGTACACGCAGGACATTGTCCGCAGGGACAGGGAGCATCTGGTGCAGTTGGTATTTTAAAAGAATCTGTAGAAGACCGATTGGTAAAAAATGAAGTGATTCGTTTGTTAAGGGAGGAGGGGCATACCGTATATGATTGCACATGTGACGTAGCAACAACACCGGATGGTTGTTTACAGAAGATTGTTGCAAAGTGTAATCAACATAGCGTTGCATTAGATATTTCAATCCATCTTAACAGCGGAAGAAATGATTATAAAGGAGATAAAAGCACTGGTGGCGTTGAGGTATGGAATTACGACACAAGAACAAAGTCTATCTCCGAGAGAATTTGCAAAAATATTTCAACAGCATTGAATATTAGAAACAGAGGAACGCAATACAGTAAAAATCTGTATGTTTTAAACAATACTAATTCTCTTGCATTGCTTGTAGAATGTTGCTTCGTTGATGACAAAGATGATGCGAATGCATGGGACTATAAGAAATGTGCAAAAGCGATTACAGAAGGAATTTTAAACAAGAAAATTGGAGGGAATACAATGTCTACACCAAAACAAAATCCGGGAAATCCTTTATATAACGAAAAACGAATCTGGTACAGGGGACATGCTTCAAAGCTTGGATGGCTTGATCCGGTTAGAGATGGACAGGTATGTGGAACGGTTGGATTTGATTTACCGTTAGAAGCGATTAAAATTGATGTTACAAAATTAAGAGAATATGTATCTAAAAACATCACTGTTGATGTAAAGGCACATATTGAAAATGTCGGATGGAAAGAGTATAAAAACATTACATCAGATACAGTTGTTGGCACAACCGGTAAGGGACAAAGAATTGAAGCACTTCAAATTTTTGTAAATAACCTTCCGAAAGGGAAATACTTCTTTATCAGAACGCAGATTGAGGATTACGGATGGACCGATTGGATTGGTAATGGATATACAACGGGTACAGTAGGAATCCGAAAAGCGATTGAAGCATTACAGATGAAGATAGCATAAAAAAGACCTCCGGGGAAACCTAACCCGGAGGCTGAATATTGTATCATTTTCTATCAATTTAATATGCTTTATTTTAGACACATTTTAAACAAAAATGCTCGCAAATGGCGTAAATACGTTATATTTTTTTAAAGGAAAATTAAACAAAAATACAGAGAGTAACGGGTGAATCTATAGATATAATTCACCCGTTAGTTTTTATATGGTTTGAATGATTTTTCTTTTTGCGATTAAATAGGCAATTATAAAATACAAGACATAAATTATAGTCAGGATCAGGGCAGTCATAATACAAATAACAATGATGGTAAACGAAGAATTATGCGTATTAAAAACCTGCAAAATCTCCCAGCCTACAATACCGCACGGAATTCCGAATAAAACAGGCAGAAAAAACGGCAGAAAGAAAAAGATAGAAATCTGTGCAAACAATGCCTTTCGACGCTGCTTTTCCTTTGTTCCGATCTGGAATAAAATCTGATATTTTTGGCGGTCTTCTTCTGTCTGTGAAAGTGTTTTTAAGGCAAAGATGGACATTGCCATAAACAGAAAAATGATGGATACATAGAAAGCACTCAAAATAAAGATACCCATACTTTCGTTCATAGAAAGTCTTGCGGATTCTTTCAACGCATAATCGCACAATGTGATCATTTCGTCAGAAAAGCGAGATTGTTTTTCGTAAGAAAGTTCTTTTTCCAGTGCAAAAGCATCATAATGAGGATTTTTTAGCTGCATTCCTGTACAAAAAAGCTGCGGTTGCAGATTTTTGATGGCTTCATCAGGAACAATTGCCATAAGATATGCTTTTGTAACAAAGTATGGTGCGTTCTCCAGAGTGCCGCCATAGGTGTAAGTTTTCCCATCAAATGAAAGAGAAGCCCGGGAAAAGTCAATGGACTGAATCTGAGGAGTAGGAGCACAGATAAGAAACGTATTGTCCAGATGGACCGGTTTTCCGCCAATTACTTTTTGGATTCTGTTATAATCACTTTCGGAAAGAAAAGAATCCGACAGGCTCTCATAACGCTTGCCATGCCATGGGGTAAAGCGAAGAAGTCGGTTGTCATTATTTGTGTAGACGGTAAAATCGGTGCGGGATTTTACCGGGCTGTATGTGTCAATCATCGTTTCTGCCTGATCAGGAGAAACCGGAACCTGTGCGTCCGCCTCTATATTACTTAATACATCAAACGGATAATTCCAATCTAAACTTGCTTGAAGGGTAGATTTGGTAATAAAGGCAAAATTTGTTCCAATCACAGCAAATACGATCAGAAAAGCAACAATGCCAAGCATTACAGAATTGGTATGAAGTCTGCTGCTGAGCTGACGCAGCACAAAGGTATTGGTTCCATGACCGGAAAATTTTCGGTTGTAAAGAAGAAGTTTTGTTATACTTCTTGCCAGGCCTACATGAAAGAAAAAAATCGAAACCGCAAGCAGAAGAAAACAAAGTAGGATTCCGGCAGGTAGGGCATTTGTATCATGAAGGATACGGTCTGTTTCGTGAAGAAAAGCCACGATACTGACACAGATGGATATAAAGGATACAATACTGACAAAAATCCAAATAAAAGGGTGCTTTGTTTCCTTATCGTTTTTCCGATTTCCCCGGATTAGATGATAAATGCTGACTCTGTTTAAGTAAAAAGCAGATGTCAAAGAAGATAACAGGAAAATGGCAAAAACCAAGCCGACCGTCAGAAGGAACCCATTGGAAGAATAGGCGGAAAAGGTGTAACTGATTTCCATTAACTTACTTAAAAGAGACATTACAAGCTGATACAGGAACAAGCCGAAAAAAATACCTGTTATAAGAGAACAGATTCCAATGATCAATGTTTCAAATAGAAAGACTGTGATGATGTTTTTCCTGGACATACCCATGGTCATATAGGTTCCAAATTCTCTTTTCCGAAGCTTTAAAAGAAAGGAAGAAGCGTACCCAAGAACAAAAGCTACGATCAAAGAAACCAGTACGGTTATGGCAATCATAAATGCGGCAAGTGACGAAGCATCCTGGGCTTTTTTCGCAAGATCCGGACTGAAGATTACGTTGTTAAACGCAAACATGAGGGCAATCGTAAAGGATACGGTAATATAGTAAATGAGATAATTTCCAAGCTGTCTTTTTACATTTCGGGCTGCGAGTTTAACGAGCATTGGCATCACCTCCCAAAGAAGCGATGACGGTTAAAATTTCCTGATAAAATTCCTGACGTGTGCGGCTTCCTTTTTCTATTTCATTCCATATTTTCCCGTCTTTTAAAAATAAAATGCGGTTTGCATAAGAACCAACAGAAGCATCATGTGTTACCATTAAGATGGTAGAACTCAAATTTTGATTCATCATCTGAAAGGTTTCCATTAAAATCCGTGAATTGTGGGAATCCAGGGCACCGGTTGGTTCATCGGCAAGAATCAAAGATGGATTTGTGATCAAAGCTCTGGCACAGGCAACACGCTGCCGTTGACCTCCTGACAATTCATATGGAAATTTATCAAGCTGTTCGGTGATAGACAGTGTCCCGGAAATTTCAGCAAGCCTTTTCTCTGTTTCGGATACTGATATATGATTCAGATTTAAAGGAAGTACGATGTTTTCACGGACCGTCAAGGTATCAAGCAAATTGTATTCCTGAAAAATAAATCCAAGGTTATTTCGACGGAATTCAGAAAGATATCGTTCTTTTAACTGTGTTAAATCCTTTCCGTCGATCAGGATGTGGCCGGCACTAACCCGGTCTATGGTAGAAATCATATTCAAAAGAGTACTTTTTCCGGAACCGGAAGCCCCCATGATGGCGGTAAATTCTCCTTGTTCCATGGAGAAGGAAAGATCGTTTAATGCTTTTGTGATGACTTTACCTCTTCCGTAGTATTTGATTAAATGATCCACTTGTAAAATAATTTTCATAAACATACCTCCATTTCAGGTTTACTATACCATAAGACGGCGTTATTTTTTCTAACGCCGTCCATCCGTTTTCTTACATTTTTGTAATGTCGGGAAAAAGAAGGGAAACAGAGGTATAAGAACCGTACTGAGAAGAAATATGGAAAGAAATATCAAGCTGTTTACAAAATTCGGAAACAAGGTAAAGTCCCATACCGGTACTTGTCCCATGCGTACGGCCATTTGTTCCGGTGAAGCCGCGTTCTGTAACACGACGGATTTCATAGTCGGGAATCCCGATACCATTATCCTTGACAGTGAGGCATCCGCTATCGGCTGCAATTTCAATCTGGCCGCCGGGACAATATTTACTACAGTTGATGAGAAGCTGTTTTAAAATAAAGAAAAGAATTTTTTTGTCGGAACGGACAATACTGTCACCGTGTACTTTTACGCGGATTCCGGCTGAGATGAGAAGATCCATCTGATCTTTGACCGCCTCGTCAGCAAGAGAAGACAGATGGAACTCCTGAATCAGCGTATCTTTTTCCGCGGTTCGCAGGCGTGCATAGTATAAGATGCTTTCTGTCAGGTTTTCTGCTTTTTTTAGTTCCCTTTTTAACTTACAGGGATCGGAATGATTGACAAGCATAAGAGAACAGGCAGTAAGAGGAGTTTTCATTTCGTGGATCCAGCTTTCCACATAATTGTAGTAAGCATCTTTTTCTGCCCGGATCGATGAAATTTCCTCGATAGCAGAAAAAGAAATGGTTTTCATAAGTTCATAGTATTGTTTTTCCAATGCATTTACCGGAGCAGGAATCAATTCGCCGATAAGATAAGGAGCGTCCAGAGTCTGGATTAGGTTTTCAAGAGTGTTTAATTTCTTCTTTTCGCAATAATAAGTGATATATAACCACAAAAAAATCAGTATCCAATATAACAGGCCGCAGACCAACAGAAGAACCAGACTTGTTTGTGTGATCACGAATAAAGCACAGACCAGTAAGAAGCCAATTCCGAGAAAGCATAAAGTGATAGCCTTTGACTGCAAAGATTCTTTGAAAGTCATAGTCGATATCCAACCCCTCTCACGGTATGAATATAGTCATTGGCACCTATGCCGCGAAGCTTTTCACGAAGACGGCTGATATTTACGCCAAGGGTATTATCATCAATGTACAAACTGTTATTCCAAAGATCTTCGATGATTTCTTCTCGTGTACATAATGGTTTTCGCATCAGGCAGGCAAGAATCCTGGCTTCATTTCTGGTGAGAAGCTCCGTTTGTTCATGGTAATGCACACTCATTTCCTCAAGGTTTAAAGACAATTCCCGACAAGTCAGAACGTTGATTGGTTTTCTTTTTAAAGCTCTGGAAATCCGTGCCAGTAAGACAGAAGAATGATATGGTTTGCGAATAAAATCATCAGCACCCATGCCAAATCCAAGAATTTCATCTTCCACAGAGTCACGGGCAGTCAGAAATATAACAGGAACATCCGAGTGCTGACGCAGTTTTCGGCAGATTTCAAATCCATTTTCGCCCGGCAAATTAATATCCAGAAGGACAAGGTCGCAAGGTTCGCCAAAGACGGGAAGATATCCGTTTGATTGTAATAAGGTACAAAGCTCTGTGCGAATGCTTTCGTCATCTTCTATAATCCATATTTTTTCCATGATCATTCATCCATTCTTTTATTTAAAACAGGAATTCCGTTTACTTCTACGCTGTCACTTAACCGGATAACAAGATGCGGAACGCCATTGATCAGTCTGGTTTCGATCAAATCGGTTCGCTCAGGATTTACTTTGATCATCACATCCGGTGTCTTTACTTCAAACGTACGGGTATTTGCAATATTCGAGGCAAGTAGGGAAGATTTTTCGCCGGCAGCAGCCTCAAATTCTCTTTCAAATGTTTCCAGTTTTTCATCATCTGCACCGCTTTTTGCAAGGAGTTTTTTGACATCGCTTTTATCAAGTTTGAAAGGCTCTGGTTCGTCTTTATGTTCCTCCATCATTTCAGAGAGATTTTCATGGATGGATTTTACAGTGTCAAAATTGCAGTTTGTACCGAGTGTATCACTGACAAGCTGTTGGAAAGTGGATTTTTGATCGTTGGCCGGCATAGGAGCACGGCAGCCCAGAACATTGTCGATAAAATCAGTTTGAAACTCTTTGGCATTTTTGGAATAGTACAAAAGACCGTGGACATCTGTGGAACGATCCGTAAAGGCCGGGAACAAAAATCCGACATCCGGCATTTCCACAATCCAGTCACGGATTCGGTCTTCGATATTATTTGTTTCAGAATTATAACAAAGTCCGGCTTTGGAAAGTTTTACCGGACAGATACTTGCAAGAATAAATTCATAGACTTCATCAGATGCATCAAACATCTCATCGCCATCGGAAGATTTCCCCGGTATATCATAATTGGCATGGATCAAAACAATATAATAATTTTCACCATAATCATAAAAATCAATGATCTTCTGATAAAATTCATCTAAAAGAGCGTCATCCTTTAACCGGCTGTTCCGAAGACGGAGCAGAAAATCCTGCGTTCCGCCCGAAAATTCCTGTTCCATAGGAAATTCCATATTAATAAGATTCTTTCCAATCGTACCGGAAAGAGATTTTTTAAACAGATCAAAATATTTAAACATTTCCTCTTCCGGAAGAGAAAGAAATGCATCCTTTATCTTCGTTTTAATATTTTTTTCACTATCTACATAGCATCCGCAAATACGTGTAATCGCACAATTTGCAGGAGAAAACTGTTTCTTGATTTCAGATACTTCTTTTTTATTCATGTCATTCACCTCGCCTTCCATTTTATCATGGAAACTTATCATGGAAAAGAAAATTGCACAAGAAAAGGAGAATTTTCTTTCAGGGATGTTCTGATGGGAGGGGATGTGTTAGAATAGGAAAAGCAATAGATGTAAAAAGGAGAAAAAGATTGAAACGAATAAAACTTACGGTAGCTTATGACGGAACCAATTACTGCGGCTGGCAGCTTCAGCCAAACGTAAGCACCATAGAAGGAGTATTAAATCAAAAAATCAGCAAAATCACAAAAGAAGATATCAAAGTGATTGGAGCAAGCCGGACAGACTCCGGCGTACATGCAATGGGAAATATTGCAGTATTTGACTCCGAAACACCGATACCAGCGGAGCGTTTTTCCTTTGCACTTAACCAAAGACTCCCGGAAGATATCTTCATCGTAAAATCAGAAGAAGTACCGTTAGACTGGTATCCACGCAGACAAAATTGCACAAAAACATACGAATATCATATCATAAACACACACGTTCCAAATCCGGTCAAAAGATACACAAATTACTTTGTATCCTTTCCGCTGGACGAAAAAAAGATGCAGGAAGGCGCCAACTATCTCATCGGAACCCATGATTTCGCAAGTTTTTGTAATGTAAAAACACATGTTGAAGACACAGTAAGAACAATTTATTCAATCGATGTCATCAGAAAAGGGGAAGAAATCACCATAAGAATCCAAGGAAACGGTTTCCTCTACAACATGGTACGAATCATAGCCGGAACACTTGTCAGAGTCGGACGAGGATACTACACACCGGAAAGAGTAAAAGATATCCTAGAAGCAAAAGAACGCACAGAAGCCGGCGTCACAGCCCCGCCACAAGGGTTGATGCTGATGGAAATACGATACTAATATTGAATATTGGGGACGTGTTCCGGTGCAGCGGAACACGTCCCCAATGATGCAAAAAGCCATACAAACGGCGTAAAATCAACGGAAACAGAAAGTGTCTGATAATTTGCAAAGGGGACAGGTTCCTATGCAGAAGTACACGTCCCCGAACTGCTGTAAGGTTTTCGTTTGAAAGAGGCATAGGCTTGTTTGCTGACGACAGTTTCCATTTTATGGTAGTGATGGTTCAGGTCGAATTTGATTTGTTTGCGGCTGCGACGTTCTTTTTTCATAACGATGCTCCTTTTCTTATGATTTGAGATAAGACTAGCATACGAAATGCATATTCTGGTTAAGATTAAATTAAATTTTGGAAAAGATTTTTTCTGCTGCTGAGTATAAAAAACAGAAAGTGCTTGATAATTAAGCGCTTTCTGTTTTTGTTCCTTTATTATTTTATATTAGGATCGGTTGGATCCCATGTCTGCCATAGTGGTATTTTGATTGTTGCTGGTTTGCCTAATGGTCCTGGATTTGAACTATCGTAAATGGTTACTTTTGTTTTGAGAGGGCAGTTATCGTAGATCCATTTTGCGTCCCGTACAGTTAATCTGACACAGCCGTGGGAGGCTGGCTGACCGAGCATGTTATAGTCTCTTGCGTCTAGATTATAACTTGTCATATTTTTTCCGGCTACGGAATGGAAGAGGATACCTCCTGTGATTCGTGTGCAATACTGACCGTAGGAAGGACCCATGAGTGTATGCCAGCGGTATTTTGCCGGTGTATAGTAGGTGCCTGAAGGGGTAGGGGTTGACGGAAGTCCTACGGAGCACGCAAATCGCTTTACCGGAATAATGTAACCGTTGTTTCCGTCTTTTGCATAAACTGTAACAGTACATGCTCTTCTGTTTACTTTGATGTAATAGCTGGACTGACGTCCCACAATTCCGTCCAGATCCAGAAGTTTTGTACCGTTTCTGTAATAGAATTTGTATCCGCCCTCATAAACCCATCCGTTTTTTCCTTCTTTGTAATAATTACTGTTACCGCCGGGAGCAGGTTTTCCCTTTAAAACAAGACGGATTTGCAAAGCTTCCATGCGGTAAGCCATTTTAGAAGTCCCTGCGGATTGACCGTTTTTTGCCCATCCCATCCATCCGAGATTCTGGACGTGGGCACGGTAATAAATGTCGTAATATTTTGCAATTTCGCCGGTGAGCTGGATTTGGATTGCTTCAATACGTTTACGCTGTCCTTTGGTTCCGGAAAGCTGACCGTTTTGTTTCCATTCCTGCCATCCGATATTTTCAATATGAGTTCTGTACTGTATACCGCCCGGCATCATACCGTTTTCGTTGTTGTCCACTTGAAGGGTAAGAGCTTCCATCCGTTTGGATTTTCCAGTTGTTCCAAGCATACTGTCAATGGTAGATCTTTTTGTGTCACCGATGTCCTGGATGTGAGTAGTGAACAGGATATTCTTCGGTTTTATACCTTTAATGTAACTTCTTGATGTATCTCCGCTAAAAGTTTCACCTTTTTTTACAATTGAAAATTCCAAAGCCTCAGCCTGTCTGCTTAATTCTTCTGTTCCGGCATTGTTTCCGTTGGAAGTCCAGCTAAGCCATCCAAAATCGGCAGAATGAACACGGTAATATACATTCAGCAGTCCGGAGAGTTCCCCGGTGAAGCGTACTTGAATTGCTTCGATACGTTTACGTTGTCCGGTGGTACCGGCGGTTGCACCGGCACTTTGCCATCCCATCCATCCGATATCCTGAACATGGACGCGATATTCAATATTTCCTGTGTATTTGTTTTCATCCGGTGTATTTTGAGGATATTCAAGTTTAATACGGACTGCTTCCAGGCGTTTAGACTGCCCGGTAGTACCAATCGTCTCACCTGCATGTTTCCATGTCTGCCATCCATCGTCCTGTACATGAGCCTGAATAGCCAAAGTCGGAAATACTTTCTGGATATTTTCTACATTGGTTTTTGCCGGTTCTGTTTCAGTTACGGTATTATCTGGTGTGGCAGGTCCGGTAGGAAGAGAAGGAACTGTATCCTGTTCTTTTACCGGTTCTTCTGAAACAGAGGTATCTGTATCATTTTCCGGAAGAGTGCCGCTTTCCGGATTATTGGTTTCATCGGATGAATCTCCTTGATCTGGCTGTGTATCTTCGGCTGTGATATCATCTTTGTCCGGCTGTGTATCTTCAGCTATAGTATCATCTTTTGTTATATTATTGTTTTCGTCGTGTATGGCAGTTTGATCAGAAGCCGGAGAAACATCATTTTCTTTTTTTGGTATGTAATTGCCTTCAGTCTGGGCATAGCCGACAACCGGAGTTGCACATAAAGCCAGTGTCAGCAGAAAAGCAATTAATTTTTTTGACTTTTTCATAGAACTCCCTCCTGTCATAATCTCGCATTTAGAAAAAGCGCTTCATTACAATAAAGAATGAAGCGCCGTGTTTTAGTCTAGATTTCTCTTGTGTATTTTCTTAACCATTCTTTTTCTTCATTGTCGAGATATGGAGAAATTTTTTCATATACAGTATGGTGATAATCGTTCAGCAGTTTCTTTTCTTCTGCCGTCATGATATCAGGATTGATGGCATCCAAATCCATCGGAATGTATGTGATCGGTTCAAAATACATGAACTGTCCATACTCGTTTTTCTCACCTTCGTGTGTAAGAAGTTCGTTCTCAAGACGGATTCCGTGGCTTCCTTCAATATAGATACCAGGTTCATCTGTAATGATCATGCCTTTTTCAAATGGCTGAGTTTCACCTGCACGGTATTGCCATCTGAATCCTGTAGGACCTTCATGGATATTCAGGAGATATCCTACACCATGACCTGTTCCGTGATTGAAGTTTAAGTTTCTGTCCCAGAACGGTTTTCTTGCAAGAAGATCAAGGTTCATTCCTGTACATCCTTTTAAGAAACGAGCACTTGCAAGAGAAAGGTTGCTGATAGCAACTAAGGTAAAATGATCTTTCATGATCTGAGGAATTTCTCCGAGTGCATAAGTACGGGTTACGTCGGTAGAACCTTCGTAGAATCCGGCACCTGTATCTGTCAGGAAAAGACCGCCTTCTTTTAATTCCACATCTGTTTCAGGTGAAGAGGTGTAGTGTACGATTGCTCCATGTTCTCCGTAAGAGCTGATTGGTTCAAAGCTTGGACGGATAAAGTTACCCTGCTCTGCACGGAATTCATCCAGTTTGTCGGAAGCACTCATTTCTGTAATGGTCATTTTGCCTACATTTTCTTTCAGCCATTTCATGAATTTTACATGAGCAACGCTGTCTTTGATCTGAGCAACACGGATGTTTTCGATTTCCACTTCGTTTTTTACTGCTTTAAAAAGGATTTCAGGGTTGCGTTCCTCTACTTTTGCAACACCTTCCGGAATATTGTTATATAAAGCATAGTTTAATCTTGCAGGGTCGATAAGAAGCACTTCGTCTTTTCCTACTTTTTTGATATCTTCGTAGATATCGTTGTAAGGATGAAGGACAACGCCGTCTTTTGCAAGATCCGATTTGATTTCGTCGTTTAATTTTGCTTCGTTGATGTACAAATCAACTTTATCCATAGTAATGATTGCATAAGATAAAACAAGTGGGAAGAATTCAATATCATTTCCACGAATATTTAATGTCCAACAAATATCATCCAACGTAGTAAGTACGTGGGAAGTAGCACCTGCTTTTTTCATTTCTTCACGGATGCGGCCAAGTTTGGAAGCAACTGTTTCGCCTGTATATTTTACATCTAATGCAAAAACAGGTTCTTCAGAAAGAGCCGGACGATCTTCCCATACTATATCGATCAAATCGTAGTCGTAGATGATCTTTCCGTTCTTCTCGTGTGCAATAGCTTCGTATTCCTGTCCTTCTCCCATGGAAACAACACGTCCGTCAAATCCGATGATTCCGTTTTCAGGAAGAGTTTCAACAAGATATTCATGAATTGTAGGAACACCAGGTTCACCCATTTTCATCAGTTCGACCGTACTTCCTTCCAACTGTTTTGCAGCCTGGATGAAATATCTTCCGTCTGTCCAAAGACGTGCATCTGTCTTTGTGATGATAGCCGTTCCGGCAGATCCTGAGAAACCGGTAATGAATTTTCTTGCTTTAAAATGTTCTCCGACATATTCGCTTTGATGGAAATCTGCTGTCGGGACAATGTACATGTCAATTCCTTTTTCTTCCATCAAAGAGCGTAATTTTTCAATTCTTTCAGGTACATTCATGATTAAAAACCTCCTTGTGTCTGGTATATATACCAAGTTCAACACGTTTATTATAACACAAATCAAAGGGAAGGGTTAGTGTTATTTTCTGAAAGTTATGATATACTGCATTTTATATGACGGAAACAGGAATATGACATAAGGAAAGGTAGAATACAAAATGAGGAAGTATGAAAAATCAATCATTCCGGTGATTGAATATAATTATCAAAACCTTACATCCATAGAAAGAACCATAGCGGATTTTTTTATCCAAAATAAAGAGAAAACAGATTTATCAGCCAAAGCGGTAGCTGAAAAAATTTTTGTATCGGAGGCATCTCTTTCCAGATTTGCAAAAAAATGCGGATATAGGGGATACCGGGAGTTTATTTATCAGTATGAAGCAACGTTTCAGGAAGGAATCAGAGAAACGGTAAACGAAAATAGAAGGAAGGTGTTGGATGCCTATCAGGAAATATTAAACAAAGCGTATAACCTGGTGGATGATCAAAAATTTAGAAAAGTGAGCCGGATGATGACAAAGGCAGACCGGATTTTTGTATGTGGAGTCGGTAGTTCGGGAATTGTAGCAAGAGAAACGGAACTTCGCTTTATGAGGATCGGGATTAATATCAATTCTCTTGTGGACAGAGATATGATCCGAATGCGTACCGTGTTCCAGGATGAAACCTCCCTTGTGATGGGGCTGAGTATGAAAGGAGAAACAAGGGAAGTGCAGTATTTTCTCAGGGAATCTCATAAAAGAAAAGCAAAATGTATTCTTGTGACGGCAAGGAACAATCCGGAATTTCGGGAATACTGTGATGAGATCATTTATGTTCCGGCATTAAAGAACCTGGACTGGGGGGAATTAATCTCACCGCAGTTTCCGATGCTTGTTATGATGGATATTTTATATACGTATTGTCTGGAACAAAATAAAGACAAAACGGAGCGTTTTCTTGAGGATACGGCAAAGGCACTTCACGAGCAAGAAGAAACAGGTCTTGACAATGATGAGGAAATCCGTTAGTATTACAATAAATAATTGAATCACAAAAGGCTAAGAAAAGAAGAAGTAACAGCAGATTAGGTTCAAACAGAAAGTTACCGGTTGATGAGAGGTGCGGGAAAGGTTTGTTGTGAATACATCTTGGAGCTTCACACCGAAAGAAGAGTAGGCTGTGACGGAAGCGCACACGTTATTGTGCGGAGAGATTTCCAGATAGATGTGTCGGAGATGTCTTATGGAGCCGGAATATGTTCCGGGAATAAAGGTGGTACCACGAGTTTATACCCTCGTCCTTTCATTAGGGCGGGGGATTTTTTAGTTTTTAAGAAAAGAGGAAAAGAAATGCAGATTTACGAAGAATTACAGGCAAGAGGGCTGATTGCCCAGGTAACGGATGAAGAAGAAATCAGGGAATTGATCAATAATGGGAAGGCTACCTTTTACATCGGGTTTGACCCGACTGCAGACAGCCTTCATGTAGGACATTTCATGGCACTTTGCCTGATGAAACGTCTTCAGATGGCAGGAAACAAGCCAATCGCTCTGATCGGAGGAGGAACAGGATATATCGGAGATCCATCCGGACGTACGGATATGCGTTCCATGATGACACCGGAGCAGATCCAACATAACTGTGACTGCTTTAAAAAACAGATGAGCAAATTTATTGATTTTTCCGATGGAAAAGCGCTGATGGTAAACAATGCGGATTGGCTCCTTGAGCTGAATTATGTGGAAATGTTAAGAGAAGTAGGGCCGCATTTCAGTGTCAATAACATGCTCAGAGCAGAGTGCTACAAACAGAGAATGGAAAAAGGCTTAAGTTTTCTGGAATTTAACTACATGATCATGCAGAGTTACGACTTTTATATGTTATACCAGAAATACGGATGTAATATGCAGTTTGGCGGGGATGACCAGTGGTCCAATATGCTTGGGGGAACAGAACTGATCCGTCGTAAATTAGGAAAGAATGCCTGTGCCATGACTATCACGCTTCTTCTGAATTCAGAAGGAAAGAAAATGGGGAAAACACAGTCCGGAGCAGTATGGCTTGATCCGGAAAAGACCTCTCCGTTTGAATTTTATCAGTATTGGAGAAATGTCGCGGATGCAGATGTTCTGAAATGTATCCGTATGTTGACATTCCTTCCGTTGGAAGAAATCGATGCCATGGATAAATGGGAAGGAAGCGAGCTTAACAAAGCAAAAGAAATCCTTGCATTTGAGTTGACCAAGTTGGTTCACGGAGAAGAAGAAGCAAAGAAAGCACAGGAAAGTGCAAGAGCATTGTTCTCAAGCGGAAATGCTGCTGACATGCCGACATGCGAACTGACGGAAGAAGACTTTACGGAAGGTAAGATTGATATCCTGACACTTCTTCACAAAAGCGGACTTGTTCCTTCAAAATCAGAGGCAAGACGTGCCGTTCAGCAGGGGGGAGCAGCCGTAAACGGAGAAAAGGTGACAGACATTTATACTGCTTATACAAAGGAAGATTTTAAAGAAGATTTTGTATTAAGAAGAGGAAAGAAAAATTTCCGCAAGATTGTGGTGAAGTAAGATGCCGGTATTGTTTACCATTGTCATATTGACTGCTCTGTCCGGTGTGGGAGGAACCGGACTTGGGGCTGTTTTGAGCACTACGGTGAGAAAAAACTCTGACAAGGCCATGAGTTTGCTTCTTAGCTTTGCAGCCGGTACCATGATCAGCGTGGTATGCTTTGACTTGTTTCACGATGCCCTTGAAACGGGCATGAGCAAGTTGGGAATCGGATTGTTTGTCGTGATCGGATTCATGACAGTGTACTTGCTGGAACGGATCATGGACGGAAAAGCGGAGCAGGCAAGAAACCGAATGAGCCGCAGAATGATGACGGCCGGAATTGCCATGATGGTTGCGGTTGCCTGCCATAACGTACCGGTGGGAATGAGCATAGGAGCATCTATGGTAACACACACAGATTTGCTTCACAGTCCGGCGGTGACATTTGCGATTTTTATCGGAATCCATAATATACCGGAAGGGATGGCAATTTGTGCCCCATTGCTAAGTGCAGGGATTTCAAAAGGAAAAGCGGTCTTTCTTACCGCATGCAGCGGAGCTGCCATTATTCTTGGAGGAATCCTTGGATACTGGATCGGCGATATGGGACAGATGGGGCTAGGAATCAGTTTAAGCTTTGCATCCGGTGCAATGCTGTATGTAAACTTTGGAGAAATCCTTCCTGAAGCCAATGAAAAATACAGAGGGAAACTTCCGGCATTTTTTACAGTGCTTGGCATGATTCTGGGGCTTATGTTTATCCATACACATTAAAATCATGAAATTTATAGAAAGAGTACGGTTTTCAATATAGATTGGAAACCGTACTCTTTTTTACATAAATAAAACAACTGTCTTGTCAGTTGTAAAAAATAGGTGTATAATGCCGGGTAAATGAAAAATCAGGGGGATTGACATGAAAGATTTAACAGAAGAAATAGAACAGTTAAAAAAAGAAAAGAATGCCGTGATCCTGGCACATTATTATGTACCGGATGAGGTACAGCAGATTGCGGATTATACAGGAGATTCTTTTTATTTGAGTAAAAAAGCAAAAGAAACCGATGCAGATATGATCGTATTTGCAGGTGTTTCTTTTATGGGAGAAAGTGCAAAAATTTTAAATCCGACAAAAAAAGTACTGTTACCGGATGCATCGGCAGACTGTGCAATGGCTCATATGGCAGAGCCAGAGAAAATCAAAGAAATGAGAGAGGCATACGATGATCTGGCAGTGGTATGTTATGTAAATTCCACGGCAGGATTAAAGCAGTATTCGGATGTATGCGTGACATCTGCCAATGCAGTAAAAGTGGTAAAAGCAATTCCGAATCACAATATTTTTTTTATTCCGGACAGACATCTTGGAAGTTTTGTGGCAAAACAGGTTCCGGAAAAACATATCATATTAAATGATGGTTACTGTCCGGTACACCATCAGATTACACCAGAGGAGGTAAAAAGAGCAAAGGAAGAACATCAAAAAGCACTCGTTTTTGTACACCCGGAATGTACAAAAGAGGTTGTAGAACTTGCAGATTATGTGGGAAGTACGTCAGGAATCATAGATAAGGTTTCGCAAAGTCTGGAAAAAGAATTTTTGATCGGAACAGAACTTGGTGTGATGTATCAGCTGAAAAAGGAAAATCCGGATAAAACTTTTTATCCAATCCGTAAGGAACAATGCTGCCCTGATATGAAAAAGATAACCCTTGAGAAAGTCAGGGATTGTCTGAAAGAAGAAAAAAATGAAGTGCATGTACCAGACGAAGTCAGCAAAAAAGCAGCGGAGGCTATGGAAAAAATGCTGGAACTTGGAAAATAGAAAGGGTGTTGGCAATGAGAGAGAAAAAAACGGATATATTGATCGTAGGAACAGGAGCCAGCGGACTTTTTGCGGCATTACATTTTCCAAAAAACAGAAAGATTCTTATGATTACAAAAGAAGAAAAGAAAAGCAGTGATTCCTTCCTGGCACAAGGCGGAATCTGCGTATTGCGCGATGAAAAAGATTATGACAGTTTTATGGAAGATACCTTGAAGGCAGGACACTATGAAAACAGAGTGGAGTCCGTAGACATCATGATACGTTCTTCGCAGGAAGTTATTCGGGAATTAATCGGATATGGTGTGGATTTTACAAAGAAAGACGGAGAACTTACCTTTACAAGAGAGGGATGCCATTCCAGGCCGAGAATTCTGTTTCATGAGGATATTACAGGAGAAGAGATTACAAGTAAGCTCCTTTGGGAAGTAGAAAAACAGAAAAATATAGTGATTATGGAACATACGTCCATGCTTGATATTGTAGAAGAGGAAAATAGGTGTCTGGGAGTGATTGCTTCTTTAAAAGATGGAGAAGATTTTTTTATACAGTCGGATTACACGATATTTGCAACCGGAGGAGTCGGAGGATTGTATACACATTCTACAAATTATCCCCATCTGACCGGAGATGCTTTGGCAATCGCACTGAATCATGGAATCAGATTGGAAAACGTAGACTATATACAGATTCACCCGACTACTTTATATTCCAAGAAAAAAGGGCGACGGTTTTTGATTTCGGAGTCGGTCAGAGGAGAAGGGGCAAAGCTTTACGGTGCGGATGGAAGACGATTTGCCAATGAAGTGCTTCCAAGGGATGTTCTTACAAAAGAAATTGAAAAACAAATGGAAAAAGATCAAAAACCTTATGTATGGCTTGATATGACCGGACTTGGGGAAAAAGTGATCCTGGAACATTTTCCGCACATTTATGAGCGGTGTCTGGAGGAAGGATACGATGTAATGAAAGACTGGATCCCGGTGGTACCGGCTCAGCACTATTTTATGGGCGGGATTCATGTGGACAAAAACAGCATGACGACGATGGAACATCTTTATGCGGTAGGAGAAACAAGCTGTAACGGAGTACACGGTGCCAACCGTCTGGCCAGTAATTCTCTTTTGGAGAGCCTTGTGTTTGGAAAGCGGGCGGCAAATCATATCGAAGAAACATGGGAAGAAACCGGTCAGGATACCGGAAAGATGGAACTATTGGCAAAAGACTCATGGGAAAACATAAAAAAACAAAAAGAGCGGCTTGCGGAAGTATATAAGCAGGAAGTGTTAGAAGAGATGGAAAGGGTAAGGAAAGAAAGATGAATGAAATAACAATGAAGATAAATGCGGATGAACTCATTATGCAGGCACTTCGGGAAGATATCACAAGCGAGGACATTACAACAAATGCAGTGATGAGGACCTGTCAGAAAGGGACAGCAGACCTGCTTTGCAAACAGGACGGTGTGATTGCGGGATTATGGGTATTTGAAAGAGTGTTTACGCTGTTGGATTCCCAAACTATTGTAAAATGTTTTGTAAAAGACGGAGATGAAGTGAAAAAAGGACAGTTATTGGCAACCGTGACAGGAGATATCAGGGTTCTTCTTTCCGGAGAACGGACGGCACTGAATTATCTTCAGAGAATGAGCGGGATTGCCACTTATACAAAACAGGTTGCAAAACTTCTGGAAGGAACGAAAACGAAATTGCTTGATACAAGAAAAACCACACCGAATATGCGTCTGTTTGAAAAATATGCAGTTAAAGTCGGAGGAGGACAAAATCACAGATATAATCTATCAGATGGGATTCTTTTAAAAGATAATCACATCGGTGCGGCAGGAAGTGTTAAAAAGGCGATAGAAATGGCGAAAGAATATGCTCCGTTTGTAAGAAAGATTGAAGTGGAAACAGAAAATATGGATATGGTAAAGGAAGCTTTGGAGGCGGGAGCCGATATTATCATGCTTGACAACATGACGCCGGAAATGATGAAAGAGGCAGTAGCATATATTGATGGAAGAGCAATAACAGAATGTTCCGGCAATGTGACAAAAGAAAATGCCCAAAGACTGGCAATGACAGGTGTCGATTATATTTCTAGCGGAGCGTTGACACATTCTGCACCAATCCTTGACATTTCTCTGAAAAATCTTCACCCTTTATCTGAAATATGATATAACTTTCTATGAAATAGATTGGAAAGGACAAAGATATATGGACGGAGAAAAACGCAGAAAGGAAATCTTAACAACGCTGAAAGAAAGTAAGACCCCTGTTCCGGGAACAAAACTTGCAGGCCTGTTTTCCGTAAGCAGGCAGGTGATCGTGCAGGATATTGCGGTTTTAAGAGCGGCAGGATATAACATTATATCCACTTACAGAGGATATCTGTGTCAGGATGGAAAAAATACACAAAGGATTTTTTGTGTTTCACATACGGATAATGAAATAGAGGAGGAATTGAACACCATCGTAGATTTCGGCGGTACGGCAGAGGATGTCTTCATCCATCATAATGTATATGGGACGTTGAGGGCGGAATTGTCAATCCATTCCAGAAAGCAAGTACAGGACTTCATTAAAGAAATACGTTCGGGACAATCCAGTCCTTTGAAAAATATTACATATGGAAGACATTATCATACCATCAGTGCAGAAAACGAAGAGATACTGGATGCTATCGAAGAAGAACTGAAAAAGAAAAATTTTATGGCAGAAGAGAGCTGCGATGTGGTATAATCAGAATATTCAGAACGGAAAGGAGATCGATTATATGTCTTGGAAAGAAATCAAACCGGAAGAATGGAATATGAATCCATTTCAAACAATCGGAAAAGAATGGATGCTTATTTCGGCAGGAACAAAAGAAAACCTTAATACCATGACGGCAAGCTGGGGAGGTGTAGGAGTTATCTGGGGAAAACCATCTGCGACAGCTTATATCCGCCAGACAAGATATACGAAAGAATTCGTAGACCGGGAAGAATACTTTACACTTTCCTTTTTTGATGAATCCTATAGAAATGCTTTAAACCTTTGCGGAAAAGTTTCTGGAAGAGATACAGATAAGATAAAAGAAGCAGGACTTACACCTTGTGAAGCGGGAGAATCGGTAGGGTTTGAAGAGGCAAATGTGATTGTCGTCTGTAAAAAACAATACCATCATTTCTTAAGTCCGGAAGGATTTGATGTTAAAGAAAATGATACAAAATGGTATTCGGACAGAGATTATCACACGATGTATATCGGATCTATCGAGAAAATTTTTGTGAAAGCTTAGTAAGAATGAAAACAAGGGCGGGATTTCCGCCCTTGTTTTTGATCATACCTCTTTTCAACGAGCATAACAAAGAGGTTTCATGTTTGCAGGTAAGGAGCGAATCAGGAGATAAGATAAGAGTAAGCAACCTTTGATAAAAGAAAGAGAAGAAAAAAGAAAATTTCTCCACCGTATACTGGAAATGGGAATTGAGGTGATCCAGCTTCCGTGTCCGGAATTCTGGCTGTACGGAAGTAACCGGTGGGGACACGCAGCCAGTCAGTTTGACACGCCGTTTTTCAGACAGCAGGTTAAAAAAATGCTAGGGTCTTATGTTCTCCAGTGGAAAGAGTATAAAACATATCCAAAACGATTTGAAATACTTGGGATTGTAGGGATTGACGGAAGTCCGAGCTGTGGTGTGAATTATACCTATGACGGAGAATGGGGAGGAGAGTTTTCGGGTAATCCCGACATAGGGGGAATGTTGAAGACGATAAAAAAAGAAGAAAAATCAGGTATTATGATACAAGTGTTAAAAGAAATGATGCGGGAAGAACAAATAGATATTCCCCTTTATTCCATGGAAACGCTTCAACAGGTACTTGACGGGAAAAATAAAAAGGAGTAAACTAATACAAGTAAAAAGTCAAAGGGGAGCTGGAGCGAATCCGGCTGAGAGTAAGGTAAATCCGCCTTTAACCCTATCACCTGATCCGGATAATGCCGGCGTAGGAATCATACCAGTTGTAAGACGAAATGTTATTCTCTGCCGGAATTTACCGGCAGAGTTTTTTATTGTATATACAGGAGGAGAAAAAAATGAATGCAAGTGTAGCAATCCAGTGTCTTCCGGACGCTGCCAATGATGAAGAATTGATCCGTATTGTAGATGAAGTGATCGCTTATATTAAAAGTACGGGATTGAACTATTACGTGGGACCATTTGAAACAACCATTGAAGGGGATTATGATGAACTGATGGATATCGTAAAAGAATGCCAGCATATCGCAGTAAAGGCAGGAGCACCACATGTGGCGGCTTATATTAAAGTAAGCTACAGACCGGAAGGAGACGTATTGTCCATTGAAAAAAAAGTTTCAAAACATCACGAATAAAATATGGTCACTTGCCGCGCTTGGAGTGATTATTCTTGTATGGCAGGGGGCTTCCATGACAGGGGTCGTTCCGGAGTATATGCTGCCATCGCCGATTGATGTTATAAAGGCGTTTATCGCAGAATTTCCGCTTTTGATGGAAAATGCAAAAGTTACATTAACGGAAGCTTTCTTAGGACTTTTATGTGGAGTGATACTTGGCTTTATCATGGCAGTATTGATGGATCATTTCAGAAGGCTTTATCGGGCATTTTATCCGCTGATCGTTATTACGCAGACGATTCCGACGGTGGCAATCGCACCGCTTTTGGTACTGTGGTTTGGATATGAAATGCTTCCGAAGGTGATTTTGATCGTTATCGTAACTTTTTTTCCGATCACAGTGGGGCTTCTGACAGGGTTTCAGTCGGCAGACAAAGATATGATGAATCTTCTTCGTTCCATGGGAGCAGGAAAGATACAGATTTTTCGTTATATCAAGCTTCCGGGAGCGATGGGACAGTTTTTCTCCGGTCTCAGGATTTCCGTGTCTTATGCAGTAGTAGGAGCTGTAATCTCGGAATGGCTTGGAGGATTTAACGGTCTGGGTGTCTACATGACAAGAGTTAAAAAGGCATTTGCTTTTGACAAAATGTTTGCGGTAATTTTACTTATATCTGTGATCAGCCTCATTTTGATGAAGTTGGTAGATCTTTTGCAAAAGCGTTGCATGGAATGGGAACAGAAAAAATAAGATTAAGGAGAAAATCAGATGAAAAAGAAAATACTTTCCGTATTGATTGCAGGATGCATGATGCTGTCCATGACTGCATGTCAGGGGAAACAGGAAAATGAGGGAAAAAAAGAAAAAATTACATTTGTACTGGACTGGACTCCGAATACAAATCATACGGGACTTTATGTGGCTCAGGAAAAGGGATATTTTGAAAAAGAAGGATTGGAAGTAGAAATCGTCCAGCCGCCGGAAGATGGAGCGGATGCGTTGGTGGCATCAGGAAAAGCTCAGTTTGGAGTTTCTTTCCAGGATACGATGGCACCGGGAGTATCGGGTGAAGATGCTCTTCCGATCACTGCGGTAGCTGCATTAGTTCAGCATAATACATCCGGGATCGTTTCAAGAAAAGGAGAAGGGATGGACAGACCAAAAGGATTGGAAGGAAAGAAATATGCCACATGGGATGCACCGATTGAAAAAGCGATGTTAAAGAACGTAGTAGAACAGGACGGCGGAGATTTTAACAAAGTTCAGCTGATACCAAGCACGGTTACTGATGAAGTATCTGCTTTGAAATCAAAATCCGTCGATGCCATTTGGATTTTTTATGCATGGGCAGGTGTGGCAACAGAACTTGCAGGACTGAAAACAGATTATTTTGCATTTAAGGATATCAATCCGATTTTTGATTATTATACTCCGGTAGTGATCGGAAATAACGATTTCCTGGAGAAAGAACCGGAAACGGCAAAGAAATTTTTGAAAGCATTGAAAAAAGGGTATGAGGATGCGATCAAAGATCCGAAAGAAGCTGCCGGTATTCTCTGTGGGGCTGCACCGGAATTGGATGAAGAACTGGTTTTGGCAAGTCAGGAATATTTAAAAGACCAGTATCTTGCAGAAGTAGACAGATGGGGGTATATTGATCCAAACAGGTGGAATGCATTTTATAACTGGCTAAATGAAAACGGACTTGTAGAAAATGAAATACCGGAAAATACAGGATTTTCCAATGAATATCTTCCGGAATAGGAAGGAGTATCCATGTCAGACTTAGTGGTATCAAATGTAACAAAATCCTTTGACGGGGAAAAAATCATCGATGATATTTCCATAGAAATTCATGGAAATGAACTGGTCAGTCTTCTTGGCGTCAGTGGAGGAGGAAAAACTACCTTATTTAATGTGATATCCGGACTAATAAAACCGGATAAAGGACAGATTTTTCTGGATGGAGAAGATATTACAGGAAAACCGGGAAAGGTCAGTTATATGTTGCAAAAAGATCTTTTACTCCCTTATCGTACGGTGGAAGATAATGTGGCATTGCCTCTTGTGATCGCAGGAATGAAAAAAAAGAAAGCAAGAGAAAAAGTAAAATCATATTTTGCGGAATTCGGACTGGAAGGCACACAGAAAAAATATCCAGGGCAGCTTTCCGGAGGAATGCGTCAAAGAGCTGCACTTTTAAGGACTTATATGTTTTCGGATAAGACAGCGCTTTTAGATGAACCTTTTTCTGCACTGGATACTTTGACAAAAAGTGCTATGCATAAGTGGTATCTGAATATTATGGAGCAGATCCGGCTATCCACCATGTTTATCACACATGATATAGACGAAGCAGTATTATTATCTGATCGAATCTATATTCTTGGCGGAAAACCGGGAAAGATTATTGATGAGATCAGAATCAAAGAGCAAAAACCAAGAAGGACAGATTTTAATCTGACAGAAGAGTTTTTGCAGTATAAGAAGAGGATATTGAAAAAAATAGAAGAATCTTCGGATATGTAAATAAGAAGACATCCCACGATATCAAAATCAGCTTTGATACCGGTGGGATGTTTGTATTTTAGTCGGCAATCTGATAATTGTTCTTTCCGTTGTGTTTAGATTTATACATAGCCAAGTCTGCCTGTTTGTATAAATCATGAAATGTTTTTCCACTGTCTTTAAAGAAAGAAACACCGATGGATGCACTGATTTGTACACAGTGACCATGATCGTTATATTGAAGAGAAAGTTTTTTTAAGATGTTGGATAACAACGGTTTGATATCGTTTTTATCTACAATATCTTTTAAAAATACAACAAATTCGTCCCCGCCAAGTCTGGCTATAATATCGTCTTTTCGGAAACTGTGATGTAGTATTTCGGCCACATCTTTTAATACATCATCTCCCTTTTGATGCCCCATCAAATCATTGATGGTTTTGAAATTATCCAGATCGATCAAAAGAAAGGCACAGAAATTTTTCCCGGTATATGTGGAAAGATAATTGTCGATCATCTGTTCGCAGCCTGCCCTGTTGTATAATTGTGTCAGAAAGTCTGTTTTTGCTTCCTTTTCCACACGCTGAAACTCTAACAGGCGCTGTTTTTGCTTTAAATAACTTTCTGTGATGTCCGTACGTTGAAGAAGGACGATTTTTTCTGTTTTATCATAATACTGATATTGGATGTGTTTACGTTTGTAGTTTCCGTTTTCGTCAATAAAGCCCGTTGTAAAACTGAAAAATCCATTTTTATTTAATTCTCTTATAATATAATCGGCACTCATTTTATTTTTTACCATCTCTTTATCTTCTTTTGGAATATAATGGTCTACAAAGTCACAAACAGCCTCAGAATAATGATTTTCTCTTCTGAAATAAAAATCATTTTTCTTTTCGTTTCCGGAAAATTTGGTAAACCAGTCATTTTTTAAATCGAGATAATATAAATAATCACAAGAATTATGGATGAAATTTTCCATAATGCTTTGAAGCAAATATTCTCGGTCGATAATTTTGATCAATAAGAATACCCGATCAGATGATTTTGGAGGAATCAAAATAGAAATTCTGATCCATTGGTAGAAAAAAATATTTGTTTTCAATTTTAAATCAATATGTTTTTCTTTTTTCCTTTTAAAACAATCAATAATGTTACTAGAAGAAAGAAATTCTTGAGCTATGGATATACTGGATGATTCGATATAGTCATCAACCATTTTAGAGCAAAAATCATCGAGATATACTGAGGTAATAGCATGTTTTGTCAAAGTGCTGTTATATTTTAAGATATTAATGCGTAGTGTGTTGATGTTGACATCTACAATTGCTGCTTTCGAAGATATGATGGATTGAATAATATCTTCTTTATCTTTTGCCAACAGATCATATTCTTTTTCTTTTTGGACATCCCATACTACAAAGAGAAGATGTGATAATCCGTTTATTTCTACTGCAAATACACGCCCGTTTACCCAAACATAATCCTGTGACTGGTTTCGGGCTTGAAATTCGATTCGCTGGGAGATTTTATTTTTTAATATGTTTTGAATGGATTGTGGACTGAACACTTCTCGGAGACGTTGACGATCATCCGGGAAAACATATCTTGTAATCAAATTCTCAACAGAATCAGATACACCGGAAAAGGTATATTTTTCTTTTTTGTATAAAATAGTATTAGCTATGGATGCATCGGTATCGACTTCGATCACTGCGTCATATGCACTTAAAAAATAAGGGGCATATTTATTTAACTTATAAAAATCGGTAATGGTATAATCATCGGATAAAGGATGGCTTTGTTGTATCGTATTTGTGATATTCTGATGATATCCACGGATTCGTACAAGGTTACCCTTTTTCATATCCAGACTGCCGCCGCATCGAATATAAATCCGGCCAAGCTGTGGATGGAGCCATGGATACTCAACCTCAGCAGGCACACCTGATATGATTTTTTGAATTGATTTTGAAATATATGTTAAATAATTAGGGTTAATTCTTTTATACCAGAATTCGTATAATTGTTCCGGTGACAACTCTTGATTAAGCCCTAATACTTTTAACATAACTTGATCACCGTACATTCTGGAAGGATGTCCGTCTTCGGTTTCGATGATCCATAACCCTATATTGGATTCGTACATGATTTCTTCTCTAAACTGTTCGTTCATTTTGATGACTCCTTCTCGAAATATATCTATAAACATGCAAATAAAAAATATAGTAAGTTATTTTGTGCATATTTCTATAAATAAGTGTATCATATTTTATGAAAAGATTGAAATAATTCTTCATGATAACTTAATAAATATTAATAAAACCTATCTTGATTACAAAAAAGTCCGATGATATCCTAAAACAGTAAAATTGTAATGAAGCAAATACTAAGGGAAAAGATGAATGAATAGAAAAGAAGAACGAAAGAAACAGCTTTTTATCAGAATTATAATAGGAAGCTTGATATTAGTGGTACTTTTAACAGCCGGTATATTCGGGTATATGGTATCCCATCCGCTAAAGTTGAAAAAGGATACGGTTTATCATGAATTAAACGAAGAATTTGATCCAACGAAGAATATAAAAAAAGTATATTTTGGAAAACCGGAAAATGTACAGATTACATCTGATGTAGACGTATCAAAAACAGGTGATTATCCCATCGAGTATACTTACAGGAAACATAGTTATAAGGCGGTTGTAAAAGTCAGAGATATGACACCTCCGGTGTTGAAAGTGCATGATTACGAAACGGATCTTGTGGATAAGGTCAAGCCGGATTTCTTTGTAGAAGAGATAAAGGATGATTCCAAAGTTACTGTGAAATTCGAGAAAGAAGAGGAATGGAATCAGGCAAATACATACGAAGTGGGAATCGTGGCAGAAGATGCCGGTGGCAATAAAACGGTACAAAAGGCAAAGCTGATTCGCAAAAAAGACGAAAAAAAACCAGAGATACAAGGAGTTCAAGATCTTACCATACTTCAGGGAAAAACGATTGATTTTAATCAGGGGATCGTGGTGAAAGATGACATGGATCCGAAACCGTCGTTGCATATTGATTCATCCAAAGTTGACTTTGCTACTCCGGGAATCTACGAAGCAGTCTATACGGCAAGAGACCGCTCCGGCAATGAACAGAAGATCGTACAGAAGATTACGGTAAAAGAAAATCCGGAAATGAAAGAAAAGATAGTGTATCTTACCTTTGATGACGGTCCTTCAGATAATACCGAAAAGATTCTGGATATTTTGAAAAAATATAATGCAAAAGCGACATTTTTTGTAACAGGCAACAACCAGAAGAAAAATGATATGATCAAACGGGCACATGATGAAGGACATGCAATAGGGCTTCATACATATACGCATGATTACAGAAAAGTCTATGACTCTGAACAGGCATACTTTGATGATCTTAAGAAGATTTCCGATATGGTAGAAAAGTTCACGGGAGAAAAATCTATGCTGATAAGATTTCCGGGAGGGTCAAGTAATACCATCAGCAAGAAATTTGTACCGGGGTTAATGACGAAACTTACCAAAGAAGTACAAGAAAAAGGCTATCAGTATTTTGACTGGAATTGTGATTCAACCGATGCAAGCGGAAATAATGTACCGGTAGAAAGACTTGTAGAAAATGCTACTTCTGGAAAGGCACAGCATATCAATATCCTGATGCATGATACAGATGCAAAAGATACCACGGTAGAGGCACTCCCTAAGATCATAGAATACTATCGCGGTCAAGGATATGCATTTAAAGCACTTACCAAAGATTCCTTTGCACCACATCATCATGTAAATAATTAACATGGCAATCATAAAAATCACAAAAGGGGACGTGTTCCGATGCAAAGGAACACGTCCCCTTTGTGTTAAGGTGCATTAAATGTATCAAAAATTGAACCAATTTTTCAATTCCTGATAGATCCTGGAAATCGGAAGCCCTACGATATTATTGTAGTCTCCGTGGATTCCTTTCACGTAGATGGCAAAATGTCCCTGAATCCCATAGGCACCGGCTTTGTCGTAAGGTTCGTCGGTTGATAAGTAGGTCTGAATTTCCTGTTCTGTCATAGGATAAACATCTACATCGCTTTGTTCAAAGAAGACGGAAGAGCGCTTTTGACCGTGATAATGGAGAATCAGGCTGACACCGGTATAAACCTGATGGGTATGATTCTGAAGGGAAGAAATCATGCGTCTGGCGTCTTCCCGGTCAGCCGGTTTTCCGAGGATTTTTCCGTTGTTGGCAACAACGGTGTCTGCACCGATAATAAGGAAATTTTCATCTTTGTGGGAAGCAAGGTACGTCCGGTATACGTCTTCGGCTTTCTGTGTGGAAAGTTCTTTTACCACTTGTTTTGGTATGTCGGAGGTGATTACTTCCTCACAGGAAGACGGAAGAACCGTGTGGACGATTCCTGCCTGACTAAGAAGTTCTGTACGGCGCGGAGAAGCAGAACCAAGAACGCAGACACAGTCTTTTAAATTCGGTTTTTCCTGATGGGTGACAGAACATTCGGTGCTTTTAGAAAAAGCAGAACTAGTGTCCGTTTCATATTCCGGATGTTTTTCGTAGTCAAATACAAGAATCTGAACACTGAATGGCTTCATGGAAAGTTGGCCGTTCATGGAAAGGATTTCTCCGGTCAAAAGATCTTTTGCAGTGCCGTGAAGTTCGCCGTGGTTTGCCGTGTAAGTTTCCCCGTCAGCGTTGATCGCAACAAAAATTTTTTCGGTATCCGACTGACGTTCAAAAATCAACTGCTTATTCAGAATCATTACATTGCGATAAGACCCATTACAAAGAGCACTGCTTTTTTGACGGATAAAAATCAGCTTTTTCAAATGTTCTGTCAGATCGTTTGGTTTTGGTATATCAAAATATGGACGCAGAGCATAATCGTTATCCGGAGCCTTTATTCCTTCCTCGCCCCATTCGCTTCCATAATAAATACATGGAATACCCGGCATGGTAAGGAGGGTTCCGTAAACAGGGAAAATATGCTCTTTGCATTTTAGGATACTTGCAATCCTTGTGACATCGTGGTTGTCTGCAAACGTCATCAAATGCTTTCCGCGGTAAATGCACCATTGCTCTGGTCCGAACTGACGATTTAAAGAATGAGCGATCTCAAAAAGGTTCATATCATTAAAACTGGAAAATAATCCTTTGTAACATTCGTAATTCGTACAGCTGTGGAGCATTTCGCCATTGACGATAAGGTTATAATCTCCAAAAAGAACTTCGCCGATCAAGGCAAAATCCGGTTTTAACTGTGTACAAAAACTGCGAAGTTGTTTCATAAAATCACGATCCAGGCTATATGCAACGTCCAAACGCAATCCGTCAATATCAAATTGTTCGATCCATTGTTTTACACAGTTCAGAAGATAGTTTACGACTTCCGGATTTTTCAGGTTAAGCTTCACCAGTTCGAAATGACCTTCCCAACCCTCGTACCAAAATCCGTCATTATACTGATTGTTTCCATCGAAATGGATGCAGAACCAGTCTTTATACGGAGAATCCCACTTGTTTTTCTGAACATCTTGAAAGGCCCAGAATCCTCGGCCTACATGATTGAATACACCGTCTAAGACAATGCGGATTCCGTGTTCGTGAAGAACTTTACACACATCGGAAAAATCCTGGTTTGTTCCAAGACGGCAATCTATTTTCAAAAAATCTCTTGTATCATATCCGTGGTTATCTGATTCAAAAATCGGATTTAGCAGAATGGCATTTATACCGAGAGAATCCAGGTAATCTGTCCAGTCCATTATTTTTCGGATTCTTGGAACGATCCTTCCATCGTTATGCGTTGGTGCCCCACAGAACCCAATTGGATAAATCTGATAGAAAATGCTGTTATAAGCCCACATAAGAAACCTCCTTATAAACAAGTATAGTTAGTATTAGGAAAATTATCTAAAAATAATACAAACAGTGTAACATGAAAAACGAGAAAAATCTACGGGCTTTCAAACAGGGAGCGGAAAAGGATGCAAAAAAAGTCGATAAAAAGGTTGACATCCAAAGAACAACATAATATAATAAAGCAGTATGACATGAGAAGAAAACAGTTTGCACCAAAGCCCCGGAGCGGACTGATTTCCATAATTTATAACAAGAGATTCAAAAGTAAAGAATAAAGATTGTAAACAGGAGGTCAACCAATGAAAACTTACATGGCTAATCCAGATAAGATTGAAAGAAAATGGTATGTAGTTGATGCAGAAGGACAGACATTAGGTCGCCTTTGCTCTGGAATTGCAAACGTTTTAAGAGGAAAAAACAAACCGGTATACACACCGCACATCGATACAGGTGATTACGTAATCGTGATCAACGCTGACAAGATCAAAGTTACAGGAAAGAAACTTGATCAGAAAATTTACTACCATCACTCAGACTATGTTGGAGGAATGAAAGAAACAACATTAAAAGAAATGATGGCTAAGAAACCGGAAAAGGTTATCGAACTTGCTGTTAAAGGAATGCTTCCGAAAGGACCTTTAGGAAGAGCAATGATTAAGAAACTTCACGTTTATGCAGGTGCAGAACATGCTCATGCAGCTCAGAAACCAGAAGTATTAACATTTTAAGGAAAGGTTGAGAGGAGGAAATTACAGTGGCTAGTGCAAAATTCTACGGAACAGGAAGAAGAAAAAAATCTATCGCAAGAGTATATTTAGTACCTGGAACAGGTAAAATCACAATCAATAAAAGAGATATTGATGAATATTTCGGACTTGAAACATTAAAAGTTGTTGTTCGTCAGCCGCTTACAGCTACAGAAACAACAGATAAATTTGACGTATTAGTAAACGTACATGGTGGTGGATACACAGGACAGGCAGGAGCAATCCGTCATGGTGTTGCAAGAGCTCTCCTTCAGGCAGACGCTGAATACAGACCGGTATTAAAAGCTAACGGATTCTTAACACGTGACCCACGTATGAAAGAACGTAAGAAATACGGTCTCAAAGCAGCCCGTCGCGCTCCGCAGTTCAGCAAGCGATAAATTTTATCAAATTGGTTCAAAAAGCTCGGAAAATCAAGGTTTTCCAGGCTTTTGCCTTTGATATAGTTTGATGTGGTTTGACATAAGATAATCCATTTTATCCCATTTTTTAGTGGTTACCAAGTGGATAACCGGCAAAAAAAAGGGCAAAATGGTGACCAAATAGGATAACCAGAGCCTGTTTTTTGGCCCTTTGGAGAGCTGTTTTTTCTGCTTCTTCATCGACCATTTTCATTTGATTGGTTTGTCCTAATTTGACTGAATTTGAATACAAGAGAATAAATTTAATGGGAAGCACTCAGTATTTTTTACTGGGTGCTTTTTGCATTTCCGGGAGCAGAAAAAGCCGTCACTTTATTTTTTTGAAGTGGCGGCTTTTTCTATTTGGATAAGAAATCCAAATAAACCACTTGCTATGCAAGTGGATCTCAATTCGGCTTTAAGCCCTAGATAAAGAGACCTCCTTTGTTATAATAAGTGTGGGTCCTAAACCGCACTAAAATAACAAAGGAGGTGTCCAGTATGGACAGAAATACTTTAACACATACCACATGGAAATGTAAATATCATATCGTATTTGCACCGAAGTATAGGAGACAAATCATATACGGGAAAATAAAAGCAGATGTCGGCAATATATTAAGTACGTTATGCAAAAGACGAGGAGTAGAAATTATAGAGGCAGAATGTTGCAGAGATCATATATATATATGTTGGTAAGAATCCCTCCCAAAATCAAAGTGTATCTTCTTTTATGGGATACTTAAAAGGAAAAAGTTCGCTGATGATATTCGATAGGCATGCGAATTTGAAATACAAATATGGGAACAGGAAATTTTGGTGCAGAGGATATTATGTAGATACAGTAGGAAAAAATGCAAAGAAAATAGAAGAGTATATCAAAAATCAGCTACAAGATGATATAGCGTATGATCAGTTAAGTTTAAAAGAATTTATAGACCCGTTTACGGGTGAGCCAGTAGTAAAAGGCAAATAAAAAAGATCCCTTGTAAGGGATAGCTGGGAATAAGGTGCGGTTGGGGCTCCTATTTCGTGGGACCTTTGAGGTCCAAGCCGGCAATCGTCCCTTACAGGGACAGAGCAAACCACCAGTTCTCACTGGTGGTTTTGATTATGTGGCTTTAGCCAGTTAAGTCGAGCGGAATTTTTCGCAACCGAAAAATGAA
>CALFLL010000025.1 GCA_937880845.1 uncultured Drancourtella sp.
GAGCATCTGCCTTACAAGCAGAGGGTCATAGGTTCGAGCCCTATTGGTCCCATTTGTACACAGAAATGTGTAGTAATGCCGCAGTGGCGGAACTGGCAGACGCACAGGACTTAAAATCCTGCGGGACTTATCCTCCCGTACCGGTTCGATTCCGGTCTGCGGCATTTTTTTGCTCTGAATGTGGATACATTCGGGGCTTTTTTCACATTGTGAAAAAGATAGAATGGATGTCAGATAATGTATGAGGTTATAGGATGAAGAAAAAGGTAATTGCTGTTTTTCTTGCAGGAGTTTTTCTTGCAGGATGCATGGTCGGATGTGCATCCACATCAAAGGATGAAGAAGAAAAATCGGAAATGAGTATGTTTGCTATGGATACGTATATGTCGGTTACAGCTTATGGAGAAGGTGCTGATAAAGCGACAAAAGGTGCAAAAAAAGAAATTGAAAAACTGGAAAATCTGTGGTCTGTTACCAGAGAAGACAGTGACATTTATAAAGTGAATCAAAATGCCGGGAATATGACAGCCGTTCATGAAGAAACGGCTGATATTTTGTCGTTTGCACTGGACATGTGCGAAAAAACGGGAGGAGCTCTGGACATTACAATTTATCCGATCCTGTCAGAGTGGGGATTTACTACGGATAAACAACATGTCCCAAAAGAAAGCCGTATTCAGGAACTGCTTAAAAATACAGGATATGAAAAAGTAACACTGGATGGAACGAATGTTATGGTTCCGCAAGGGGTACAACTTGATCTTGGAGCTGTCGGAAAAGGATATACAGCTGATATTTTATCTGAACAAATGAAAAAAGAAGGAATCGAATCTGGCTTGATTGATCTTGGAGGAAATATCAAGCTGATAGGGAAGAAACCGGATGGAAGCGAATGGAATATAGGAATTAAAGATCCTGACGGAGAAGGCAATATAGGATTGCTAGAGACGGAAGATGTTTCTGTTGTAACATCCGGAGGATATGAACGATATTTTGAGGAAAATGGAGAAAGATATTGGCATATTTTGGACCCTGATACCGGAAAACCGGCAAAAAGCGGTTTGTCTTCCGTGACGATCATAAGCCCGGAAAGTAAAGTCTGCGATGCTTTGTCTACCGCTGTTTTTGTTATGGGACTGGAGAAAGCAGAAAAATTCTGGAGAGAACATCAAAATTTGGATTTTGATATGTTGCTTATGACTGATGAGAAAGAGATTTATATTACGGAAAATTTAAAAAAAGATTTTAAATTGGAAGAAAAATATAAAGATAAAAAGCTACATATTATAAAAAATACACGATCAGAATAAAATAAGAAAAATCTCAGTAAATGAAAAATACTGCCGTTAATAATGAGAAAAATGCAGAACTTTTCTTGTGTGAAATAAGTAAGTCATGATACAATAGGGATGAAAAGACTTGAACTTAAGTGACGATGCTGTTTTTTATGAGATACTTTTTCAAATGGATGAAGGACACAGTCGGTCATGGAACAGCCGGCTGTTTGTTTTTTATGAAAACAAAATTCATAAAGAGGAAAGGTCAGGAAATCGTGGAAAAAAAGAAAATCATCTTATCTCCGGAAGATATTAAAGAAGAAGAGGAAACACTTCTGGAAAGCACAGAAGAAGAAATGGAAGAAACGGATATGGAACAGGAAGTATCTGTTGTATACGGAGAAGGAACCGGAGATTCTATCCGAATGTATTTGAACGAAATCAACCGGATCCCGCTTCTTACACCTTTGCAGGAGCAAGAGCTTGCAAGGAAAGTGAGTGAAGGTGACAAAGAGGCAAAGAAACAAATGGAAGAGGCAAATCTGCGTCTTGTAGTTTCTATTGCAAAAAAATATGTTGGACACGGACTGCAGCTTATGGATCTGATACAGGAAGGCAACATCGGATTGATGAGGGCAGTAGAAAAGTTTGACTATAAGAAAGGATATCGGTTTTCTACATATGCCTCATGGTGGATCAAGCAGTCCATGATTCGGGCAATCGCGGATCAGTCAAGAACAATCCGTGTGCCGGTGCACATGTCTGAAAATATTACGAAAGTCAGAAGAACTGCCAAAGAACTTATGACGGAGCTTGGAAGAGAGGCAACCCCTTTGGAAATCGCTCAAAAACTGGGAGATAAATCAGAGGAGGAGATAAGAGAAATCCTTGCATATTCCCAGACACCGGTTTCGTTGGAAACTCCTGTTGGAGAAGAAGAGGACAGCAGTCTTGAGAATTTTATCGAGGACAGTAATGCGAAACAGCCTGAAACGGTGGCTATTTCTAAAATTGTAGGCGAAGAGATAGAGGAGCTTTTGACTATTCTTCCCAAGAGAGAACAAGAAGTGATAAGAATGCGTTTTGGGATGGATGGAGAACATATTTATACATTGGAAGAGGTTGGACAGAAAATGAACCTGACAAGAGAGCGTATTCGCCAGATTGAAAGCAAAGCACTAAGACGTCTTAGACAAAAAATGAGAGAGAAAGGACAAAATCAGTATTTTGACTAATTAGGTGAAGGCAATGAAGAATGATTTGTTTACCATCGGTAATTTTACAATCCATGGATATGGTCTTATGATAGGGATTGGGTTTGTGGCTGCATATTTAATGACTGAATACCGTGCGAAGAAATATAAATTAAACAGTGATATGATTTTTACATTATTTTTAAGTTCAGTGATTTTTGGATTGTTAGGAGCCAAAATTTTTTATTATATCACCATTTTTGATGAGATTATAAAAGATCCGAAAGTAATCCTAGAAGAGGCAGAAGGATTTGTTGTATATGGAGGGATTATCTGTGGAGTGTTGGCAGGCTATGTAGTATGCAGAATAAAAAAAGAAAATTTCTGGAAGTACTTTGACCTGATTGCACCGTCTATTGCACTGGCACAGGGGTTTGGGAGAATCGGTTGTCTTTTGGCCGGATGTTGTTATGGAAAGGAAACTTCCGGAATCCTTTCGATTACCTTCCGGAATTCGGATTTTGCCCCCAATGGAGTCGCATTGATTCCAACACAGATTTATTCCAGCATATTCGATTTTCTTAATTTTATCGTATTGTGTATCATTGCAAGACACACAAAAAAAGATAGAATGGTTGCCGGATGTTATTGTGTTTTTTACAGTGTAGGCCGGTTTATTATAGAGTGTTTCAGGGGGGACATAGAACGAGGAAGTGTCGGAGTCCTTTCAACGTCACAGTTTATTTCCATTTTTATTTTTGCAATCGGAGTTTTGATGCTTGTCATCAAAAAGGAACAAAAATCTGTAGAAGAGTAACAGAGGAAAGAAGGATGTTGGTTTGTCAGAAGTATTTACATTGCAGGGAATTATTTTAATTACAGCAGGTCTGATTATATTCATTGTAGGGATTCGTGTATTGTTTGAAAAGCAGAAAATAAAAAGGCAGGATCTTTTAAGACAAGGAAAAGTTTTGCATAGCAAACATATTGTCAGTGTGGATAAAAAAGGATATCTGACTGAAAATTATTATGATATCCGTGTGGAATATTTGGATAATGGACACAGAACAGAAAAAACAGTACAAAGTGCACAGGAGTATCTGGAGGGGGATAAAATTCAAATTGTAAAATCAGAAAACGGCGACGAACGAGTCTATGTTTATTTAAAAGACAGGGCTTACGGAATCGGAGCATGGGTTTGGATGGCTGCAGGAATAGCGGTCATGTTTATGCCGTTTATAAAAAGTAAATACGGAGATGCGTATGTAGCTGCATTGGAAGGAATTTTTCTTTTGTTGATAGGAATCGGAATGATCATAGCGTGTGTAAAAACTATGAAAAAAGAGCTGATCAGACTGGATGCCGAAATTGTGGATATTCTGAAGTGGCAAAATAACGGAAAGACGAAAGGCGGAATGCCGGTATTTTGTTACTATCCGATATATCAATACGAACTGGAAGGTGTATTAAGAAGCTGGAGAAGTGACAAAAATTCTACGGATGCTTCTCTTTACAAAAAAGGGAAGAAAGGAACATTATATTGGTGTCCGGATGAAGAAAAAATAATGGAAAAACCTCCGAAAAAAACAATGATGTACGTTGGAATTGTATTGGTTGTTATAGCGATTATCGGGTTATATGGTACGATTGTATTTCTGATGCAGAATTAAAAGATAGGGCGGGATTCATGGAATTCCGCTCTATTATTATAAGGTTTAGGAGTTGACAGAATGGAAATATATATGGGAAAATCGGTAGTACAAAAAGCGGCAGCCGGAAAAATATATTTTTACGAAAAAAGAAAAATTACTGCCGAAAAAAAGAAAATCAAAGATGTGCGGGCAGAATCAGTACGTTTTGAGAAAGCGAGACTAGAGACAAGGGAAGAGATTCGGAAATTGTACGAAAAGGCACAGAAAGAAACGGGAGAGTTGTCAGAAATTTTGGAAGTGTATATGCTGATATTGGAAGATCCGGATTATTATGAGGCTGTAAAAAAATTGATTTGTTCTCAATCTGTAACGGCAGAATATGCGGTTGCAATGACAGAATACAGAATTTCAGAAATGTTTGCACAGATGGATGACGAATATATGAAAGCACGGGAAGTGGACATACGGGATATTTCAGAACGTCTGATAGGGGTGTTAACGGGATGTAAAAATACGATGAAAGAGTTGAAAGAACCTGTGATTCTTGCAGCAGATGACTTGACGCCAAGTGAAATGGTTCAGATGGATAAATCCAAAATTCTTGCATTTGTAACAAAAAAAGGTACACTTCATTCCCATACAGCCATTCTGTCAAGGACCAGAGGGATTCCTCTGGTCATCGGAGTAGATGTTAAGAAAGAATGGGACGGAAAGCCGGGAATTGTGGATGGGTATCAGGGATGTGTGATCATCAACCCGGGAGAAGAAGAAATTCGAAAGATACAAGAAAAGATTTTGAAAGAAGAAGAAAAAGAAAAAAGTTTTGAAACATTGAAAGGGATGGAAACCGTAACGAAAGATGGCACAAAGATTCGGTTATGTGCGAATATCGGAAGTCTTTCTGATATATCATTGGCGTTGAAAAACGATGCGGAAGGGATCGGACTGTTCCGAAGTGAATTCTTATATCTGGAGTCGGATGATTATCCATCCGAAGAAGAACAGTTTTTGGTTTATAAGAAAGCGGCAGAAAATATGGGGGAAAGAAGGGTGATCATTCGTACGATGGATATCGGAGCAGATAAAAACATAGAGTATTTTCATTTGAAAGAAGAGGAAAATCCGGTACTGGGTTATCGTGCGATCCGCATTTGCCTGACAAAGAAAGAAATTTTTAAAACACAACTGCGTGCTCTGTTAAGAGCCGGAATATACGGGAATCTTGCGGTTTTGTTTCCGATGATCATTTCTGTTGAAGAAGTAAGAAAGATCAAGGAAATCATGGAAGAAGTCAAAGAGGAATTAAAAGCAGAAAAACATTTATATAAAGAGGCGAAAATCGGCATTATGATTGAAACGCCGGCAGCAGTCATGCTCAGTGAAGAGTTGGCAAAAGAGGTGGATTTTTTTAGCATCGGGACCAATGATCTGACACAGTATACACTTGCCATTGACCGTCAGAATCCGGATCTGGAACAGTTTTATGATGCACACCATCCTGCTGTACTGAAGATGATACAAATGACGATTGAAAACGGACATAAAGGAGGAGTATGGGTAGGAATCTGCGGTGCTCTTGCGGAAGACAGAGATTTAACAGAGAAGTTTTTAAGTATGGGCGTAGATGAATTGTCTGTACCTCCTGTTTCCATCCTTCCTCTTAGAAAAAAAATCAGAGAAACAGATTTAAGAATTTTATGATGAAAACACCGTCTATATCTGGAAAAGATGCGATACAGACGGTGTTTTGGTTAACAGGGACCTTTATCCGCGATAACGGTTCAGGCAGGCATGGATTTCCTGAAGGCGGGGAAAGGCATATCCGCCCGGAATATAAGAACCGCTGAAAAAACCGGAATAACCGTTTACTTCCAGCTCATGATACAAAAGAGAGGCGATTTCCGGAATGGTTTTTCTGCCATCCGAAAAATGTTCTTTTGCATAGCCAAGTAAAAGACCCAAAGTTGCAGTCTGTTCTGAATCCGTAAGCTGTTCCACGTAACGCAGATCCACTTCCTCTTTTCCTACAGTAAAGACATCTTTTGACCGAAGCTTGATCTTCCGGTCTTTGTAATCTGTTTTTTTGGAAGGTGAGGCAAAAAACCGCTTGCTTTTTGGCAAAGAAAATGCGGATGGAAAAGAAGAAGATATCGGATAATGATGGCAGAGTTCTTTTACAGAAGCCGTGATGTCTATCGGGTGATAGCAGTCCATCTGAATGACCGTATCTGCAATGTGGAAAAAGGCTCCGGAACTTCCTGCAACCAGAATTGTGGAAATCCCGGCTTTTTCATAAAGGTCTCGGGCACGTTCAAGAAACGGAGTGATAGGTTCTTTATCTCTGCTGATGACTTCCTGCATGAATGTATCTCTCACCATGAAATTTGTTGCGGAAGTATCTTCATCAATTAAAAACAAACGACTTCCGGCTTCCATACTTTCTACCGTTCCGGCTGCCTGAGAGGTACTTCCGCTGGCATCCGGTGTGGAAAAAGAGGTTGTATCCTTGTGGTTTGGAAGATCATTGATAAACATAGAAATATCTACATTTTTGATGACACGTCCATCCTCGGAACGGAGTTTAACGGCTGTATCATCTGTGATGACATACTCACGTCCATCTCCCGGAATGTGATTGTAAATTCCAAGTTCCAAAGCCTTTAAGAGGGTAGATTTTCCATGATATCCACCACCAACGATTAAAGTGATCCCTCTTGGAATACCCATTCCGGAAATCTGTCCTTTATGAGGAAGAGTGATGGAAATCCGAAGAGATTCTGGGGAAGTAAAAGGAACGGAATCTTTCATCGGAAGATCCGATACCCCGCTTACTCTTGGCAAAACAGACCCGTCAGCCACAAAAGCAGCCAGATTTCTCTGTATCAGTTCCCGACGGATAAATGCCTGGTCTTCTGCCAGTTCTGCCACGGATTGAAGGGAGGATTTTTTACAGGTACGGTAAAGACAGGCTTTTTCTACACAAACAGGAAGAAAGTCAAACAGAATCTTTTCAAGTTCCGGTGCATTGATGGTACGCCCGTTTGCAGGGAAACCGATATGAAATCGGAAAATCAGTTCCTTTTTTTGCTTTTCATCAAGATCACAGGCAGTACGGCGGAGCATTTCCTGTCCACATCCACTGATGGAAAGGAGTCCGCTTTTTCCAGATCCTTTTGCATGGAAGCTAAAATGGTCGGCCTGCTTTTTAAAAGAACGAAGAAGGTAGTCCAGAAATGCAGTCTTTGTTTCCTTGCTTTGATAATATCTTTCAGGAAATTGATGGACGGCATACGGAATGCGGATTGTGACATGTGAAGGAGAAGCAAAGGGATCTCCTTGTACATGATCGATACTGAGTATATAGTTTTCAAAACGATAGATTCCTTTTAGGGATTTATATGCAGGATAGCTTTTTCGATGGATAAATTGTAATTGTTGTTTCAAATCTGTTGAAGTTTTCATGAATTTTATCTCCTTTCGGTTAGATTATAGCAAAAATATGTAGAATGTGGCATAATAAAAAGGAATTAAAAAATTTTATTATGGTTTCTGCCCGGAAGCCGACAAAAGAAAGGATACGCATGATGGAGATAAGAAAGTATTTTTGTTTTGACGGAAGAGTGCAAGGAGTTGGATTTCGATGGAAAGCCATGGAGTTTGCAAATATGTTAGGGCTGACAGGATGGGTCTACAATGCATATGATGGAACAGTGGAAATGGAAGTGCAGGGAGAAGATGTAGACATTGATATGTTGATACAGAGATTAAATACAGATTCCTTTATAAGGATCACAAAAATGGAAACACGACAGATCACGACGGTTCAAGGGGAAACAGAGTTTCGGGTTAAAGGATAGAAAAATGAGAAAAAGTTATAGAACAAAAAGGCTGATTTTTCGGATTGCCGATCCGGATTTTGCAGAAATGGCGGCAGAATTTTATCTGGCGAATAAAGAAAGTTTTGAAGTTTCCGAAGAACGGCACCCGGAAGAATTTTATCTTCCGGAATTTCAGAAAATATGGCTTGAAATCCAGAAGGAAAAAGCTCAAAAGAAAGAATGGTATGAGTTTTACATTTTTGAAAAAGGGAAACCTGGACATATCATAGGAACCTTAAGTCTAAGCAATTTTCAATATGGATGCCTTTGCTCCGGGACAATAGGATATCGTATTGCAGAAAAAGTCCAGGGAAAAGGATATGGGACCGAAGCTGCGATGGAAGGGACAAGAATCGGTTTTCAGGAGCTTGGGCTTCACAGGATGGAGGCAAATGTGATGCCGGAAAATGTTCCTTCTCTTCGGGTTTTGGAAAAATGCGGATATGAGAAAGAAGGATATTTCCGCTCATATCTTAAGATTAACGGGGTATGGGAGGATCACATTCATTTGGCAGTAGTATACAATGAAGGAATAGAAAAAATAGAAAACTTCTTATTGTAAAAAAAAAGAAGATTGTTATAATAGGAAGAGACTGTATATAATCGGGGAAAGGAAGAGCAGCAAAATGAATAAAAAAGGAATTGCAAAACAAATCATTGAGATTACCATTGCCATGCTGATTGTATCGGCGGCAGTGTATTTTTTCATGGTGCCTAGTGGGATTGTTGTCGGAAGTATTTCAGGTCTTGCCATGGTGCTTTCAGAACTTCTGAATATGCCGATGTCTGGGATCACATTTATTTTGAATGTAATTCTGCTTGTTGTAGGATTTATTTTTATCGGAAAGGAATTTGGAGCGAAAACGGTATATACTTCACTTCTTCTTCCGGTTTTTCTGGCGATTTTTGAAAAAATCGTTCCTGTTACAAAATCAATTACAGGGAACAGTGTATATGATCTTGCATCCTATATTTTAATCGTTGCACTTGGACAGGCGATTCTGTTTAATGCCAATGCCTCATCAGGAGGATTGGATGTAATTGCGAAGGTCATCAATAAATTCACACATATAGATATAGGAAAAGCTGTTACCATAGGAGGTCTGATCACGGCGGTTACATCTATTTTTGTATATGATATCGGAACACTTGTTGTCAGCGTACTTGGTACATATGCCAACGGGATCGCGGTAGATTATTTTATCGATGGTTTTAACAAGAGAAAGAGAATTTGTATTATTTCAGAAGATTATGAAACAATACGGGATTATATTATGGATGAACTAAAGCGTGGAGTGACTATTTATACAGCCAAGGGTGGATATGATAATAAAGAACGTACAGAACTTGTGACGATCATGACACCATCAGAGTATAAGGTCCTTTTAAATTATCTTCATACTTCGGGAGTCCAGGCATTTGTAACTGTATATACGGTAAATGAAGTCATTGGAAAATGGAACATTAATGGTGGAAAACAAAAAAAGCAATAGCAAGAAAGGAAGGATAAAGTATGCAGTGTATAAGAAAAGTAGCAGATAAAATTTATTGGGTTGGAGCAAATGACAGAAGAATTGCCAAATTTGAAAATATGTTTCCGGTGCCAAGAGGAGTATCTTATAACTCTTATGTGATCATTGATGAGAAGACAGCATTGATAGATACAGCAGATTCTTCCGTAAGTGAAAGATTTATGGAAAATGTAGAGGCGGCACTTGGCGGAAGAGGACTGGATTATATGGTGATCCAGCATATGGAACCGGATCATTGTGCCAATATCGCAGCAATCATCGAAAGATATCCGGACGTTACGGTTGTCGGAAATGCAAAAACAATCCAGATGATGGGACAGTTTTTCAGTAAAGCAAAGACAGCAAAAACGCTTCTTGTAAAGGAAGGAGATGCCCTTTTACTGGGACACCACAACCTGACATTTGTAATGGCGCCGATGGTACACTGGCCGGAGGTTATGGTATCTTATGATACAACAAAAAAAATCCTGTTCTCAGCAGATGCATTTGGAACCTTTGGGGCATTAAACGGATTTTTATTTAACGATGAAATCCAGTTCGGAGAAGTCTGGATGGAAGATGCAAGACGGTATTACACAAATATCGTCGGAAAATACGGCCCACAGGTGCAGGCACTTCTGAAAAAGGCAGCAGGACTGGATATTCGGATGATCTGCCCTCTTCACGGACCGGTATGGAGAAACAATCTGGAAATGCTTATTGAAAAATATGACAAATGGAGTAAATACGAAGCAGAAGAAGACGGTGTTCTTATTGTTTACGGCTCCATGTATGGAAATACAGAAAATGCGGCAGAAGTGATCGCTGCCGAATTAGCTGAAAAAGGAATGACAAATATTGCAATGTACGATGCATCTGTTACGGATTGTTCTTTTTTGATCGCAGAAGCATTTAAGTATAATAGAATAATCGTAGCAGCACCGACATATAATGCAGGATTATTTGCACCGGTAGAACATTTCCTTTTAGATATGAAAGCATTAAATGTTCAGAACAAGAAAATTGCTCTTGTTGAAAACGGTTCTTGGGCACCGATGGCAGCAAAACATATGCGTGCGATTGTAGAAACACTGAAAAACTGCGAAGTTATGGAAACCGCACTTACTGTAAAGTCAGCTCTTCAGGCAGAACAGAAAGAAGAAGTGGAAGCTTTTGTAAGTGAGCTCTTAAAATAAGAGAAAAAAATAAAAAAATTAAAAAACTTGTTGACAAAATCAAGTTTATAGTATAGAATTAATTTTGTTGCTGAGGTACGAAAAACCAAAGCACAAAACAATTCTATATTGTGTGGGTTTAGCTCAGCTGGATAGAGCGTTTGGCTACGGACCAAAAGGTCGGGGGTTCGAATCCTCTAACCCACGTATAAAAAAGAGTTCTGGATTTTCAGAACTCTTTTTCTGTACATGGATGCTTGAGTTATTCATATAATAATTCTCTTGCGATAATGTTTCCCTTTTCCGTAACATTGCTATCGCTGCGGAAAATTTTCCTTTCCTTAAAAATATCATCTGTATAGAAGTCTAATACATATATTTTCCCGTATTTCATCGGTATCGGAAATTCAACATCGTAATCCGATATGGTTTGTGTTCCTGTCGGTATGTCCTTAAAATCTTCACTTCCTTCTTTCAGTTCCCATACTTTTACAGAATCATAAGAAGTTTTTGTGGACTTGATCCAAATTTCGTTCCACAAAATAGACGGGTATTCTTTACCGCCAATCTCAAGAGAACCTGTTTTCCATGGAGTAGAATCGTCATATCCTTTTGCTAAAAGTTTTGTATGTATTGTATTCGGATATTTTTTATTAAGCTGAGATGCCATGTTGGGATCCGGTACAAAGTAGGAATATTCAACATCACTGTCTATTTCCGTATGGGCACCTCCATAGATTCCCATAATGTCTTCGTGATTTAGTTGTTCAAATGCCCATATAAAATTTTCAACCATCTTGTTTTCTCGATAAGTCCAGGCATCGGCTTCATTTTTTTCATTTTTTGATAAAAAGTTTTTCCCTGTTTCATTATTTCCTGTGCCCGTCTATAATCAGCAGAATCGTTCTGTCCGTGTTCTCTAAGATAGGCAAGATATCGTTCTCCCGAGGTAGCGTATTGATGTCCTACGTCTGTTCCGCAGAAAATCGTTTCCGGGCATTCTTTTTTGATTTTCTGAAACAATTCTTTACTTGTACCTGTTGCACCTAAGGAACCGGCTTTTTCTTTTCACATTTTATCTAACAGCTCATCACTGTCTGACTGCATCCAAAGGTTTAAAAATTCTGAATCATAAAACGGAACCTCTATAAATAAATAACGCATCCCATCTTCATGATAATACTTGGTCCACAATTGAAATTCCTTATCAAGAATGTCCGGAACGCTATGTGCTTCACCGTATAAATAGATTTTTCCTGAAGGATTGGGTGACCGGTATGCTGTAAAGCCCATCATGACCGTTATTATGAGCAACAATAATACGGAAAGCATACGTTTCCTGTTCTTTTTCATATTACCCGTTCCTCCTTTTGACGTTTTGGTGGTTACCAAAGATCAAATGCAAATATTTGTTGATACAACAATAACATAACTGGTAATATTGTTCAACAATTATTTGAAACTATAAAAATATAGAAGATGTCTATTTTACATGAGGGTAAAAGCAATCGTATAATATTGAAAGAACAATAGATAAGGAGAAGAAACCGGCATGGAAAAAAAGAAAGTATTTTGTGGAATTTGTTCGTGTGCCTGCCCGATAGATGCCTATGTTGAAAATGGAGTTGTAGTTTCTGTAGAAGGGAGTAAAGATCAAAACGGAAGAGGTGGAGGGCTTTGTGCAAAGGGAGCGGCTTCACGCCAATATTTATATAATAAAGAAAGAATTTTATATCCAATGAAAAGGATTGGAGAAAAAGGAAGTGGACAGTTTGAACGTATTTCATGGGACGAAGCGTACAATATGATTGCTGAGAATTTAAATCGAATAAAGGAAAAATATGGGGCAAGATCTGTAATTTTTTATGCTGGATATCCAAAGTGGTATCGGCCTGCCCTGCTTCGATTTGCCAATGCGTTTGGAAGCCCCAATTATTGTACGGAGTCCAGCACTTGTTTTCAGGCATCAGCTTTGGCATGGAAATCTATTTACGGAAATGAAATTTGTTTTCCGGATCTTGCAAATACAAAGACGGTGATATTATGGTCATCAAATTTGTACCATTCTAATACTCCCATGGGGATGAACTACCGTAAGATGAAAGAAAACGGAGTAAAGATTATTGCTGTGGATTCCAGAAATACAGTGACGACAAAAGATGCGGATTTACATTTAAAACTTATACCGGGAACAGATGGAGCACTTGCACTTTCTATGGCAAATGTAATAATTGAGGAAAATCTTTATGATAAAGAATTTGTGGACAAGTATGTCTATGGATTTAGAGAATACAGAGAATATGTGAAGAAATTTATTCCGGAAAAGGCTGAAAAAATAACAGGTGTAAGTGCAAAAAAAATCCGTGAGGCGGCAAGGCTTTATGCATGCAGCGGACCATCCAGTATTCTTTTTTCAGTTTCAACAATCGTACATCATATCAATGGATTTCAAAATTACAGAGCCGTTTATTCGCTGATCGCCCTGACTGGAAATTATGACAAAAAAGGAGGAAATCGCCCAATGCTCGGTCCCATTTCTCCTTGTAATGAATTCGGAAAGGTTAAGAGATATAATGGTGAAGAGGCAATTGGAGAAAAAGAGTTCCCGGTCTGGTTTGATCTTCCGTGTGAAGAGGCACAGTGTACAAAACTTGCAGACAATATTTTAAATGAAGAACCGTATCCGTTAAAGGCGATATTTGCAATGGGATTAAACCACAGAATGTGGCCGCAGCCAGATTATATGCAGGAAGCATTAAAAACTTTGGATTTCTATGTGAATACAGAATTGTTTTTATCTGATTCCAGCAAAATGGCAGATTTGATTTTACCGGCATGTACCACATTTGAACGTGAGGAAGTCAAACGGCTAAAAGGCGGTATATTTGCATTGAATGAACAGTCGGTGAAGCCCCTTGGAGAAGCAAAAAATGATATCGAAATCATCATAGAAGTTTTGAAAAGACTTGGCTTAAAAGAAAAAATATTAAGCAGGGGATATGAGGCTTATATGGATTATATTTTACAGCCATCAGGGCTTACACTTTCGGAACTGCGAAAACAACCACAAGGAATGAAAGGAAAAGTGAGTTTTGAAGTTATTGAAAGAACTTATGAAAAGACAGGGTTTCAGACGCCTTCTGGGAAAATAGAACTAAAATCATTGATTTTAGAAAGATATAAAGGAAGTAAAGGATATGAGGGACTTCCTGTTTACAAAGATTTTAGAGATAATCCGAAAATTGACCATGTACAGTATCCTTTCATTTTGAATACAGGGGCAAGAAAACCACAATTTTTCCATGCCAGATTATATCGGTTGCCATGGCTTTCAAATCTGGAAAGTAATCCGGTTGTAGAGCTTCATCCAGAAGATTGTGAAAAATACAAAATCTGTGATGGAGATTTAGTAAAGGTAAGTTCTCCGGCAGGGAGTATGATGGGGATTGCAACAGTTTCAAATAATGGTTCAACAGGAGTTGTATACATTTACCATGGTAATAAAAAGGGAGAAGCAAATAATCTGATTGACAGAAACTATTATGATCCATATACGGGATTTCCTGGTTACAAAGGATACTTTTGCAGAATTGATAAAATAAATGGAGGAAAAGCGCCGTGCCATATAAACTAAAGTTTCACAGCCAAAAATGTGTAGGTTGTTTTGCCTGTCATATAGCATGTTTAGATGCACATCATAGTGTATGGGAAGAAGATGTGCAAAGTTTTCGCACTATAAAAAAGGTCAGTGACACAGATAGAAATGTAGAATACAATGTGTGCCCAGGGTGTTTACATTGTGGGAAATGTATGGAAGTATGTCCTAAAAAAGCCTTGTTTAGGGACGAAAAAACCGGTTTTATCTTGACTGCTCATGATAAATGCAATGGTTGTAGGAAGTGTGAAGAGAGCTGCCCGATTGGTGTGATTCGGTTTGATAAAAATAAAAAAGTGGAAAAATGTGATGGGTGTATAGAAAGAATCAATCAGGGACGAGAACCAGCCTGTGTCAGAGTATGCCCTCTTCATGCGATTTCATGGGAAGAAGAGTAAAGATATGTGTCATGTTGCAGGATATATTTTATCGGGTGGAGCTGCCAGAAGAATGAATGGAAAACAAAAATTATTTCTCCAATATCAGGATAAATTTTTTGGAGAATGGCTCATAGAAGCGATGAGTGGTGTAGAAAAAATTTATATTTCAGAAGCAAAAGTACCACAAACAAAAATCGCATGTGCAGAATATATCATAGATGTTTTAAAGGACAAAGGCCCGATGGGAGGCGTTTTTAGCGGGCTTTTAAAATGTCAGGAAGAGGCATTGTTTGTTGTGCCTTGCGATATGTTTGGATTACAAAGAGAACTTGTAATAAAAATGATAGAATGTTATGAAAAAGGAAGAAAACCGGTGTTTTTAAAATGTACTGAAGACATCATTCCTTTTCCCGGAATTTATACGAAAGGAATGTTGCCATTGATAAGACATAGACTTTATGAAAAAAATTATAAGATGAAATCATTATTTTACCAGGAAGTAGCTGAAAAATATATTTTTATAGAAGCAGATAGATATTTAGATAAGATTCAAAATATCAATACAGAAGAAGCGTATAGAAGATTGATACAGGAGAATAGGCATGTGGAGTAAGACAGTAACTGTAGAAGAAGCATTGAACTATTTATATTTAAGAATTTCAGAATCTGAAAATCTGGAAAACAGAAAACTGATAGAATCAGGAGGACGGATACTGGCAGAAAATCTTACTGCAAGCATTGATCAGCCACCTTTTACACGTTCTCCGCTGGATGGGTATGCTTTGTATGCTAAAGAAACAGAAGGAGCAACACCTCAAAATCCGGTCAAACTTCAGGTAGTCGGAAAAGTGTATGCAGGAGAGTATTTAACAGGGGAAGTAAAACAGGGACAGGCAGTCAGGATTATGACAGGAGCACCGATCCCAAAAGGATGTGACACTGTGATACGACAAGAGGATACAGATTATGGAGAAACAGAAGTCTGCATTTACCGAGAACAAAAAGCATATGAAAATTTTTGCCCTGAAGGAGAAGATTTTTTCAAAGGAGAAGTTCTTTTAAAAAAAGGCAGAAAAATGAATGCATTAGAATTGGGGATTGCGGCGTCAGCGGGAATTGAAACTGTAAAAGTAAAAAAGAAGGTATTGGCGGCTGTAATAACAACGGGGGATGAATTATGTATACCAGGGCAACAACTGCATAAAGGTCAGATCTATGATTCGAATCAGTTTATGATCGTACAAAGATTAAAAGAACTGGGGGCAGAACCGATATTTGTAAGTCATGTAACAGATTCAAAAGAAAATCTGGAGAACCAGTTAAAAAAAGCTGTAAAAAAAGCGGATTTGATCATAACAACAGGAGGAGTTTCAGTCGGGGAAAAAGATTTTGTCAAGCAGGTTCTTGAAAAAATAGGTGCGGAAATTATATTTGATCGTATTAAAGTAAAGCCTGGATCCCCATCTGTCTTTTCTGTGTGGAAAGGAAAACCAATTTTTAGTCTGTCAGGGAATCCGTTTGGAACAATCGTACATATGGAATTGTTTGTAAGAACAGCGCTTTCTATTATGCTTGGATGTAAAGAAATAGCTGCGAAAGAAGAAGATGCGTTTTTTCAGCAGACAATTGAAAAGAAATGTCCAGTACCACGATATATGAGGGCTGTTTTAAAAAACGGACAAGTTTTTTTGCCTGATAAAAAAGAAAAATCTGGAATTTTAAGTTCCATAAATGGGTGTAACTGCTTCCTGAAAATGGAAGCAGGGAAAGAGAAAATGGAGAAAGGTGAAAAAGTATGTGTTGTCCGAATTTAATGGGAGAGCCTGTCATTTTTGGAATTTCTGGATATAAAAATTCCGGGAAAACATATTTGATGGAAAAAGTAATTCAGGGATTAACAAAAAAAGGATGGAAAGTGGTATCTGTTAAACATGATGGACATGACTTTGAAGCAGACAGAGAAGGAACGGACAGTTTCCGGCATTATCATGCAGGAGCATTTGCAAGTATAGTGTATTCTTCGGAGAAAATCCAGGTAGTTAAAAACAAAAAGAATATCAGACTACAGGAAATTATTTCTTTTTTCCAAGAGGCTGATATAATTTTGATTGAAGGGGGTAAAAATTTAGATTATCCCAAATATATCTGTGCTTATCCCGAAAAATTACCGGATGAAAATAAAATAATCGATATGATTGAGCAATTGATTTTTAAAGAAAGGAAGAAAACGATGAATATAGAAAAGCTTATGGAAGAAATCCATCTTCCAGAAGAAGGAAGGGAATGTGTAAGAACATTTAAAATGACCAGGGAATTTTATAAAAGCTGGAAAGAACTGTTTTATAAAGATAAAAAAGAATTTTTTGCGGAGATAGAAAATCGAAAAGATAAGGAACAGTTATTATTGTATTTATATATTAAATTCGCGGTAGAACAGTATCCAGAATTTGTAAAAAATAATATTTCTGATCAGATTTATTTTGATACGTTTTATGATTTTACAATCTGGTTTAAACAATGTAAAAAGAAAACGGGAAAAGCAGGACTGATGGAAGAAAGATGGCTGTCACTTCCTCTTGATATGAAAATTTTCAGGCTTGGAAGGCTACAATTTGAAAAGGATCCGGAAAAAAAGATATTGCATGTGCATATTCCAGAAGGTGAATCATTGTCAGAGGAGGCATGTACAGAATCTTTTCAACAGGCAGAACAGTTTTTCGGAGATACATATGAAATGTTTGACTGTGAATCATGGCTGTTATCACCAAAACTGAAAGAACTGTTAGATGAAGATTCATCTATTATCAAGTTTCAGAATCGATTTGAAATAAAAGATATCATCTATACTTTTCGGCAGGCCGAAGAACGAGTATTTGGAGAAATCAGGGAAGACAGAGAACATTATCCGGAAAAGACACGCCTGCAGCGTTCCTTAAAAAGGTTTGTTCTTGAAGGAAAAGATGTGGGAATGGGATATGGAATTATAAATAGAAAAAATGAATAAATCAAAAGATTTATTTTAAAAAACAATTTTTCATTTCTTTTTCTTTCCATTATACTATTAAAAGAAAGTTTGTTATCGGGAGGAATGAGAAATGAAGAAAAAAGCAGCAATAGTGTTGGCAACGGTTCTTTCTGTTTCTGTGCTGGCCGGCTGTGGTTCACAAAGCGAAGGGAACAATAAAAAAGAAGATGGAAAAACGGTATTAACTTTTTGGTGTCATCAGAATGAGCCATGGGTAAAATCTTACGAAAAAATGGCTGAGAAATTTGAAAAGGAAAATCCGGAATATGATGTGAAAGTACAGGATTATCCTTATAATGTCTATAATGATAAAATCCAGACGGCAATTACTTCCAGTACGTCGGGACCGGATATTATTGCTGTCTGGGGAGGAATGGCTCCGAATTTTATTGGAACAGATGCATTGTCTGAAGTACCGGAGACACTTGCAAAACAGCTTGATGAAGATTATATGGCATCGACAGTTGGAAGTTATAAGAAAAATGGAAAGTACTACGGAGTGCCGATGGAATATAATCTGGAATATGGCGGAATGATCGTAAACAAAAAATTGTTTGAAAAATCTCAGATTGCTTACCCTACAACATGGGAAGAATTGAGAAAAATTTCCCAAAATGTATCTGAGCAAAATGGCGATATTGTGGAAATGAAAGGATTTGAAATGTTTGACACGGACTCTCTGATCTGCAATTATCTTGCTATGATTTTGCAGCAGGGAGGGCAGTATTTACAAGAAGATGATTCTGTAAATTTTGCAACGCCAGAAGGAATTTCGGCAATGAATGAAATCCTTGATATGATTAAAAACGGAGAATGTGACCTTACACATTTGACAGATGGCGAATATTGCTTTAACGATGTATATCAGGATAAAGGATATATGGCATCTGTTGGTTCCTGGGCGATCGGGGAAGGGACAGATGGATATAGTCTGGAGTATGGAAAAGATTTTGAATATGTGAAAGTACCGCAATATGGGAATCAAATGTCTTTTGCTTCGGAAACAGGCTGGGGACTGATTGTTCCGGAAAACAGTAAACATAAAACGGGTGCATGGGAGTTTGTAGAGTTTTTCAGTCAGCCGGAAAATCTTGTGGAACATAATATCGCATGTAGTCAGCTTCCGCCAAGAAAATCTTTATTAACAAACGAAGACTATATTAAGGCAATGCCACATGTAGAATTTCTTTTAGACATTCTTCCAAGTGGGCAGTGGATGGGACCATATAATACATCTGATATGAGAGAAATTTTTAATCAGACATTTTTGAATCTTTGCCAGGAAGAAAATCCGGATGTAGAAAGTGCATTAAAAGAAGCATCAGAAAAAATTACAAAAGAATGTAAGTATAAATATTCTGCGGAATAAGAAATGTGGCAGAGAATCCGAAGAGGGTTCTCTGTCTTTTCATGAGAGAATGAATACTAGATAGGAGAAAGGACATATACAGATGAAAAATCATAAATTTGTAGCCGCTATCCTTATTCCAAGTATGTTGTTTCTGGGAATATTCTCTGTATTTCCTGTTTTATATGGATTAGGTATTTCTTTGTTTGAATATAATCCGGCTAACTCATACAATCCTTTTATAGGATTTGAGAATTACAAGAGATTGATAGGTGATCAAGTATTTTGGACAGCGGTAAAAAATACAATAATTTTTTGTATGGCAGCGGTAGCGGGAAACATTATCATCACACTCTTTCTGGCTAAAATCATTTCTGTTCTTCCATCAAGACGATGGAAAATATTTTTTCGTACAATTTTATTTATCCCATGCATCGCTCCAATAGTTGGAACATCTATGATTTGGAAATATGGAATTATTGGAGTAGATAACGGAATATTAAACAGGATCTTACAATTTTTTGGAGCTGCGCCCAAAGACTGGTTTATGACTACGTGGCAGCTTTTGGCTTTAATCATCATTTATACTTTATGGGCAGATATTGGATACAATGTAGTGTTGTTTACAGCAGGAATAGAGGGAGTGCCAAAAGAATTCGATGAAGCTGCCTCCATTGATGGAGCAGGTGCTTTCCGAAGATTTATATCTATAAAATTGCCTTTAATGGGAAGAACGTTTGCGTTTGTAGCTATTATGACTATGGCAAATTATTTTCAGATGTTTGCACAGTTCAGGATTTTTGCACCAAATGGAGGGATGAATGATGCTGCTATGGTATTGACAAATTATATTTACGATACAAGTTTTGTAAGTTTTGATATGGGCTATGCATCTGCTATTGCAGCAGCATTATTTCTGATTGTATTTATTGTAGCCATGATCCAGAATAAAATGATGAGAGCAGATTGGAGTTATGAATAGTGAAAAACAAGAAAAAAGTAAAATATAAGAAATATCATTATGTTATCATTGGATTTCTTTGTATGTTTTCCGTAATAATGATGTATCCTCTTGTATGGATGCTTATGACTTCTTTTAAAACGAATGCGGATATAAGAACAAACAGGACGCGGTTTTTTCCAGAACAATGGACTTTAGAAGGATATAGGACAGCATTCGAGAAAGCTCCCATAGGAGAATGGTTTATCAATAGTATTATGATTACTGCCATAATAACCGTTGCCGTTATTATTACAAGTACATTGATTGGATATGTGTTTGCAAAGTATCAATTTAAAATGAAAAAATTTCTTTTTGTGATACTTTTGGCAACAATGATGGTACCGCCTCAAGTTACCATGATACCAAGATATCTGATGATCCAAAAATTAAACTTGTTTGATACGAGAGGTGCTTTAATCGTACCGGCATTAGTGAGTGCATTTTCTGTATACTTGGCGAAACAGTTTATAACAGATATACCAGACAGTTTATGTGAAGCTGCCAAGATTGACGGGGCAGGTCCCATGCAAATTTATTGGAAGATTATTTTTCCGAATATCAGGCCTGCTATCGGATCTATCGGAATTTTTACAGCAATGGCAAGTTGGAATGACTATCTGAATCCATTGCTTATGTTAAACAATATTGATAAAATGACATTGCCGCTGGGGCTTATTTATTTTAACAGTCAAAGAACCTCTGATTTATCAGCAACGATGGCGGCAGCAACGATGATGATGTTACCGATGATCCTTATTTTTATTCTGTTTCAGAAACAGTTTATCAAAGGGATGACATTAAGTGGAATAAAATAATCATGACGGAGGGAATTCAATGGAAACAAAAAAAACAACATATGAGATTAAATTAGTCAGCACTCTGGAAAAAGTATTCGATAATAAATGTCCGGTCTACAGACCAGAATGTATGCTGTTGACCGGATTAAAAGGAGAAACGGTATCTTTTCAGGCAGCCTGTACATGTACAGGTTTTATGAAGAACCGAGTAAAAGTAGAAATTACTTCCCCGATCAAAGAGCATATTCTTGTGAGAAGCGTAGAATGTGTTCCGGCAGGAAGAACATGTGGACCAATTGTTGATGATAATTATCTGAAGACAGAATCAGGCATGTATCCGGATCTTTTAAGAAAACTTAAAAATGGAATGGTGGATGTTTATCCAGGAAGATGGAGAAGCCTTTGGTTTGATATTGAGATTACAGAAGAGATGGAATCGGGGACGTATCCGATACAGATCACTCTGGAACAAGAAGGAGAAATCGTAGCACAGGCAGAAACAGAAGTAACTATTTATGATGCGGTTCTTCCAAAACAGGAAATCATCCATACGGAATGGTTTTATCCGGACTGTCTTGCAGATTATTATGGTGTTCCTGTATTTTCAGAAGAGCATTGGGAAATCATAGAAAATTTCCTGAAAGAATATGTAAAACGTGGCTGTAATATGATACTGACCCCATTATTCACTCCTTCACTGGATGTTGCAGTAGGAGAAGAGCGGACAACAACGCAGCTTGTAGATATCAAGGCAGAGGATGATACATGGAGTTTTGATTTTGAACGGCTGAAACGATGGGTTGATGTATGTCAGGCTCATGGAATCGAATATTTTGAAATGTGCCATCTGTTTTCACAGTGGGGAGCGAAATATGCACCGAAAATCATGGCAGATGTAAACGGAAAACAAGAAAGGATATTTGGCTGGCATACGCCGGCAGTCGGAGAATATACCCGGTTTCTCCATGTGTTTCTGCCACAGTTGATTGAAAAATTAAAGGAGTGGGGGATTGCAGAAAGGACCTATTTCCATCTGTCGGATGAACCGAGGGAAGAACAGTTGGAAAGTTATAAAGCAGCAAAAGAATCCATCGGAAATCTGTTAGAAGGTTTTCATACCTTTGATGCGTTGTCCAGTTATGAATTTTACAAACATGGTCTGATTGATACGCCGATACCGGGAAATAATGAGATTGACGAATTTTTGGAACATGGACTGAAGGATATGTGGACATATTATTGTGTGGGACAGTATTATGAAGTCAGCAACCGTTTTATGGCAATGCCTTCTCTGAGAAACCGAATTTATGGACTTCAGCTTTATAAATACCAGATTGTGGGAGTATTGCACTGGGGATATAATTTTTACAACAGTCAGTTCTCTTATGAACACATTAACCCATATCTGGTGACAGATGCAGGTGGGGCATTCCCGGCAGGCGATCCGTTTCTGGTTTATCCGGGAGAAGATAAATGTCCGGAAGAATCCATCAGGATGATGGTACACGCACAGGCATTTTCAGATTTAAGAGCATGTAGACTTTTAGAAAAACTGGCGGGAAGAGAGTTTGTCATGGAATGTATTGAAGAAGATTTGGCAAAGCCGCTTACGTTTAAATGCTATCCAAAATCGGATATGTATCTCTTACAGTTAAGAAACAGGATAAACAGGGAAATTGCAAAACGAATCAAAAAATAATGTGTTTTCTGCCGACAGGATATACCTGCCGGCAGTTTTTTTGTGATATATTTAAGAAAGAGAACAGATTAAAAAACGGAGGGACAGGAATGGAAAAAAACGTGAAATATGAAATTCTACATACAATAGAGGGAAAAAACGTGAAATTTATACAGCTTCAGTTTGTAGATGCATTTGGAATATTGAAAAACATAACTGTCATGTCAAAAAAGGCAGAATATGTTCTGGAAGGAAAATACAGAATCGATGGATACAGTGTTTTGGGAAGAAACAAGGCCTCCTTTTATTTAAAACCGGATCCTGATACATTTACGATTCTTCCATGGTGTTTTCAACAGGAGAAAACAGCACGTTTTTTATGTGACCTGACGGACGAACAGGGAAGGGATGTCAAAGAAAGCAGTCGTTTCATATTAAAAAATATTCTGAGGAAAGCAGAAGAAAAAGGATATCGTTTTCAGATTAATGCAGAATGTGAATTTTCTGTTCTTGAAACAGATCATGCAGGAAAAGCTACAATCAATACAAAAGAACGTGCAAAAGATCTGGACTGTGATTCCATAGAAAACGAAGTAATATCGGTACTGGAAGAAATGGGAATTGAAACCATGGCAGCTTATCGTGGCAGTATTCCGGCACAACATAAAATAAATCTGGAACCATCCTGGGGAATACAAAGTATGGATAACATTATAACGCTGCGGGCGGCTGTCAAAAATATTGCAAAGCAGTATGGAAGATATGCTACGTTCATGCCAAAACCGGGAGTTGATTTTCCGGGAAATTCCATGATTTTGAGTTTTTTGGTCTATAAAGATGGGAAAGACATTTTTTCAAATAAAAATGCAGAAAATGGTATCAGCCAGCAGGCATATTCTTTTATAGCAGGTTTGCTTGTACATATGAATGGAATGACGGCTATCGCAAATCCTGTAGTTAATTCTTATAAACGTCTGCGAAGTGACTCCGGTCATTCACCGGAACTGTTTTGGTCTGTATCAGATTTTCAGGCTCCGCTTTGTGTTTTAAAGGAGAAAGATGGGACTGTAAGGATACAGTGGAGAATTCCGGATGGAGCAGCCAATCCTTATGTATTGGTTGCAGCTGCAGTGGAGGCAGGATTACAAGGGATAGAAGAAAGGATGATTCCGCTGAAATCAGGAGAAAAGGCAGGGTATCTTCCGGAAACATTGAAAGAAGCAGTAGCCGAGTTTGAAAAAGATGAACTTTTGAGAACGGTATATGGAGACAGCTATGTTAAAAGATATGTGGAAGAAAAGTGTAAAGAGTGGAAGCAATATCAGATACAGATTACTGAGTGGGAACGGGAAGAATATCTGAACCAATTTTAAAAAGAGGCAAAGGAGATGTGAAAAACAATGGAAACCTATATTATGGCACTGGATGCAGGGACAACAAGCAACAGATGTATTCTTTTTAATAAAAAAGGAGAGATTGCAAGTTCGGCTCAAAAAGAGTTTACACAATATTTCCCGAAACCTGGCTGGGTAGAGCATGATGCGGATGAAATCTGGTCTACCCAGCTTGGAGTTGCGGTGGAAGCCATGAGTAAAATCGGGGCTTCAGCGGAAAATATCGCGGCTATCGGAATTACAAATCAGAGAGAAACAGCTGTTGTATGGGATAAAAAAACAGGGACACCGATTTATCATGCCATTGTGTGGCAATGTCGAAGAACAGCAGAATATTGCGACTCTTTGAAAGAAAAAGGGATGGAAGAGTGGTTCCGTAAAAAAACCGGGCTGACCATTGATGCATATTTTGCAGGGACAAAACTTCGGTGGATTTTAAATCATGTAGAAGGGGCAAGAGAACGGGCAGAAAAAGGAGAACTCCTTTTTGGAACGATCGAGACATGGTTGATCTGGAAACTGACAAGAGGAAAAGTACATGTTACTGATTATTCCAATGCATCCAGAACGATGATGTTTAATATCAATACACTGGAATGGGATGATGAAATTTTAAAAGAACTGGATATTCCGAAATGTATGCTCCCTGAGGTGCGCCCATCAAGCGATATTTACGGGAAGACGGATGCGGCTTATTTCGGAGGAGAAATTCCAATCGGAGGTGCAGCGGGAGATCAGCAGGCAGCGTTATTCGGTCAGACATGTTTTGAATCGGGAGAAGCTAAAAATACATATGGGACAGGCTGCTTTTTATTGATGAATACAGGAGAAAAACCGGTATTTTCAAAGAACGGACTTGTAACTACAGTCGCATGGGGATTAGACGGAAAAGTAAACTATGCTTTGGAAGGCTCAATCTTTATGGCAGGAGCTGCAATCCAATGGTTGAGAGATGAATTGAAACTGATTGATTCTTCGGCGGATTCAGAGTATATGGCACAAAAAGTAAAGGATACAAACGGATGCTATGTGGTACCGGCATTTACGGGGCTTGGGGCACCGTACTGGGATCAGTATGCAAGAGGAACCATTGTAGGGCTGACAAGAGGGGTCAACAAATGCCATATTATCCGTGCCACGCTGGAATCACTGGCATTTCAGGTAAACGATGTCATCGGTGCAATGGAAGCGGATTCGGGAATCGAACTTTCCTCCCTTAAAGTTGACGGAGGAGCAAGTTCCAACAATTTCCTTATGCAGGTTCAGGCAGATATCAATAATGTACCTGTGAAGCGGCCGTGCTGTGTAGAAACAACCGCGATGGGAGCGGCATATCTGGCAGGGCTTGCTGTAAGATATTGGAAAGATCAGGAAGAAATCAAAAATAACTGGCGTATAGACAGGGAGTTTTACCCGCAGATGGAAAAAGATGAGCGTGAAAAAAAATTAAAAGGATGGAAAAAAGCTGTAAAATATTCCTTTGGATGGGCCAAAGAGGAATAAATGAACAAAAAATAATTTAAAATATGGACAATTATATGCAAATATACTAAAATTATCGTATTGGAATAGAAGAGAAATACGGAGGTAAAATAGTATGAAAGGTAATGTAATTGTTGGACAGTCAGGCGGTCCTACCGCAGCGATCAATTCCAGTCTTGCGGGAGTATACCGGACAGCTAAAGACAGAGGGGCAAAAAAGATATACGGAATGCTTCATGGGATTCAGGGGTTGATGGAAGAAAAATATATTGATCTTTCCGAGCATATCACAAATGAACTGGATGCAGAACTTTTAAAAAGAACTCCGGCAGCATACCTAGGTTCCTGTCGTTTTAAACTGCCGGAAATTTTTGAAAACAGAGAAGTTTATGAAAAAATCTTTTCCATTTTGGAAAAATTGGAAATCGAAGCTTTTATCTATATTGGTGGAAACGATTCTATGGATACGATCAAAAAGCTTTCTGATTACGCCATTGTAATGGGTCATCCGATTCGGTTCATCGGATGCCCGAAGACGATTGACAATGATCTTGCGTTAACAGATCATACGCCGGGATACGGGAGTGCCGCAAAATATATCGGTACATCCGTAAAAGAAATTATCAGAGACAGTTTCTGTCTGGAATATAATAAAGGCCTGGTGACGATCGTAGAAGTCATGGGAAGAAATGCAGGATGGCTGACCGGTGCAGCAGCTCTTGCAAAAGGCGAAGACTGTCAGGGACCGGATTTGATTTATCTTCCGGAACTGGATTTTAATCTGGAATCTTTTATGGAAAAGATTAAAGCGCTTTTGGAGAAAAAACCTTCTGTTGTAGTAGCGGTATCGGAAGGAATTCATTTGAATGATGGAAGATATGTATGTGAACTTGGAGCAACATTGGATTTTGTAGATGCATTCGGACATAAACAGTTAACAGGAACCGCCGCATATCTGGCTCATTATGTTGCAAATGAAATCGGATGTAAAACACGTGCCATTGAATTAAGTACACTGCAAAGATCCGCATCTCACTGTGCATCCAGAGTAGATATCCTGGAAGCATATCAGGTAGGCGGTGCAGCAGTCAAAGCTGCAGACGAAGGAGATAACGGAAAGATGGTCGTTTTGAAACGACTCTCCGATGACCCATATCAGTGTGGTACAGAAGTCAAAGATGTCCATAAAATTGCCAATGATGAAAAACTTGTACCAAGAGAATGGATTAATAAAGATGGTACTTATGTAACAGATGAGTTTGTTGCATATGTAAAACCGCTGATTCAAGGAGACGTATCACCGGTCATGGTAGATGGGATTCCAAGACATTTGTATAAGCAAAAATAAAGAATAGGAAGAAAAAAAGAACAGGCTTCATTTGACGAAACCTGTTCTTTTTTATATGGAAATAAAATGAAATAAAAATAAAAAATTGAAAATGACAAAAAAGTGACATGAAATAGACAAAAAAATGGTAGAAATACAAAAAAAGAACAAATATAATATAAACATATAAAAATTAGTCAGAAAAAAGGGAGGTTAAGAAATGAGAAAGGAGTACCATGTATCTATACACGGATGTGACAAAAATTCAGGTGATAGAGAAAATCCATTTCGAAGTATTTCCAAAGCAGCACAGATTATGGAAGCAGGCGATAAGGTAATTGTACATGAAGGAGTCTATCGTGAATGGGTAAAGCCGGCCAGGGGAGGAAAAAATGATTCATGTCGCATTATTTATGAGGCTGCATCGGGTGAAAAAGTTATTATAAAAGGATCGGAAATTATTAAAAACTGGATAAAAGATGAAGGAAGTGTATGGAAAGCAGAAATTCCAAATAAATTGTTTGGAGAGTATAATCCATATTTAGAACCGATGAAAGGAGATTGGTACTTGTATCCGGATTATTCATTGCATCCGGGTGAAGTTTATCTAAATGGAAAAGCAATGTATGAAGCAGCATCCTTGGAAGCGGTTAAAAATCCTAAAAAAAGAGAAATCGGAGTAGGATCCGGTTTTCCGGACTGTGATGCAAAAGTACTTTATCCGGAAGATACAATTTATCAATGGCGTGCAGTTGTAGGAGAAGAATTTACAACCATTTATGCCAACTTTCAGGAGTGTGATCCAAATGAACAGGAAGTTGAGATTAATGTAAGGGAGAGTTGCTTTTATCCGGAAAAACGAGGAATCAACTTTATTACAGTCAGAGGATTTGAAATGGCACATGCAGCTACGCAATGGGCACCACCAAGCGCGAAACAGCAAGGGTTGATCGGACCGCGGTGGAGTAAGGGATGGATCATTGAAAACAATATTATTCATGATTCAAAATGTATGGGAATCAGTATGGGACGGGATGATTTGTTTCAAGGTGACATAGATTCAGAACGATTTCGTAAATCAGGACATCAGCATCAGCTAGAACTGGTATTTGAAGCAGTAAGTAAGGGATGGTCTGGAAAACATATAGGATATCATTTGATTTGTAATAATATTATTTATAATTGCGGCCAGGATGGAATCGGAGGAAATCTTGGATGTATTTTTAGTAAAATTTTGCACAACAAAATTTACAATGTAGGAACAAAACGAGAATTTTTCGGACATGAGATTGCAGGGATTAAATTACATACAGCCATTGATGTAGAGATTGCAGAAAACTGGATATATAACTGTACGCTTGGCACATGGTTGGACTGGGAAGCTCAAGGGGTATATGTCCATAACAATATATATGAGCGTAATGAGCGTGACATGATGATAGAAGTTACCCATGGACCGCATATCATTGAAAATAATATTTTTGCATCAGATTATAATTTGGATAATATATCTCAGGGAGGAGCATATATACACAATATATTTTGCGGGGTAATATGCCAAATGCCTGAGTTAGAACGTGTCACACCGTATCATTTTGCACATTCGACAGATGTAAAAGGATATGCATTTGTGTATGGCGGAGATGACAGATTTTATAACAATATATTTATTGGTGGGGAAAGAGAAACTTCAGAACATATTTTTTATGGCACTATCGGATATTCGGATTGTCCTTCATCACTTCAGGAATATATTAACCGAATTGATATGGCTTCAAAAGGACGTGGAAATACAGAAGCTTATGTGACGGTAAAACAACCGGTATATTTAGGAGGCAACGTATATTTAAACGGAGCCGAGAAGTGTGAAAGAGAGGAAGCGTTAAGTTTTAATGAAAATCCCGGATTGCATATTTCGGAAGAAGGAGAAAAAGTATATCTTGAAATGAAAATACCGCAGGAGGTACTTGGATATTCAAACGGGCTTATTGACTTTAATATGTTGGGAACGGGAAGATTGGTCGAAGAACCGTTTCAAATATCTGAAAATGAAAATTTTGTATCTGCTTATGATTACGAAGGAAATAGGAGAACAACAAGAATTTCAGCAGGACCATTTGAGAAAATACAGGCAGGTAAGAATAAGATAGAAATCTGGAGTGAAAACTAGAAAATTATATGGATAAAAGGAGTGGAACACAATGAGAAGAAATTATAAAAAAGTAGTAGCACTTGGTTTGACAATGTCTATGGGAGTCACAATGCTTGCCGGATGTGGTAACGGAAAAGAAAAAGGAGATAAAAAAGATAAAGTAGAGCTTGTTATGAGTACGTGGGATGATACGTTGGTACCGGTAATAAAACAGTTGTCAGAAGCCTATAATAAAGAACATCCGAATGTGACGGTTAAACCTCAACTTACTACATGGTCAGAGTATTGGACAAAACTGGAAGCAAGTGCGACAGGAGGTTCGGCTCCTGACATTATGGAAATGAATATCCTTCATGTTGAAGAATACGTCGAAGGTGGAATTTTAATGGATTTGACAGAAGCAGAGGAAAAATCGGATTTGGAGATTCATGAGAATTTCCCTGAACAGTTGGTAAATGGGTATATCATAGATGATAAGTTATATGGTATCCCAAAAGATTTTGATACAAACGGAGTATTTTATAACAAGAAGATATTTGATGAAGCAGGTGTAGCATATCCGGAAGATAACTGGACATTTGAAGATTTTCGAAAAAAATGTGAAGAATTAAAAAACGCGGGCTTACCGGAAGGAACGTATGCATTTGCTTCAGAAAGAGGTGCGGCACAAAGTACATATGATGCTACTGTCTTTGCAAATGGTGGATATTTCTTAAGTGAAGGAAATAAAAAGTCAGGTTGGGCTGAGCAAGCAACTATAGATGGAGTTCAGCCGTGGGTTGATTTGGTAACAGACGGAATTTCTCCGACTGTTGAGCAGATGTCGGATGTAGTTCCGGATGATATGTTTACAGGTGGGAAACTGGCTATGCATATGACAGGAAATTATATGATTTCAAAATTTACGGATGCATTAGGAGAAGGAACCTTTGGGGTTGTAAAAAGGCCTACATTTAATGGAAAAGACACAGATATTATAAATGGGTGTGCATATGCTGTATCAGCGAAAACAAAACATCCGGAAGAAGCAAAAGATTTTGTACTTTGGTTAGGAAGTGAAGAAGCTCAGAAGATACACGGAGAAGCTGGAGTTTGGATTTCTGCAAGAAATGATTGTCAGAAATATTTTGTTGAAGTTAATGATCATTTAAATTGTCAAATCTTTCTTGAAAGTGCAAAAAATGCAGAATTACTTCCACACTGTAAAGTAACATCTGAATTAAGTCAGGTTGAAAAGAAATATTTGGATCCGGTATGGCAAGGGAAAATGAAATTGGAAGAAGCCGGTTCAAAAATTGCAGAAGAACAAAATGAGATTCTTGATAAAATGAATTCTAAATAAGTTGATATGCCCCGTATAAGTGTTTATTCATAACTTATATGGGGCATTAAAAATATTTCCTTGTTATTTATCAAAAAGTGGAGTATGATAAAAGTAATCATAAAGACATTTCTTAAAATTACAGATTTCATTTCAAGCCGGTTCGGCAGTTTTTCAGGATGATTTTATGAAAGAATTTATACAGGAAAGAAGATGATGGATTGACAGAAAAAAGAAGCTTCTCAATCATCCGTTTTATAGGGTGCGGTGGAGAATTTTATCAGAGTATGGATTATGAGGAAGGAACAGTGCTAAGTGGGTATTTTGACAGGTCCCCAAGGTGTGGAAAGGATGAGCTGTTTCGATGGATGAAAGAAGCGGGGCAGGCATTGTTGATGTTGAAGAAAAGCGAAGGCGGAAGCTTGTGTGATGCTGTTACTCCGGAAGCATTTCTTATGACAGAAAGCAGAGAATTATTCTTTTTGGATTCCTGGCCTCAGAGAAAAACACAAAATCCTGCAGAGGTGTGTGGAATGTTAAAGGGAATCGGAACGATATGGAAATTTATGTTAGAGAAAAGCAAGCCTGTTCCGGAATTAACACTGGGAGAGATTTATAGATTCAGCAGGATGATCAGTATTTGTAACAAAAAGCAATCGAAAGGATACCATTCGGTTAAGGAAGAGGATATTCTGTCCGAACTTCTGAAAAAAATCCCCAATTTAAAATATGAAGATAATTAGTATAAGGAGAAAAATGAAACAGTATAAAAAGAAAATAAAACTTTGTGCCACTTTACTTGTGATCACTTTATGTGCCGCAGGAATCAGATTATGTATGTTTTTAAGCTTGTTTATGATATAATTCAAAGAAAAAAAGAAAATGAGAGGACAAAAAAATGAAAATCGCTGTAACCGGGGCATCCGGCTTTTTAGGGTCCAGAGTTTGTACATATTATCGTAAACTTGGAAAATTCGTGGTGACAGAGTATACAAGATCAGAACTTGATTTTACAAAACAAGAGGAGTGTAAAATAAGACTGTGCGAGGACAGACCGGATATTTTGATCCATACGGCAGCCATATCGGATATCGGAGAATGTGAGCAAGATCCCAAAATTTCGGGAAAAGTGAATGTGGAAGGGACAAAAAATCTTGCTCAAATTTGCGGAAAACTTGGAATAAGAATGATCTTCTGTAGTTCTGACCAAGTTTATATGGGAAATGGGATAGAAGTTCCTCATCGTGAGGAAGGAGAAAAGTTGTCACCGCCGACTCTTTATGGACAACAGAAACTCCGTGCAGAAGAGGAAGTGTTTTGTTATCAGCCGGATGCAGTCGTACTTCGATTAAGTTGGATGTTCGCAAAAGATTTTCGAGAAGGAAAAGAGCATGGAAACCTGATTTCTGCTATTTTAGGAGGAATAAAAAATCAGCAAAAAATGCAGTATCCGACCTATGATTTCAGAAGTATTACCGATGTATGGGAGGTAATCGCAAATCTGGAAAAAATATTTGATGCCCCGGCAGGGATTTATAATTTTGGAAGTGAGAACATGAAAAGCACATACGAGGTTGTAAAAATATTGGCAGAAAATATGAAGGCCGGTCAGGAGTTGTTGGAAAAGAATACACATGCTTTTTGTAAACGACCGAGAAATCTTATGATGAATATAGAAAAAGTCAAGAAACAAGGAGTTACATTTCGGACAACAGAAGAAGCGATGGAGCAGGAAGGAAAAAAGATAAGAAACGATATTTTATCAAAAGAGTCCTAAAAAGGGAGGATGCCGGGAAGCTATTTGAAGAAGCCCCCGGCATTTATTATGAAAAAGTTTATTCAAAAAGTATTTAACTCAACAGCGTCTAGGTTGTTTGGTATCTTTTTGATACTTTTAGTATAACTTTTATTAGTGAAAAAACAGTGTTGTATTAGTGAAAGTTTATAAAACAAAACATGAATAAAATATGAATACCCACATTGACACTGTACAAGTTGCATAATAAATTTTATTTTCTGTAAATAAAATTTGGCAATCCGTCTTTTTCAGGTACATCTACTTTTCCTTGGATCAGAGGAGTCGCATATGCAAGAAAATCATCTGTAACATCGGAGCCTTCCTGGCAGATCCATTCGGACGGTACCGGTTTTTCTTCGTTGCAGATCTGATTTACATCTGCGGTAGCAAGGTGCATTTCATATGGAGCATGGTCTGCACGTTCAAACGTGATCATGACACCCGTATCTCCTGAAAGAGCACGTTCTACGGCATAAGAACCGGCTGATTTTGCTTCTTCCAAATCTGTGGCGGAAAGGCAGGAAGAAGAACAGCGCTGACATACATTCAATTCAACGGAACGGACTTTTACGCCAAGTTTTTCTTTTACGAGATTTTCCAGATACTTTCCGGAACCGGTAAGCATTTTGTGACCAAATGTGTCGGTTCCCACATCGCTGGAATATTCGCAGATAAATGTTCCGGACGCATCATGAATGCCTTCGGAAATACATACAACAAGATTTTGGGTCTTTTCCAGGGCAGCGGTTACTTGTTTCAAAAACAGTTCCTGATCAAAAGCTGTTTCAGGCAGATAAATTAAAACAGGGTTATCTCCTTCAAATTTACGGGCAAGGGCACCGGCCGCAGTCAGCCATCCTGCATGTCGTCCCATGATTTCCACGATGGTTACGGATTTTTTATTATCGTAGACAGATGCATCGACGGCAATCTCTCTTACAGAGGTCGCAACAAACTTGGCGGCACTTCCGAATCCAGGCGTATGGTCTGTCATGATCAGATCGTTGTCAATGGTTTTTGGAATTCCGATAAAGCGGATTGTGCTTTCAATGGAAGCGGCATAGCGGGAAAGCTTACTTACAGTATCCATGGAATCATTTCCGCCGATGTAAAAGAAATAACCGATTCCGTATTCTTCAAACTTTTGAAACAATTTTGGATATACTTCGTCGGAAAGATCTTCCGGAAGTTTATAACGGCAGGAACCAAGATAAGCTCCCGGAGTGGTAGGTAAAAGAGAAAGTTCTCCGCTTTCTGCAAGAGTGCTCATGTCCATGATAGTTCCGTTTAAAAATCCCTCGATCCCGTTGATCATTCCATAAACTTTTTCAACGGAATTATTGGAAAGTCCTGCATTTACTACGCCATACAGACTTCCGTTGATTACAGCCGTCGGGCCTCCGGACTGTCCTACTACTATATTTTTTCTCATGATATTATTCATTCCTTCCTGTTTTCTTCTGATTCTGACATCAGTATAACCGAAAACAGGGAAACAGACAATAGATGAAAATTTCATTTTTTGCGACTGTAGTGTTGGAAAATAGGGAAAAAAAGTTTATACTAATCTTATAAATCTGTTAAAAACAGCAACAGGGGGATACAATGAAATATATTACATTTGCAATACCGTGTTATAATTCACAGGAGTATATGGAACATGCGATTGAATCCGTTTTGGCAGGTGGAGATGATGTGGAGATCATCATCGTAAATGACGGGTCTTCCGACAGGACAAAAGAAATCGCAGAAAAATACCAGGCACAGTATCCGACCATCGTACGTGCAATCCATCAGGAAAACGGAGGACACGGAGAGGCAGTCAATACAGGTCTGGAACATGCATCAGGAAAATATTTCAAAGTAGTGGACAGTGATGACTGGCTTGATCAGGAATCTTTATTGAAAATTCTTGATGTTTTGCACAGATTCGAGAAGGAAGATACTGAAATTGATATGCTGATATCCAATTATGTATATGAAAAAGTGGGAGCACAGCATAAGACAGTCATCCATTACAGAAATGCATTGCCGCAAAACGAAGTATTCGGATGGGCAGATATGGGACATTTTCGAATGGATCAGTATATTTTGATGCATTCTGTTATTTATCGGACGGAACTTTTAAAATTAAGTCAGCTCAGACTTCCGAAACATACTTTTTATGTGGACAACATTTATGTGTATTATCCGCTTCCGTATGTTAACAGGATTTATTATCTGGATGTGAATTTATATCGTTATTATATCGGACGTGAAGACCAGTCTGTAAACGAAAAAAATATGATCAAAAGGATCGACCAGCAGATTTTTGTGACAAAGACCATGATTAATATGTATAAAATGAAAATGATTCCGGATAAAAAGCTGAAAGCCTATATGACAAAATATCTTGCTATTATGATGACGGTTTCTTCTATTATCTGTATTCGTTCCAAAAAGGAAGAAAACCTGAAAAAGAAAAAAGAGCTTTGGACATACCTTAAAAAGCGGGATTACGGGACATACTTTAAAATCCGATATGGAATTCTTGGACAAACCATGAATCTTCCGGGAAGATCAGGACGCAAAATTTCTTCTTTGGGATATTCGGTTATGAGAAGAATCATCGGATTTAATTAAAAACGCATAAAATGGCAGCCATGATGCATACTACTCAGTAAAAAGATGAAAGGAGTAGAAGTATCATGGCTGTTGTTTTTTCAAATAGCAGGACGAAAGAAAACCTGATGAGAGCGTTTGCGGGGGAAAGCCAGGCAAGAAATCGGTATACGATTGCTGCAGAAGAATCATGGAAAAAAGGATTTTTTGCATTGCATGAAATTTTTCTTTTTACGGCAGACCAGGAACGTGCACATGCAGAGAGATTTTATGAGTTTTTAAAATCGGAAGCAGGAAGTTCTGTGAAAATTGACGGAACCTATCCGATCGATCACTCGGAAAGTTTGGTAGAGCTTTTGAATATGGCAGTACAAAACGAAAGGAAAGAACAGGAAAGTATTTATCCGACATTTGCCCGTATTGCAGCAGAAGAAGGTTTTGGAGAAATCTCTTATGTATTTTCCCATATTGCCGAAGTGGAAAAGATTCACGGAATGCGTTTTGAAAAACTGGCGGAAATGCTGAAAAATGAAACATACTACGAATGTTCTAAAGGGCAGGAGTGGATGTGTTTAAATTGCGGCTATATTTTAAAAGGTGACAAACTTCCTCCGGTTTGTCAAAGGGAAAGAGGTTATTTTATTCCGGCATGTATGGCTCCATATCTGGGGTTTGGTGACTGCAAATAAAACAATAGCGGATATTTCTATAAAAATGGAAAATCAGAAAATAGAAAATCTTTTAAATCTGGCGTTGGATGCCACACAACAGGAACGGATACAGTCAGAAAATCTGGAAGTGGGTTATGACCCGGAGGAAAAAACATGGGATGTGATCATTTTTTATTCCGGGACACTGGAACCTGTCGCCCGTATTTCCGAGAGTGTAACACCGCTTCTGTCCAATTTTGCGGTTGTCACGATTCAGGAAAGCAGACTGGAACAGCTGGCAGGGCTTGAGGAAGTCATTTATATCGAAAAACCAAAAAGGCTTTATTTTGAAGTACAGGAAGGAAGAAGGGTGTCCTGCATTGATGAAGTGCAGACACCCCGGTTTCGTTTAACCGGAAAAGGAGTGTTGGTCGGAATCATTGATTCCGGTATTGAATATGCCAATATGGATTTTAGAAACGAAGACGGAACAACACGGATACAATATTTGTGGGATCAGACTTTAAAGGGAAATGCTCCGGCAGGGTATAGTATCGGTACAGAATTTACAAAAGGACAGATTGATGAGGCACTTGCCCAGACAGATGTCGGTATGCGAAGAAATCTGGTACCGAGTTTTGATACTTCAGGGCATGGAACAGCCGTGGCGGGAATTGCAGCAGGAAACGGACAGAACAGTAATGGACGTTACAAAGGGGTGGCAACAGAAAGTGAACTGATCATTGTAAAACTTGGGAATCCAAAAGGAGATGGATTTCCAAGAACAGTTGAACTTCTTCAGGCAGCAGATTATATCACAAAGAAAGCAGAAGAGATGAATCGTCCGGTATCTATTAACATCAGTTTTGGAAATACATATGGTTCCCATGACGGGACTTCTCTGGTGGAACGTTTTTTGAACGAAGCGGCAGAAACAGGAAGGACATTATTGAGTGTGGGGACGGGAAATGAAGCGTCAGAAGCAGGACATACATCGGGAATTTTGACGGAAGGTCAGGAAGAAAGGGTAAGTCTTGCGGTTCAGGAAAGACAAGGTGCTTTTAGTGTACAAATATGGAAAGATTATACGGATGTTGTAGGTATTCTCCTGGAAACTCCGTCAGGGGAAAGGATCGGACCTATCAGGGAGATCATGGGGACTCAAAGATTTCAGACAGGAAAAACGGAAATTTTGATGTATTACGGGGAACCAAGTCCATACAGCGGACTACAGGAAATCTATTTTGAATTTCTTCCGTCAAAAGATTATGTAAACAGCGGTGAATGGGCTTTTTTACTGATACCGGAAAAAATCGTGGAAGGCAGATATGAAATGTGGCTTCCAAGTAGTTATGTATTGAATGAAGGAACAGCGTTTTTGTATCCTACGGCAGAACGGACCATTACCATTCCAGCTACGGCGGAACGGATTTTGGCGGTAGGAGCGTATGATGCAAGGACAATGGCTTATGCGGATTTTTCCGGGCGGGGAGGAGAAGAAGGGGATAGGATCAGACCGGATATCGTAGCCCCGGGAGTCAATGTAACATCCGTTCAAGGCGAGAAAGGATACGCTTCATTTACCGGAACATCCTTTGCCACACCCTTTGTTTCAGGGGGAGGGGCACTTTTGATGGAATGGGGGATCATAAACGGAAATGATCCGTATCTTTACGGGGAGAAATTAAAAGCATATTTGAAACGAGGGGCAAAAAAGTTACAGGGATATGAAGTGTGGCCCAATAATCAGCTTGGATATGGGGCTCTTTGTATCAGAAACAGTATTCCTTTATAAGAATCCATTGGTAAAAATTGATATTTTTGTAACATGGTCTATGTGTAAAATTGATAAAAAAAGAAAAGAAATAAAAAATATTATGTTATTTTTGATACCTCCTGTCATTTTTTGAAACTCGTAGGTTATATTTGTTTCATCGATAAAGAGATTAGAAAAATCTATGGGGTTTAAATTTTGAAGGAGGAAGAAATATGGTGACAATTTTACTCGGAGTAGGAATGCTACTTTTAACTTTGGCGTTATTTTCACTGTTCAGCATGAAAATGCCGAAAGGTTCTCTTGCAATGAGCGGTATGGCAAATGCGGCGGTAGCAACATTTCTTGTAGAGGCAATCCACAAGTATATCACAGGTGATCTGCTTGGATTTGATTTTTTCCGGACAGTCGGTGAAAATGCAGGTGGATTCGGAGGAGTTGCGGCAGCTATCGCAGTTCCGTTAAGTATGGGAGCAAATCCGGTACTTGCAGTTTGTGCAGGTGTTGTTCTTGGACAGTTTGGTATCCTTCCTGGATTTATCGCAGGATATGTTGTTGGACTGGTCGCTCCGGTCATTGAGAAGAAACTGCCGGAAGGTGTGAATGTGATTGCGGGAGCTTTGATCATTGCACCACTTTCCCTTATTGTTGCAACAATAGCTGATCCGATTGTAAATATGACACTTGCAAGAATCGGAGCAACGATTACGGCAGCAGCGGAACAGTCACCGCTTGTTATGGGATTCCTTCTCGGAGGAATTATGAAGATGATATGTACTTCACCGCTTAGCTCCATGGCTCTGACGGCCATGATCGGTTTGGATGGACTTGCAATGGGAATTGCAGCAATCGCATGTGTGGGCGGTTCTTTCACAAACGGTATCGTATTCAAGCGTTTGCACCTTGGTAATAAGAGTAATGTAATCGCGGTTATGTTGGAACCACTGACTCAGGCACCGATCATCACATCCCATCCGATTCCGATTTACGGGTCCAACTTCTTTGGAGGAGGTTTGGCAGGAATTTCGGCAGCAGTCTTCCACATTGTGAATAATGCTCCTGGTACAGCGTCTCCGATTCCGGGACTTCTGGCACCATTTGCATTCAATGATCCGAAAAATGTGATTTTGGCGGTTATCTTTGCGGCAATCGGAGGAAGCCTTGCCGGACTGGTAGGAAGCCAGATCTTTAAGAAACATTACGAAAAAAGAAAAAATGAAGAAACAGAAGCAGATACTGAAAGTACGTTACAACCGGAAATCATCGCTGATTAACCATTAACCCTATAGATACAAAGGGAGATGCAGTTAAGACGGAAAGTCGAAAACTGCATCTCCCTTTCGTTATACATTTTCGCAATAGGCAAGAAGAGAATTTAAGAAATGTCGGATTTTTACATTTCCATGTTTGTTTGTTTTGCCACGGATATAGTCCATCTCTTTGCGTACCTGTTCAAAATTGTAAAGGGTGTTAGAAAACTCGTGGAATACATCATTGGAGTAATCTTCAAGACCAAGATGGGCAAGATTGATCAATCCGGCAGAAGCGGCCCGGCGGATTCTTTGTTCTACAGATTTTGGATTTTCGCCAAAATGTCCGAGCAGATGCTGGAGTGTCTGTTGCTCCATTGTTTCGTTGTGTTCATGAAGGTAAGTAATAAGGGCGATAATATCTTTACTTCCGGTTTCACCGATAATCCCCAGCTTTTGAAGAACCCCGGTAAGCCGATTCTGGTATCCGTTGTCCCGGAGCGAAGCCGGTTCCGGCTGAGAAACTATGGGACTCAGTTTTGACTGAACAAGAGATTGTACCTGTCCGATGGTTCGATGCATTGAAAGGCTTTTTGCAACATTGCGTATGACCGATTCCGTTTCGATGGCATTGATCGGTTTTTGGATAAAAAATTCAATTCCGGCTTCGTAAGCTTTGGAAATCAAGTCCTTGGAAGAAACCTGGGAAAGCATGATATAAGCACAGTCAGGACAAATCTGACGGGCCTGCTGAACGAAAGTGATACCGTCCATTTCAGGCATTAATAAATCAACGATCACAATATCAGGATGTAAGATGGCAATATCTTCCAGTGCATCAGTTCCGTTGTCGGCAGAACCGATACATTCTCCCAAATTTCGGTCTGTGATTAAAATTTTCAGGATGGTACGGATATTTTTGTCATCATCTATAAAAAAGAATTTCATTTTGTTTCCTCCAGTATGTTTTTGGGCAGCCGGATCAAAAAAGTCGTTTCACCGGGTTTAGAGTGGACTTCAATACTGCCGTGTAATTGTTGTTCAACGATATTTTTTACAATGTTAAGTCCGAGTCCCCTGCTGATTTCACCCGTATCGTAATTAATCTTGGTGGAAAATCCTGCGTCAAAGATCATCGGGAGAAGATCGGGTGCAATACCGGGACCGTTGTCCGTAACGGAACATTCGGTAAATTCATCTTCGTCATGAATATGGATGGTTAAAAGAACCTTTTCTTCTTTTGAAGCTTCCACGGCGTTCATAAACAGATTGCGAAATATTGACAGAAGGCAAAATTTTTGTACGGTACGAGTGGATGAAGAACCGGAAACGCTGTAAACAAGTTCCTTGTGAAGAGAAGAGGCAAACTGCTCCAACGGAGATTGAAGAATGGAAAAAATCTCTGTGATCGGAAGTGGCGCCTCTTTTTCATCCATGCTAAGAACTTCCGATAAGCCTCGCAAGATAAGAAAGTATTCTTTTTTTATTTCATGAATGTCATTTGCGATACCCAAAGCATCTTTGGCAAAATCTTTTGAGGAAGCACTGGAACGAAGTTTTTCGTAAAGCTGATAGGAAGCGTGCATGGATGATTCTACCATGGAGGCATTTTTCTGCATCCAGATGACTTCTTCCTGAAGCCGGGAAACCAAAAGTGTCAGATTCCGGTAATAATTCTGATGCTCTTTCCGTATCAGAAGCAGATGATATCGACGAAATACCGTAAGGAAAATAAGGATCAATGTTGTTCTGAGAAAAGCAGCAAGAAGAATTCCTGATTGCGAAGATTCGGAAAATGGATTAATATTAATACGGAGCGTTAATTCACCAATGTTGGCAATGTAATCACACAAAAACAAAGCAAGAAAATCTTTGACGCCAAGTTTGGATGAACGCAGTTTTTTTACATAAATATAAAGACATATACCATAAATGATATAAAATATCAATTCGGGAAGGGAAGCTTTTATGGCGGATGTAAAGGAAGCACCGTTCATATATCCATAGAATGTACGGGAGATCACAACAAAAATTCCGGATAAAGAAGAAACAAAAACGAGAGGGAATTGCTCTGAGAGCATGGCAAAAGCCGCAAGAAATACAATCCCCAGGGAAATGTTAAATTCCGGTGAGAAAATATTGACCTGTAATTGAGCAGCAGCTGCTGTCAGCAGACTGTAAAATATGGTATGAAGAAAAAGATCAAAATAATTGTGATGTGTCATTGCTGTCACCGCCTTTTGAGGAATAAACTATAAAATATTTCTATGAAAAATCTGATGTATAAAATAATTCTATCATAAAAAGGATGAAAAGCATATGGTAAAACGAGAAGATTTATATGGAATTGCTTACTATAAAAAAGCAGTGTATATGGGAAGTACTGCGCCGGATACAAGATTTCGGATTGCCCTTGTGGAAGATCATCTGGAAGCGGCGGTATGGAAGGAACCTTATTGTTACGATGTGACGCCGGAAGAAGAAATAACACGGAAAAAATTCCCGGCGGACGAAGAAGGATTCCGGGCCATAACAGACTGGATCAATGAACAAAGCAAAAGTCGATAAAGAGAAAGGAAGCAAACAGAATGGAAGAGTGTGGGGTAATTCACGGTAGGTTTCAGGTGCTTCATTTAAAGCATATGGAATATCTGATGGAAGCAAAAAAAAGATGTAAGATTTTGATCATCGGAATTTCCAATCCGGACAGCAGCTATGTGTGTCAAAGTGAAAATGACCGGAACCGATCAAAAAAGGTCAACAATCCGTTTACCTATTTTGAACGGTATGAAATGATCAGAGATGCAATGATGGAGTTTCACATTCCCAGAGAGGAGTTTGAAATCGTGCCTTTTCCGATAAACAGGCCGGAGTGTATTTTTCAGTATGCACCATCGGATGTTACATACTATATGAGCATTTGCGATAAATGGGGAGAAGAAAAGTATGAAATTTTGAAAGGTTTGGGCCTGCATGTGGAGATATTATGGAACAAGCCAACGGAAGAAAAAGGAATAACAGCTACAGAGGTCAGGAATCTGATCATAGAAGGAAAAGAATGGGGGCATATGGTCCCGAAAAGCGTGTATACATATATTACCGAACATCATCTTGATGACAGGATTAAAAAGCTAGTTCTGGAAAAGGAAATTTAAAGGACATCCCCCGCTTTTATAAAAAGCGGGGGATGTCCTTTGCTTTCGGCACTAGCGGATAACCGTTCCGGTATGTCCTTTTAGAGCTTCTTTCAGAGCTTCCTGTGAAGTGATGTAAGCACATCGTCCTTCGCCTTTTTCTATAAAGGAAACGGAAGCACGGAATTTCGGAAGCATATTATAAACACCGAAATGTCCTTCTTCCATATATTGTTTTGCCTGTTCAACCGTGATTTCTCCAAGCTGTTCTTCATTTTCTTTACCACGGTTAATACAAACCTTTTCTACGCTTGTCAGGATGATCAATGCATCTGCTTCCAGTTCTTCGGCCAGTTTTCCGGCAGTCAGATCTTTTTCGATAACGGCACTGGCTCCTTTCAGATGATGGTCCTGTTCCAGAACCGGAATACCGCCGCCTCCGCAGGCAATCACAACCTGATCGGCATCGCATAATGCACGGATCGCATTAATCTCTACAATCTTTCCGGGATTTGGAGCGGAAACAATACGACGGAATCCTTTGCCTGGTTCTTCTACAACATAGTTTCCCTTTTTACGTTCTGCGGCAGCATCTTCTGCAGACATATAGCGTCCAAGGATTTTGGTTGGAGTATAAAATGCTTCGTCATACGGATCAACGGTTACTTGAGTCAGAATTGTACTGACAGAACGGTAAATCCCTCTGTTTAATAATTCCTCACGGATGGCATTTTGTAAGTCAAAGCCGATATACCCCTGTGTCATTGCGGAGCATACACTCATTGGGGCAGGTGTATAATCGGAGTGATTTTTTCCAAATTCATTCATAGCCGTGTGGATCATGCCGAGCTGAGGAGCATTGCTGTGAGTAATGACAACCTGATACCCTTCCTGAACCAAATCGGCAATCGATTTGGCTGTTTTTTTAACCGCTACCTGCTGTTCAGGAAGCGTTGTTCCAAGTGCGCGGTGTCCTAATGCGACAACAACCTTTTTTTTCATAAGCATTACCTCTGTTTCTCTGTATTTTTCTTTTATTCCGACAGTTATGTGTCATTAGATAAGGATAAGAAAAGTATATAATTTTTCTGTAAAAATTGCAACTGAAATAACTTGAAGATTAAGTTGTCAGGTAGCATAATAGAAAGTAAGAAAAATACAGAAGGAGGAAAGGTTATGATTTTGGTAAATACGGATTATATAACAGGGAAAAAATTTGAAATGATTGGTCTTGTAAGGGGAACGATGGTTCAATCTGCTCATGCGGGGAAAGATATTATGAACAGTTTTAAAACGCTCGTAGGCGGAGAATTGACTTCTTACACAGAAATGATGAACGAATCCAGAGCCATAGCAACAAAACGGATGGCAGAAGATGCCGAACAGATGGGAGCTGATGCGGTCATCAATATCAGGTACGCCTCAAGTGCGATCATGCAGGGGGCAGCAGAAGTAATGGCTTACGGAACAGCCGTAAAATTCATTGAAGACTAAAATAGTAAGAATAAACTGAAAATACCATATATAGTAAAAAAACAAAAAAAATACAAGATATGGTGGAAAAAGAGAATCGGTTCTGCTATAATTATGAATGCTGCCACAAGAGGCAGCATTTTGAATGTAAATCAATCAAGGTCGTGATCTTTGCCAAAAGAAAGGAAAACGACAGAAAGGATAGAATGGATATGAAGGTAATAAAAAGAGACGGGCGAGAAGTAGAATACGACAGAACAAAGATTGTTTATGCGATCCATAAGGCAAATAACGAGGTGGCAAAGGAAGAAAAGATTTCGGAAGAAAAGATTTACGATATCATTGCCTCTATTGAAAATCGGAAAATGGAAAGCATGGCAGTAGAAGATATTCAGGATATCATTGAGCAGAAACTGATGGAAGAAGGAAAATATGTTCTTGCCAAGAAGTATATCATTTATCGTTATACAAGAGCCATGGTAAGAAAGTCTAATACAACGGATGATTCGATTTTAAAACTGATCCGTGGAGAAAATTCGGAATTAAAAACAGAGAATTCAAACAAAAACTCCATCCTTGCATCCACACAGCGTGATTATATTGCGGGAGAAGTATCAAAAGATTTAACGAAAAGGGTGCTTTTACCAGAAAAAATCGTTAAGGCTCATGAAGAAGGCGTGATTCATTTCCATGATATGGATTACTTTTTGCAGCCGATTTTTAACTGCTGTCTTGTGAATATAGGAGATATGTTGGATAACGGTACCGTCATGAACGGAAAGCTGATCGAATCACCAAAGAGTTTCCATGTTGCATGTACCGTCATGACACAGATCATTGCATCGGTGGCAAGCAGCCAGTATGGAGGACAATCTGTGGATATCCGTCATCTTGGTAAGTATCTTCACAGAAGCCGTGAAAAATATATGAGAAAATACAGAGAAAAATATGAAGGACTGATTTCTGAAGAATTGATGCAACAGTTGGCAGAAGACAGACTTCAGGATGAACTTCGTTCCGGTGTACAGACGATCCAGTATCAGATCAATACTCTGATGACAACAAACGGACAGTCTCCGTTTGTGACATTGTTCTTAAATCCGGATAAATCTCATCCTTATGCAAAAGAGAATGCAATGATTATTCAGGAAATCCTCCGTCAGAGAATCGAAGGGATCAAAAATGAATCCGGAGTGTATGTAACACCGGCATTTCCGAAACTTGTTTATGTGTTAAATGAAGATAACAACATGAGCGGCGGAGAATACGATTATCTCACAAAGTTAGCTGTCAAATGTTCTGCAAAAAGAATGTATCCGGATTATATTTCTGCCAAGAAAATGAAAGAAAACTATGAAGGAAATGTATTCTCACCGATGGGATGCCGTTCGTTCCTTTCTCCTTGGAAAGATGAAAACGGAAATTATAAATGGGAAGGACGATTTAATCAGGGCGTTGTCAGTCTGAATCTGCCTCAGATCGGAATTGCCGCAGGACAAGATATGGAAAAATTCTGGCAGATTCTGGATGAAAGACTTTCTATCTGCTTTGAGGCATTGATGTGCAGACATAAAGCACTGGAAGGAACCGTTTCCGATGTCAGTCCGGTACACTGGCAGTATGGTGCCATTGCACGTCTTGGAAAGGGAGAAAAAATCGATAAGTATCTCCATGGAGGTTACTCCACATTGAGCCTTGGTTATATCGGTCTTTATGAAGTTACAAAGCTCATGACCGGAAAGAGTCATACAACAGAAGAAGGACAGAAATTTGCCCTGAAAGTCATGAATCGTCTTCGTGCCGCAACCGATACATGGAAAGAAACAACGGGACTGGGATTCGGACTTTACGGAACACCGGCAGAAAGTCTGTGTTATCGATTTGCCGAACTGGACAAAAAGAAATTCGGAAGTATCAAAGATATTACGGATAAGGGATACTACACTAATTCTTATCATGTGGATGTAAGAGAAAAAATCGATGCATTTGATAAATTTGAATTTGAAAGTCAGTTCCAGAAAATCAGTACGGGAGGATGTATTTCTTATGTGGAAATACCGAACTTGAACAACAATCTGGAAGCGGTAGAAGAGGTTGTGAAATTTATCTACGATAATATCCAGTATGCGGAATTTAATACAAAGTCTGATTATTGTCAGGTATGCGGATATGACGGTGAGATTATGATCAATGATGACTTTGAATGGGAATGTCCGGTATGTCACAACAAAGATGAAGCAAAAATGAATGTGACAAGAAGAACATGTGGATATCTGGGAGAAAATTTCTGGAATCCGGGGAAAACAAAAGAGATTAAAAGCAGAGTGATGCATTTATAATTAAAGGAGCTTGCTGATTATGAATTATGCAGATATCAAAAGATGGGATGTGGCCAACGGACCGGGAATAAGAGTATCGCTTTTTGTAAGTGGCTGTACACATCGATGCAAGGGATGTTTCAACCGTGAAGCATGGGATTTTGATTATGGAGAGCCGTTTACGGGAGAAACGGAAAAGATGATTTTAAAAGAACTGGAGAAAAGCTATTACCGTGGTCTTACATTACTTGGAGGAGAGCCTTTTGAATATGAAAACCAGAAGGTGTTGGCACCGTTTTTAAAACGGGTAAAGGAAAAATTCCCGGATCTGTCCATCTGGTGTTATTCCGGATATCTGTTTGATAAGGAGATTATAGAAGGGATGCTTCCGAAGTGGAAGGAAACAAAAGAGATGTTGGATTCCATTGATGTGATCGTAGACGGACGATTTGTAGAAGAGCTAAAGCAGGTAGATCTTTTGTTCAGAGGATCTTCCAATCAAAGGCTTATTGATGTAAAGAAATCTTTGAAAGCGGGAGAACCGATTTTGTGGACACCGTCGGAATATGTTCATATTGTTGTGGACGAAAATCCGAAAAAAATATAATATAAAAAAAAGACTGTGATTTTGACTACTGAAAAACAGGTCGGATCACAGTCTTTTTTATTGGAATGTCACATGAACATTACAAATCTCACTTCGGGTTCCGACTCGGATATTCGGACCGAATACTCCGATACCTGAAGTTACAATATTATGCATATTATCCTTTTTCAGATAACCGCAGGAATTTTCCCAGAAAAATTTTGTAATGATATTTCCGGGGAAAAGCTGTCCGTCATGTGTGTGTCCGCACAAATCCAGATCTACGCCGGCATCGGCAAGTTCCTGAAGTTCTCGGGGTTCATGGTCGATCACGATGATCGGCAGATCTTTGTTCAGGTCTGCGGTAAATTCTTTTGGAGTTTTTCGCTTGGTAATACCGCGGCCCGGACGTTCATAATCAGGTCTTCCGTAAAGATAAAAGGACTTATCGATCAGTACGCTTTCATCCCTGAGAAGACGGATATCGGCGTCTTTCAGAAATTTGTCCATTCTTGGATCACTGACTTTTTTGCCTTTTTGATTAAAAGTAAAACCGGCAAGGATTGGTTCCTGAATATCATGGTTTCCATAACATGCATAGGTTCCGTATGTACTGTCAATACCGGAAAGTATTTTGGCTAAACGGTCAGGGTCATCTAACGCCTCGTATTCATTATCAAAAATATCCCCGGCTATCACGACCAAGTCAGGATTTTGGGCATTGATTTTTTTTACCATTTTTTTCATCTGTGCCGTTCCGATGCTGTAACCAAGATGCAAGTCGGCAACAAGGATAATGTTAAGAGAATCCAGATTTCCCGCTGTTTTATTGATAGAAACCTTATAATCTGTTGTGCGGATGTTATGGGCGTTAAAAACGCCGGAAAGAGTGATGACCAAGATCAATACGATGCAAAAAGTTCCGTTTGTTACGAAAGTACGTCTGGATGCAAGCTTTTTCTGATCGACTTTTTTACTGTGTTTGAGGATTATGCGGATGATATCCACGATGATCACTACAAGCACGATATAGATCATCGTTCCAAGCCAATAATTACTCAGATATTTTAGGACTCGCTGCAGTTTTCCCGGCGGACAGAAAAATGCCAAAACCAGAGAAAACGCAACAAACATATAAACAGCAATAACAGTTACACGCACCCATCTTTTCTTAAAATGGTGGTGACATGCCTCCATCCATCGAAGCAGCCATCTTAATATGTAAATATTGACAAAAAGATAGAGGGGAGCCAAAAATACGGCAATCATTTATACACCTCCATTCTATTTACAATTTGACGATCGTAGGGCGGTGATGAGTATGTTTTAAAAATTTTTCGATAATATCATCCATAGGAAGTTTTAATGTGGAAGTATTGATACATGGATGACAGCCTACATATTCATCTTTCAATAAATCTTCATCGATCAGAAGCGTAACATCTTGTTCTGAGTCGTTCATCAAACCAAGAATGCTGACAGAACCGGGAGTAATATCAAGATATTGTTCCATAAATTCCGGTTCTGCAAAAGAAAGTCGGGAAATTCCAAGCTGAGCAGACAGATCTTTTGTCAAAAACTTTTTGTCTCCGGGCATAAGAAGAAGGAAAAAGGTTGTTTTTTGACGGTTACGTAAAAACAGGTTTTTACAGATTTTTACGCCAAGTTCTTCTTCTACGGCCTTACAGTCCTCAATGGTATCAGCAGCATCGTGATCGATTCCTTCATATGGAATCTTCAGAGAATCCAACAGATCATAAACACGCTGCTCTTTTGGAAGCCGATCGGTACAATTAGGCTTTTCCGTGAAGTGTGTTGTATTTACATGAATTGACATTATGTTGTCCTCCTTAAAGTGGTTTCTATAATTTAAGTATAAAAAGATTTTTGAATAAAGACAATAAAACTTCGAAAGTTTTAAGAAAAATAAAGAAAGTCTTTTCCGTTTACCGTCAGTAAAGTTACTTGCAGGTTTGATGAGAAAAACGTATAATAAAAATCAATATAAAATTAGGAGAAAAATGATGAGGAAATTGTTAAAGTATTTGAAAAATTACAAAAAAGAAAGTATCATCGGACCTTTGTTTAAATTGTTGGAAGCGTGTTTTGAACTGATTGTCCCATTGATCATGGCAAGGATGATTGATACGGGAATCCGGCAGCAGGACATGGGATATATTTTACGAATGGGAGGAGTTCTGATTTTATTTGCGGCATTGGGCCTTACTTGTTCGCTGACGGCTCAGTACTTTGCAGCTAAAGCTTCTGTTGGATTCGGAACAGAGTTAAGACATGATATGTTTCGGCATATTCAGGAACTTTCCTATGCAGAAGTGGATAAGGCCGGAAGTGCCACACTTGTAACAAGGATCACAAGCGATATTAATCAAGTACAGTCCGGAGTGAATCTTGTTTTACGTCTGTTTTTAAGATCTCCTTTTATTGTAATCGGTGCCATGATCATGGCATTTACCATTAATGTAAAATTGGCTCTGGTTTTTGTCCTGGCAGTTCCTCTTTTGGCAGCGGTGATCTATGGAATCATGGTTTTGTCTATCCCGCTTTATAAAAAAGTACAAAGGGGATTAGACCGGATTCTTTTAACAACCAAAGAAAACCTGGATGGAATCCGTGTTGTGCGGGCATTTGGGATGCAAGAAAAAGAAAAGCAGCAATTTGAAGAACAAAATACAAAGTTTCTTGCCGCACAGATGATTGTAGGGAAAATTTCGGCTCTTTTAAATCCTGCTACTTATGTGATTGTAAATGCGGCAACCATAGCAATCCTATGGTTTGGAGGGAAAGAAGTCTATCTTGGAGGAATGACACAGGGAGAAGTGATTGCTCTTGTAAACTATATGACTCAGATTCTTCTTGCGTTGATCGCACTTTCCAATCTGATCGTCAGCTTCACAAAGGCACTGGCCTGTGCGAATCGTGTCAATGAAGTCTTTGAACTGAAGCCATCAGTGAAAGAAGGGAAAAAGGAAAAAAATGAAAAAGAAGACTGTATCGTACGGTTTGAGCATGTTTCCTTTGCATATCCGGGAAGTAATGGATATGCAGTGGAAGATCTGGATTTTGAGGTAAAAAGAGGAGAGATGATCGGAATCATCGGAGGAACAGGTTCCGGGAAGTCAACATTGATAAATCTGATTCCGCGCTTTTATGATGTGGATAAAGGAAAGGTATTTGTAAATGGGTTGGATGTGAAAGAGTATAAAATCAATTCTTTGAGAAAGAAAATCGGAGTAGTTCCTCAAAAGGCAGTTCTCTTCCGAGGAAGTATCAGGGAAAACATGAAAATGGGAAATGAAAAGGCAAGCGACGGGGAAATTCTGGAAGCAATCAAAACCGCTCAGGCAGAGGAGATAATCCATAGCAAAAAAGACGGACTGGATACTCTGATAAACGAAAACGGAAAGAACCTTTCGGGAGGTCAAAGGCAGCGCCTTACGATTGCCAGGGCACTTGTAAAACATCCTGAAATTTTGATATTGGATGACAGTGCATCGGCATTGGATTTTGCTACGGATGCAAAACTAAGACAAGCAGTCGGCGGTTTGAAGGATATGACGGTTTTCGTGATATCTCAGAGGGCATCTTCTGTTATGCAGGCAGATCGAATCCTTGTTCTTGATGATGGAAAAATCGTAGGTATGGGTACACATGAACAGCTTATGAAAATCTGCCCGGTTTATGAAGAAATCTGCCTGTCTCAGGTAACAGAAAAGGAGGCAAAAACATATGCCTAAGGAAAACAAAAGCGATACATTAAAAAAAGTAATGCGTTATATAAAACCATACAGTCATTTTGTTGTGCTTTCTCTCATTTTTGCGGCGGTATCTGTGATTTTAACATTGTATGCACCGATTTTGGTAGGAGATGGTATTGATTATATTGTGGGAAAGGATGAAGTTTATTTTTCCGCACTGTTTCCGATCATGGAAAAAATCGGATGTATCATTTTGATTACGGGACTTTGCCAGTGGTTTATGAACCTTTGTAATAATCAGATCACATATCGTGTTGTAAAAGATGTGAGGATGAAAGCCTTTCAAAGACTGGAAACACTGCCTTTGTCTTATGTGGACAGTCATTCAAACGGAGATACTATCAGCCGCATCATTACGGATGTAGAACAGTTCTCAGATGGACTTTTAATGGGATTTACACAATTTTTTACCGGAGCAGTTACGATTGTTGCTACATTGATCTTCATGCTTTCTATTAATGTGAAAATTTCGCTGATCGTCATTTTTATTACCCCACTTTCTTTTTTTGTGGCAGGATTTATTGCGAAAAAAACATACATGATGTTTAAGAAGCAGTCCGAAACACGAGCACAGATGACATCTCTTGTAAATGAAATGGTAGGAAATCAGAAAGTGGTACAGGCATTTGGATATGGCAACACGGCCCAGGAAAGATTTGACGAAATCAACGGGAGGCTGAAAATATGCAGTCTGAAAGCAATTTTCTTTTCTTCCATTACAAACCCAAGTACACGATTTGTAAATAATCTTGTATATATGGGAGTAGGAATCGGCGGAGCCTTAAGTGCCATGAACGGAATGATCAGTGTAGGACAGCTATCTTGTTTTTTGACTTATGCAAATCAATACACGAAACCTTTTAATGAAATTTCCGGCGTGGTAACAGAATTACAAAATGCATTTGCGTGTGCAGGAAGAGTCTTTGCATTTATAGAAGAAGAGGGAGAAAAACCGGAAGATCATGATGCGGTGGAGCTAAAAGAAGTAAACGGAAATGTGGAAATATGCGATGTCAGCTTTTCTTATAAAAAAGATGTTCCTCTTCTGAAACATTTAAATCTTTCCGTGAAGCCGGGACAGAAAGTTGCGTTGGTAGGTCCGACCGGGTGCGGAAAAACAACTCTGATCAATCTTCTTATGCGGTTTTACGATGTGGATGAAGGAGCAATCTGCATGGAAGGAACAGATATACGACATGTTACAAGAAGAAGCTTGAGGGAAAATTATGGGATGGTCCTTCAAGATACATGGCTTAAATCAGGAACAATTGCAGAAAATATTGCATACGGGAAACCGGATGCCACACGGGAAGAGATTATATATGCGGCAAAAGAAGCCCATGCACACAGTTTTATCATGAGAATGCCACAAGGATATGATACGGTCATTTCAGAAGAAGGAGGTAATCTTTCACAAGGACAAAAACAGCTTCTTTGTATTGCAAGAGTCATGTTAAGACTTCCTCCTGTACTGATTTTGGATGAAGCAACTTCCTCTATTGACACGCGTACAGAAATGAAAGTACAGAAAGCGTTTGAAAAGCTGATGGAAGGAAGGACCAGTTTTATTGTTGCACATAGATTATCCACGATCCGTACTGCAGATATGATCCTTGTGATGAAAGACGGAGATATCATTGAGCAGGGAACACATGAAGAATTGCTGAAAAGAAACGGATTTTATGCAAGGCTTTATGAAAGTCAGTTTGTATAAAAAGGAGAATAAAAAACGGTGATCAAAATCAAAATGATGCAAACACCTGTAGGGAAAATGGTGGCAGGTGAAAAGAAAAAAGACGGAAAAGCTGCTTTGGTGATGCTTGGCTTTCCGGGAACCGAGGATATAAAGGATTATATGAAAGGAGAGGAATGGGAAGAGAAAGACACGCCCCTTCTTCTGGAAACACAAAAGCAGCTCCAAGAGTATTTTGACAAAAAGAGAAAAACATTTGAACTGCCGATCTACATGGAAGGAACGCCTTTTCAGAAAAAAGTATGGGAAGCACTTCGTACGATTCCGTACGGGGAAATAAGGACATATAAAGACATTGCCGAGCAGATCGGAAATCCAAAAGCCTGTCGGGCAGTAGGAGGGGCAAACCATAACAATCCTATTGCAATCATTGTTCCGTGTCACAGAGTGATCGGAACAGGGGGCAAATTGACCGGATATGCCGGAGGATTGAAAATAAAAGAAAAATTGTTAAAAATAGAAAAAATTAAAGAGCATGAAAGAAAATATTGACAAAAATTATAGGGGGGGGGTAAAATTATCAAAAGATTCTCTTGACGAAGTGAAAAAGACATGCCAAGATAAGAGAAAGTTTAGTAGCATAACAAGAGGGAAAAGGAGGGAAAGTTATGAATCAACAGGCTGAAATTGAAATTCGGAATCTTACGAAAATCTATAAGCTGAACAAAAAGCAGATGCAGGAGTCACATACAAAAGATCCAAAAAAGATTGCGGTCGATCATCTTTCGTTAACAGCAAAGCAAGGGGAAATTTATGGCCTTCTTGGTCCAAATGTTCCAAGATACATACTGAAAGCATGATCCACTACTTAGAGGATTATATGTACTGTACTAGAAAGCTGGGGCTTTATGTGCAGTTAGTAGCATAAATTATATAGGGGTTATCTAAATATATTTACCTCCTGTGATTAAGTTATATAAAGACTAAATCACAGGAGGTTTATTTTTATGATAACAGTAGAAAAACTGGAAAAAGGTACTTATTTTGATGATGCTTTTAAAATCTCATTTAGATACGATCCCACTACTGTAGCTAAGGTAAAAGAGCTGGCAGAGCGGAGATATTTACCAGAGGATAGAGCGTGGGAGATCCCAGCACATGAGCTACCAGCTCTCATAGAGAAAGTAGGGCTTAGCAATATCAAAAGTGAGGAGGCTGTAGTACAAGCTCTCAATACTAAGGAGATCGAGGATAAAAGGGAGGCTACACAGGAGAGGCTAAAGGGTATTAAGCCTGTAAGAGATTTTGATTTTAAGACAGCTCCCCTCCCTCATCAGATCGAGGCTTTTAATTATGGAATGGAGAAAAACTCTTTACTTATCGGAGATGAGCAGGGCTTAGGCAAGACAAAGGAGAGTATTGATATTTGTGTAGCCAGAAAGAAAGAGCTCATTAAAACTCTTATTGTATGCGGAGTAAACTCTGTAAAATATAACTGGGAGAAAGAGATCCAGATTCACTCTAACGAGGGCTGTGTAATGGTAGCGGTTTCTGTAGGATTAAAGTAAGGAGGGGATCCAATTTATCTCTTTACCTCATTTTGAGGTATCGTAGCAACTATTAACAAACTCACAAGGAGGTACAGTATGAATTTAAAAGTTAGAGTAAAAAATCCTGTATTCTGGGTACAGATTGTACTTAGTATTTTAACTCCTGTGCTTGCGTATGCAGGACTTACAGCACAGGATCTTACCACATGGAGTAAGGTAGGGGAGCTCATTGTAGGAGCTATCTCTAATCCTTATGTACTCTCTTTAGTGGTGGTATCGGTTTGGAACACTCTGAACGATCCGACTACAAAGGGATTAGGCGATAGTGCCAGAGCAAAGAGCTATACAGCTCCACAGTAAATATATTTATCAGACAGACAGGGAGAGCCTTTACAGGGCTCTCCTTTTTAAGTGTTTATATTGGAGGTATTATTATGACAGAGAAAGAAATTAGATCAAAGGTTGTTGAGATCGCTAAGGGTTGGTTAGGCTGTAAAGAGAGTGACGGATCCCATAAAAAGATTATTGATACTTATAACGCTTGTAAGCCACTCCCTAGAAGTTATGCTGTAAAGTATACAGATGCGTGGTGTGCTACTTTTGCATCCGCTGTAGGTATCAAGGCAGGGCTTACAGATATTATCCCTAGAGAGTGTAGCTGTAATCAGTTTATCCAGCTTGCTAAAAATATGGGTATCTGGGTAGAGAATGATGCTTACACTCCATCCGCTGGAGATATGATCCTTTATGATTGGGATGATAGCGGAGTAGGAGATAATACAGGTAGTGCGGATCATATCGGTATTGTAGTATCTGTATCTGGAGGCGTTATTAAGGTTATTGAGGGTAACAAGAGTAACGCTGTAGGCTATAGAGATCTTGCAGTAAACGGTAAGTATATCAGAGGCTTTGTTACTCCTAAGTACAGCTCTAAGGCTACTAAAGAGGAGGCTCCTAAGCCATCTGGTAACGGAGGAGGCTCTTACAATATTGGAGATATTGTAAACTTTACAGGATGCCTCCACTATACCAGCTCTACAGCTAGTGGCGTTGCATACGGTTGTAAGGCAGGACAGGCTAAGATAACTAACAAGGCTGAGGGTGCGGTACATCCGTATCATTTACAGGCTATCTCTGGTAAGGGCTCTACTGTATATGGCTGGGTAAATGCTGGAGATATTTCTGGTAAGACAGGCGGAGGATCCGCTAAGACCTACACAGTAGTTAAGGGAGATACTCTTAGCAAGATCGCTAAAAAGTATGGAACTACTGTAGATACTCTGGTTAAGCTCAATGGTATCAAAAATAAAAACCTTATTAACATCGGACAGGTAATCAAGTTACCTTAATCCTTTAGGCACTCCTTAATATTTTTTCATATAGAGGGCTACTAGCTGTAAAATGCTGGTAGCCCTCATTTTTTAGTTGTATCTAGTACAGCGAATAATAAATAATTGCTATATTAAACCGATGCCGCTTCCTC
>CALFLL010000026.1 GCA_937880845.1 uncultured Drancourtella sp.
TACCATACATCATCTCAAAAATATATAGCAGAAATTTAATTTATTCTATACTAGTGTGTACTGAGACCTCGGCATAAATAGAAAAATGGGTTTGGGGAATCCCCAGCAAGATGAAAACCTGATGAGAGAATATTGTGATGAAAGACAATATTGTTAAACACAGGTGGATCTTGCTCTGGGGTAAGAAAGAAGTATCTTTATATTATCAAAATGATATTTGGAGTTTATGTTGTTGGAAAGTCGTAAGCAGGAAGATAACTTCAAGTTGTTGGTGCAAATATAATGAATAGAAGTGTCCAGTACATTTTTGGTGATGGGTATTTTGGTGGAATCCATTTTTATTTATTTTTGAATAATAAAATTTTGAATCTGCAGCCGATTCTGCCTGCCGGACAATGTTTTTAGATATCTGTAAACGTCACGGACCGGAACTTGATGAAGAACCATCGGATGATGGAAGAAAGTATTTGGAAACACGATAGAAGCAAACGCTGTACTTATCGTCTTGTCTGGCAGGGAAGATTATTAGGCATTAACCAGAGAGATATCGGCAGAGAAAACAGAAGTGATAGACAATGATATTTGTTAGATATGCTTCTTGTCGTTGGCTGCATCATATTAAAACGCTTTTTACGTTAAAAAAGTGCTGTGATCACAAGGCTTTTTGCAAGCAAAAATGAAAAGGCTATATATAGGTAGCCTGTGAAACTGGAAGTGCCCATTTTGGGTCTGATTTAAAGAATAATGTTCTGACAGAGACCAATGGAATGACTCTCTGCTGGGGCTCCAAAAGAAAGGAGAAATGATTATGGAAAAAATGATGAATACAAAAACAGAGGGTAACACATTTACAAAGAAAATCGGGCAGACAGTCTATGTTGTCCGTTATCATTTCAATGAAAATGCAAAGGAAACAATGCAGGAGAAGATTAACCGGATGCTGGTTACAGAAGCAAGTCGACAGGCAGTGTATTAAAATTAGGTGGATGTAATGGAAGAAAAAATATGATATCATGTGAGTAACAAATCGGTATTTGGAGGTAATTTAAATGGAAAACAAAATTGTAGGTGCTATTTTCTGTTTCATGTCAGCAGTTTTAATTTCTGCACGATATATTTCCGCTGCGATATTTATGAGTGGAGTAGTTTCGTGGAATGCCACTTTATTTGCAGCCGGTCTTGAATGTGTAGGTCCTTTTTTAGCAATAGCGGCTGGTATTGCGTTTATTATTGGAATCCTTTTTCTGGGATATGGGCTGTATCTGGATATTAAAAAGATGAAGAAGTAGAACAATTCCCATTTATTGGGAAGTCGCTGAGAACGAAAAATCGGAAGTTTTAAAGGAGGAATACCATGGGATTATTTGGTAAAAGCAAAAAAGAACGAGAAACAGAATACATGAGCAGATTAGATGTTCCATCGTGTTTAAAAGAAGATTTTGAATTGATTATTGATGATATATTTACAATTATGGGAGTTGGAACAGTTGCCACAGGAAACATATTAACAGGGATGTGCAGAGAAGGGGAAAATGCATGTATTTATAAAGCAAATGGAGATATCTTAGAAACCAGAATTACTACTGTCGATGTACATACAAAAGAACGAAAAGCAAATGGTTGTGGATATAAAACAGAGCATGTTGGACTTGGGTTACGAGGAATTTCCAAGGAACAATTAGAAAAGGGTGATAAAGTACTTGTAAAGAATGCCAATATGTATGGAATGTAATTACAAATTCAAGTTTGTAGAATTCAAAAATTTAATATGAAATGTGAGATAGAGCGTATGGAAATAATCTATACGTTCTATTTTTTTGCCTTTTTTGAAAAAGTGATTAAAAAACTATTGACATTTTGTTACTGGTAGAAGCAGATGGTTATAAAAAGCTTTTGATAACTATGAGTGCAAAAACAGATAGCTGCGAAAATTTATTATGAGCTAATAGCAAAATTTGATATTTTGTGATATTGAGGGTATGGGGAATCGTAATCTCCATTAAGTTCGTCAGAGAATCATAATCCAGAAATGGGATTTTGAGTTACTCTAGGCGATACTTGCTTTAGAAAATGATTTGCCATAATGAGTTAGAACATGGGAGGAGGAAGCGTTAAAAAAAGAGAGAGCCATAAGCAACTCTCTCTGTGATAAAACCAAAAAGTTATAGTATCAGTGATTCGGTAAGATTACAAAAATCCTTAACAGGAATATTTTCTTTAAGTGGTAAAGCTGTCTCTAAAAAGGTTTCGTCTGCAAATCTTTCGAGTTCAGAATCAAAATGTATAATAGAAGCATTTGTATTTAATTGGTATGGCGGAATTGTAATAAAATAATCATAATCTTCATAAGAAGGAGTGGCGCAAGAAACTTTGATTTTTCCGTCCAATTTCAATTTTGCAAATTCTCCATAAATGGCAGTTAAGGCTTTTTTTCTTTCTTCATCAGAAGTAATTCTATCTACATATCTAATATACCAATAATCTATAGTTCCCTCTTTTAATTCAATTAAATAATCGTATGATCTGGGTGTTCCGGATTTTATTGTCCATTCAACTTTATGCAGACTTGTCATCATGGAAAGTCCACGCATTAAGGTAGAAAAAAATTTTTCATGCACCTGAACAGTAGAGAGATCCAGAGAAAATCCATTGTCTGCAATTATCTTTTTCCGTTCCTGTATTTTCTTAGAAGAATATCCCGTTGCATCATATAATTCTTGGATAAGTTCTGGATCATCAATGGCTTTTGCAATTTTATCAATAGTGCTTTTATATGGTCTTCCAGATCGGGCACCGTTGAGCATTCGTGAAATGGTTGCATTATTTAAGCCTGTTTGTTCAGATAATTCTTTTTGTGTTTTTTTCTGTAAAATGATTTGAAGTATATTGATGAATCTTTCCTGATCGTAAACGCTGTCAGGATTTATTAGTGTGCCTGAATTTGATATAAATTCGTTCATGCAAATCTCCTCTTGACTTCTTTGACTTTGTATAAATTGACTTCTTGTATTTTATCTTATCAATTATATCCCTAAAAATCAATTTAAAACATAAAGAAATCAAAAAATGCTTTATTGATATTCTTGCAAAAGTCAAAGAAATCAAAAACGTAATTGACATTTTGACTTCTTTGTGTATAATGTAGAATTAAGAAGTCAAAGAAGTCAAACAAATCAAAACGAAAGGAAGGAGGGCTGTGGATTGAAATATAGGGTTGTTTCGGTTTTGAAAGATAATAGACCACGTTTTTTGATTATTTCTGATATTGAAGAAATTGAAATCCTTCCATCAAAGTATTTGAAGCATCTGGATCAGATTAATGCTTCTCCGAATACTGTAAAATCCGCAGCCTTCGCACTTTCATATTATTACAATTATCTGCAGGAGCAAACGATAGGATTGGATGAGATTACATTGCTATCCTATTCAGAGCAGAATAAACATTTTATTGATTTCTTGTATTGGGTTAAGGGTGGAAAGCATACTGAGCATAATACACAGACGAGCAATAAGACCTGCAATATGTATCTTGGTGCAGTTTTCAGATACTACCAGTTTTTGGCACTGGAAGATGTTTTGCCAATGCTTAAAGTCTTACGAGTAAAAAAAGTATCATATTTTGACAGTATGGGAGTAAATCATCAAAATGCAGTGAATTCGTTTAAAGGTTTCTTCAAAGAAGAAGAACCTAATCTGGAAGAAATAACATCCGAAGAAATACAGGAGCTGATAAATGCCTGTACGAATGATAGAGATCGATTGCTGATAGCAATGATGGCAGAAACCGGTCTTAGATTAGGGGAAATTCTGGGAATCCATTATACCGAAGATATTGATTTTGAAAGAAGGACGGTTCGGGTAAGGTATCGTGAATCCAATACCAACTTGGCAAGAGCAAAAAATGCAGAATATAGAATGGCTTTGTTAAGTAATACAACTTTTGAGTTCTTGGTTAAGTACATTTCTGATAACCGAAAAAGTCTGATGAACTCGGAGTATCTATTTACAAAATTAACTGGAAAAAACAAAGGAGAGCCATTAGATGCGGATTCTGTGTATAGCATGTTGAAAAGGCTATCCAAAAAAACGGATATCAATTCCCATCCGCATCAGCTCCGACACTATTTTGCGGAGGAAAGAAGAAAAGAAGGATGGGATTTGAATGACATTCGTTTTGCCCTGGGGCATAAGAAAGTTGAAACTACCATTAAATACTTGGGTGAAAATAATGAACGATTGGTAGAAGCGACAGATCAATACTACTCAAATAATGAAAATTTATACCAAATTGCAGATTTTCTGTAAAAGGAAGGAGGGATTACCTTGGCAGTATTAAAAATTGTTCCGAAGTTATATCAGGAAAAAATACCTGAGAAATTAAAGGAAGAAATATCTTTAGTTACGACTGGAGAAGCAAAATACTATAACCGGTTATACAAATTTTTTCAGTATACAGATATACAGTGTACTGCAGATATTAACTATGAAACGAGAAAAATGTATATGGACTCTCTTGAAAAAGAGGATATTTCAGAAAAATATAAAGCGGAATTACTGAGCTTATTTGATCGTTTAAAAATAGAAAATATGCCGGATGTCTATTCACAAGGAAAGCCCTTCTCTGTAGAACAGGAGTTTTTTAAGCAAGACAAATTGTTTTTGCTGTATGTCCCCAATAAGAAGAAAGCACAATCTTTCCGTCAGGTGGTTGATAAGAATGATTTGTTATGGGACTTAACGAGGATACATTCATCACAGTTGGTGCGACAGACAAAAATATTGCTGTGTGAAATTCTGAATATGGATAAGGTACAAAGACATCGAAGATATTTTTTAGAACCATTAAAAGCACTTATACGGTTTTGCGATAAGTACGGAATAGATGATATTGAAGAAATGGAACAGGCAGACGAAAACAGATTTTATCTGTATTTAAACAAGGAGTCGGAAATTATAAAAAAACAGGCTTCTAAGATTGTTGAGTTTGCGAGAAGAACGTTATTTCTAACAGATTCAGAGACAAATTGGCGAGCGTGTATCTGGTATATGGATAGGTTTCAGTTTGATAAATCGAGAATCAATGCCAGTTCACCTGTTAAAAGCCTTTCATTTATTAATATTTACGAAAAAGAAAATCGTTGGTATTTACAATTATACGCAAAATATTTGGTCGGGATATCTGATCTGTCTTTATCAAATATCCGAAATACAATAAGTTTTATTTCACAATTTTTAAAATATCTGGATGGACAGAGTAAGAAAGTAACTGAACTGGAGATGCAAGATATAGCGGATTATGTGTCTGTTTTGGATGAGTCCGATATTAAGTATTCCACTTTTAACCGATATATCACACATATGCATACATTTCTACAGTTTTTGAAAATGAAAAATATTGAAGTGTTGAAGTTTTATCCGGAACGATTTTTAAAAAAAGGTTTTTCGGAACACAATGAAAGAAGTGTTCCAGAAAAAACAATTGCTCATCTAATTAAGGAGCTGCCGGCATTCCCAGAGCATTTACAGTTGATGTATTTGATTTTGTTTTGCACAGGAATTAGGAAAAGCGAGGTTTGTACAATAAAATCGGGAGCCTTTTATTCACAAGGCAATGAGAATTGGATGCGCATATATCAAAGCAAAATGCGGAGAGAAAAAGTCATTCCTGTTCCCAGTTTATTGGTTGGACTGGTGAATGATTATGAAAAAAAGTACGGAATAAAAAATGGGGAGTATTTATTCAAAAATAAAAAGGGTGGTGCATTTAATGGACAGACATTTTCAAATCAGATGATTCGGGAGTGTAAGGCTCGTGGGATTGCCTGCGGAGATTATATCTTTAGAGCACACGATTACAGACATAACCTTGCAACTTCAATGTACGGAAATGGGGTTTCTATACAAGGGGTACGAGATTATCTAGGACATTCAAGTGAGAATATGACAAAACAGTACATTGATTTCATGCCGGAACGTATTGTATCGGCTGAAGATAAATATTTCTCTAAAAATCAGTCATTTAAATTGAAAGGAGCAGAAGATGATGAAAGGTAATATTAATTTGATTTCGTATGACTGTTATCAACAAGCTACAGAAAAACAGTTGGCAGGACTGAAATGGAAGGAAAACAGGGTGTACTACATATCAGAGATTCATAATGAAAAGATGCAGGATGAGATTTATGGGTATATCGATGATAGATGTAGACGTTTGTCATTATCAACAGTAGTAAATGATATTTACAGATTTGATCTGTTGAAAGAATTTCTGAATGAGAAGTGTACAAGTTGTAGCAGCATCACTGATAAAAAATGGGAAGAACTGGAGAGAAGTTATAAAGCATTTTTATATAAAAAAGGATTGGCGCTGTATGTTAGAAGAAATAGACCAGATAGGCGGAATGTTGAGCAACAAAGTAGCGCTCAGGTTTCTTTTCTGAAAATGTATTATGAGTATGTTGTGAAGTGTAAAACAGCAGGTATTCCAGAAAACGAAAAAGATGTATGGGATATGAGAAAGTTGGATATTGTGCCAAGGAGTAATCCGATTCGTGGAAGATATAGATTAGATTTTCGTGAGATCAGGCAGAAAGAATTTAAAGAGATAATAAAGAAAATATTGTATAGCCACTGCCAGACAAAAGCAATGGGTAGTATAAAAGGTGAATTGCGTGGATTCCGTCGGTTTGCTAGTTTCATGTATGATCGATTTCCAGAAGTAAAGCACTTTACAGAAATTAGCAGGGATATGATAGAAGATTATCTGGTTTATATAAAAACGGATACCGGTCTTACATCAGTCAGTTACACGACAGAGCTGTCGGTTTTGGATAATCTGTTGGATGAAATAGGGCGTGAACTGGAAATAGGAAATATATGCAACCTTTTTCTATCCAGTGATTGCAGAGCATATGACAACGCTTTACCAGAAGCGTATTCAGATGCAGAAATCAGAAGATTTAATTGTGCATTAACAAAATTAAAGCCCCAGTTAGGCAGATGTTTAATAATACATCAGATGCTCGGTACAAGAATAGAGGATACGTTGACTTTGCGAAGGGATTGCTTATCTGAGAAATCTGGACATTATTTTATAACTATTATCCAGCAGAAAACAAGGAAATACAAAAGACCAGTTAGCGATCAGCTGGCAGAATTGATTAGAAAAGCAATAGAAGTTTCAGAAAAGGAGCATCCAGATTCAGAATATATTTTTCTTCAAGATAATGGAAAATTGTATACAGATTCAATGCTGAAATATCATGTAAATATCATGATTTATGAAAATGATATCAGGGATGATAATGGAAATTATTTTGAGTTTCGTACACATCGTTTTAGACATACTTTTGGAGTAAAACTTACAGAAATGAAATTAGATGATGATAGCATTGCAAGGCTGTTGGGGCATAAGGATACACGAACCATACCACATTATCGGCGGTTAAGAAACGAAGCATTAGCGGAGGACACAAAGGCTGTACGAGATGAAATGAATGAATTATTAGCACAATACAGGAGGGAAAAGGAAAATGCAGAAACACGATAAAATGGTAGCACTGGCAAAAGAAAAAAGTGCGGAAATGACGGAAACAGCAATAACAGCTATTGAAACAATGTATAGAAAAAATATAAAAATTTCAGTTGCTGAACTTACAAAACTAACAGGACTTTCCAGAGGTTTTTTCTATAATAATCCGAATGTGAAACAGGTCATGATGGAATTGAAGGAAAAACAACAGGGAATGATATTGCGAAATCCTAAAAGTGATGCTATTGCAAAAGCACAGGAAGCACGGATTAAGAGTTTAGAACAGAAATTATCCGATAGTGTTCCGAAAAACGAATATGAAAGTCTTCAGAAAAAATATGAAGAATTACAGGTGAAATATAGTCAAATGAAAAAGGGAACACTGTTGAAGATGTACGACCAATTATAGGAAGAAAAGGAGAATATTTTATGCAGAACGAAATTTATGATGAGAAAAATGGACTTACTTATATGTTATGTGGTGATTATTATTTGCCAGAATTGGCACTTACAGATATCGAACCAACTTATGGGAAATATGGGATGCTTCGTAAAAGCTATTTACAGGAACACAGAAAGGCAAAATATCAAATATTGTTGTTACAAGGAAAACTTGTCGAGCATTTGAATCAGATTGATGCAGAAGCAAGGGATAGAGAAGAACAATTAGTAAAACTGATGATGGAGAAACAAGGAATTACAGAGAAATTAAAAAGGCAGGACAACATGGAATGGACAAGGAGGATGAATACCCTTTGTCATGATGCAGAAGAGATGATTTTGACGGAAATGATATACACGAAAGGATAATGAACTGTATTGGATAGCAAGAATTTTGCAGCCCGGATAGCAAAAAAGTGGAAGTCCGGATAGCAAAAAAATGGAAGTCCGGATGGCAAGATTCTTGCTGTCCGGAAAGATAAAAAAGGGAGGGATTAAAAATGTTGGTTAAGTGCATAATAAAAGTGTTTTTATATTTAATTCTTGCAGTAATGACATTGATTCACTGGTTATTAAAAATTCCGATGATATTGGGAAATATTTTGCTTTACTTTTTATCAATTATATTTATTCTGACAGGTATTTTGAGTTATGGATTTGCATTGGAATCTGCAAGAGAATGTGGTCGAATGATAATAATTGGGATGGCATTTGGTGCAATACCAGACTTTGTCCCATTTTTGGGAAAAAGTTTAGAGACATTGGTTGCCAAACTGTTGAGTATGACAAATGAATGATAAAGTCAATATGAAAGAGGGCTGTGAAAGGCTCTCTTTTCTTTTTGCAACTGTGAAATGGCAAGATAATAACGTTATATACAGTGTATATTAAGTACAGATATTGTATTTCTGCATGATGGGAACATAGGGAGTCCATATAAAGGCCTTGAATACCGGGCATGACGGCTCCTTAAGTACCGGGCATGGAAACAGTCCGAAGGATATGATCAGCCGTCTGGAAACCATGGTGCTAATGGGGATGGAAATTCCGATGGAAGCGGTACAAAGACAGATTGCATCTGGGATTGACATCATCATTCATTTGGGAAGAATGAGAGATAAAAGCAGAAAGGTTTTGGAGATCCTGGAAATCACAGGTTATGAAGACGGAAGAATCCAGATGCATTCTTTGTATGAATTTGTGGAAAAGGGATCGGGACACGGAAAGGTAAGGGGATCGCTTGTTAAAAAAGAAGAACTTCAAAAGAAAGAAAAACTGTTGGCGGCAGGATATTAAAAAAAGTGAATACTTGATGGGGAGCTTAGAGGCACTGTTTGTGACGGCAGGTGTTTCCATACTGTTTTATCAGTCGATACCGGTAATTCCGATTCTCCTGCCACCGATTGGAGGAATGTTTTTTCATCTGTGGGAAAAAGAAAAACTGAGAAAGAAAAAACAGGAATTCACAAGACAGTTTCTGGATGCTCTACAGTCTTTATCGGCCGCATTGAATGTAGGATATTCTTTGGAAAATGCACTGACGGAGGCGAATAAAGAATTAAAGATTCTGTATCGGAAGCAGGAGAGGATTTTAAAAGAATGGAGTTATATGATACGGCAGATGAAGATGAATATGGGGATGGAGCGGATTATGGAAGATTTTGCCGAAAGAGTAGATCAGGAAGATGTAAGAAATTTTGTGACCGTTCTGGCTACAGTAAAAAAGAGTGGAGGAAACACAGCAAAAGTAGTTCGTCAAACAATGTCCCAGATTCAGGAAAAAGAAGAGGTCAATCAGGAGATTGAAACGATGATGGCTGCAAAAAAGATGGAGTTTTATGTCATGGCGGTCATTCCTTTTGGGATGATTGGATATATGGTGCTTAGTTTCCCGGATTTTATGGAACAACTATACCATGGCAGGGAGAATTGTCATGAGCATCTGTCTGCTCCTTTATCTGACGGCCTGCCGGATTGGATTGAAAATCATACAGATTGAGGTATAAGGTTATGGATTACAAAGGAATATTGTTTTCGGTGGCTGTGTACCTGATTTTGATTTCTTTGTTTTGGAAAAATCGGAAAAAAGCAGAAAAAACCGAAAAAGATAAAAACATAAAAAGAATCATATGCATCTGCTTTTTGATCAATACGGTCAGCCTTATATGTTTTGTCGGCGGCGGAGGGATGACACAGATGCAGGATGTGCGTATCAGCAGAAATCCTAAGGGAGAAGGGAGAAAAGACAGGCAATTTTTGGTTTCTGTTGAAGGAATGTGTAAGGAGGTTCCTATGCAGATCAGTGTAGATGAGCAAGGATACACGGATGCGGAAATAGAAGAAATACTGAAAAAAGAGTCGGAAAAACTGGGGAAACGGATTCTGGGGGAAAATAAAGCACGAAATCATATAACAGAAAACTTAAATCTGCTGAGCAAAACTCCGGATTATCCCATTTCCATAGGCTGGGAATTGGATAATTATAAATATCTTGATTTATCGGGAGAATTAAAGGAAGGAATACCAAAAGACGGAGTGACCATCCATCTAAAAGCCACATTGAGTTTTCAACAGAAAAATATAAGGCAGAAACAAACAACATGGGAAACGGATGTCAGACTGTATCCTTCCGAACCGGATACAAAAGAAGAGATGTTGGATGAACTGAAAAAAATGGTGGAAGATGAAAACGGAAAAGAAATCATGAAAGACAGTATCTTACTTCCTAAAGAGGTGGGAGGACGAAAGGTGACATGGGAACAGAAAAGTATGATAAGCGGATACCGTATCTGGGGACTTGGAGTCTTTCTGATGGTTTTTGCCTATCTTTGGAAAAAGCAGAGGGAAGAACAGCTGATCAGGGATTATCCGGAAATACTGGAACAGTTTTCATTGTTGATGGGTGCAGGAATGACGGTAAGAAATGCATGGTACAAGATTGTCCGAAACTATCAGGAAAGGAAAAACGAAACAGGAGTGCGTGCGGCATATGAGGAAATGGAAAAGACATGTTTTGAAATGAAAGGAGGAATCTCGGAACGGGAAGGGTATGAAAATTTTGGAAAAAGGTGCGGAATACAGGAATATATGCGATTTGGCATGTTGCTTTCCCAGAATTTAAAAAAAGGAACAAAAGGAATCACACAACTGCTTGGACTGGAGGCAATCCATGCTTTTGAAGAACGAAAAGCCCAGGCAAGGAGAAAAGGCGAAGAGGCAGGAACAAAGCTTCTTGTACCGATGGTCATGATGCTGGCTGTGGTATTGATCATTGTGATCGTTCCGGCATTTTGGTCCATGGGAGCCTGAAAGAAAAGGAAGGAGGAATCGTGATGATGTGGATATGGATGAAAGGAAGACAACTGAGAAATAAGGTGGAAGATTGTCTGAAAGATGAAAGCGGGATCGGTGTGGTAGAGATTATCCTGATTCTTGTGGTACTGATCGGCCTTGTCATTATTTTTAAATCTCAGCTCACCAGTCTTGTGCAGACTATCTTTGACAAGATTACAAGTGAAAGCGGAAAGATTTAAAAGATGTGGGGCTCAAAAAAAGAACGGGCAGAGATTACCGTGTTTTTAAGTCTGATTATTTTGATCATGCTGAGTTTTACTATGGCTGTTTTGGAGAGTGCTTCCATCCAGGTGTCTAAAAACATAAGAAGAGCAGATACAGAACGGGCGGTGGAATCTGTTTTTGCAGAATATCAGAAAACATTGTTGGAAGAATATGATCTTTTTTGCATAGATGGTACATATGAAACGGGAAATTATTCGGAAAATCTGCTTTTGGATCGTCTTGCGGTATACGGGGCGGTAAAAGGAGAAACGCAGATAGAAGGAATCAGGTTTTTAAGTGATCAAAAAGGCAGAGAGTTTTCCGGGCAGATTCGTCGGTATATTGAGAATAAATATGGACTGGATTCTATCAAAGACCTGACGCAAAAGGAAGAGGAGATTAAAAGAAGAGAAGAAGAGATTCGGAAAGCAGAAGATACAGAAACACAGATTGATCAGGAGATGGACAAAATACTGAATGGCCGGGAGGAGGAAACACCATTGGACTTTCTTCAACGGCTAAAACAAAAAGTACTTGTAGAACTGGTACTTCCTAAAAATCACCCGGTTTCCCAAAAGACGGTAGAGGGAAGTAAAGGAGTTTCGCAAAGAGAAGCAAGGCTGGGAAAGGGAACCATGCCAAAAGAAGATGGAAACATAGTGGGAGAAAGATGGTGTCTGCTTTCCTATATAAAAGAGCATTTCGGAAGCTACATACAGACAGAAGAGAGGAAACCGTTGGAATATGAAAAAGAATATCTTCTTGGTGGAAAGACAGAAGATATGGAAAACATGGAAGTGGTATTATCCGGGATCAGACGAATCCGGTTTGTGCCAAATTACCTTTACATTCAGACGGATACGAAGAAAAAATCCGAAGCCAAAGCGGTTGCGGTCACAGTATGTACGTTACTTGGGAACCCGGAACTTACAGAAGTGGTACAGCAGGGAATTCTTGCGGCATGGGCATATGGCGAAACCATCATGGATTTAAGAACGTTAACAGCAGGAGGGAATGTACCTGCCGTCAAGACAGAGCAGAATTGGAAGCTTAGCATTTCGGGATTACTAAAGCTGGGGACACAGGAAGATACCGGAAACAGTGAAGAAAAGGGGGAGGGGATGGGGTATGAAGACTATCTGAACATTCTTTTATTGGTGGAAAAACCGGAGATTCTCAGAATGAGGATGTTGGATCTCATAGAGTGGAATATGAAAATACGTTTTGGATGTCCGTTTTTTCAAGCAGATGCCTGCGTAACCAAAATCAGATTAAAAAGTACTTGTAAACTTCGACGGGGGATTACCTATCAATTTTCAACTTATTATTCTTATCAATAGTAATTACATTTCAAAATCAACGGAAAGGAGGCGGATAGCGGTGCCTTTTTGTATCGATTCTTATGACTCAAACCGAACAAACCAATTTTTCGAAGAATTTTCCAATTATAAAAATAAAAGAAAGGAGAAAAACTCTGATTCGCTTCGTAGAAAGAAGCAGCTTTCCCAAAGAATGTGTAAATACAAAAAGGTGCCGTTATCCGCCTCACGGAGGAAAGGAAGCCTTACGGTGGAAGCGGCGGTAGTGATTCCTCTGTTTTTGTTCACCATGATGGTGCTGATTTATCTATTGGAGATTATGGCTATTGAAACAAATATCAGGGCAGGAATGCAATATGCCGGGAAAAAGTATGCAGAGAATACTTATGTGACACCCCTGACAGGTACAAAAGTGCTGGAAAAAGATGTTATAGAGGCAGTGGGTCCGGAAAGACTGAACAGAAGTATCATAGAGAACGGAGCATCCGGACTGGACTGCAGCAATTCTTATGTGGACCCTTTGAACAAAATTTTATATCTGAAAATAAAATACATAGTAAAAATACCTGTACCCAAATTTGTCGTACCGGGAATAGAAAAGACAGAAAGCATCCGGATTAAAGGATGGAATGGATATGAGTCATCGCTTCCCGTTTCGGAAGAACAAAAAATAGTATATGTTACGGAACATGGAGTCGTGTATCACAAAGATTATCATTGCAAATATCTGGATCTGTCCATTCATATGGTGTCGGCGGCAGAATTGGAAACACTAAGAAATGAGTCGGGCGGGAAATATTATCCTTGTGAAAGGTGCGGACAGAAACCTCAGGGTTGGGGCGTTTATATCACAAATACAGGAAACAGATATCATACTTCCATATCCTGCAGCGGGTTGAAGAGAAAAATATACGCGGTTCCAATCTCGGAAACAACAGGAAAGGAGGCCTGTTCCAAATGTGGCAGATAAAATGGATACAGGCAGTCTGTTTGATATATTTGGCAGTCTGCGGATGGTACGATATAAAATACAAAGCCATACCAAGGTGGCTCTTGGGTGGCGGCAGTATTCTGGCTTTTGCCGGAAGCATGATCTTGTCGGAAGACAAGAGTCTATGCATCGGTGGCGGGATCGTGGGATGTCTGTTTTTCCTTATCAGCCGATATTCCAAAGAAGCGATTGGTTATGGTGACAGCTGGCTGATCTTTAATCTGGGAATCGGGATGGGATTTTGGAGGACTATGGTGCTTCTTTTTGTTGCTTTTGGTACTTCAGGACTTTGGTCCGTAGGAATACTTGTATTTTGTAAAGGGAAAAAGAAAGATACGATTCCCTTTGTTCCTTTTTTAATAACCGGATATCTGGGAGTGATCGGATGGTAAAAAAGAAAAAGTTAAAAGCAAGTTTTACCGTGGAAGCAGCGATACTGGTTTCCATGATCTTATTCTTGCTGTATGGTATCATTCTGGTTTTGTTTTATTATCATGACAAAAATATTCTTACGGGAGCCGCCTTTGAAACGGTGACGGTGGCTGCAAGAAAACAGATAAGAGAGCCTCCTTTTGGAGAGGAAGAAACAGAAAAATTATTGAAAGAAAGAATCTCCGGTAAGATGTTGATATTCCGGAGGGCAGAGGTAGAGGTAGAATGTCAGAAGAATTATGTGTGGATTTCGGTACAGGCATCGAGGAAAGGGATGCATATTACAACACAGGCAAGAGCCGGGATTACAGAACCGGAGAAAAAAATCAGGGATATAAGGAAGATAAAAAAAGCAACCGGACAGAACCGTTCAAAATAGGATATCGAAGAGATCTCCATACATCTTATTTCATTGTGGAAACAGATCGGTTTTATCAGCCGGACTATCAAATGAAAATGCTTGCCTGCAATGAAATCCCCGGGATTTTAAGGGTAAAGGGAAGAGGTGTGAACGGAAAAAGCCGATATGAATATGAGATACAGGGAAAACATTCTTTAGAATTTATGACACAAAAAAATCCGGTCACATACGAAATGATCATGGAACTGATTCGATATCTGATGGATACAATGGAAGAAATGCGGGATTATCTTTTAAATCCCAATCAGCTTTTGTTGGATCCAAGGAGTATTTTCTGCGAGAACGGCAGATATTTTTTTTGCTATTATCCGCCTAATGAACAGGGGATTGCAGAAAGTTTTCATGAATTGACGGAATTTTTTGTAAGAGAAACCGATTACCGGGATCGTTCTGGGATTTATATTGCGTATGCATTGCACAAAATGACATTGACGGAAAATTATCAGATCCGACAGGTGATAGGAGAAATATTAAAAAATCAGGAAGAAAGCCGGGAAGAAGAGGAAACAAAAGAAGAATGGGAAGAGGAGGAGCATGAGGAAGAATATGAATACGGAGAAAACGAAGAAGGAGAATACGAGGAAGAACCGGAAAAAAATATGGGAAAAGAAAGAGTGACCGGCTGGGGTATTTTTAAAAATCTGCTTCACAAAAGGAAGAAAGATTATGAAGATGATATTCTGACAGAAAAGTATTGAAAGACATGTTTTATTGAGCTAAACTAATTTATATGAACAAAAAGAAAAACAGAGACAGGAATCAATTATGAATCAGAAAAAAGCAATCTGTACGATTATCATTGTTCTCATAAATGCAGGTGTTTTTCTATGGCTTTCTTTCCGGGGAATGACAGAAGATGCCGTCTTTATCCTGGATCACGGAGGAGTGTATCTCCCATATATAGAACAATACGGAGAATATTATCGGTTGCTGACCGGTCTGTTTCTGCATTTTGGATTTTCTCATCTTTGCAACAACATGGTGATGCTCCTTTTCACGGGATGGAATCTGGAACCGGAAGTGGGGAAGATAAAATATCTGCTTATTTATTTTATCGGAGGACTTGCCGGAAATCTTCTGACATTGGCAGATGAAATGCGTACCGGAGACTATGCCGTATCGGCAGGAGCCTCCGGTGCGATTTTTTCGGTACTCGGGGCTCTCTTATATATAGCAGTCCGAAACCACGGACATATTGGCAGGGTGTCGGGAAAAGGGATTGGTCTTATGGTGATTTGCAGCCTGTATATCGGTTTTACAAGTACAGGAATAGGAAATTACGCACATATCGGCGGTTTTGTCACAGGTTTTATCTTGGCTGTCCTATTGTATCGGAAGCGTGATGCGAAAGGTAGTTCCGCTTCCGGGAACGGAATCGACGCTTAAGGTTCCGTGATGAGCCTGAATGATCTTCAGAGAAACAGGAAGTCCAAGACCGGTTCCGGAAGATTTGGTTGTAAGAAAAGGTGTAAAGATCTTATCCAGATTTTCTTTTGGAATCCCACAACCGGTATCACGGATATCCAGGAAGACGGAGTGATAGTCGCAGTAAGCCCGAAAGAAGATACTTCCTTTTCCGTTAATAGATTCTTTTGCATTTTTCAAAAGATTTAAAAGAGCCTGCCGAAGCTTGACGGAATCTCCGCAGATATTGGGAAGTGTTGAAACTTCGGATGTGAATTCGATGTCGGAATCCGCACAGGAAGAAGCAAACGAAAGCACCAGCTTTTCTATAAACGGACGAAGAGCAAAGGATTGGACTGTCAAATTGCTGCTGTTGTTAAATTCGGAAAGTTTCTTTAGAAGAGAAAGCATATAGTCGATATCGTTGGAAAGAGAATCCCAGTAAAGAAAATCTTTTGTTTCCGGATGCTGAGATTCAATCAGCTGAAGTGTACTGTACAAAATCGTCAAAGGATTCCGTATTTCGTGACATATTTTGTGGAGTTCAAATTCATGAGCTTCGAGAAGTTTCTGAAACAGGGAAGAAATATTTGGATCCCGGTTGATATATTCTTGTAGTTTGTTCATATCGTCTGAAGAAAAAGACATTAAATATCCACCTTTCTAACTGTTGTTTTGTTTTAGTTTAGCATTGGTGATTCAAATATTCAAATAGAATTAAAAAGGAGTGTTGGACATGAAAGAAGAAAATTGTATTTTTTGCAAATTGGCAAACGGAGAAATTCCTACTGCCACACTTTATGAAGATGAGGATTTTAGAGTGATCCTGGATGCAAGTCCGGCATCAAAAGGACATGCATTGATTCTTCCGAAAGAGCACTATGCGGATTTGTACGAACTGGATGATGAGGTCGCAGCCAAAGCTTTGGTACTTGCCAAGAAAATGATCAAAAAACTGACACCGATTCTTGGATGCGACGGATATAATATTGTACAGAACAACAAAGAGGCGGCAGGTCAGACAGTATTTCATTTCCACATGCATCTGATTCCGAGATACAAAGGAGATCAGGTAGGACTTGGATGGAAAATGGGGCATCTGGAAGATGATGTGAAGGAAGAAATTTTAAGAAAAATCAAAGAACAGTAACAAGAGAAAAGGCGTAATAGACTCATATGAATGAGATAAAATTTAATGATATCTATGAAAACTATGCGGACATAGTTTTAAAAGCAGCATTTTATTACTCTAAGAACTTAAGCATTGCAGAGGATATTACCCAACTGGCATTTGCAAAGCTGTATATAAGTTATGACGACATTGCTAATAAAAATGCGGTTGGATCATGGCTTATTACGGCAGTCCGCTACCTGGCATACAGCCACGCACGAAAGATGAAGAAAGAAACACTGATAGGGTGTGACGAAGTGGAAGACTGTATGGATGAGCGGGAAAAAGGTGCAGAAGAAGTAATCTTTATGAAATATCAGGAAAAGGAACGGAATGATTTTACGGATAATCTTTTGGAAGAATTATATCAATATAATCCAAAGTGGTATGAAGGCGTAATAAAAGCATACGTTCTTGAAATTCCTCAGAAAGAAATTGCAAATGAAATGGGTATCCGTCTTGAAGCACTTCAGGCAATGTTGTACAGAGCAAAGAAATGGATTAAAAGAAAATATGAGGCAGATTACCGAGAAATAAAATAGTATAAAAAAATAGGTGTCATTTCGACACCTATTTTTTGGCTATGTTTTCAAAAAGGAACAATCATATAGTTTGTTGTTCAATCAGATTAATGATGGTTTCAATGGAATTCTGCATCTTGGAATTCTCCATGGCAGCAATGTAAGTATCCCGATTCTCATACAGATGATGGATTCGGGAAAGAAGTTTTTCGTTTGTGATTTCTTCTTCTTCCAGTACCATACTGAATCCCTGGCGTTCAAAAGAACGGGCATTTAGAATTTGGTCACCTCGGCTTGCACTTGCGGAAAGCGGGATCAGTATATTTGGTTTGTGTAATGCCAGAAGTTCGCAGATGGCATTTGCACCTGCACGGGAGATGACGATATCGGCAAGGGCGAAAAGATCTTTGAGTTCCTTCTGAATATATTCAAACTGTGCGTATCCTTCTGTACCGGTTAAAGATTCATCCAGCTTTCCTTTTCCGCAGAGGTGAATGATCTGGAAATCTTTAAGAAGAGACGGAAGAATCTCCCGGACTGCTTGATTGACTGCTGCCGCCCCAAGGCTTCCTCCGATGATCAGGATGACCGGCTTGTCGGATGTAAAACCGCAGAACTTTTTCGCTGCTTCTTTATTACCGCTTAAAAGCTCCCGGCGAATAGGAGAACCGGTCAGAACCGCTTTTTCCTCCGGCAGATGCTTTAAAGTTTCCGGGAAGTTGCAGCAGATTTTGGAAGCGGAAGACATGGATAGCTTGTTGGCAAGTCCCGGAGTCATATCGGATTCATGAATGATAACAGGAATGTGATTTCGCTTTCCGGCCATGACAACAGGTACGCTGACAAATCCGCCTTTGGAGAAAATAACATCCGGTTTCAATGTTTTCATTAATTTATTGGCTTCCCGGAAGCCCTTTAGAACACGGAAAGGATCCGTAAAATTTTTAATACTGAAATATCGACGGAGTTTCCCGGATGAAATTCCGTGATACGGGATGTGGAACGGTTCGATCAGATCTTTTTCAATCCCATTATAAGAGCCTATATAGTGAATATCATATTGAAGTTCTTTCAGGCGCGGTAACAGGGCGATATTTGGAGTAACATGCCCGGCAGTACCGCCGCCGGTTAAAATTATACGTTTCATAACTGTGCCTCCGAAAATGCTTTTATGATTATTTATATTAAACAGATTTGAAATAAAGGTCAAGTAAGAGGAGAAAAAACGCAGAAAAAGGGGGACGAAATGAAATTCGATGATGAAATGATGAAAAAACTCCTGCGAAATGAACTGGAGCAAGAAGCTGAAGAGATACGATGTAAAATAGAGCAGGACACAAATCTGGATCACATCAAACCCGATCCGGATTTAAAAAATAAAATTTTGAAAAAAGCAGAGGAATTAGAAGCACAAAGAGAGCTCTATGATAATCTGCCCGAGTTGGACAAAGAGGCACTGCGCCTCGGAAGAGAATTGCAGCTTCGAAGAGAAGAAAAAGAAATACATGAGTTTGCGGACGAACTGGTGCCGGAACATATGGAGAAACAAAACATTGCGGCAGGAGGAGAAGACTGTATTTTGCAGCCTGACAATCTGTCCGCTCAGGGAAAAACAAGGACCGTAAAAGTCAAAAAACGAAAGAAAAAAGCCATCATCGCTCTGGCAGTTGCAGTGGTAGCAGTACTGGGCGGTGGGATGATTAGTTTTGGAGATAGGGGATTTATTACTCAGACTGTAAACCAGATTTTAGGTGGAAGAAAAACAACTAATATTGATACAAACAGAAAAGAAAAGGATATTAACACAGAAATTGAAGAAGAAAAAGTTTTTCAACAGATTAAAGATAAGTTTGGTTTCGATGCGGTAAGGATGGATTATAAGCCTAAAAGTATGAAAGTCATGGATTTTAGTATTGATAATACTCTGTTAACGGCAAATTTATATTATCAATATGAAAACAATATTTTGACGTATACGATTATGCCAGTGTACCGAGATGCTTCGGCAGGATATGATATTGAAGATTCGATTACAGATGAATATACAAAGGTGGTAAACAATATAAAAATCAATATTACGGAATATTTAATATCAGATATGAATAAAACAGAATATTCTGCGAAATTCAAGTATCAGGATGTGGAATATTTCCTTACCGGCATTATCGAAAAAGAGGAATTTGAAAAAATTTTGGAAAATCTTCACTTTTTTTAAAAAAGGCGTCAGTTTTTGGGAGTTTGTGCGTCTATATAAATGTAAGGAGTGAATGGATTATGAAGAAATGTAAAAAAATCATGTCGATGCTGACATCCCTGTTGATAGCGGCAGCTCTTGTATTCGGAGTATCTGGTCAGATGGTGAAAGCGGCAGAAGAAACGGAAAGTTCCATTGGATATATGGATCGGGAAACAAGAGGTGCTTATCTGCAAAGCGGATATTCTCAAATCAGCAAAGTTGGAAGTGGAAAGATTGCGGTTGGTGGAACTACAACCGCACAGAGAGTAGTATCAACAGTAAGTATCAATGTAAATGTAGAACGAAAAGTAAATGGTGACTGGGAACATTATACATCTTGGACAAGTACGAAAAACAATGCGGTTGCCGTAACATTTTCCAAGACAATCACAGTACCAAAAGGTTACTATTATCGTGTGAGAAGTGTACACTATGCAAATTCGGATGTAAGCAGTTCTGCAACAAATGGATTATATGTATAATTCAGCAAATTATTAAATCAACCTTTAGCGATCGCGGGAGAGTTATTGTGGTTACTGTTCCGTACAAAATGAGGAGAGAAAATTTTTTTGGGAAGTCCCCAAGGGACTTTACTACTATTAAAAATAAAATCCTTACAGTAAAAAATCCTAAACTTTTTGTCCGAAAGGACAGCTGTTTGTATGGAACAGTACCTTCAATAGCTCTTCCGCTTCATATCGCAACCGACATTCGCCGGTATTGTTTATGATATAGGAAACATTTTGTTTCCTATATCATAGGTCTTACCGGAAAATTATGAAAAAGAATTGAAAAAAGAAAACAGACTTTATATCAGGTGGAAGAAAAGCACCCGTTATAAAGTCTGTTTTCTTTTGGATTAAGCATTTAAACTTATTTTTAAAGCCTGTGCGAGCTGATCCGGACAAGATGTGTTTTTTAAACCACAGCGGATTCCGGACAGACGCCGGATGGCTTCTTCGGCTTTCATTCCCTCGATCAGGCAGGCAATTCCTTTGAGGTTTCCGTTGCATCCGCCTGTGAAACGGACATTGTGAACGCATTGTTCATCGTCAAGGTCAAACTCTATTTCCTTTGAACATACGCCTGTTGGTCTGTAATTCATTATCGGTCCTTCCTTTCTTTATCCATTTATCAATAGAAAATTATAGCAAAGAAGAAAAAAATATGCTAGGCTTGATTTCTAAAGTTTGTTATACTGAATAGAAAAGGAGGCAGATTATGATTGGTATTATTGGAGCAATGGAAGAAGAAGTTGCAGAACTTAAAAAAAGTATGGAAATAGAAGAAGTACATGAAATAGCTTCCCTGTCATTTTGCAGAGGAAAACTGGCAGGAAAGGAAACGGTTGTGGTAAGAAGCGGTATCGGAAAGGTAAATGCCGCCATCTGTGCACAGATCCTGGCAGATCGTTTTCATGCGGATATCCTTATCAATACGGGGATTGCGGGTTCTTTGGATGCACAGATTGACATAGGAGATATGGTGATTTCCACAGATGCGGTAGAGCATGACATGGATGCGTCTGTTTTCGGAGATCCGGTGGGACAAGTTCCGCGTATGGATACCTTTTCTTTCCCGGCAGACGAAAGACTGGCGGAACTGGCAAAGAAAGTAAATGAAAAGATCAACCCGGACATCCATACATGGACGGGACGTGTGGTAAGCGGCGATCAGTTTGTTTCTTCGGCAGAAAAGAAAGACCGGTTAGTTCAGCTGTTTGGTGCGAAGTGTACAGAGATGGAAGGTGCTGCCATCGCACATGCGGCGTACCTGAACAAAATTTCGTGTGTCATCATTCGTGCTATTTCGGATAAAGCCGACAACAGTGCGACTATGGATTATCCGGCCTTTGAAAAGGCGGCAATCCGCCATAGTGTAAGACTGGTGGAAGCTTTGGTACAGGAATTATAAGAAAAGAAGAACGTCAAATCGGCAAAATATACGTTATTTCTTCTTGCCGGTGAAAAAGATGTAGAACGGTTATAGAGCCTTTTTCCGTGATTATCAGTTATACTTGGGGTAATCAAAGAAACGGAGGAGGCTCTTTTTATGTTAGAAACAGTGTGGGAACATGGAATTTTATTTTACATGATCGGTGTAATGTGTATCATCGGAGTGATAAGCAAGCTGGTGGTACAGACTACCTTACGTCGATTGGTACGGGAAGCAGGCAAGATGAACAAAAGTCTGCATCCACTGATAAAACTTGTGAGAGCAAAGTTTGAACATACGTGCATGATAAGCGATAAAGTGCAAAATGTGGGGGCGTTTGTGGATAAATATATCTATGAATACAGGGTTCTGTGGATAAGGCTTCATGGATGGAGACAGATGGAAAGCATAGCCATTTGGGGATGTGTGCTTTTGGGAGGAGCAGGATGCGGACTTGCTTACATAGAACAGGCACCATATGAAAAGATAGGACAATATGCTGCGGCAGGCATTGCAGGAGCGGTGCTGCTGTTTGCACTTCGGATGGTTACGGATGAAAACTATCAACTGGAAGCGGCAAAAAATTATATGGTGGATTTTCTTGAGAATACTTATGCACGTAAATATGAAAAAATGAATCAAAAACAGGATGACGAGCCGATAAAAGAAGAAGCGATGGAAGAAGTGATTTTAGAAGAAGAGGAATCGGAGAATCCGCTTGTGGAGGAAGTGCTTTTTTCTGAGGAAGAGCAGGAAAAAACAGAGCAGAAGACAGAGAGTGAAAATGAGATAGAACCGGAACTTGTGGTGCTGATGAAAGAAGAACAAAAGAAAGAAAAAGAGGAGAAGCCGGAAGAAAATAACAGAAACGAAGAAGTAATCCGAGAGATCCTTGCAGAGTTTTTGGCTTGATAAATAATATGGCATTTGCTAGAATATACCTAGTTAAATTCTAACTGATTCAAATAAAGAAAGGATGGGTAGAGTAATGGCAAAGGTAACATTTGACTATTCAAAAGCAAATCCATTTATCAAAGAACATGAAATGGACTCCATGAAAGAGATTACGCTTGCAGCAAAGGACAAGCTGGTGGCACGTACAGGGGCAGGAAACGATTTTCTTGGATGGATTGACCTTCCGGTTAATTATGATAAAGAAGAATTTGAAAGAATTCAGAAAGCGGCAGAAAAGATCAAAGAAGATTCCGAAGTGCTTCTCGTGATCGGTATCGGCGGATCTTATCTGGGTGCAAGAGCAGCGATTGAATTTTTAAGACATAGTTTTTATAATATGGTTTCCAAAGAAATCCGTAAGACACCGGAAATCTATTATGTAGGAAACAGTATCAGCAGTACATATTTAAGAGATCTGATCGACGTGATCGGAGACAGAGATTTTTCTGTAAACATTATTTCTAAATCCGGTACAACAACAGAACCGGCGATTGCATTCCGTATTTTCAAGGAAATGCTGGAAAAGAAATATGGAAAAGAAGAAGCGGCAAAACGTATTTATGCGACAACGGATAAGGCAAAGGGAGCACTGAAAAACCTTGCAACAGAAGAAGGATATGAAACATTTGTCGTTCCGGATGATGTAGGAGGACGTTTCTCCGTTCTTACAGCGGTAGGTCTTCTTCCGATTGCGGCAAGCGGAGCGGATATCGTGCAGTTAATGGGAGGAGCACAGTCCGCAAGAAAGGCAGCCCTGGAACTTCCGTTTGAAGAAAATGACGCCTTGAAATATGCGGCAGTAAGAAATATCCTTCACGCAAAAGGAAAAGGCGTGGAAGTCCTTGCAAACTATGAGCCAAGCCTTCACTATGTATCCGAATGGTGGAAACAGCTGTACGGCGAAAGCGAAGGAAAAGATCAGAAAGGTATTTTCCCGGCATCCGTTGACCTGACAACAGATTTACATTCCATGGGACAGTTTATCCAGGACGGAAGCCGTATCATGTTTGAAACGGTATTGAATGTAGAAAAATCCAGAGAAGAAGTTGTGATCGGTGAAGAACCGGTAGATCTTGACGGATTAAACTACCTGGCGGGAAAGACGGTGGACTTTGTAAACAAGAGTGCCATGAATGGAACCATCCTTGCACATACGGACGGAAATGTTCCGAACTTGATGGTCAATATTCCGGAACAGAATGAATTCTATCTTGGAGAATTATTCTACTTCTTTGAATTTGCCTGCGGTGTAAGCGGATATATTCTCGGAGTGAATCCGTTTAATCAGCCGGGAGTGGAAGCGTATAAGAAAAATATGTTTGCACTTCTTGGAAAACCGGGATTTGAAAAAGAACGCGAGGAGTTAATGAAGCGTTTATAGAATATCGCATAAAAAGACGGCAGATTTTCTGCCGTCTTTTTATTGATATGAAGTGAGTGTTAAAAATGCACAAAAAATATTTTCAAACAGGACTAAAATTGTAAAAAATAATATTGACATTTCAAGTATTGAGGAGTAAAGTAAGCAAGAAAAATGAATTTAAAAAGGAGGGAGCAAAACGGGTAATTTATCAGAGAAGTTAATGGAAGAACTGAACTGTAAAGTCGTGTTTACAATACCTGTCGGAAACGGTATTCCGATTTATGAATCCGTCGTTGTGACATGGGTTATTATGGCAGTTCTTGTTTTACTTTCAATCATTTTAGTGCGGAACCTCAAAGTTGAAAATCCGGGAAAGAAGCAGCTGGCTTTGGAATCCGGATATTTATTTTTCCGTAATTTCTTTTACAATCTGTTAGGAAAGCATGGAGCACGTTACATTCCATATATGATAACGGTTGTACTTTATATCGGGCTTTCCAACATTGCAGGTGTATTTGGATTTGTACCGCCAACGAAAGATCTGGGGGTAACCATTGCCCTTGCGGTGATGAGTATTATCCTGATTGAATATGCAGGTATTCATCAGAAAGGAACAAAGGGATGGCTGAAAGCATTTGCGGCACCAATGCCGGTCATGCTTCCGTTTAACATTCTGGAACTGGTGATTCGTCCGTTGTCACTTTGTATGCGACTTTTCGGAAACGTTTTAGGTTCCTATGTAGTTATGAAGCTGATCGAGATTATCTGTCCGATTCTGCTTCCTATCCCATTTAATTTGTATTTTGACTTTTTTGACGGATTCATTCAAGCTTATGTATTTGTATTTTTAACATCATTGTTTATCAGTGAAGCGATTGAATAGTTTATTTTTCAGAAAGAAAACAAAGAGGAGGACACAAAACTATGGCAACATTAATCGCAATCGGAGCAGGTATTGCAGTTTTAACAGGTATTGGAGCAGGTATCGGAATCGGACTTGCAACAGGTAAAGCATCAGAAGCTATCGCAAGACAGCCTGAAGCAGAAGGTAAAATCAGAAGTACATTACTTTTAGGTTGTGCACTTGCCGAAGCAACAGCTATTTACGGCTTCGTTATCGGACTTTTGATCATCATTTTATTAGGCTAACAGAAAGGCAGGTAGAGGCAGATGCTGACTTTAAGTCCTATTACCATTATCGGGACGATTATAAATCTGCTTGTTCTGTATGGGCTGCTGCAGCATTTCTTGTTTAAACCGATTCAGAAGATTATGGATAAAAGAGAAGAACTGATCCAAGGCCAGTTACAAGATGCCAGAGATCAGAAAGAATCCGCAAATCAACTGAAAGTACAGTATGAAAAAGCACTGTCTTCGGCAAAAGAAGAATCAGGACAGATTGTAGAAAAAGCAAGAACTGAGGCATCTTTACAGGCGGATAAGATTGTTCAGGATGCCAACAAAGAGGCCGGACAGATTGTGGAAAATGCAAGAAAAACAGTGGAACTGGAAAAAGAGCAGGCTATGCGCGAGATGAAATCACAGGTTGTGGATATTGCGTTGGCTGCGGCTTCTAAAATTATCGGAGAAAAAAGCAGCAGTGAAAAAGATTTGGCACTTTATGACCAGTTTTTAGAAGAAGCAGGTGATCCGGATGACACAAACAGCTAGAAATTATGCACAGGCGTTATATGAACTGAATGTGGATGCGGAGTCCATAAATGAAACGGAAGAAATCTTAAAAAAAGTAAAAGAAGTGGGTCAGACTTTATCAAACCCAACGGTTTCTTTCCATGCAAAAGAGAATCTCATTGATCGTATATTTCCGGCGGAAATGAGAAATTTCCTGAAGGTATCATGCAAAAACCAAAAATCCGATATGCTGGGAGAAATTTTTGAAGCCTATCGCGAAATTGTAAGAAGATCAAATGAGATTTTGAAAGCTACTTTATATTATGTTACAATGCCGACCGAAGAGCAGCAGGAAAAGATTAAGGGATTCCTCTGTAAGAAATTCGGAGTAAAAGGCACAGAACTTTCTTTTAAAGAAGACAAAAGCCTGATGGGAGGATTTATCCTTCGGGCAGGCGGACGAGAGTTTGACTGGAGTATTCAGGGAAGATTCCGGTCATTGGCTCAGGTTTTAAAATATTAATACGGAGGTAAGGAAATTGAGTACCATCAATTCAGACGAAATCATCTCCATTTTGAAAGAAGAAATTCAAAATTACGACGAATTAAGTAAAGATAAAGAAGTCGGAACAGTTGTCAGCGTTGGTGACGGTATTGCCAATATTTACGGGGTTGACCATGCGGCATACGGGGAAATCATCACTTTTGAAAATGGTTTAAAAGGGATGGTTCAGGATATCAGACAGAACAGCATCGGATGTATTCTGTTTGGTGACGACCGTGAGATCAAAGAGGGAACAAAGGTTTTCCGTACCGGAAAAAGTGCCGGTATTCCGGCAGGAGAAGGATTCATCGGCCGTGTAGTAAATGCCCTTGGAGCACCGATTGACGGAAAAGGCGAGATCAAAGCGGATGAATACAGACCGATTGAATATCCGGCTCCGCCGATCATTGACAGAAAATCAGTCAGTGTTCCGCTTGAAACAGGTATCCTTTCTATTGACTCCATGTTCCCGATCGGACGGGGACAAAGAGAGTTGATCATCGGAGACCGTCAGACAGGAAAGACTTCTATTGCAGTCGATACGATTTTGAACCAGAAAGGAAAAGATGTAATCTGTATCTATGTTGCTATCGGACAGAAAGCATCTACCGTAGCCAAACTGGTTTCTACTCTTACAAAACATGGAGCAATGGATTATACAACAGTATTTACGGCAACAGCAAGTGACTGTGCACCGCTTCAGTATATCGTACCATATGCGGGAACGGCATTGGCGGAATATTTTATGTACAGAGGAAAAGATGTACTGATCGTGTATGATGATCTTTCCAAACATGCGGTAGCTTATCGTGCACTTTCTCTTCTTCTGGAAAGACCACCAGGACGAGAAGCATATCCGGGAGATGTATTCTATTTACATTCCAGACTTTTGGAACGTTCCAGCCGCTTGAGCGAAGAAGCCGGAGGAGGTTCTATTACGGCTCTTCCGATTATCGAAACACAGGCAGGAGATGTTTCGGCATATATTCCTACAAACGTGATCTCCATTACAGACGGACAGATTTTCCTGGAAAGCGATTTGTTCTTCTCCGGTATGCGTCCGGCAGTTAACGTCGGACTTTCTGTTTCCCGTGTGGGTGGAGCGGCACAGACGAAAGCAATGAAAAAAGCGTCAGGAAGTATTCGTATCGACCTTGCACAGTATCGTGAGATGCAGGTATTTACCCAGTTCTCTTCTGACCTGGATGAAGCTACAAAATCTCAGCTGGAGTACGGTGCATGTCTGATGGAACTGCTAAAACAGCCGCTTTGCAGTCCGTTATCTCTGCACGAGCAGGTGATTACATTATGTGCTGCTACAAATAAAAAAATGAACGGCATAGAGATTAATAATCTGAAGAACTATCAGAAGGATTTGCTGGCATACTTTGACAGCGTTTATCCGGAAATCGGAAGAGAAATCGAAGAAAAGAAAGTTCTTACAGAAGAACTGACAGAGAAGATTGTAAAGGCAGCGGAAGAATTCAGAGATAAGAGCAGGTGTTAGTATGGCAAATGCAAAAGAAATACAGGCACGAATGAAAAGTATCCAGGATACGATGAAAATTACAAACGCAATGTATATGATCTCATCTTCCAAAATGAAACGTGCAAAACAGGTGCTTGCGGATACAGAGCCATATTTCTACAATCTGCAGAGTGCGGTTTCACGTATCGTCCGTCATATACCGAATGTGGAGCATGCATTTTTTGATGAAAGAGCCGAGATCGAGCAAAAAGACCGCAAGGTAGGATGCATCGTTGTAACGGCTGACAAGGGTCTTGCCGGTGCTTACAACCACAATGTGATCAAAATGGCAGAAGAGATGATGAAAGAAGAAGGACATCATAAGCTTTATGTGCTTGGTATTGTGGGGCAGCAGTATTTCAGAAAAAAAGATGTGGATATGGACGAAAGATTCCATTATACGGTTCAGAAGCCGACAATGCACAGGGCAAGGGTAATCGCCCGTGAAGTAGTAGAACAGTTTCTGAACGGGAATTTGGATGAAGTGGATATTATTTACACGGAAATGATAAATGCTGTTTCCATAGAAGCAAAACGTGTGCAGCTTCTACCTTTGAAAAAAGCGGAATTTATTCCGGAAAAAATACCGATCGATGTGCAGCAGGAAGTAATTCATATGGTGCCGTCTACAAAAGTAGTTCTTGATCAGATCGTGCCGAACTATATCACAGGAAGTATTTATGGATGTCTGGTTGAATCCTATGCCAGCGAAAATAATGCCAGAATGACTGCGATGCAGTCTTCAACAGACAATGCAAAGGAAATGCTCCGTGAATTGTCTATTCAATATAACCGTGCAAGACAGGCTGCGATTACACAGGAAATTACAGAAGTAATCAGCGGTGCGAAAGCACAAAAAAGGAAGTGATAACGATGAATAAAGGAAAAATTGTACAGGTTATGGGACCTGTTGTAGATGTTGTTTTTGAAAATGGTGAACTTCCGAATATCAAAGATGCGCTGGTCGTAGAAAATAATGGAAAAAATTGTGTGATGGAAGTATCCCAGCACATGGGAAATGATACGGTGCGCTGTATCATGCTTTCTGCGAGTGAAGGGCTGTACCGTGATATGGAAGTTACCGCCACAGGCGGAGGAATAAAAGTACCGGTAGGAGATAAGACACTGGGAAGACTTTTCAATGTTCTTGGTGAAACGGTAGATAACGGAGAATCTCTTGAAAATGAAGAACATTGGGAAATCCACCGCGAACCTCCGACATTTGAAGAGCAAAGTCCGGTAGTTGAAATTCTGGAAACAGGAATCAAAGTTATCGACCTTCTGGCACCATATGCCAAAGGTGGTAAGATTGGTCTTTTCGGAGGAGCCGGTGTAGGTAAAACCGTGTTGATACAGGAACTGATCCAGAATATTGCCACAGAACACGGCGGTTATTCTATTTTTACAGGTGTCGGAGAACGTTCCCGTGAAGGAAACGATTTGTGGACAGAAATGAAAGAATCCGGAGTATTAAATAAAACGGCCCTTGTGTTCGGACAGATGAACGAACCACCTGGATCCCGTATGCGTGTAGCGGAAACGGGACTTACCATGGCAGAATATTTCCGTGACAGAGAACATCAGAACGTGCTTCTGTTCATTGACAATATTTTCCGTTTTGTCCAGGCAGGTTCTGAAGTATCAGCTCTTCTTGGACGTATGCCTTCCGCAGTAGGATACCAGCCGACGTTGGCGACGGAAATGGGAGCTTTGCAGGAACGTATTGCTTCTACAAAGAATGGTTCCGTTACATCCGTTCAGGCTGTCTATGTGCCGGCGGACGACCTTACAGACCCGGCTCCGGCTACAACATTCGCCCATCTGGATGCACAGACGGTTCTGTCAAGAAAGATTGTAGAACAGGGTATTTATCCTGCGGTCGATCCGTTGGAATCCAGTTCCCGTATTTTGGAAGCGGATGTCGTAGGGGAAGAACATTATGAAGTGGCAAGAAAGGTGCAGGAAATCCTGCAGAAATACAAAGAACTTCAGGATATCATTGCAATCCTTGGTATGGAAGAATTATCAGAAGAGGAGAAAGCGATTGTATCCCGTGCAAGAAAGATTCAGAAATTCCTCTCTCAGCCATTCCATGTAGCAGAAAACTTTACAGGAATTCCGGGAAAATACGTTCCGTTAAAAGAAACAATCCGTGGATTCAAGATGATTGTAGAAGGTAAAATGGATGAATATCCGGAAAATGCGTTCTTCAATGTGGGAACCATTGACGATGTGATCGAAAAAGCAAAAGCGGAAGCAGCAGAATAGTAAAGGGGTGTGTCTATGAGCCAGCAAAGTACATTTGGATTGGAAATTTATGCCAGCGACCGTCAATTCTATGTCGGAAGGGGAGTAAGCATTACTTTTCCGGTAGAAGATGGAACAATGCAGGTTTTACCTCAGCATGAAAATATGATTGCTGCGATTGTACCGGGTGAAATGGATTTTACCGATAAAGACGGACATACGACAACGGTTGCCGTAAGTGCGGGATTTATCGAAGTCTTAAACAACCGTGTAAAAGTGTTCGCACTGACGGTAGAAAGACCGGAAGAAATTGATATCAAACGTGCCGAAGAAGCCAAGGAAAGGGCAGAAGAACAGTTAAGACAGAAAAAAAGTCTTCAGGAATACAATGCGAATCAGATGGCTCTTGCAAGAGCTATGTCAAGGCTTCGGGTTACGTCAAGAAACAGCCATGTTTAATGGTGATAAAAAGAAAAAGACAGAAAGACTGTGGTTTATAAAACCATGGTCTTTTTTATGTTTTAGTATATGGGAATATTATATAAGTCATACTTATAAAAATATATGTAAAAATCTAATATACTAATATATTCTCATTTGTTTAAGGGTATGATATGATAATCCCATCAAAAGTGAATATAGTTGAAAATTCTTCAAGATACATTTGCAGGACGGGAAACCTGGTTCGCTGATAAGGCCAATGTATCTTTTTTGTTACTGTAAAGATAACGTTTCATGCTTTCTCAAAGCATACAATAACAAGGAGGATTCAAAAAATGGAAAGAACAGTGGAAAACTTAAAGGAAATGATCCGTGCAGGGAGAGGAAAGATCCCGGCACACAAAGTGATTAAAGGAGGACAGCTTGTCAATGTCATGTCAAGCGAGATCTATCCGGCAGACATAGCTGTTTATAACGATATGATCGTTGCAGTCGGAGATGTGGAGGAATATATAGGTGCAGATACCGAGATCATTGATGCAAAAGGACAGTATCTTGTACCGGGAATGATCGACGGACATATCCACAGCGAGTGCAGCAAACTGAGTATCACAAGCTATGCAAAGGCGGTTGTTCCAAGAGGAACCACAAGTATGATCTCCGGACTTGACGAGTACATCTCTGTTTCCGGTCTTGAAGGATTAAAGGAAATCATGGAGGAAGTAAAAAAGAGTCCGTTAAAGGTATTCTGGGGTGCTCCGTATAAGACACCGTATACAATCCCGGAATCTACGGTTGCTTTTAATTTTACAAAGGAAGTACATCAGGAAGTACAGAAATGGCCGGAATGTTACGGAGTATGGGAAACAGTAAGAGAATTCCTTCAGGAAGAAGATGAGAATACACTTGGTGCCATTGCGGAAGCATTTAAAAACCGCCTTCCGGTATTTGGATGTGCACCGATGGCACAGGGCAATGACTTAAACGGATATCTCTGCGGTGGTGTAAGACTGGATCACGAAAGTTATACACACGAAGAAGTTGTGGAAAAAATGAGAAAAGGAATGCATATGCTGATCCGTGAGTCATCTGTTACACACTTCCTGGAAGAAAATATCAAGGCAGTTACAGAAGTAAATCCTGCTTTTGCCCGCCGCGTAAGTTTTTGCACAGATGATGTGACGGCAAGTGATGTACTGGAAAAAGGACACCTTGACAATGTCGTACGTCTGGCGATCAAAGCAGGTGTAGAACCTATGACGGCGATCCAGATGGCTACCATTAACAGTGCGGAAGCATACCGGATCGATCACCTTGTAGGTTCCATCTGTCCGGGAAGAATCGCGGATATTCTGTTTGTGGATGATCTTCAGGACTTTGAAGTGAAAGAAGTTATGACAAACGGAAAGATGGTTGCAAAAGACCACAAACTTACGTATGAATTAAAAGCACCGGAAAGAAGTTCCGTATTAAAAGGCGAATTAAAGTGCAGACTTACTACAAAAGAAGACTTTGAATATAAGACAACGATCCAAAACGGAGAAGCAAAAGTGCTGGCAATGGATGTAAAAGGACCGTTTGTAAGAAAGAGAAGAGATGTTGTCCTGAAAGTGGAAAACGGAATCGTACTTCCGGATCCGAAGCAGGATGTGGCAATGGTATCTGTTTTGGAACGTTTTGGAAGAAACGGAAATAAATCACTTGCTTTCTGTTCCGGATGGAAACTGAAAAAAGGAGCAATGGCATCCTCTGCGGCACCGGATGATAATAACCTTGTAGTAATGGGAGTCAGTGCAGAAGATATGTCCATTGCGGCAAATTATGTAATCAGGCAGGGCGGCGGACAGGTCGTTGTGGCAGACGGAGAAATCCTGGAATTCTTACCGCTTCCGGTAGGAGGAATCGTAAGCGACTGTGAACCGGAAGAAATCGCGGCACATGAGAAAAAGATCGATCAGGCGGCAAGAAGCCTTGGCTCTGACCTTCCGGATCCGATGATGTATATGTTCTTCTTGCCGATCACGGCAATTCCGGATTATGCAATCACAGATGCAGGCCCGGTAGACTACCGAGCACTTACAACATTTGAACCTGTTCTTGAAGTGATGGAGAAGTAGGAGGTATCACGATGAAAAAAGAAGAACTGAAAAAATTGATCGATACTGCAGCAGGGCGTATCCCTGCAGATGTAGTCATCAAAAACTGTAAGATTGTCAATGTATTTTCAGGAAAAATCACGGAAGGCGATATTGCCATCAGCAAAGATCAGATTGCGGGAATCGGAGAGTATGAAGGAAAAGAAGTTGTGGATGCCGAAGGCAGATATGCAGTTCCGGGATTTATCGACAGCCATATCCATATTGAATCTTCTTATGTAAGCCCGGAAGAAATCGGACGCCTTCTTGTACCGCATGGGGGAACGACGATCATTGCAGATCCTCATGAAATCGTAAATGTGTGTGGGATCAGAGGGCTTGATTATATGATGGAAGCTTCTAAAGGAACAAAGCTGGACATCAAATATGTGCTTCCGTCCTGTGTACCGGCAACACCGTTTGAACATGCAGGTGCGGTGATCAATGCGCCGGAGATGGAAGAACCGATCAAACGGGAAGGAATCCTGGGACTTGGGGAATTTATGAATTTTCCGGGTGTGATCCAGGGAGATGACAGTGTTCTTGAGAAACTTCTTGTGGCAAAAAGAGAAGGAAAGATTATTGACGGGCATGGGCCGGGAATCACAGGTAAAGAACTCAATGCCTATGCAGCTGCCCGTATTTTGGCAGATCATGAATGTTCTACCGTGGAAGAAATGGAAGACCGCCTGGAAAGAGGAATGTACATTCTGCTCAGACAGGGATCTGCATGTCATAATCTCAGACCATTATTAAAAGGAGTAACAAAAGAAAACAGCAGAAGATGCCTGCTTTGCTCCGATGACCGTCAGCCAAAGACGATCTTGCAGGAAGGACATTTGGACAACCATTTGCGGATCTGTGTAGAAGAAGGTCTGGATGCCGTGACAGCAATCCGTATGGCTACACTGAATGCAGCGGAATGTTTCGGACTGCATGACAGAGGGGCGATTGCTCCGGGATATCGTGCCGATATTGTTCTTCTGGATGATTTGAAGGAATTCCATGTAGACAGAGTGTGGATCGCAGGTGAAAAGACGGCAGAAAAAGGAAAATATCTTCCGGAAGTATGCTGCCATGATATTTCTTCTGTGAAAGGAAGCGTAATCGTAAAAGATTTTTCAGAGGAAAAATTAAAAATGCACTTAAAATCAAATAAGGTCAATGTCATTGAGATTATGCCGGGCGGCGTTGTGACAAAGAAAACAACGGCAGAAATCCGTTTGGATGAAAACGGAGAATTTGTACGTGATCCAAAAGAAGATATTGTAAAAGTGGCTGTTGTGGAAAGACATCAGGGGACAGGAAACGTAGCATGTGGATTCCTGAAAGGATACGGGATCAAAGAAGGAGCGGTTGCCCTTTCCATTGCACATGATTCCCACAATATCATTGTGGTAGGTGTCAATGATAAAGAAATGGAATTTGCAGTGAAGAGCCTGATTGAACAGGAAGGCGGAATCGTCCTTGTGAAAGACGGAAAAGTTCTGGAAAGCATGCCGATGCCGATTGCAGGACTGATGAGCGACCAAAGCGGCGAATGGGTAGACAAGAAGCTGACAGATATTCATGAAAAAGCATATGAGGAACTTGGAATTTGCGGAGATGTGGAACCGGTTATGACACTTTGTTTCATGTCGCTTGCCGTTATTCCGGAAATCAAGCTGACGGATATGGGATTATTTGATGTGACGACGTTTTCATTTATCCCGGTAGAAGCATAAAAATATATAGAAGGAAGAAAGAAGATGAGCAGACAAAAGACAATCGTACCATGGTTTCAGCGTGGAGATATCGGTGGAATGACTTATTCCATCACAAATAATATTGTAAACTATCTGATTGTAATTTCTACTTTATCAGGCGTACTGAAATGGCCGGATAAAATCGTATATGGAGCGGTTATTCCGGGAATGTCGGTAGGTTTGATGTTAAGTGGACTTTACTATGCATATATGGGGCGGAAGTTATCTAAAAAGGAAAACCGTCCGGATGTTACGGCACTTCCGTCGGGAGTATCTACACCGGCAATGTTTGTTATGCTATATGGGGTGATCATGCCTCTTCATTACGCATTAAATGATCCGGAACTTGCCTGGTCGGCAGCAGTTGCAGCCTGCTTTATCGGAGGGGCGGTAGAATTTATCGGAGGCTTTATCGGACCGTGGATGAAGAGAAAACTCCCAAGAGCCGCACTTCTTGGAACGGTTGCCGGTATCGGATTTATCTGGATGGCAACTCAGGGTGTCTTCGACGTATTTGGAGATCCTCTTGTAGGACTTCCGATTCTGTTTGTTGCACTTGTAGGGATTTTCGGAGGATATTTATTTCCGAAAAAAATACCGCCTCTTGTTATTGCAATCGTAGGTGGAATCATTTATGCATTCTGCCTTGGAAGAACCAGTGTGGATTTCAGCGGAATCGGATTTTATATCCCGAATCCGGTAAACAGTATTCAGCATTTAGTTAACGGATTTGCGGTAGTGGCACCGTATCTTACCATTGTCATTCCGGTAGAAATTTATAACTTTATCGAAACCATGGACAATGTAGAAGCAGCCAATGCGGCAGGAGATAACTACAATGTTCGTGAAACTCAGTTTGCAGACGGAATTTGTACAATGCTTTCCGCGATTTGCGGAGGCGTTATTCCAAATACCGTATGGCTTGGACATGCCGGACTGAAAAAATCAAAAGCGGGAATAGGATATGCCCTTGTTTCAGGAATCGTACTTGGATGTGCGGGAATTTTTGGGCTTTTTACCTTCCTGAGCAATATGGTACCTCCGGCTGTCTGTGCGGTAACTTTCTTATGGTGTGCGATTGTCATGGTAGCCCAGGCATTTAAAGATTGTCCGGTCAGACATTATGCGGCAATCGGTATTGCAATGGTGCCGCCGGTGGCAGATTATCTGTATACACAGATTACGGGAGCCGTGGGACTGGCAGGATACGCAACAGAAATCATGCCGTCCGGTCTTTCTGAATATAATGCAGAAGTAACACAGATGATCAAAGATGCAGGTGTGATGTGGAATGGAGTTCCGGGGGTAAAATCGGGAGCCATCATTATCGGTATTTTGTTAGGTACAATGACTGTATTTATCATTGATAAACAGCTTCATAAAGTTGCGATTACGGCATTCGTCGGATTTTTGCTGGCGTGTTTCGGATTTATCCACAGTGCTCAGCTTGGATTTTATCCGACTTCTCCGTTTGCAATCGGCTACCTGATTGTTGCGGTTTTAGCATTGATCCTGCACATGGGAAGAAATACCTGGTTTAAAGGACCGGATGATTTTGAATATGTGTAAGAAGAAAAATCGTTCAGACCTCATGGTCTGAGCGATTTTTTTGTATATTTATTTATACAAAAAGACTATAGACGATTCATTTCATGCGAAATATCGATTGGACAAAGGGATGCTCTCTTTATAGACTGAAAGAGACATTTTTTCTGTGTGGAGTATGATTTCAAACGGAGAAAAATTAATATGTTGAAGAAACAGAGGAATCTATCAATGAAAGATATTACAATCAGTAATTTGTCGTTTGCTTATGAAGAAAGAGAAAGTCTGATTTTAAAAGAGATTAACATAGAAGTGAAGGCTGGTGAGTTTATTTGTATCTTGGGGCAGTCCGGGTGTGGGAAAAGTACACTGTTGCGATTACTGGCAGGCTTGGAAAAACCAACAGAAGGCGAAATTCGGATTGGAAAAGAAAAGATTGTGGGAGCCGGTCTGGACCGTGGTGTGGTGTTTCAGGATTACGGACTGTTTCCTTGGATGACAGCGGGAGAAAACATTATACTTGCGTTGAAACAAAAGTTTCCGGAAAAATCTAAACAGGAACTTAAAGCTATTGCATTGGATATGTTGAAAGAGGTAGGACTTAAGGAGAAGGTATACAAAATGCTTCCTAAGGAATTGTCAGGAGGAATGAAGCAAAGATGTGCCATTGCCCAGGCGTTTAGTATGAATCCACCGATTCTCCTGATGGATGAACCCTTTGGGGCATTAGATGCCGTTACCCGTGCAAGACTTCAGGATTTGATATTAAAGTTATGGGGCAAAGATGACCCCCAAAAGACCGTATTTTTTGTAACTCACGATGTAGATGAGGCGATGCTCCTGGCAAATAGGATACTGGTATTTGGACAGTCCCCGAGTAATATTATTTACGAATGTGTGATACCGGAAGACAAACGACCGACCAGAGAAAATCAGTTTGAAAATTTAGAAATGCTTAAGATAAGAACAGAATTGATTCGACAGATCAATCGTGATGTAGCAAAGCATATGGAATAAGGTAGTGATTGGAGAAATCCCATTCTACATAGAACATAATTTTAAAAACAGAAAGGAAAAAAAGTATGAAAAAGAGAATTTTGGCGATGTTGATGGCCGTAGCGATGGTATTCAGTCTTACAGCCTGCGGTGATTCTGCAGAAGGAAATGAAAAGGGAGATAAGGCTAAGGTAGAAGATGACACACCTGAACAGAAAGTTGTGAAGTGGAACTGTGGTACCAGTGGGAATGTTCTTCTGACGATTGCAGAAGACAAAGGGTATTTGGAAGATGAAGGAATTTCTATTGAGTATGTAGAGGCAAACGCAAATGCAGATGCAATGACGCTGCTGGCAACGGGAAAAGTAGATGTGGTATCTAATGCCGGAACAAGTAATCCACTTCAACAGATTGCATCCGGAGTTGACCTGACAATTTTTGGGGGACATATGGTGGAAGGATGTATGCCGGTAGTAGCAAAAGCCGGAACACAATGGAAGGGGATTGAATCTTTTATTGGGAAAAAAGTTGCGGTAAATCCAAGCTATTTTGCATTTACGGGTGCAGTAATGGATTTAGGATATGAGGATCCGCTAAAAGTGGTAGATTGGGAAGTATATACGGATTATAATGACGCTTTGGCAGCGGTTGTACGCGGCGATGTGGCTTATGCACTGATGGGAACGGGACAAAATCTGGCTGTACAGGAGATGGCTGCAAACGGCGAGATTGATATCGTGAGTTACCAGAGTGAAATAATGGAAAACTATTCTTGCTGTCGTATGGAAGCACAGACGGACTGGGTAAATGAAAACCCGAATACTGTAAAAGCGATTATTCGTGCTCTACTTCGTGCACAGTCTTACTATGAGAGGAACAAGGAAGAAGCTGTAAGACTTTTGGCAGAAGATATTGAAGCAACGGAGGAATATGTAGCTGCTTACATGTTGGATGAAGAACATTATTTTGTAAGTGTGGATCCGTTGAAAAATGCTGTAGAGCGGGCATGGGATATTTTGGACAAGACAGGATTCTTGGATGAGAAAGCAAAAGATATCAATATTGATGATCATATTAATATAAAATTGTATGAAGAAGCCTTGGCAGAAGCAACTGAAAAATATGGAGATGAGGATATGGAATTTTATAAAGAAATGAAAAATTTCTTTGTAGAAAATAACAAGTAATAGATGTTATTGAAGGAGAAGAATGCATGAACAAGATAACAAAATTTATAAAAAAATATTGGATTACGTTCTGCATATTTTTAGGTCTGGTATTGTTGTATGTCGTAGCAACAGAAAAAGAATGGGTTAATCCATACTTGTTTCCGTCTGTCGATGAGATTAAGGAAGCATTTGCATCAAGCCACGGCATGATGTTGGGAAATATGATTGCATCCTTTAAACTGCTGATTCCATCAATTGTTGTTTCATTGATTATAGCACTGCTACTTGGAACAATCATGGGAATGAACAAAAGAGTACGAGAGGTTTTACATCCTGTTATTTATGCATTCAGTGTGATACCGTCTATTCTATTATCACCTTTTGTACTTCTGCTTGCACCGACTTTGTTTTCGGCATCGGTGTTTTTGATTGTTTATAATATCGTATGGGCAACTTTATTTGCCACGATAACAGGTATTATGACTATTGACAAACATTATTTGGATAAAGCGGCAACTTTGGAATTAACCGGCTTTAAGCGGATGATTAAGGTTATTTTGCCGGCGGCAAGTCCGTCCATTATGTCCGGGTTCGTCAATTCCCTGCGAAGTTCGTTTGTAATGTTGGTATTTGCGGAGATGTATGGAGCCGGAGAAGGTATGGGATATTTTGTGAAAAAATATGCGGAGCTAGGAATTTTTGCAAATACTTGGGTCGGGTTTGTATTTATGGTCATTGTCCTGGTGATTGTGATGCAGATATTTGAAGTATTAAAAAAACATATGTTGAAGTGGACGATAGATGAAAAGTAAACTGCTTTTTGATACCGACTTATACATTAGTACTGTTTTCTTGTGATATTGAACAAAAAAAGAAAGATTTGTAGAAACTTTTTTGATTGTTTGATAAAATATTACTATACTTAGCAGTTGATAAAGGAACAAGGAGGAAACGTTTTGAGTACAGAAAAAAAAGCTTTTTGCGGACAGTTAAGCGGTATCAAATCTGTCTGGAAAGAAGAAAATGAGCAGAACATTGTTCATATTGCATTCAAAGATGAGATTGAAGGAAAGATTACATTTTTAGAAGAAAGAATATTTCGTTATGATGTAGACCCAAGCGGTGAATTTGCAAGCTATGCGGTTCCGAGGGATGAGCAACATACAGCAAAAATCCAGCAGCGTCCGGATGAATCGGATGAATATACAAAACCGGAAGCGGTGATTTCGGATGTAGATGGACAGGTGAACATTCGGTGCGGTAATGTGTCCGTTCTGTTTGACAAAGCAACTGCAAAAATGCGGATCTGCCATAAGGACAAAGTTATTATGGAAGAGGCTGCACCGCTTTCTGTTTCAGAAAATGAAACAATTCAGACACTTGTAAAACAGGAAAAGGAAAACTTTTTCGGAGGAGGTACGCAAAACGGTCGTTTTGTCCATACAGGAAAGAAGATCAGTATTGTCAATGAAAGTGCATGGATGGATGGCGGAGTAGCATCACCGAATCCGTTCTATTTTACGACAAACGGATATGGAGTTCTCAGAAATACATTTTCGGACGGAACATATGATTTTGGAGAAGAAAACAAAGAGATTGTAACAACGGCACATAAGGAAGGAAAGCTGAGTGCTTATTATTTTGTGTCTGATGAAGAAAATGGAAGAAAGGTAACACAGGATTTACTCCGTGCATACTATCATATTACAGGAAATCCGCTTCTTCTTCCGGAATACGGATTTTATGAAGGACACTTAAACTGTTATAATCGTGACGCATGGTCAGAAGAATCCGGAGATAAAGCATGGAACGTAAAAGGTGTAGATGCATTTGACAGCGAAGGAAAGACAAAATATGAAAGCGGTATGGCAACAGGATATCGTCTTTCCGAAGGACAACATTCTGAATCCTTAAACGGAGAGAAACCGACGGTAGCTACAGAAAATTATCCGGAATCCGTAGATACACCGTATGAATTTTCGGCAAGAGCGGTTCTGGATGATTATGTACGTCACGATATGCCTCTTGGATATTTTCTTCCGAATGACGGATATGGCGGAGGATACGGCCAGAACGGGTATTATGTTCAGGGTGGTGTCAACGAAGACGGAAGCAGTTCCGAAGAAAGAATCGCGGCTGTAGACGCAAACGTGGAAAACTTGGCAAAATTTACAGAGTATGCCAACAATAAAGGGGTGGCTTCCGGACTTTGGACAGAAAGCAATCTGGCTCCGGACTCTGACAACAAGACATATTGGCATCTGCTCCGTGATTTTAAAAAGGAAGTCAGCATAGGAGGAGCAACAACTTTAAAAACAGATGTTGCATGGGTAGGACCGGGATATTCTTTCCAGTTAAACGGTGTAAAGACGGCATATGACATTGTCACAACTTCCGAAAACTTCCGCCCGAACATCATTTCCCTTGACGGATGGGCAGGTTCCCAGCGTTTTAACAGTGTATGGAGCGGGGACCAGACAGGCGGAAACTGGGAATACATCCGCTTCCACATCCCGACCTATATCGGAAGTTCCTTAAGCGGAAATCCGAATATCGGAAGTGACATGGATGGTATCTTTGGCGGGAAAGCACTGATCGCAGCCCGTGACTTTGAATGGAAATCATTTACTCCTCAGATGTTAAATATGGATGGCTGGGGAAGCTATATGAAATCTCCGTTTACCTTCGGAGATCCGTATACAGGCATCAACCGTATGTATATGAAAATGAAAGCACAGTTAATGCCGTATATTTATACAACAGCAGTATCTGCATCTAACATTGACACAGGAAATGACGATACAGGTCTTCCGATGGTACGTGCCATGTTCCTGGAATATCCGGAAGATGACTATGCTTACACAAGAGCGATGCAGTATCAGTTCATGCTTGGAGCAAACATTCTTGTTGCTCCGATTTATAAGAATGTTGCGGCAGATGAAATGGGAAATGATGTGAGAAATCACATTTATCTTCCGGATGCAGATCAGGTATGGATTGATTACCTGACCGGAGAAAAATACCAGGGCGGACAGGTGCTCAACAACTTTGACGCACCGCTTTGGAAGCTTCCGGTATTTGTGAAAAACGGAGCAATTCTGCCGATGTATGAAGAAAACAATACACCGGATGAAGTGAATAAAGCAAATCGTATCGTGGAATTCTGGCCGGCAGGAAACAGCCGATATACGGTATATGAAGATGACGGTAAATACATCCAAAACAATACAGAAGAAGAGGATGCATATGGAATCATCGATCATATTTCCTACGGAAATCATGTTTCTACGACATATACATCCAGTGTTGATGAAGGTCTGGCAGTATTGACGGCACAGCCATCTGTCGGAAGCTATGACGGATATGAAGCAGAAAGAAATACTACCTTTATCGTACATATGTCCGAAAAACCGGAAAGCATTGTGGCAAAAAACGGCTCCTGTTGCCTGAATGTGACAGAAGTGGAAAGCAAAGAAGCTTTTGATGCAAAAGAACTGAACGAAGGAGAAGCAATCTTCTTCTATGAGGCTGCTCCGAAGATCCATACGTATGCATCCAAAGAAGAAGTGAAACTTGCCGAAATGGTGGAAGGAGTACGTACCGCTCCGAAACTGTATGTAAAGCTTGCAAAAGCTGATACAAAAAAAGATACTCAGACCGTAGAAATCAAAGGGTTTGTCAATACATTTGAAAAAATGGCTGAACAGGAGAATCCAAATCTGGAAGCTCCGGCGCTTTCTGTACCGGAAGACGGAAAAACTTCTTCCAGCATCTGTCTTACATGGACAAAACAAAACGATGCAGACTGCTATGAAATGCTTGTTGACGGCCGTTTATACGCAATGGGAAATGCGGATTCTTATGAACATGATGATCTGGAATATCATTCTGCACATACTTACCGTGTACGTTCCAGAAATGCAGAAGGATACTCCAAATGGAGCGAAGAAATTACAGAGGAAACGCTGTCAGATCCATGGAGAAATGAAATCGGTGCATCCGGTACCATCACATGGATAGGCGGGGATGAAGCAGGTGCTTTAAAATATGCGACAGACCACAGTTACAGAGGATTATTCTTTGCAGCAGTAGATGTAGTTACAGATAAAATACCGTTTATCTATGATTTCGGTGCAATTTATGAACTGGATAAATTCGAATACTATCCGCGTGACAGCTATGGAAGTGGTACAGTTCAGCAGATGAATGTTTACTCCAGTCTGGACGGAAAACACTGGAAACTGGAATGGGACGGAGCTGCCCATGAGGAATGGACATACGATACAGACCTTGAAGTGGAAGAAAATGTCAAGACAGTAAACCTTGACGGAGTAAGCGCACGTTATGTGAAACTGGAAGTTGTAAAATCACCAAGAAACTTCTTTGCCGCACATGAACTGCCGGTTTTCAAAAAGGACGGTTCCAAAGCATTTGCAGTAGGAAGTACAAATAAGAACGAAACGGTTGCAGAAGGCGATTATACAAACATGAAGAACTACCTTGGTACATCTGTAAAAGATGGTTCCAACTTCGTTGACCAGATCCAGAAACGTTGTGGTGATATCAACATGAACGGTGTATACGATGTTTATGACTATGCATACACAATGTTTAACCTGGACGGAGGAACAAAACAGACAGGTGATGTGGCAGGTAAGATTTGCCTTGTGGCAGATGCAAAAACTGTAAAAGCGGGAGAAACCATTGCCATTGCAGTCCGGGCAGAAGAGGTAGAAAACCTGAATGCGTTCGGTAAAGTCATCAACTACGACCCGGCTCATCTGGAATTTATTTCCGTGGAACAAAAGGCATGTATCGGCCAGATGGAAAACCTTACTGTAAATAAAAAATACGATGACGGAACAGCATATGTAAACCTTGCATTTGCAAACCGCGGTGATAAGACACTGTACGGCGGAAGCGATGAACTTGCGGTGATTACAATGAAAGCGATCACGGATGTAAATATATCTGAAGAAATCGAATGCGATAAAGTGATGCTCATCGGACCAAAGTTTGATCTGATAGAAGATTAAATACTTTTATTTAATAAAGTAGTGAAAAATAAATAAAAAAGAAACTGATCTTTTCAAATCTGTTTACAAAATAGAATCGAAAAGGTCAGTTTTTTTGTGCATAATTCCATGCCTTTTTGATTTGAATGAAGTTTTAAAACTGTGATGTAAAAAAGCGGATTGACTTTTTGTTATCGATTTGATGAAATTCATGTAAATAACAAGAATAATGACTGAAAATTCTGGTAAAAGGAATGAGGGGTGATAAATTATGGGAAAAGTATTCGGGAAGTTGCGAATAGATGAATCTATGACATCGGAAGAAAAAAGGATGGCCATAGAATCCGCGTTGTTGCTTGGAATTCAGACAGAATCGGCTTCTTTCCCGATCGCAGGAACGGATGGCGAAGTTCCGATACCGAAAGATGAGAAAGAGTGGAAGGCACTTTGGAAGAAAACGGCAGAGCCGGTTCCGGATGAGTACACAGCGGCAAGAGGAAATCCGGAACCGGTTTTTGATTTGGATTTTCGCCGCAAAAAAGGTCTGGAATGTATGTTTGGAAGAGGGATGTTTTTAAAGGACGAAGATTACGATTTTCTTCCAGATCAGTTGGATTTGAAATTTATCCTTCCAAAAGATGCTGACAGTTCTATTGTGACGGCGGCATGTAATTTTGCTTTTCGTTTCGGAATGGAAACAACAGGGTATGAAGGAGAACTTCTTGCCGATGAAGGATACGAGGGGAATGCTGTTGTCTTTGAAGAAGCCGATTGCACAGAATTGCTTCTTCAGGAGGAAAACGGAAGTTTCCGTGTCCTTGTCAGAGGAAAAGGAAAAGAACTGGAGGAGTTTTCTTCTAAACTTTGTGAGGAGTTTCCGGGGACCGGAGGATGGAAAAACTGGCGGGATCTTTTGATGGATATGACAGATGACTTTATACTTCGTGGCGCCGACGGACAGGTGGCAGCGCTTGCCGCGATCAAGGATGCAGATTCCGGAGATTATACCGTCTATGGATCACCGGAACTCGGAGAACAGCAGATGTCCTGTTTCCCGGATGTGAAGTTTGAAAACTATAAAGCCGGAAAAAAGGTTTACGAAAAAACTTATGAATTTCCGTGGGAAGTAGAAGTTTTTGAGAATATCGTTGAAGAAGAGATTCTTCCGGTATTAAAATCCGGAGATAACATACAGATCTTTGGTGCTCTCAGTGAAGAAAAAACGGTCCGTGAAAAAATGACCGAAAAGATTCGGAACATACTGGAAAAAAGCGGTGCAAAGCTCACAAAGGCAGAAGTGATCTGTGCATATAAACAGGGATTTTCCTGGATTGATGAGATTATCATTCCGAAAATAAAAGAGAAAAAACCGGATAAGGTCGAAATCTATTTCAAACCGTTTCTCCCGAAGGGGCAGACAGAGTGGTTGGATGAAAACGGAGCAACACCTTCCTACCACAATCTGAAAGCCGATGATCCAAATAAATGGTATGATCTTCCAATCCGTTATCTTCAGGAACTTTATCCTGTTGAGGATGTGCTGGTAAGGGAACTGGAAATAGAACGGGATGCAGTAGTCTTTCTTCCATATGAAGGAGAAGAGGAGCTGACTTATAAATGCCGGGTATTTTCAGGAGAAGAAATCTGTTATGAGGATACCTATCAGGCACAGTATTCAGAACGTCCGTATCTGGATGAATACCCGCAGATGGGGAAAGTACATCCGTCTACCGGATATATTCGTGTACTGGTAAATGGAAAAGAACTGCTTTACCGGAAGATCAAAACAGATCTGGAACAGGTCTGGGATGTGTATCAGATGCATGTACTCCCGGAATGCAGGGCTTATGTGGAAGAAAAAACCGGCGGAAAGATCAGTGCCGACTTACAGCCGTTTTTCCAGAAACTGGATTTGGATGTAACAATAAGCGAACCGGATTATCGTGTAGGATGCAGAGAAGATTTGATTTCTTCACTGGATGCACTTCATGAAGATATGTATTTTGCGGGAAGTGATTACTTTAAAAATTACGGTGTGCAAAAGAACGATGTGCTGTTGGATGCACCGGGACTTATCCTTCCGAATATCCATCAGAAAGAAGGGCGTCCGGTATTTAAGGTTACTCTGTACGAACAGCTGAAAGAAAAACCGTGTATTGAAAAGAACGGGGAAGTTGTCCTGGCACAAAGAGAACGGGAAGACGTATCTCTGGCAATCCGGCGTATTTCTTTCGAAGATGGAAGGATCGGGATTGAAATACAAGCTGACGGAGCAGAGCCGGAGTTTATAAAGGCTTATGCAGAACTTCTGGGAAAAGGAATCCTTTCTGTCAGCAGGGAAATCCGAAATGTAGACAGGATTCGTTTCAGAGGAGAGGATCAGTCTGTTTTTGAAGTTGGGATGGAAAAGAAAGAGCCGATCAGGAAAACAAAGAAGATCACAGAGATCGATCTCCATGAAAAAGAACTGATCGGATATGAAACATATCTGGAAATCATAGAAGAACTGAAACAGGTACCGGGTATCGAAGTGTTCCGAACAGCCAGATCTTATTCTGGTCGGGATCTGTATGCAATCTGGCTGAAACCGGAACGACAGGGATACTTGTCCATGACAAAAAGGCTGACAAACTGTCCGAGTGAGATCATCAATGCAAGGCATCATGCGAATGAAGTGTCAAGTACAAATGCAGGATTTCTGCTTCTTAGAAAACTTTTGACGGAAGACACATACAAAGATCTTCCGGAGAAATTGAACCTGATCCTTGTACCGATGGAAAATGTAGATGGTGCGGCTATTCATTATGAACTTCAGAAAGAACATCCGTACTGGAAATTCCATGTGGCAAGATTTGATGCTCTTGGAAAAGAATTTTTCCACGATCATTTTAAACAGGATACAATCCACAGTGAAGCTATGGGAATGAGCAGACTGTATGAAAGATACCTTCCGGATATGATTGTCGATAACCATGGGGTTCCAAGCCATGAATGGGAACAGCAGTTTTCCGGATATACATCTCCGTCCTATAAAGGATTCTGGCTTCCTAGATCTCTTCTGTATGGTTATTTCTGGTATGTGACCGACGAAGAATATAAGGATAATTATCCTGTGAACAAAAAAATGGAAGATGTGATTGCAGATAAGATTGCCGAGAACGAAGAAATGACGGCTTTGAACAAAGAGTGGAGCAAACAGTTTGAAAAATATGCCCACGCATGGATGCCAAAGCTTTTCCCGGCAAACTATTATAAAAACATGATCAACTACTGGATTCCGTATAAGATGAATCCGGAACATAAGTATCCGTCCATTCGCTTTCCGTGGATCACGACGGTATCTTATACAAGCGAAGTGGCCGACGAAACAGCTCAGGGTGAATACTTACATTTATGTGCAGAAGCTCATGTGGCACATGATGAAGCAACTCTTCAGATGCTCATGAATGCAAGACTGCTTCATGAATGTAAATGTCAATGTACAGAGAAGGGAATTTCTGTACGGTATCAGAGATACCGCCCGATGCTTGTTTAAAACTTTAAAAATAAAGGAGGAAGATTTATGGAACTTATTAAATTGATCGGGGTCCTGATTGTTATACTTGGCTTTGCCCTCAAACTGGATTCCATACTTATTATTTTCTTGGCGGCAGTGTCTACGGCTTTGGTAGGGGGGCTTGGCGTTGACGGACTGTTGGAACAGCTTGGAACAAACTTTGTTGCCAACAGAAGCATGGCTATTTTTATTATGATTCTTTTGATAACAGGTGTTCTCGAAAGAAACGGCCTGCGTGAAGCGGCAGCTGATTTGATGCACAAAGTAAAAAGTGCCACAGCCGGCAAACTGGTTTGTGCTTATGGTATTTTAAGAGGATTTTTTGGTGCATTTAATGTTGGTTTCGGTGGAGTGGCAGGATTTGTACGCCCGGTATTGCTTCCGATGGCGGAAGGTGCCGTTAAGAACCACGGACATGAACCAAATGAAGAACATATGGAAGAAGTCAAAGGCATGGCTTCCGGTATGGAAAACATTACATGGTTCTTCTTCCAGGTGCTTTTTGTAGGTGGTTCCGGAGGTATTCTGGTGCAGACAACTTTGGCGTCTCTGGGATATAAAGTGGAATTGGTGGAACTTGCCATAGCAGAAATTCCGATTGCAATCATCGCCCTTGTTGTTGCGAGTGTAGTATTCCTTCGTAAAGACAAGAAGCTGATGAACAAATACTACGGTTCACAGCCACCAAAAAATAAAAAATAACGGAGGGGGAAAAGTTTATGGCAGATTTAAAGTTTATACAGATCGGGGACGCTTTGGGCGCTAACTTACTGGACGCCGTCTGGATTATTGTCGGACTGATCACGATTTATGCAGGAATTAAAAACCTTATGGATAAAGAAAATCCGGCAAGATACGGAACAGCAATTTTCTGGTGTGCATTTGGTGTTGCATGTGCATTTGGTACATGGCTTCCGTCAAAAGTAACCGGACTGCTTGTTATCATCATGTGTATGCCTCCGATTTTCAAACGTGTAAAAGTCGGAAAAGAAGAAACTCCTACAAAAGAATATACAAAAGGACAGTATGATAAAATCGGAATGAAAATTTTTATTCCTGCATTGACTGTTGCAGTATGTTCTCTGTTGTTTGCATTGTTCACAAACATCAGCTCCATGGTAGGTATCACGGTTGGCGTTATTATTTCCATGATTATTCTGCGTGTATATTCTTCCGATAATAAGCCACAAGTATTTATGAAAGATTCCGAACGTTTCCTTTCCATGATGGGACCTCTTTGTATGCTTCCACAGCTTCTTGGATGTCTGGGAGGAATCTTTACGGCGGCAGGTGTCGGTGAAGTTATTGCCGGACTTGTAGAAAACGTGGTACCGAAGGGAAATGTAAATGTAGGTATTATCGTATTTGCGATCGGTATGGCACTGTTTACCATGGTAATGGGAAATGCCTTTGCAGCCATCACAGTTATGACGGTAGGTATCGGAGGACCTTTCGTACTTGCTTATGGGGCTGACCCTGTCGTGGTTGGTATGCTTGCTCTGACATGTGGATACTGTGGTACATTATGTACGCCTATGGCAGCAAACTTCAATGTTGTTCCTGTGGCAATCTTGAATATGAAAGACCGCTGGGGAGTTATTAAAAACCAGGTGCTTGTGGCAGCCATCATGTTGGTAGTACAGATTTGCTATATGATCATCTTTAAATAAGCGTAAAGGGATGACAGAAGAATGATGCAGAATATAGAACGTGGTGCAAGGATCGTTATCCACGAATGGATAGGGATAAAGCCATGGGACAGACTTCTTATCGTGACAAGTAGAGAACATATGACCGAGGCAAAAGCCTTATGTGCACAGGCGGGGAAAAAAGCAAGATCGGTTAATACCTTGATCGTAGAAAACAAAGGAAGACATGTAGGAGAGTTTTTTGATGAGAATGAAGCGATTTTTGATCCTTATACAGCAATCATCGCAGCTACAGAATATTCCCTTGTGACGACCAAAGCTGCAAAAAGGGCAATACGAAAACGGAAAAAGTTTTTGTCTTTACCTTTATCTACAAATGATGAAAGATCTATGTTGAGTTATGATTTTTTGACAATGGATACGAAAAAAAGCAGACTGATGGCAAAGGTCATTATGAAATATCTGCGTCATTCTTCCCAAATCCGAGTGACTACACCTGCGGGAACAAATCTTACCATGGGAAAAAGAGGAAGAACTCCGGGTTTCTTTAATGGCGTAGTAAAAGACGGAAAAGGATATTCTTCGGCAAGCATTGAAGTTTATGTGCCGATCGAAGAAACAAAGACAGAAGGGATTATGGTACTGGATGGTTCACTTGGTTACATCGGACAGGCCAAGGAACCTACCAGGATTGAATTCCGTGAAGGACGTATCATACGGATAGAAGAAACGCCAACCGGACTGAAGCTCAAAAAGTATATGAAAGATTATAAGGACAGCAGGATCTATATTGCAGGAGAACTTGGAATCGGTTTGAATTCTTATTCACGGTGTGAGGGAAAGTGCTATATAGAAGATGAGTCGGCGTACGGAACTTTTCATATTGGGCTTGGAAGAAATATCGCACTTGGCGGAGTGCAAAATGCAAGAGGACATTTTGACTTGGTATGTCTGGATCCGGATATCTATACAGATAACAGGCAGATTATGCAGGAAGGGAAAATTATTATTCCTGAACCAAATGTATATTAAATGATTAAAGGAGAGAGGAAAAATGAAAGTATTAGTTACAGGTTTTGATCCATTTGGAGGAGAAAAGGTAAATCCGGCATTTGAAGCAGTGAAATTATTGCCGGATACCATTGCAGGTGCTGAAATCATCAAATTGGAAATTCCGACTGTATTTACAAGAAGTGCAGTGGTTGTAGAAGAAGCGATTCAGAAATATCAGCCGGATATTGTGATCAATGTAGGTCAGGCAGGGGGACGTTCCTGCATGACGGTAGAAAAAGTAGCGATCAATCTTGCGGAAGCAAGAATCCCGGATAATGACGGAGAACAGCCATTTGATCAGCCGATCAAAGAAGACGGAGAAACAGCATACTTTGCTTCTATTCCGGTAAAAGCCATGGTGGAAAATATGAGAAGTCATGGAATCCCGGCACATATTTCTTACACGGCAGGAACCTATGTATGCAACAGCATTATGTATAATGTTTTATATATGATCGATAAAAAATACAACGGAATCCGTGGCGGATTTATCCATGTTCCGTTTGAAGGAGGACAGGTTGTAAACAAACCAAACGGCACTCCGTTCATGTCACTGGAAATGATTTCCAAAGGACTGGAATACTCCATTGAGGCGGCAGTCAAAAATGAAACAGACGTAAAAGCCGTGATGGGTGAAACACATTAATTTAATAATGATTAAATATTTTTTTACAGAAAAAAGAAAGTTGTTTACAGTCTTGATATTCCTCTTATATATCGGAGTATGGTATGATGATGACAGTAGTTGTTATCGGAACAATGCCGACAGCAAAAAAGTTACGTAAAAAGAAAAGAAAGGAGAAAAAGTGAAAATGGCGAAAGTAAGAGAATGCAGTTTACAATGGCTGGCCGATCCGGAAATATTTCAGGTCAACCGGGAAGAGGCACATTCAGATCATTTATTTTTTGAAAGAGAAGAAGATATTTTTTTAGGAGATGATATGCCTCTTCGGCAAAATCTGAACGGGACATGGAAGTTTTCCTATGCCCGGTGTCCTGATGAAAGACAGAAAGAGTTTTATAAAACAGAATACGATTTAAGTAGTTTTAAAGAGATACAAGTACCGGGACATATTCAGATGCAAGGGTATGATCGCTGCCAGTATATCAATACGATGTATCCATGGGATGGAAAAGAACTGCTTCGCCCACCTTACATTTCGGATACAGATAATCCGGTTGGAAGCTATGTAAAGGAATTTACTGTAAAACCGGATTTGAAAGGAAAGAAGACTTATCTTTCTTTTCAAGGAGTCGAAACGGCATTTTATGTATGGTTAAATGGAACTTTTATCGGATATGGAGAGGATTCCTTTACACCATCTGAGTTTGAAGTCACGGAATTTTTGAAAGAAGGAACAAACCGTCTGGCAGTAGAAGTATACAAAAGAAGCAGTGCAAGTTGGTTAGAAGACCAGGATTTCTGGAGATTTTCCGGGATTTTCCGTGATGTTTATCTGTATGCGGTTCCGGAAACACATGTCAGAGATTTGTTTTTTAAAGGTACTCTTGATGAAAGCCTGGAAAAGGGAATTTTTACCTTAAAGGCAGATGTGACGGGAATATATGAGGGAACGGCAGAACTCCTGCTAAAAGATAAAGAAGAAAAGGTTGTTTTTCAGGAAAGAAAGAGTCTTGAAAAGGATATGGAATGGACAGGAATCCTTTCCGAGATACATCCATGGAGTGCAGAAGACCCATATTTATACAGAATGTATTTGTATATTTGGAAAACAGACGGAGGGCTTGTAGAAGTAATTTGCGAAAAAGCAGGTTTCCGAAAATTTGAAATGAAAAACGGTGTGATGTGTCTAAATGGGAAAAGAATTGTTTTCCGAGGTGTAAACAGACATGAGTTTGCCCACAAAAAAGGAAGAGCCATCGGAAAAGAAGAGATGATTTGGGATATTCGGTTTATGAAACGGCACAATATCAATGCGGTGCGTACTTCCCATTATCCAAACCAGACATTTTGGTATCGGTTGTGTGATGAATATGGGATCTATCTGATAGACGAAGCAAACCTGGAAAGTCATGGTTCATGGCAAAAATTAGAAGGATGCGAGCCGTCCTGGAATGTGCCCGGTTCTCTCCCGGAATGGGAAGCGTGTGTGGTTGACAGAGCAAAATCTATGTTTCAGAGAGATAAAAACCACGCATCCGTTTTAATCTGGTCCTGTGGAAACGAATCCTATGCCGGAGAAGATATTTTAAGGATGTCCGAATATTTCCATGAACAGAACGACGGCAGGCTTGTCCATTATGAAGGGGTGTTCTGGAACAGGGCATTTGATAAAATCAGTGATATGGAAAGCCGGATGTATGCAAAACCAAAGGATATTGAACAATATTTGGAGGGAAATCCGGAAAAACCATATATCAGCTGCGAATACATGCATGCCATGGGAAATTCCTGTGGAGGGATGAAGCTTTATACCAATCTGGAAGACAAATACGAAAAATATCAGGGAGGGTTCATCTGGGATTATATTGACCAGTCAATCCAGATAAAAAATACTCAGGGAGAAGAAGTCTTCACCTACGGAGGAGATTTTGATGACAGGGCAACGGATTATGAATTTTGCGGCAACGGGATTGTATTTGCAGACAGAAAGATTTCACCAAAGAGCCAAGAAGTGAAAGCCTTGTATGCACCGATTCGTCTGACACCGGATGAATACGGAGTATTGATAGAAAACAGGAATAATTTTATTGATACCGGTTGTTATTATTTTGTATATCGCCTTTTGATAAACGGAGAATGTGTATTTGAAAAGGCATTAGATGAGATAATCTTACCTCTTGACAGTAAGTATGTAGAAGTAGATATTCCTCAGACGGGAAAAGAAGGAGAATATGTATACGAAGTATCTGCCCGTTTGAAAGAGGATACAATCTGGGCCAAGAAAGGATATGAAATTTCTTTTGGACAAAAGGCGGTAACTGTTTTGGCGGGGAAAAAACAACAGACAGATGATAAAAAGAAATTGGAAATCATTCAGGGAGATGTGAATATCGGAGTCAAAGGAGATGGATTTCTTGTAATGTTTTCAAAAAGTGAAGGCGGAATTATTTCTTTATGTTATAATGGAACGGAATACATTACAAGGACACCGAAGCTGACATTTTGGAGAGCGTCAACGGATAATGACAGAGGAGCCGGATATGGTTTTGATAAAGCTGTATGGATGACGGCGGGGATGTTTGCACAAAAAGCAGGAAACGATATGAAAGAAGAAGAGGATCATGTCTGCATCCGCTTTTTCCGGAATCTTCCGAAACCGATTGATGTGAAGGTAAGTATCACATACCGTGTGTTTCAAGACGGAAGTATACAGACAGAACTGTTCTATCCGGGTGTAAAAGATATGCCGAAACTTCCTGCTTTTGGGTTGGAACTCCGTATGAAAGAATGTTATCATCAGTTCCGTTATTACGGAGCAGGACCGGAAGAAAATTACATTGACCGAAATGAAGGCTCCAAACTTGGTATTTATGAAAGTACCGCAAGGGAAAATATGACACCATATCTGGTACCGCAGGAATGTGGAAACCGCACAGGAGTCAGATGGCTGGAAGTTTCGGACGGAGAAGGGCATGGATTACGTTTTGAAGCCGAAAGCAAACCATTTGAAGCAAGTGTACTGCCTTACAGTGCATACGAGATCGAACAGGCTTCTCATCAGGAAGAACTTCCGAATATCCATTACACATGGGTTCGGATACTGGAAAGCCAGATGGGAGTCGGAGGAGATGACAGCTGGGGGGCTCCGGTACATGAACAATATCTTCTTCCGTCAGATGTGGAGAGAAAGATAACATTTAGAATCAGGAAATTAGGTTAGCCGGGAGTTTTCCCGGCTAATGCCGGTAAAAAAGGAAATTTCCGATTCGGCACAATTCGGAAAAAAATAGTATTGATGGTTAAAGAACGAAGGGGCTTCGTTGAGATTTTCATAAAAGAAGAGGAAGAAAGCAATGGAAGATAAAATGACCATAGGAGAATTTGCCAAATTAAAAAATACGACACAGGAAACATTACGTCATTATGAAAAAATAGGATTGTTAAGCCCTGTATCCGTCAATCCGGTCACCGGGTATAGATACTATTCTATTTTTCAATATGAAAAATTGTCAACAATTCTGGAACTTAGGCAGTTAGGGATGGCTTTGGCGGATATTAAAAAATTTTTTGAAGAACGCAATGTTGAAAATGCATTAGAATTGTTGGAAGGACGACATGAAACACTTTTAGAAGAAATCGAAACATTAGTCAGACTGGAGAAGAAAATTTCCCATAAGATTCGGCATTTGAAGCATTATTCGGATTTTCAAAATCTGAACGATTTTGAAATCAAAACATTTCCGAACAGAAAGATATTGATTTGGGAAAAAGATTTAAGCAATCATGTGGCAGACTATGGGTATGTGCTTTTGGAACGCTATATAAAAGATATTGCTCCGATTTTTGCGGAAAATCGATACGGAATGAAAATTTCCGAAGAAACATCAGAGGAAAAACATATGTTCTTATTGATAGAAGATGAAACGGAAATTTCTAAGGAGTATCTGTCGGAATTACAGATGATTAAAGGCGGAGAGTATGCCTGTATGTTTTTTCGGGAAAATGAAGAAAAAATAGATGGGTATTTGGAAGAAACCCTGCGGGAATTAAAAAAAAGGGGGATGGAAAGACAGGGAGATATCGTAATGATAGCTCAACTCGATCTCTCCGTAGTTGGAAATATCGATCAGATTTTATATGAAATACAAATTCCGATAAAAAAAGATTGACCTTGTTGTTACACTAAGGTTTAAAATGACTCTTTGTATGAAGTACAAGGAGAAAAGAGATGGATAATAATATATTACTTGAAAAGAAACTGCCATATTTAGTGTCTGCTGAGCAAACTGAAAACACTTGATTTTACTGACTTTTGCCC
>CALFLL010000027.1 GCA_937880845.1 uncultured Drancourtella sp.
TGCAAAAATGAAGATGTGAAAAAACTCAATCGAGTTTTTTCACATCCCCTTTTTTAAACGGGCTGTTTTGAAAACCGGGATTCTTTTTTTCGTTCTCTGGCATAAACGACCGGATAAAGAATAATTGCCATGCATCCTGCGGCTGCGACATCTACAATGGAATGTTGCTTTAAAAACATCGTCGCCAGAATAATAGAAATGCCAAGAATCAAAGAACCATAACGAATGATCTTATTGTTCCACAGTTTTTTACTGTGTGATATGGCAATACATACACCGATGGTATTGAATACGTGGATGCTAGGTAAAACGTTTGTAGGGGTGTCCGCTTTGTACAACATTTTGACCATATCTACAAAAATATTGTCACGCTGGAAATGCGTCGGCCGTAAATCCAGACCGTTTGGAAAAATCGTTGATATGATCAAAAATATAGTCATTCCGGTAAAAAGATAGGCGGCCATTTTGTAAAAACCGGATACATCGTAAAAGAAAAACCATATAAAAGTAACTGCAATAAATGCAAACCATAACAGGTATGGGACAATAAAAAATTCAATAAATGGTATGTGTTCATCAATTACCGTATGGATTACATGAAAATTCGAGTCTACGGTTACATGTTTCTCAAGATACAAAAACCACGGCATATAGATCAGGATATAAGAAAATACCCATGCATGTTTATATCGGATAAAAAAATGTTTTAGTTTTGTTTTGAATGTCATGCAAGTTCTCCTTACACACAGTAGTTACTGTAGTGATACTTTATTCCAGTTTAATGGTTGTTTCGGCAGTTTTTGCACCGGAACCAAAAGATTCATATACCTGCAAGGTTACATCGGATTTGTCAAGTAGTATAAAAGAAGTGCAGACACGAACGCTGTCTCCTTGACCGATTTCTTTTGTTTCGTTGTCCGTAAGCTTTTCGTCCGGAACAATCGTAGATTCCAGTGTGGTATTATCCTGCATTGCTTTAAAAGTTACTGCAACGGAAGGAACGATAGATTCCTTTCCTTTATTGGTAATCGTATAATATACCAGTAAAGCTTCGTTGCCTTCATAGTCGGTTCCGACTTCTGTCTTTTCAAAGGATACTGTAAAATTATCAGTGGAAAGACGAAGATTCTTTCCTGAATTTGTAGAGCCTCCGATCACAAATTTTTCAGATGCGAAGGTTGCTCCTCCGACGGCAGCCAAAGCAAGGAGCAAAACAAGAATCCTCAAAATCATATGGACATCGTACGCTGTACAAAGAGCAAAGAGCATAAAAGCTCCGAAAATACCGGATGCATAAAGAAAAATCTGAGTAATGAATACAGATCCCGGTATGAATAGGCATCCGATGGAGCCGCCGAGATAAAAGATGGCAGGAACGATGAAAGAAGCAGCAGAGTTTCTGTTTTGTGTGCATAAAGTTACAATACCACCGATCAACAGACATGCTGCAAGGATCATTCCGGCTGTTCCGGTAAGATCATGGGTATGCATAAAAGTACTGATGATACCGGAGGAATAGGCTTGATATCCAAGAAAAACAGCACTAAGCAAAGAAATAATCCCAATCAGAATACGAAGACCCTGACATGCAGGTTCGTCATTGATCATGGAAGGATTTTCGGAAAAAGACGAAAGGTTTGCATCGGTATTTTTGCTGTCTTCTTCTTTTATATTTAGTAAAGTGTTATAGTTGGCTTTCATTTCTTCTTCGCGCTGCACCCTGATATGTTCCGGTGGAATATTGGAATATGTTTGTACCTTTGGTTTCTCAATGGAATCCTGAGATGGAGCAGCCTCTGCTTGAATTTGAGGTTTCTTCGTTTTTCTGGCAGCTCTGGCTTTGGCAAACTGATTCAAGGTTTCCTGGCTGAATTTTTTCTTACAGGAATCGCACAAGAAATAGCCAGGATTTTTTTTACTTTCGCGCAATTCGTTTCCGCATTTAGGACATTTCATAATCTGTTCTCCCCTTTTCCTTTGTATGTCCGATAACAAAATGATATGAATGAAATTATAGCATTGCATTTTTTAGTATATCACAATTCTATGAAAAGAAATTGAAGAATTTCTAAAGATTTTACTTAATGATCACTTTTAGACGATCAGATTCCATCATGGCCTTAAAATGATGTTGGAGAAAAATAGGTTCACCGTCTGTGTGAACAGGTAATGGTCTGCTAAAAGCAATATCCGCCCTTTGACAACGGTAGGTATGGATTTCTTTAAAGGCGGTATGTTTTCCGATAAAAGCAAACGGAAGGATACATAATACTTTCAGTTTGCTTGAACCAGATACGATAATGACATCAAGCCATCCATCGTCAGCAACAGCCCTGGGACAAAATTTCAACCCTCCTCCTTCAAAGGGATGGTTCATAACCGTTGCAAACCAGGCGTTATCAAATGTAACAGGCTGTTGTTCGTCTATTTGAAGCGAAGCAGAGCAGGAAGTTGCCAATATGATCCGGTGAATAGCAATCAAAGCATAGGTAAATTTTCCGAGTTTTATTTTATTTAAAATGCGTTTCAATTTTGAAACAACAGCCTCGTGACAGATAGCTGCATCAAAACCGATTCCGGTGCTTACGGCAAATCTACGGCTCTTATTGTTATATATAATACGTCCTACGTCCATGTAAGAGTAAACAGATGGTGAAAGAATGGTATCAAGAGCTTTTAGAGGATCAGAAGGAATGTTGAAGCTTCTGGCAAAATCGTTGCTGGAACCGGTAGGAATGTATCCAAGAGTAATTTTATCAAGATAAACGATTCCGTTGATCACTTCGTTGATGGTCCCGTCACCTCCAAGTACGATAAGAGTATGTTCTTTTCCGTCAGAAGTGAACTTTTTTACATAAGAAGTGGCATGTTTCTGGTATTGAGTAAAAAATACGGTGTAGGGAACATGCCGCTTCTTTAATGTGTCTTCAACCACATTCCAAAGGGTTTGCCCAAGTCCGGAACGGGAATGAGGGTTGACTATAAATGTATACATAAGGTATGCCTCCTGAAATTTTCCATATATGTAAAACATTATATGAAAAAATGGACCGGATATCAAGAAGAGGATATCCGATCCATGGAATTCTTTTTTGAGATCGTTATTTTAACGATTTGATTTTGGCATTTCCCACGCATTATGATCCGTATGAAGGAGCATATGTGCTTTATGGGATAATGGCTGTCCCATAAAATCTGCATACAGTTTTAATACATCCGCATTTTCATGAGAAAAACGAAGCGGAGCATGTTTGTCAAGGAAGTAAAGATTCTGCCCACGCTCATAGGCAAGTTCTTCACCATCATGGATAATCTGTCCACCTCCGCCGACACATCCGCCGGGACAAGCCATTACTTCAACAAAATCATAATGCACTTCACCACGTTCGATTTGTTTTAACAGTCTTCTTGTGTTTCCGAGACCGCTTACAACCGCAGCTTTTACAACCGCATCTCCAATCTTGATTTCAGCGGATTTTACTCCTTTTCCATCGTTACGTACGGCTTTAAATGCATCCGGATCGGCATTTTTTCCGGTTACGAGATAATATGCGGAACGAAGAGCCGCTTCCATTACACCGCCGGTTACACCGAAGATCACTCCGGCACCTGTGTATTCCTGCATCAATTTGTCAAATTCGCGGTCCACAAGTGTGGAAGCAGGAATGTGTGCGGAACGGATCATACGGGTCAGTTCTCTTGTGGTAAGAACGACATCTGTATCATGTCCTGCATATTCTTCGTAGAATAATTCCATGTTGCTTTCTCCCTTTTTGGCAACACAAGGCATGATGGAAACTGTGAATATATTTTCCGGATCTACACCGATGGATTTTGCAAAATAAGTTTTCATAACAGCTCCGAACATCTGCTGCGGTGATTTGGCAGTGGAAAGATTGGAAACCATATGAGGAAACTGGGATTTTACGAAACGTACCCATCCCGGACAGCAGGAAGTGAACATCGGACGCATTTTTGTTTCACCTTTTGTAAAGCGTTCCAAGAATTCATTTCCTTCTTCCATGATTGTAAGATCGGCAGAAAAGCTTGTATCAAATACATAGTCAATGCCAAGTTTATGTAAAGCATCTGCAATCTTGCCGACAGTTGCCTCTTCTCTGGAAAGCCCGAGAGCTTCGCCCCACGCGGTACGTACGGCAGGAGCAATCTGTGCAACGGTAACTTTCTTTTTGTCGGCAATGGCATCCCATACTTTTTCTGTATCGTCACGTTCGCGAAGAGCACCGACAGGGCAGTGAGTAATACACTGTCCGCAAAGAGAACACTCTGATTCTTCAATCTTACGTCCCCTGGAAACATTGACTGTGGAACGGGCGCCGGTTCCTTCCAGATCCCAGATGTTAAGGCTCTGGATCTTATCGCACACCTGGATACAACGCATACATTTCACACATTTTGCGGAATCCCTGATGAGAGGGAAATTTTTATTCCAAGGCTGGCGTTCGATACGTTCCTTAAACGGGATTTCTACGATGTTAAGATCGTTTGCGATCGTCTGAAGGGTACAGTTGCCGCTTCTGACACAGGTTGCACATTTACAGTCATGCTGAGAGAGAATGAGCTGAACGGTATTTCTTCTGTCAGCTCGTACTTTTGGGCTGTTTGTGTAGAGAACCATGCCCTCCTGAACGGCGTTGTTACAGGATGTAATAAGACGGTCCTTTCCTTCCATTTCTACGACACAAACACGGCATGCAGCAATTTCATTGATATCTTTCAGATAACATAATTTTGGGATCATAATCCCATTTTGAGCTGCCGCCTCCATAATGGTTGTACCTTCCGGTACAGAAATTGCTTTATTGTCTATTGTAAGATTTACCATACTGTTTCGCGGCCTCCTTTAAATATTCCAAAACCAAAGTGGTCGCATCGCAGACAACGTCCTGCTTCCTGCTTTGCTTCCTGGCATGTCATACAGTTTTCTACTCCTTCAAAGTCATGAACACGGTCACATGCTTCGCGTTCTGTCATTTCTACGCGTCCGCAAGGCATACGGTCATCCAGATGCGGCTCAGGGATTTCTACATCACAGGTGATCTCATGATGGAATCCGAGATATTCATCAATGTTTGCGGCAACAACTTTTGCGGCAGCTATGGCACGGATCACGGTAGCAGGACCCGTTGCACAGTCTCCTCCTGCAAATACTCCCGGGATATTGTTGAATCCTCCGAATTTTTCGGCCATGATCTTACCGCGTTCAACAGGAACTCCGGCAGCCTGGAAATGTTCAGATTCAATATTCTGTCCGATGGCAACAATAAGTGTTGTACACGGAACAAATTCATCAGGAAGTCCCGAAGGTTTCACACTTGCACGTCCGTCTTTAATCTTGCTGATCATCTGAGGGGTGACATAAATACCTCTGATGTGGCCGTTTTCGTCCACTTCGATTTTTGAAGGGGCGGCAAGTGTGCGGATTTCAACACCTTCCGCCACGGCACCTTCGATTTCTGCTGGAAGAGCGGTCATATCGGCAACACGTCTGCGGTAAAGAATACTTACTTTCTTGGCACCGAGACGTACAGCAGTACGGACAGCGTCCATAGATACGTTTCCGCCTCCGACGATCGCAACTTCCTGGCCGGTAAGATCCGGGTTGATTCCCTTTCCTACATCACGGAGAAAACGTACGGCAGACATAACGCCTTCGGCATCTTCCCCTTCCAGGCCAAGTTTTTTGTCGGTACTTGCTCCGATGGTGATAAGAACGGCATCATACTGTGCACGAAGTTCCTGGATGGTGATATCTTTACCGATACGAAGTCCGTGTTTTACTTCAACACCTGTTTCCAAAATGGCTTCGATATCTTCGTTTAACCGGTCTTTTGGAAGACGGTAGTTTGGAATGCCGTAGCGGAGCATACCTCCAAGCTCCGGAAGCATTTCGTATACGGTTACCTGATGTCCCATCAGCTGCAGGTAATATGCGGCACTTAATCCTCCAGGTCCGCCTCCAACGATTGCTACCGTTTTTCCGGTAGAAGGAGCACACGGCGGAGGGGCAACCTTTCCTGCGTGATCTGCAGCCATACGTTTCAGACCGCGGATATTGACGGCATCATCTACCATATTACGGCGGCATCTCGCTTCACAAGGATGTTCGCAGATAAAACCGCAGGTAGTAGGGAACGGATTGTCTTTACGGATCAGACGTATGGCATCGGCATAACGTCCTTCGCGCACAAGTGCGATGTAACCTGGAATGTCAACATGTGCAGGGCACAAAGCCACACATGGGACAGGCTGGTTATAAGTACAGGTACAACGGCCATATTTGATATGTTCTTCGTAATCCTCACGATATCCGATCAATCCTTTATAAACCATGTTTGCTGCTTCATAACCGATGGCACAGTCGGCACTTTCCATAATGGATAAAGCGGTGCGTTCCATCAAATCAAGGGTTTCCATTGTGGCATTTCCGTTCAGAACATCCGTGATCAGATATTTTAACTGGGACAGACCGATGCGGCATGGAATACATTTACCGCATGTTTGTGCATGACATAATTCTAGGAATGCTCTTGAAATGTCTACTGGGCAAAGTCCCGGAGGGCTGGCTTCGATTCTACGCTCTAAATCTTTATAAAGCCCCTCAACGACCAGCTGGGCCCTGCTAGGGGTAGGAAGTTCAAGTCTACTCATGATTTTTTACCTCTCTAAAATATTTATGAATTTCACATATATCCCATTGTAACGTATTTTGATAAAATAGACAATAAAAGTTAAAAAAAAGACAAATAAATTAGATAGTGTGAACAAAATATAGATAAAATCTATAAAAAAGAAGATATATCAATATTAATGATTTGCAATAGAGAAAAGGCGGAGATATAATAAAGTCAACAAAAGAAATGGTACACAGATTACCAAAATAATCAAATTCCCTTCTAAAATGAGAACCTTTCAGAAACGCTTATCTGAAAGGTTTTTTGCCGTTTAAACACAATCTTTGTCTTCTTTTTGACAAGAAGGAAAAGCGGAAATAAATTGCATACAGACGAATGATAATTTATAATAAAAAAATAAAAATACACCGGTGTGCCGGAAGGAGACAAAGAAATGGATATTAATCAGAAGATTACGGAAGAGCTAAATGTTAAAAAATGGCAGGTTGATGCTGCCGTAAAATTAATAGATGAAGGGAATACAATTCCATTTATTGCCAGATACCGGAAAGAGGTAACAGGAACATTAAACGATGAACAGCTGAGAAAGCTTCATGAAAGACTGATTTATTTGAGAAATCTGGAGGAGAAAAAACAGCAGGTTCTCTCAAGTATCGAAGAGCAGGGAAAGCTGACGAAAGAATTAAAAATACAGATTCTTGCGGCTCAAACACAAGTTCTTGTGGACGATCTGTATCGTCCGTACCGTCCAAAAAGAAGAACAAGAGCGACCATCGCAAAGGAAAAAGGACTGGAACCGCTTGCCGTACTTCTTATGCTTCAGAAGTTAAAAGAGCCTGCCATAAAAGCGGCAGAAAGGTATATATCAGAAGAAAAAGGGGTAGCTACTGCAGAAGAAGCACTTGAAGGAGCAAAGGACATTATCGCGGAAATGATCTCTGACGAGGCGGATTACCGCACATATATCAGAAATCTTACATATAAGAAGGGAAAACTTGTTTCAACGGCGAAAGATGAAACACAGGAATCCGTCTATGAAATGTATTATGAGTTCGAAGAACCGGTTTCAAAGCTTGCGGGGCATCGGATACTGGCATTGAACAGGGGAGAAAAAGAAAAGGTCTTAAGTGTGAGTATTACAGCACCGGAGGAAGAAATCCTGCGTTATCTGGAAAAGAAAATCATGATCGGACAGCAGGAGTATACAGCCGAGGTATTAAAAGAAGCAATCGAGGATAGTTATAAGCGACTGATTGCACCGGCTATCGAACGAGAGATAAGAAATGAATTGACAGAAAAGGCTGAAGATGGAGCGATTGCTGTTTTTGGCAAAAATCTCACGCAGCTTTTAATGCAGCCGCCGATTACAGGAAAAGTTGTTCTTGGATGGGACCCTGCCTTTCGTACCGGATGTAAACTGGCGGTTGTGGATGCGACAGGAAAGGTGCTTGGAACAACCGTAATCTATCCGACTGCTCCTACCACGCCGGCAAAGATCAAAGCATCAAAAGATTTGCTGAAGAAAATTATTCCACAATATCATATTTCTTTGATTTCTCTTGGAAATGGGACAGCCTCTCGTGAGTCGGAACAGTTTATTGTAGAATTATTAAAAGAAATACCTCAGGAACATGTACAATATGTGATCGTAAATGAAGCAGGTGCCTCTGTATATTCTGCAAGCAAACTGGCTGCTGAGGAGTTCCCGAAATTTGATGTGGGACAAAGGAGTGCAGCTTCCATTGCAAGACGACTTCAGGATCCTCTTGCAGAACTTGTCAAGATTGATCCAAAATCCATCGGTGTGGGACAGTATCAGCATGATATGAATCAAAAGAAGCTGACAGAGGCATTGACAGGGGTCGTGGAAGACTGTGTAAATAAAGTGGGAGTAGACCTAAATACGGCTTCCGCTCCTCTTTTATCATATATTTCGGGAATTTCTTCCACGATTGCCAAAAACATCGTGGCATATCGGGAAGAGAATGGAAGATTCAGCAATAGAAAGCAGCTGCTTAAGGTGGCAAAATTAGGTCCGAAGGCGTATGAACAGTGTGCAGGATTCATGAGGATCAAAGGAGGAGATAATCCGCTTGATGCCACAAGTGTCCATCCGGAATCCTATGAAGCAGCAGAAAAACTTTTAAAAAGACAGGGATTTACGGCTGAGGATCTGGAAAAAGGACAGCTTCCGGCTTTGGGAACAACTATTAAAGACTACAAGCGACTGGCAGAAGAACTTGAAATAGGAGAGATTACACTGCGGGATATCGTAAAAGAACTGGAGAAACCGGCAAGAGATCCGCGTGATGAGATGCCGAAACCGATTTTAAGGACCGATGTGTTGGAAATGAAAGATCTAAAAGAAGGAATGATCTTAAAAGGAACTGTAAGAAATGTCATAGACTTTGGAGTATTTGTGGATATCGGAGTACATCAGGACGGTCTGGTACATATTTCCGAAATCACGGACAAAAAGTTTATCAAACACCCGCTGGAGGCTGTCAGTGTAGGAGATATTGTTGATGTGAAAGTGTTGAGTGTGGATTTGAAGAAGAAAAGGATACAGCTTACGATGAAAGGAATTCAGCAATAAAGTATTGCAAAATCAAAAAGAGAGTTTTATAATGAAAGCAACAGAAAAAAATTCTTCGGGGTAGGGTGAGATTCCCGACCGGCGGTATAGTCCGCGACCCGCCAAGGCGGCTGATCCGGTGAGATTCCGGAACCGACAGTATAGTCTGGATGAGAGAGGAATGTGTACAGCAGACAGTGCTGTTTACCAAGGAGGTAATCCCCGGATGATCTGAATCCGGGGATTTTTTTGTTGTGTTGTTCGGGGCTTTCTGACTGTACGGCGCATTTCCGTAAGATAAGGCAGGCGCCTTATTGAAGGAAGAGTTTCTTTTCTGAATTTTAAAAGAAAAAGGAGAGAAGAAACATGGAAAACACGAGTACAAATGACACAAAAAGATCAAGAAGCGGCAGCGGTACCAGGGTACAATATATAGCTCAGATTGGTATGTTGGCAGCGGTTGCTACGGTTTTGATGCTGTTTGAATTCCCGCTTCCGTTTGTTCCCAATTTTTACAAATTGGATTTTAGCGAAATACCGGTACTTCTTGGGACATTTGCTTTGGGGCCTGTGGCGGGGATTATGACTGAATGTATTAAGATTCTTTTGAATTTTGTTATTAACGGAACAGAAACCGGAGGAATCGGTGAAATCGCAAACTTTTTGATCGGATGCAGTATGTGTATTCCGGCCGGATTAATCTATCAGAAAATCCATAATAAAAAAGGAGCATGGATCGGACTGATTACGGGTACTTTACTGATGACAGTCTTTGGATGTCTGATCAATGCGTTTGTATTGCTTCCGACTTATGCGGTTGTATACGGTATGCCTCTGGACGGACTTGTCCAGATGGGTCATGCACTAAATCCTGCCATTAACGGTGTTGCTACATTTGTTGTTCTGGCTGTAGCACCGTTTAATCTGATAAAAGGAGTCCTGATTTCGGCAATTCTGCTTCTGATTTATAAGAAGGTTCAGCCAATCCTCCGAAAATAAACGGATATTTAAGTAAAAAGAAGATCCTCTATATGACCTGCCCTGATACCAAACCTGTGATGGGGAGAGCATATGGAGGATTTTGCTTTTTTGTCTTGTCTTCTTAAACTTCATATTGTAACAAGAAGGCAGATGCGGTATAATTTCCATATTCGGAAATGTGGAAAGTAAGAAAAAGCAAGGAGGAACTCCCGTTGGTAAGAGAAACATTTTCAGAACAGGATACATATCATCTCGGAGAAGAGATCGGAAGAATGGCACAAAAAGGGGATGTGTTCACATTGGAAGGAGATCTTGGAGTCGGAAAGACCGTATTTACGAAAGGTCTGGCCAAAGGTCTTGGAGTGGAAGAAGATGTAAGCAGTCCTACCTTTACGATCGTACAGGAATATGAAGATGGAAGAATCCCGTTTTATCATTTCGACGTGTACAGAATCGGCGATGTTACGGAAATGGACGAGATAGGATATGAAGATTATATATATGGCGAAGGAGTATGCCTGATTGAATGGGCAAATCTGATTGAGGAAATTCTGCCGCCGAAAAGAACAGAAATCCGAATTGAAAAAGATTTGGATAAGGGCTTTGATTATAGGAAGATTACAATTCATAAATTGGAGGAATAGAGATGTCAAAGATTATTTTAACGGGTGACAGACCGACAGGAAGACTCCATGTGGGACATTATGTCGGTTCTCTGAAAAGAAGAGTAGAGTTGCAAAACTCAGGAAAATTTGATGAAATATTTATTATGATCGCAGATGCACAAGCACTTACGGACAATGCAGATAATCCGGAAAAAGTGCGCCAGAACATTATAGAAGTGGCATTGGATTATCTGGCATGTGGGATTGATCCGGAAAAATCAACGTTGCTGATCCAGTCACAGATACCGGAATTGTGTGAACTGTCATTTTATTACATGAATCTTGTGACAGTATCCAGACTGCAAAGAAATCCTACTGTGAAATCAGAAATTCAGATGAGAAATTTTGAAGCAAGCATTCCGGTAGGATTCTTTACATATCCGATCAGCCAGGCGGCAGACATTACCGCATTTAAAGCAACCACAGTACCGGTGGGGGAAGATCAGCTTCCGATGTTGGAGCAGACAAAAGAAATCGTGAGAAAATTTAATTCGGTTTATGGAGATACCCTGGTTGAGCCTGAAATTCTCCTGCCGAAAAATCAGGCGTGTCTTCGTCTTCCGGGGATTGACGGAAAGGCTAAAATGAGCAAGTCTTTGAATAACTGTATTTATCTTTCTGACAGTGCGGATGAGGTAAAGAAAAAAATCATGAGTATGTTTACGGATCCGGATCACTTAAAAGTTTCAGATCCGGGAAAAGTCGAAGGAAATACGGTGTTTACTTATCTGGATGCTTTTTGCGAAGATCGTCACTTTGAAGAATTCCTTCCGGAATACCAGAATCTGGATGAATTAAAAGCACATTATAAACGTGGTGGGCTTGGAGATGTGAAGGTAAAGAGATTTTTAAATGAAGTGATGCAGCAGGAACTGGAACCGATCCGTGAAAGAAGAAAAGAATTTTCAAAGGATATTCCGACTGTGTATGAAATATTGAGAAAAGGAAGCGAAAAGGCAGAAAAAGTTGCGGCAAAAACTCTTGCGGAAGTAAAAACAGCCATGAAGATCAACTATTTTGAAGATGAGGAATTGATTCGTCAGCAAGTTGAACGTTTTAAATAGAAAGGAATGGAAATATGCGTATTTTAGCACTGGACAGTTCAGGGCTTACGGCGAGTGTTGCGGTAGTCGAAGATGAGCAGATTTTATGTGAATATACAATGAATTATAAGAAGACCCATTCGCAGACATTGCTTCCTATGTTGGATGAGGCGGTAAAAATGACGGAACTTTCCCTTGAAACAATAGATGCCATCGCGGTGGCGGCAGGGCCGGGGTCTTTTACAGGACTTCGTATCGGTTCTGCGACAGCCAAAGGACTTGGACTTGCTCTTGACAAACCATTGATCCATATTCCGACGGTAGACGCCATGGCATATCGATTCTTTGGTTTCAGAGGTCTGATCTGTCCGATCATGGATGCAAGAAGAGGACAGGTGTATACCGGAATCTATCGCTTTGAAGAAACATTTGAAACGGTTGTCCCGCAGATGGCGGAAGATATTACGGTGCTTGCAGAACGTCTGAATTCTTATGGGGAGCGCGTTGTATTTCTGGGAGACGGAGTTGCGGTATATAAAGAAAAACTGGAAGAAGTGATGAAAGTACCATATATGTTGGCACCTGCCCATATGAACAGGCAAAGTGCAGCGGCTGTCGGGGCACTGGGACTTGTCTACGCAAAAGAAGGAAAGCTTGAAAATGCAAGGGATCATCAACCGGATTATCTTAGAATGTCTCAGGCGGAAAGAGAGCGCATGGAACGGGAGAAAGCAAATCATGATCGTGCGTAGAGCGTCCGGGAAAGACGCCATGTATATTGCCAAAATAGAAGGAAGGGTTTTTGGGGATGCATGGAGCGAAGATGGCATTTACGAAACAATGAATCAAAAGACGACACTTGTTTTCGTTGCGGAAGATAAGGGACAGATTCTTGGATATGTGATTTTTTATTATGTGTTAGATGAAGGGGAGATTGCAAGAATTGCTTGTGCACCGGAATTCCGGAGGCAGGGAGCAGGCAGTCTCCTGTTTCGTGCTCTGGAGGAGGAAAGTCGAAAAAGGGGTATTCGGATATGGCATTTGGATGTAAGAGAAAGCAATAAAAATGCTATTGCATTTTACCGCAGACATAAATTTGCGGAGGATGGAGTCAGAAAGTTCTATTATGAAAATCCAAAAGAGAACGCGGTGCTGATGTCACGGAGTTTGGAAACGGTTTCCGCTGTACAGCAGGAAACGGAAAAGATATAATAAAGGCGTGATAAAAGGAATACTCAATCAGGAGGAATATATATGCGCCGCTATAAAATAAAACAAATTAAAGAAACAGAACGGATTTTTTGTAACAAATGCGGAAAAGAAATTCCGGTTCAAGACGGGATGCAAAAGGAAGATCTCCTTTCGGTAGAAAAAAGATGGGGATATTTTTCAAATAAGGATAATGAAGTACATTGTTTTGATTTATGCGAAGAGTGTTATGATGAACTCACGGCAGGATTTAAAATCCCTGTGGAGATTGAAAATAAATAAGAAGACATCCCATATAAGAAAAGTATAGAAAAAAGTAAGGAGAAAGAAAATGCTGGATGTTTGTTTGTTGGGAACAGGAGGGATGATGCCACTTCCGTACAGATGGCTTACATCGTTGATGATGCGTTATAACGGAAGCAGCATTCTGATTGACTGCGGAGAAGGAACCCAGATTGCCATAAAAGAAAAAGGATGGAGCTTTAAACCGATAGATGTGATCTGCTTTACACATTATCACGGAGATCATATCAGCGGACTTCCAGGGCTTCTTCTTACAATGGGAAATGCCGACAGGCAGGAGCCCCTTACACTAATAGGGCCAAGAGGGCTTGAAAGAGTGGTGGGTGCGTTGCGGGTGATTGCCCCGGAACTGCCGTTTGAACTACGGTTTCTGGAGATTACGGAAGCGGAACAGACCTTTGAGATGGATGGTTATCGTCTGAAAGCATTTCGTGTCAGTCATAATGTGACATGCTATGGTTATACCATGGAAATTGACAGAGCCGGCAAATTTGATGTGGAACGTGCCGTGAAACAGGAAATCCCGCAGAAATACTGGAGATTTCTTCAGAAAGGGAAAACAATAGAAGAAGATGGAAAAATCTATACTCCGGATATGGTGCTAGGCGAAGCAAGGAAAGGGATTAAACTGACTTACTGTACAGATACACGGCCGACACGTTCTATTCTTGAGAATGCAGCAGGTTCAGATCTTTTTATTTGCGAGGGAATGTACGGAGAACCGGATAAAGCAAAAAAAGCAGTGGAATATAAACATATGACATTTTATGAGGCGGCAGATCTGGCAAAAGAAGCTCAGGTAAAAGAAATGTGGCTTACACATTTCAGCCCGTCTCTTACAAGACCGGAAGAATATATGGACGAAGTGCGTCGGATTTTTCCGAATGCAAAAGCCGGAAAAGACAGAATGAGTGTAGAACTTGATTTTCCGGAAGCGTAGTGGAGGAAAAAGAATGAACGAAAAGAAGGATATAGTAATATTGGCGATTGAAAGTTCCTGTGATGAAACATCTGCGGCAGTTGTAAAAAACGGGCGGGAAGTGCTGTCAAACGTGATTTCTTCCCAGATTGATCTGCATAAATTGTATGGTGGAGTTGTACCTGAGATTGCTTCAAGAAAACATATTGAAAAGATCAATCAGGTGATAGAAGAAGCATTAAAAGATGCAGAAATGACTTTAGATAATATGGATGCAGTTGCGGTTACTTACGGACCGGGACTTGTAGGGGCCCTTCTTGTAGGGGTGGCGGAAGCAAAAGCCATTGCTTATGCACGAAATCTCCCTCTGATCGGAGTGCATCATATCGAAGGGCACATTTCAGCCAATTATATAGAAAATAAAGAGTTGGAACCACCGTTTTTATGTCTTGTCGTTTCGGGAGGCCATACACATCTTGTATGTGTGGAGGATTACGGAAAATATAAGATTCTCGGAAAAACAAAAGATGATGCCGCAGGGGAGGCGTTCGATAAAGTTGCCCGTGCCATAGGACTGGGTTATCCGGGAGGACCGAAGATTGATAAGCTTGCAAAAGAAGGAAATCCGGATGCGATTGCCTTCCCAAGAGCCCATGTAGGGGATTCTGTGTATGATTTTAGTTTCAGTGGTGTAAAATCGGCTGTATTAAACTACATTAACGGATGTAAAATGAAAAATGAAGAATATAATGAAGCAGATATTGCAGCATCTTTCCAAAAAGCGGTGACAGATGTTCTTGTTGATCATGCCATGAAAGGTGTGGAAAATTATGGATTGAAAAAATTGGCCATTGCAGGCGGAGTTGCATCTAATTCAAGCCTTCGTGCAGCCATGAAACAGGCATGTGAAGAAAGGAAAATCGAATTTTACCATCCTTCACCGATATTATGTACGGATAACGCAGCAATGATCGGGGCAGCAGGATATTATGACTACATAAATGGAATACAAAGCGGATGGGACCTGAATGCGGTGCCGAATCTGAAGCTGGGAGAAAGATAAAAGAGGCGGGAAAATGAAAAAAAAATGTATTGCAGTCATATTGGCAGCGGGACAGGGAAAAAGAATGGGTACACAGATCCGGAAACAATATCTGGAACTGTGTAGTCGTCCTGTACTCTGCTATACGGTCAAAGCATTTGAACAGTCTGACATCATAGATGAAATTATTCTCGTAACGGGAAAAGGGGAAAAAGAATATGTACGGACAGAAATTGTTGGCAAATACCGTATGCATAAAGTTTCCAAAATCATAGAAGGCGGGAAAGAACGCTATGATTCTGTTTGGAATGCCTTGAGTTTTATAGAGGAACATTATAATACGGAACATATGATGATTTTTATACATGACGGTGCACGTCCTTTTGCCGATGACGAAATGATTCGGCGTACATATGAAGCGGCAGGTAAATACGGGGCATGTGTAGCCGGAATGCCTGTAAAAGATACGATTAAAATCGTAAATGAAGAAAAAGAAGCAATCGAAACGCCAAACAGACAAAAACTGTGGATGGTGCAAACACCGCAGGTATTTACCGCATCCTTGATCATAGAAGCCTATAAGAAAATGATGGAAGTTCCGCATGATCATGTGACGGATGATGCGATGGCAGTAGAAACAATGATGGGATATCCTGTGAAGCTTGTGGAAGGATCCTATGAAAATATTAAAATAACAACGCCAGAAGATATGGAAATTGCCGAGGTTTTTGTAAGAAGAAAAAAATTAGAAAATATATAAATTTATTATTGACAAGCTGGTACTCTTCTGATAGAATACCTATTGTTCGCTAGTGATGCGGACAAAAACAAATGAATAATTTTTTTCAATAAGGAGAGGTATCGAAGTGGTCATAACGAGGCGGTCTTGAAAACCGTTTGTCCGCAAGGGCGCGTGGGTTCGAATCCCACTCTCTCCGCTTCAGTAAAATAACTGAAATCAGGCTATGGAGAAATACCCAAGAGGCTGAAGGGGCTCCCCTGGAAAGGGAGTAGGTCGTTAATAGCGGCGCGAGGGTTCAAATCCCTCTTTCTCCGTTCGCTTTTTGAAGATGCTGAAAAAAGTCGAAAAAAGTACTTGACAGACTTGAAAAGCGATGATATAACAACAAAGATTCGTCAGAAGACGAAGACACAGAACTTCCTGTGGAGGCACGGCGGCTTGAAAAAAGCCGAAAAAAGTGCTTGACAGAGAGGAAGAGATGT
>CALFLL010000028.1 GCA_937880845.1 uncultured Drancourtella sp.
ACTATTTTCCGGATGTTCTGCGTCTTTTTATGACTGCCAGAGAAACAAATGCCACGATTGCAACAGCTACCAATAAGATGAACGGAAGATTATTCATAAGGATACCTGTAGGTACAACACCTCCCTGATGTGTATTGGTAAACGTTACTATATTATCAGCTTCTCCAACTAAGTTCTTTTTTCCACCTTCTCTTAAAGTATCCAATGCATCACCTTCCTGTACTGCAGTTCTATCGCGTACAGTGGTTGTATCATTTTCTATAACAGTAACGCTCGGTGTATATCCATCCGGTGCAGCAAGCTCTCTTACTACATAAGTTGTTCCTACCGGAAGATCAGTAAACTGTAACTTATCTCCATCTGCTAATTTGAAATTATAAGAGCCATTGTTTGTATTAACTGGCTCTGGCGTGTTGTTGCCTTTTCTTGTGATTGTTCCATTAAATTCACCCAGGGTACTTTCTGTGGGAGATTTTGTAAAAGCAATTGTAAAGTCAAACTGCTGCGTTTTATTTGCATATTTTCCAGTTGTCTTTTTCTCTATCGTCAAAGTGGCATTATTCTTTGCATAGGTGTTTGTAAATAAAATTTTATCTGTTTTCCCATTTGTTCCTTCTGCTGTAATTTTTTCCACTTCTAATCCATTTGTTCCGTTAATCACATATACCCGAAGTGTATAGCTAGAAGCATCATACGTTACGTTTGGCATACTTTCTTGTGTCTCCGCTACTGTATAAACATATTCTCCTGCGTGTGGCCAGGTTCCTGTAAAAGAAATAGCAGTCTTTCCTTCAAGCACATATTTCTCACCTTTTAATGTTCCCTCCTGTCCCTCTGTAAAGGAAACATCTGCAATTGTTGCAGTAGGCGCTCCTTCTGGCGTAGGAGTTGCCGTAAATCTAAAAGTTGCTGCCGGTGTCTTCAGTCCGTCTGCCATTTCAAATTCTTTTGTAATCGGCACCTGTCCTTTCTGATTTACATCCGGTGCAGTAGGTTCTCCTGCCGCAAAGGCAGTGGTTCCCATACTCAATAACATCGTTCCTGCTAATACAAGCGCTCCAAGTTTCTTTTTATTGATCATATTCTTATCCCTCGTTTCTTTTTTAAAATCCTCTGCGTCTCAACAGAGTAATTACTGATCCTTTGATTTCTTCTTTTTTTACCGTACCATAAATTCTGCTGTCCTTTGCATTGGTACGGTGATCTCCCAATACAAAGTATTCATCTTCCCCTACTGTCACCGGAAAAGTGATTCCTTCTGTATAAGGCAGCGTTTCTGTATAAATTTCTGATTCCTGCTGCAGATAGCCATTGATTTCCAATCCATCCTCCGTCAGATTGACTTCATCTCCTGCAACCGCAAGAATCCTTCGTACCTGAACTTCTCCGTCTTTTTCCAGTACCACCGTATCGGAAGGCTGGAATTCTTTCTGCAGCCGGTAATATACTGCCAGATCGCCGTCCTTAAAAGCCGGGGACATCATATTGTCGCTTATGCGGCAGATACCAAAGATAAAAAGAAAGGTAACTGCCAGCAATGCAACAAAAATCAAAATCTTTAATATCAGAAACAACAGATCATCTTTTATGGATGTTTCTTTTCGTTTCTCCTGTTTCATCTCTTCCTTCCTTTTTTCAAACGCAGAAGAGCTAACCCGCCAAATGACAGTACCGCAATCGCCGCCATTCCAAGTCCGGCACCAATTCCACGGATATTGTCTGTGATTCCTGTAGCAGCAATATCACTTTTTTCATTGACCACATCTACCGTACTGTGTTTTATTAAGGTCAAACTGCCTCCTTTTTTATTTTCTCCATTGACTGTATAGCTTGTTTGATACCCCTCGGCACTTTGCTCTGTAACGGTAATTTGGGCATTTACAGGTAAATTTTTAATCTGAATCTGCTGTCCATGTTTTAATTTGATCTGCGCGTTTCCATTCTGGAATGTAAGTGTCCCATTATCTGGTTTTTGGCTTTGGGTGTCAAAACCTGCTTTTACACTTCCTATGTAACTGTAATCACCATTCAACGCTTGTCCACCGCTATCTGATGCCTGAATGTCAAACACAAACTCTTTTGTACGGTCTCCTGACTTTCCCTTTACCTCCTTACTGACTGTCAGATCCAGTAAACGCGTATTTTCCACTACCCACGCATGCTTATCATCATCAAACTGGTAGCCGACCTGATAGATATTTTCGCCTGCTGTCATTTTACTGCCTTCTTCAATCGGTTTTCCATTTTCATCAATCTCTACCACACGGTACTCCCAGGTCTTTACTAAATCATTTTCCGTAGAAGGAAGTTCATAATATAAATCAACATCAAACTGATGCTCCCATTTTTTGTTTTCATTTAATACGGTATTTTCTACCGTTTGCCAGCTCTCTTCATCTGTTTTTCTTCTTTGTAACTGAACGCTCACTTCTGCTTCTGTATGATCCCTGCTTGTCCATGCCTTTTCTACATTGACTTTTGTATTTCCTTTGATCAGGTAAATCGTGGCAACATTATTATTCATATCTACTGATTGAATCATTTTTGTTGTCTTCGGTTCATATACTACCCATCTGACATTGCCGCTATTTGTATAATCCTCTTTCGCATCGTTTTCTCCCCGGAGAACCGCCTGGATACTCGCAGATGGTGTTTTTGTTCCATCCTGATATAAATCCGTTACCAGCATAGCGCCTTTATTCACGGTATGGGTACGTTCTTCAATCACCTTTTCTGTACTCGGATCAATTTGTCCATCTTTGATCTCTGCGGTCACATATCTGACTGTATAAGGAATGGTCGGTTTACTTTCATATTTTTTCCACACTGCCCGTACTGTAATGATTGCATGGGTTTGTGCGCCTTTATGCGGCTTATCATTAAATGGGTTTCCATTGGTATGTCCACTTCCCGGATCCGCTTTCATATAGAAACAGTTTTCCAAATCATTGAGCATGGAAACATCCAGTAAATATTCCATTCCCGGTCTGCTTACATACGGATCTCCATTGGCATCCTTACGTACCTCCCCGGTCAAATATCCCCACATTTTATCATCTGTCATTTCTCGATCCGTTGCCATGACTTCCCAATGGTCAAAAACAAATTCATTCTTGAGATCCACCGGTTTTAAATTGGATATCAAAAGTCTCTGATTATTTACCAGATTATATCCGTGAGGTCCTCCATATTGTGTCTTCGGCAGGTTGGTAATGTCTTCAGCTCTTGGAGCTTTCTTTCCTGTTTCATCTGCACCGTCTAAATAATCTAATCCAATGCGGATCGGATGGGCATTGATATTTACAAGGATTACTCCTTTATAGGCATTTTCCGGATTCCAGTCTGGTTTTGTATAATTTGTTCCTACAAATTCTTTCACTTCCTCGGAACCCCTGAAATAAAAGTATCCGTCCGGACTTGCTTCCCAATCGTCCCAGGAAACCACTTGATATTCACCCATTGCACTTGAATCTGCTGTATTTCCATCGGTACGGATCAGATACTCAATATATGGTTTTCCATCGTTATCTTCATCATAACCAATCGTATAATTGTTCTGTAAAACAGTACCCTCTTTGGTCGTAAAAGAAATATCCGGTTTATAATAACCGACTTCCCTCTTAAAGCGGAATGGATCTGTCCACTTATTCTTCCCTCCCAATCCAATTTTTGCAATCAATGTATCTGGTTTCATCGTTTTCCATTCCTGCGGATAGCCCTGGGCATCTGTCGCAGTATAAAATCCAGGATCACTTACCCCAAACAATTCACGGGTTGCATATTCCTGATGTCTGTGCGCTACCATGTTTCCACCAGAAATCGTAACGTCTTCATAGCAGTTCGCAATTTCCAGCTTATAGTGACGCTTTCCATCATAAGCGTTCGTTCCGCCTAAAGAAGTCACCGACAATGTCACTTCCGTTCCTGACGCAAGCGTTACTTTTTCCGTAAGCGTTTTCCCTACATCATTTAAGAAAACCATCGGGATGATCAGAGCTTCATCATTAATCTCTAACTGGTCTAATTCCCATGTATTTGATGTTGTCCCTCCATTTCCTGTACCATTCGGTCCTTTTCCGGTTGTTACACCATCCCATTCCCAAACAAAAGAATGTCCATCGGTCGTTAAATTCGCATTACTTTCCGTTGGATTTTTTCCATCTATTTTTATCCTGTCTTTTGCATATACCGTCTGTGACCACAGGTACGCATTAAAATGGATCTGCTGAACCTTTTCATATTCCAAAGTGATCACGACATCACTGGTAATATTCTTCAAATTGAAGGAAGTTTCATATATCATACGGTCGGGACTGTCTTTTTTTAAATTGATACGATTCCGGTCTCTTTCATACGCCATCATCCGCCCCAAAGATTCCATATGTTCTGGTGCTTCCCCTCGCCTTACTATCGTAATCTCAGCTTTGTATCCTCTTGGAATTTTCACGGTAATACCTGCATCATGTCCCTTTTTGACATAAATCGCCCGGTCTTCTCCGAATACATCACTATAGCTCCATCCATCCGGCCCATTCTCCACATCATGGTTGTCTTTTTCAAACATCTGATATTCAATCCGGTAATCGGATTCATGAGAATACGTTAAGGTGATCTTTTCGGCTTTCTTTAAAACTGCATAGACCGTTTTATTTGTAATCTGTGTATCGGTTGTATAATAAACATAATCTGTTGTACCATTTCCATTATCAATATGGAGTGTTCCCATATAATAAACAGAAACATTCCCCACATGGGCTTTTACATAAGAGTGCAGCTTATTATCCCTGTTCATTACAAAATGAGGGACATGTTCCTTAATCTTTCCTCCATCAATCGTCGTAATCCCTTCCGAAAAGTGCAGATCCGTACAGGGAACTACCCCCGGTTCGTCATACAGACACTGAAGTTCAAACTTATCAATCGGAATTTTTGCACTTTCCATCTGTACGCTGTATCCCATTCCCTCTAAATCTGAGAGCGTAAATGGTACGTTTTCATCGAATTCTATCGTTTCTTCTG
>CALFLL010000029.1 GCA_937880845.1 uncultured Drancourtella sp.
ATATTGCAATGAAAATGTCGTTTCTACCTGCTCTCCGTTTAACGAAAAAGAGTAGATCCCATTTTTCGTATTTTCCGGCATTGGTGCTTCTTGATCTAAAGCACGAAATTCATAATTTCCTGTAAAATCCATTTCCTTAACAGGATTTTCCACCACAAAACTTTGCTTTACTGTCAATGGAACTTCTGTCATGCCAGCCGCCGCAAAAGCCTGTTTTACAGGAAAACACAGAAAACTGAACAATAGAGCGAAAACAAGTATCTGTTTATTTTTTCTCATATTGTAGGTCTCCCTGTTCCTTTTGGATTTCTTCCTGAATTCTTCCAACCAGAAGATGCCTGCCATTGGTGCTGTCGGAAGTACAGGTTGATAAAGTTACAAATCTTTCATCTTTCTGGAAAGAAAGTTCTTCAAAATAACTTGCATTCTGCCGCACATAATCCAGATACATCAAAGTATCTGTTTCTTTCTGCAGCTGCGTATTATACAGAACGCTGTCATAGGCATCGGCATGAAGGAAAGCAAAAAATTCAACCTCATGCCACTTTCCTCCATAATACAATTTCCCATGAGCATGCTTTTTAAAATAAGACGGTTCCTGATAATATTCCACTTCCCCAAACATCGCGTCTTTTTCCATATGATGTCCATAGATAATACTGTTCATATCCGAAAAATCTTTTTGATTATTACAATCTAAAAAAATACTCCCGGAAAGGGAGAATGCTCCCAATGGATCAGTGTTTACATATTTGGAATTATCTTCTCCCTGTACCAGCGGATAATCAATATGGGTTCCATCCACGGTAATCCATCCGATCACTTCCGGATTTTTCTTTTGAAGCTCCGCAAAGGAAATAAAATCCTTTGAGTTTGGCTTATAGGTTTCGTAAAGAGAAGCATCTGCCTGCTGATTGATCTGCCTGGAATCCCATAGTCCGTAAAGTCCATAAAGCAATAATGGCATAAAGCAGAGTACAATCAGCCAGTTTACCGTCTTATCTGCAATCCGAATTATTTTCTTTGCGTTTTTCACTATTTTCCGGATGTTCTGCGTCTTTTTATGACTGCCAGAGAAACAAATGCCAC
>CALFLL010000030.1 GCA_937880845.1 uncultured Drancourtella sp.
AGAGCGCTACGTTCGGGACGTAGAGGCCGCAGGTTCAAATCCTGTCACTCCGATTGGAGCGTATAAATACCGGAATTCCTGTAATGGGGGTTCCGGTTTTTTTGTATATGTATGAAAGAAACGGAAAGAGAGAAAAAAGATGAAACAAGATACATCAGAAACGATACAAAGAGCATCTGTTCTTCCGGTCATTATGATCGGAGAAGGATTTGTGGTAGGAGCATGTGCGGGCTTGCTCGTGCTTTTGTACAGGATTTGTCTGAATTATGCAGGTACATGGATGAATCATATCCTTAAGATCGTTACGGGAGATCCGATAAAAATGATATTATGGATAGGAGCTCTTCTTGCCATGGGAACTGTGACAGGACTTCTTGTTAAATGGGAACCTATGATAGCGGGAAGCGGGATTCCTCAGTTGAAAGGTGAAATGGAAAGCAAATTGGAACAGAGGTGGTACCGGATTATTCCTGCTAAATTTGTGGGAGGATTTTTGTGTTTATTCGGAGGACTGGCTCTTGGAAGAGAAGGGCCATCCATCCAGCTTGGAGCGATGGCAGGAAAAGGAATTTCCCGAATGTTGGGAAGAGGAAAGACGGAAGAAAAATTTCTTCTCACATGTGGGGCCAGTGCCGGTATGGCGGCTGCATTCCAGGCCCCTCTTGCCGGTGTTATGTTTGCCATGGAAGAAATACATAAGAATTTTACGGCGGCAGTCTTTGTTTCGGCCATGACGTCTTCCGTAACGGCAGACTATCTTACATCCCGTGTACTTGGAATGGAACCGGTTTTTCAATTTGAAATTGCAGGCAATCTGCCCCAGAGATATTATGGATTGTTGATTCTTCTTGGTATTGTACTTGGTGTTATGGGAGTGTTTTATAACTGGTTTACGTTGAAAGCACAGGAATTATATAAAAAAGCACGGTTTTTAAACCCGGTCACAAAAGCAATGATACCGTTTTTCTTTGCCGGAATAGTTGGGTTTACCATTCCGGAGATTCTTGGGAACGGACACAGCTTGATCATGTTGATGACACATGAAAGACTTCTGTTAGGAACGGTAGTAGGATTATTTGTTCTTCGTTTTTTGTTTTCCGGCATCAGTTTCGGAGCGGGAGTGCCGGGCGGAATCTTTTTCCCGATGCTTGTTCTCGGAGCATTTGTGGGTTGTATTTTTGGCTATATATGTACGGATGTATTGGGAATTCCGCACATATATATGAATAACTTTATTCTCCTTTCCATGGCAGGCTATTTTACTGCTGTTGTGCGTGCACCGATTACGGGAATTATTTTGATTTTTGAACTGACAGGTTCACTGGAACAGATGTTGTCCATTTCCGTTGTCACCATTGTTTCTTATATTACGGCGATGCTTATGAAATCAGAACCAATCTATGAAAGCCTTTTGAAAAGAATTTTGACAGGGATGAATATAAAAACAGAAAAAGACGGTGGAGAGAAGATTCTGAATTATTATGCGGTAGCAGAAGATGCAGTCGTTTCCGGGAAGATGGTAAAAGAAATCGTATGGCCGGAGAATTGTCTTTTGGTATCGGTAAAGCGGGGAGAAAAGGAGCTGATCCCTCGAGGATGGACGAAAATCCAGACAGGAGATATCATTATTACAATGACAGATGAAATACACAATGCAAGTGTGTGTGATGAAATGAAAAAAATATGTAGAAATGAGTAAAAGAGGCGGACAATTTGAAAAAAACAAATGATTTTAGTAAAGGAAGCATAGCAAAAAATATTCTAAATCTGGGGATACCGATGACTGTGGCACAGCTTGTGAATGTACTTTATAATGTGGTGGATCGTATTTATATCGGGCATCTTCCAAATGCATCAACGGAAGCACTGACGGGAATCGGTCTGGCACTTCCGGTCATCACGATGATTATAGCCTTTGCTAATCTGTTCGGAATGGGAGGAGCACCCCTTTGTTCTATCGAAAGAGGAGCAGGGGAGATAGAGAAGGCAGAAAAGATTATGGGCAATTCTTTTTCCATGCTGGTGATCTCGGGAGTAATCTTGATGACGTTCTGTTATCTGGTAAAGGAACCGATGTTATATCTTTTTGGTGCCAGCAAAGTGACCTATCCGTATGCAAATGCATATCTTAGTATTTATCTGGCAGGAACACTTTTTGTTATGGTCAGTCTTGGAATGAATAATTTTATCAATGCCCAGGGATTTGGTAAAATGGGGATGTTTACGGTACTGATCGGGGCGGTGCTGAATTTGATTCTGGATCCAGTCTTTATTTTTGTATTTCATCTTGGGGTAAAGGGAGCAGCAATTGCAACAATTATTTCACAGGGGGTATCTGCTCTTTATGTGCTTTGGTTTTTAACCGGAGATCATGCTTTGTTTGCCTTACACAGAAAATCCATGCATCTTGAAAAAAACTTGTTGTAAAAATTACAGGACTTGGAATGTCAGGCTTTTTTATGTCCGTTACTAACAGTGCGGTACAGATCGCATGTAATTCGATGCTTTCAAGATATGGCGGAGATTTGTATGTCGGAGTCATGACGGTCATCAATTCCGTGCGGGAAATCATTACGATGCCGGTCAGTGGATTGACAAACGGAGCCCAGCCGGTAATAGGATATAATTATGGCGCCAAAGAATATAAACGTGTTAAAAAGGCAATCCGTTTTACCGGGATTTGTTGTGTTGCATTTACAACCGTTTTATGGGGCGTGCTGTATATGTGGCCACAAATATTTATTCATTTATTTAACAGTAATCCAAAACTTTTGGAAGTAGGGATACCGGCTTTTCGTATTTATTTCTTCGGAATTTTCCTTTTGTCTTTACAGTTTATAGGACAATCAACCTTTGTTGCACTTGGAAAGTCAAAACAGGCAGTCTTCTTCTCACTTTTGAGAAAAGCAATCATTGTTATTCCGCTAATCTTTTGGCTTCCGACCATAGGCGGTCTGGGGGTAAACGGAGTATTTCTTGCAGAACCGATTTCGAATCTTGTCGGAGGAGTGGCTTGCTTTTCAACCATGTGGTTTACCGTATATCGGAAGCTTGGGAAGAAGAAATCAAAGTAAAATTCTGCTAATTTTGTTGTAAATAAAAAGAAATGTGATAAAATAAGAAAAAGAGGAAAAATTCTGAAAAAGGAGGCGGAGCACGTGGATATTTTGATGGATCTGACACCTGAGAAAATGAGAGTGATATGGCTGATTCTTGTGGTTGTGCTTCTGATCGTTGAAGTGGCAACGGTAGGCCTGACGACAATCTGGTTTGCGGCAGGAGCGGCGACAGCTTTTGTCCTTACGTTTTTTCAGGTTAATGCAGGATGGCAGATCGGTATGTTCCTTGTGGTTTCCATAGTTCTGATGGTATTTACAAGACCATGGGCGATGAAATATGTAAACAGGAACAGGGAGAAAACCAATTACGAAGGATTGATCGGCCGGACAGCCAGGGTTACTCAGAAAATCAGTAATATGGATCAGACGGGAAAAGCAGTGCTTGAAGGACAGGAATGGACTGCAAGAGCAGAAAAAGATGATCAGACGATTCCGGAAAATACCCTTGTGATTGTACAGGATATCCGAGGTGTGAAACTGATCGTGAGGGAAAAGGAGGAAAAGTAAATGGCAGGGACGGTTATGAAAGTGTTGGGAATTATTTTATTAATTCTTTTGGTACTTGTTTTGATCTCATGTGTAAAGATTGTGCATCAGGCACAGGCACTTGTGATCGAAAGGCTGGGAGCATATCAGGCAACATGGAATGTAGGAATTCATTTTAAGCTTCCGATCATTGAACGAGTGGCAAGAAAGATTGACCTAAAAGAGCAGGTTGTGGATTTTGAACCTCAGCCGGTGATTACAAAAGATAATGTAACGATGCAGATCGACACGGTTGTATTTTATCAGATTACGGATCCGAAGCTGTTTTGCTACGGGGTAGCAAATCCAATCATGGCAATCGAAAATCTGACAGCTACGACACTCCGTAATATTATTGGTGATCTTGAATTGGATCAGACACTTACATCCCGTGAAACCATCAATACAAAGATGCGTTCTGAGCTAGATATTGCAACGGATCCATGGGGGATTAAGGTCAATCGTGTGGAACTGAAAAATATCATTCCTCCGGCGGCGATTCGGGATGCAATGGAAAAACAGATGAAAGCAGAACGTGAGAGACGTGAAGCAATCCTTCGTGCAGAAGGAGAGAAAAAATCCACCATCCTTGTTGCAGAAGGAAATAAGGAATCTGCAATTCTTGATGCGGAAGCGGAAAAACAGGCTGCCATCTTAAGAGCGGAAGCAGAGAAAGAAAAGATGATCAAGGAAGCGGAAGGAGAGGCAGAAGCCATTTTGAAAGTGCAAAAAGCCAATGCGGATGGACTAAGATTCCTGAAAGAAGCAGGAGCAGATGATGCGGTTCTTACGATTAAAAGTCTGGAAGCATTTGAAAAAGCTGCGGATGGAAGAGCGACGAAGATTATTATTCCATCCGAGATACAGGGAATTGCAGGACTTGTAAAATCTCTTACAGAAATAGGACAGCAGGAAGAGGACAGGTAGAAAGCAGTGGATATAGCACAGGAAGCGGAAGAAAAAATCAGAGAACATTTAAAAAAAGTACAGAAGGAAGAACGGAACCGTCCTTACCTGATTGCTGTTGACGGTATGTGTGCATCGGGAAAGACGACATTGTCAGAGAAGGTGCAGAAGGAATGTCCGGATATAGCGGTCGTTCATATGGATGATTTCTTCCTTACTCCCGGTCAAAGAACGAAGGAAAGGCTCAGAGAGGTTGGAGGGAATATAGATTACGAACGGTTTCAAAAAGAAGTGCTGAAGCCGCTTCTTACAAAGGGAAGCTGTACTTATCGGATTTATGATTGTCATACACAATGTTTTGTCGGGGAAAAGAAGATAGAAAAAGCAAAGACGGTTCTTGTAGAGGGAGCCTACAGTCGACATCCATATTTTAAAGATCCATATGACGAAGTGTATTTTCTTAGTATTTCAAGGGAAGAACAGATAGAGAGGATTCGTAAAAGAAACGGAGAAAAGATGCTGAAACGTTTTATGGAAGAATGGATTCCAAAAGAAAATGAATATTTTAAAAACTGTATGAAATAAACAAGGGAAAAATCCCTGCAGGAAACAAACGTATAACATTGCGTTTGTCCCGCAGGGATTTCTTTTGTTTATTTCACTGTGATCAATTCGTAGTTCCTCGTTCCAAGACCGATTTTTTCGGCATGTTCCAGGCAGTATTCCCAACCGGATTCAGGGGTGGTGTTTGTAAAATGATCATGATGGTCGCAGAATCCCTCTTCATGCATACGCTCATCAAGAAGACTTCCCGGAAGCGGTGTCTGTGCATTACATGCATCTACACATGCCTGGTCAAGAGCCACCGGATCAAAGCTTGCAAACATTCCGATGTTTGGAAGGATCGGAACATCATTTTCACCATGACAGTCGCAGTAAGGTGAAATATCAATCACAAGATTAATATGGAAGTTCGGACGTCCGTCCAAAACAGCTTTTGAATACTCTGCAATTTTGATATCCAATTCTTTTACAGCAGAAGAGTTGCTGTTATAAATAGCGTCAAAGTTACAGGAACCAAGGCAACGTCCGCATCCGACACATTTTTCGTGATCAATAGAAGCATGTCTGTTTTCGTCAAAAGAAATGGCACCATGAGCACAGTTTTTGGAACAGGTACGGCATCCGACACATTTTTCCTGGTTGACAGATGGTTTTCCGCTGTTGTGCATTTCCATCTTTCCGGCACGGGACCCACATCCCATTCCGATATTTTTCAATGCTCCGCCAAAGCCTGTTGCTTCATGTCCTTTAAAATGATTCAGGGAAATAAAGATATCCGCATCCATGATGGCGGTACCGATCTTTGCTTCTTTTACAAGTTCTCCGCCTTCGACGGGAACATAAACTTCATCGGTTCCTTTCAGTCCGTCTGCAATGATTACATGGCAACCGGTGGAAAACGGAGTAAATCCGTTTTCGTAGGCACTTTCGATATGTTCCAGAGCATCTTTTCGTCTGCCGACATAAAGTGTATTACAATCAGTAAGGAATGGACGTCCTCCAAGTTCCTTTACTACATCGGCAACTGCTTTTGCCCAGTTCGGACGCAGATAGGAAAGGTTGCCCGGTTCGCCAAAGTGCAGCTTGATTGCAGTCATTTTCTTTTCAAAATCAATGTCTGCGATTCCGGCACGACGGATCAGTTTTTTTAGTTTGTCCGGAAGGTTGGTACCCGGAAGTGCACGCAAATCTGAAAAATAAACTTTTGATTTTTTTGAATCCATATGTTTTCCCTCCTAAAAAGTTATATAATATTTATTTCCAAAATATGGTCATCCATAAAAAATCCATTGCCGATATCATTTTTTTCGGAACGGACAATCTTAAATCCAAGATGTTTATAAACGTCAAGAGTAAGTGTATTTTGTCTGTTACAGGTGAGATATATTTTTTTCAATCCTCTTTGACGGCATAAATCCTGTAAAAACCGTATGGTATCAGAGCATAAGTGCTGACCGCGAAAATCCTTATGGATATATAATTTGCTGAGGAAAAGAGCGTCTTCTTCCGGACGGATTCCCGTATATCCGGCAAAAGTGTCGTTCGAAAAAATCTGATAATATTCAAATCCTTCTTTTACCTGCTGTTTTAAAGAAGGATAGGATTGGAAGTTGGCGATCATATAGTTGACCTGTTCAAGTCCGATGATCGGAACAAAATATTCATGCCAGATTTCATTGGCAAGGGCGGCAATCTTGTCTAAGGCTACATCTGTTTTTGCCGGTTTTATTGAAAATGTTCCCATAAAATTTCCTCCTTGCAGACTGTTATTTTAATCCCTTATCTGTTATTATAAATACAGAAAGAAGTTACTGCAAGAGAAATTTAGAGGTGAGGCATTGTGAGCTTTGTGACACTAAAAAATGTAAAAAAAATTTATAAAATGGGAGAAGTGGAGATCCGGGCGGTGGATGGAATCGACTTTGAAATAGAAAAAGGAGAGTTTGCCGTGATTGTAGGGCCAAGCGGTGCCGGAAAGACAACGGTTTTAAATATTTTAGGGGGTATGGACACGGCCACAAGCGGATCGGTTCTGATTGACGGTACAGATATCACACGATATAAATCAAAGCAGCTTACAGGGTATAGAAGAGAGGATATTGGATTTGTATTTCAGTTTTATAATCTGATACCAAACCTGACTGCGCTTGAAAATGTGGAACTGGCACTTCAGATTTGCAAGGAACCACTGGAAGCGGAGAATGTTTTAAAAGAGGTGGGACTGGAAAAACGTATGAAGAACTTTCCTGCTCAGCTTTCCGGAGGTGAGCAGCAAAGGGTTTCCATTGCACGTGCTCTGGCCAAAAATCCCAAACTGTTGTTATGTGATGAGCCGACCGGAGCATTGGATTATAATACCGGAAAATCCATTTTAAAGCTTCTTCAGGACACATGCAGAATGAGGGGGATGACAGTTATTTTGATTACTCACAATTCAGCAATCGCACCTATGGCAGATCGAGTGATCCATATTAAAAACGGAAAGGTTTCTCAAACGACGATTAACGAACATCCGGTTTCGGTAGAAACCATTGAATGGTAATGGCGGTGATAAAATGAAAAAAACGGCACTTAGAAAAGAATTCTGGATGTCTGTAAAGAAAAGCCGAGGACGTTTCCTTTCCATCTTTTTAATTGTAGCTCTTGGCGTTGCTTTTTTTGCGGGAATCCGTTCATCGGAGCCGGATATGCGCATTTCGGCGGATACATATTATGATGAAAAGAATTTGATGGACATAAAAGTGCAAAGTACCATGGGGTTGACCGGTGATGATATCAAAGCATTGAAAGAAGTGGAAGGTGTCGGACTGGCAGAAGGTGGGTACAGTACAGATGTCCTTTGCAAAATAGGGGAAAACGAAAGCGTTCTTCATGTCCGGTCTTCTCTTTCAAAAATCAATCAGATTGATGTATCAAAAGGAAGAATGCCAAAAAAGAAGGATGAATGTCTTCTCGATGAAGATTTTATGAAGAAATACGGATTTAAGATTGGGGATATGATTACGTTCCGCTCGGGTACCGAGGAGCCTTTGACAGACAGTCTGAAAGAAGAAACCTTCAAAATCGTAGGTTCGGGGAACAGTCCGGAATATATTTCCTTTGAGAGGGGAAGTTCTCTGATCGGAAACGGTGAGGTTTCCGGATTTGTGATTGTTTCTCCGAAGGCATTTTCCATGGATGTATATACGGAAGCTTATCTTTTGGTGAAAGATGCCAAAGAAAAAACTTCTTATACAAAACAATACGATAATCTTGTAGCAGAAGTAAAAAATAAGGTAGAAGGAATCGCAGATGTACAATGCGGACGTCGTTACGATGAACTTCAGGAAGAGGCAATGTCTGCCATCGGAGAATCGGAAGAGGCTCTGGAAAAGGCAAAGAGGGAAGCAGATACAGAACTGACTCAAGCACAAAAGAAGCTGGAAGACGGAGAAAAAGAACTGGCTGATGGCAAAAAGAAAATAAAAGACGGAAAAGCAGCGTTGGCATCTGGAAAAGAACAACTGACACAAAAGGAATCTCTCTTGAAGCAATCCGAGCAGGAATATCAAAACGGTATTGTAAAAGTAGAGGAAGGAAATAAAACCCTCCGGGCACAGAAAGAAGAATTTGAATCCGGAAAGAAAAAGGCAGCATCCGAGTTTGCAAAAAAAGAGAAGGAACTGGCGGAAGGTCAGACAAAGCTTGCTCAGGCAAAAGAACAGCTCGATCAGGGAAAAGCACTATTGGCTCAAAAAGAACAGGAATTTGCAGACGGGCTTTCCAAATGGCAGGAAGGTCAGGAACAGTTAGATGGTGCCAAAGTACAGTTTGAACAAGAAAAGGCAAAAGCTGAAGAAAAGTTTACAGCCATGGAAGTGCAGATCCGGGAACTGCAAAAAGGATTGGCAGAATTACAAAAGCAAATAGAAATTCTGAAGCAGAAGATCGTCGATCACCCGGATCAGGCAGAAGAATTAAAAAAACAGCTGCAGCAGTTGGAAGTGCAGTATAAAGAAGGAACAGAGAAACTTCAGGGAGCCCGGGATACACTGGAATCGGGAAGAAAGGAACTGGAAGAAAAAGAAACAGCATTTACAGCATGGCGTAAAGAACAGAAGGGAAAATTAGACGAAACCAAAAAGATGCTTGATGCAGGCAGTCAGCAAATCCGGGCAGAAAAGGAAAAAATAAAGAAATCCGAAGAAGAAATCCAGAAGAATCAGGCAAAACTGGACAGCGGGAGAACACTGCTTTCACAGGCAAAAACGGCAAGTGAGAAGAAATTTCAGTCTGCACAGGCTAAGATCCGGGCCGCCGAAAAGACCATTCAGGATTCCGAGGCTCAGCTAAGCAGTGTGGCTTCACAGATTGCAGGCGGAAAGTCTCAGATTACATCGGCATGGAATTCCATAAAGCAGGAAGAAGCAAAACTTACAGAAGGAGAACAGAAGATAATTTCAAGCGAGCAAGAACTTCTTACCGGAAAAAAGGAATACGAAAGCCAAAAGGCAAAGGCGGAAGAAAAACTGGCTGACGGCCAAAAGAAAATAGAAGAGGCAAAAGTCAAAGTAAATGATCTGGAAGAGCCGGAATGGTATGTCAATGACAGAGATGTTCTGGTAGAATATACGGGATACGGTGACAATGCAGACCGTATGAGAGCCATCGGAAAGGTATTCCCGGAATTGTTTTTCCTTGTGGCTGCACTTATCAGTCTTACGACAATGACTCGTATGGTAGAAGAAGAAAGAACACAAATCGGTACGTTAAAGGCACTTGGATACAGTAAGGAGTCGATTGCGGGGAAATATCTGATGTATGCATTTCTTGCTACTATGGGAGGTAGCATTTTGGGCATTTTAATCGGAGAAAAATTCCTGCCGTTTATTATCATTTATTCCTATCAGATCATGTATACCCATTTGCCGAATATTGTCATTCCATATCAGCCGACATATGCTGTATTGGCAACGGCAGCAGCACTGGCTTGTACTCTTCTGGCAACACTTTATTCCTGCTATAAAGCTTTGATGTCACATCCGGCCGAACTGATGCGGCCGCCGGCACCAAAAGAAGGAAAGAGGATTTTATTGGAGCGGATTCCGATTTTATGGAAGCATTTGAGTTTTATCTGGAAATCATCCATTCGAAACCTGTTTCGTTACAAGAAGCGGTTTTTCATGACGATTGCAGGGATCGGAGGATGTATGGCGCTGATGATTGTAGGATTCGGATTGAAAGATTCCATTATGTGTATCGGAACTATCCAATATCAGGAACTTCAGGTATATGACGGAATGGTTTATTTAAGCAGCAGTGTGACTGACCGGCAAAGAGATGACGTGATGAAACAGATGGCTGACCTTCCGAAAATGGCCGGATACATGGAAATGGAAATGATGCGGCAGGAGGTTTCCGCAAAGAAAGAAGGAAACGGAGAATCCGTATATTTATGTGTTCCTGAAAAGAAAGAAGATGTCTATCAGTTTATGACATTCCGCGACAGAAAGTCCAAAGAAGAATATCGATTACAAGACAATGGTGTGATACTGACAGAAAAAATGGCAAAAACACTGGATGTGAAAAAAGGAGACAGTATTTTTCTTGGAGAAGAAGGAAACCGGAAAAAAGTAAAAATTACAGATATCTGTGAAAATTATATGGAACATTATGTTTATATGACGGAAGAACTGTATCAGGAAGAACCGGATTATAACAGCATTTTGTTTGACCTAAAAAATATATCCGGCAAAGAACTTTCTCATATCGGAGAAGAAATCCTCAAATTTGACGGGGTGATCAATGTAACCTATACAAATAACATCGAAGATCAGCTCAATACCATGTTGGAAAGCCTGAATCTTGTGATTGTCGTTCTTATCGTTTCGGCCGGCATGCTGGCATTTGTTGTACTTTATAACCTGAACAACATTAATATTACAGAGCGGCGAAGAGAGCTGGCCACATTAAAAGTGCTCGGTTTTTATGATACAGAAGTAGGCTCTTATGTATATCGTGAAAATATTATGTTGGCGATATTCAGTATTGTGGTGGGAATGGGACTTGGATGGATTTTGCACCGATTTGTCATTACGACGGTAGAGGTTGATGTGGTCATGTTTGGCAGAATCATCAACTGGCAAAGTTATTTGTACAGTGCATTATTCACAATCGGATTTTCTTTGTTTGTCAACTGGGTAATGTACTATAAGTTGAAAAAGATTGATATGGTAGAATCGCTGAAAAGTATTGAATAAAAAAGATTGTTAGCACTCTTTCTGAAAGAGTGCTAATTTTCTATTGACTTTTTTATCTGTCGGTATTAAGATTACTGTTAGGCATAAAAATAGAACACGGTGATGTTTTTGATGTACCGTGAAAAATAGAAAGAAATACAAGGAGTGATAGATATGTCAGTAAAAAAAGGTAGTCTTTCCATCAGCAGTGAAAATATTTTCCCGATTATTAAGAAATGGGTATATTCTGATCACGATATTTTCTTCCGTGAGATGATATCCAATGGCTGTGATGCCATTACAAAACTGAAAAAACTTGACATGATGGGAGAATATTCACTTCCGGCAGACTACAAACCGGAAATCCATGTACTTGTAAATCCGGAAGAAAAAACATTGAAGTTTATTGATAACGGTATCGGTATGACAGCCGATGAAGTAGAAGAATATATTACACAGATTGCATTTTCCGGAGCGACACAGTTCCTCGAAAAATATAAAGACAAAACAACAGAAGATGATATGATCGGTCACTTCGGTCTTGGATTTTATTCAGCATTTATGGTGGCAGATGAAGTGCATATTGATACGCTTTCTTATAAAGAAGGAGCAGAACCGGTACACTGGGTAAGCGAAGGCGGAACAGAATACGAAATGCAGACAGGCAATAAAGAGGGAATCGGAACAGAAATCACACTGTTTTTAAATGAAGACAGCCTTGCATTTGCAAACGAATACCGTGCCCGTGAAGTGTTGGAAAAATATTGCTCTTTCATGCCGGTAGAAATCTATCTTGCAAAAGAAAATGCAGAAAAAGAATATGAAACCATCGACGAAAGCGAACTGAAAGATAGCGATGTTGTTGTAGAACATATTCACGAAGATGCCAAGATGGAAGAACGTGAAAATGAAAACGGAGAAAAGGAAATGGTAGAAGTTTCTCCGGCCTGCGAAAAAGTAAAAATCGAAAAACGCCCGGTTCCGGTAAACGATCCAAATCCACTGTGGGCAAAACATCCAAATGAATGCAGCAAAGAAGACTACATTGAATTTTACAGAAAAGTCTTCATGGATTACAAAGAACCATTATTCTGGATTCATTTAAACATGGATTATCCATTTAACCTGAAAGGAATCCTGTACTTCCCGAAGATTAATACAGAATACGATTCCATCGAAGGAACCATTAAACTTTACAATAATCAGGTATTCATTGCAGACAATATCAAAGAGATCATTCCGGAATACCTGATGTTGTTAAAAGGTGTTATCGATTGTCCGGATCTTCCTCTTAATGTGTCAAGAAGTGCCCTTCAGAATGATGGATTTGTAAATAAAGTTGCAGAATACATCTCCAAGAAAGTTGCAGACAAACTGACAGGAATGTGCAACACAGATTTGGAAAACTATGAAAAATATTGGGATGATATCAGCCCGTTCGTAAAATTCGGATGCCTAAAAGACCAGAAATTCTGCGACAAGATGATGGATTCCATTCTCTTTAAGAACCTGGAACACAAGTACCTTACAATGAAAGAACTGATCGGAGAAGCACCGGAAGAAAACGAAGAACAAAAAGCAGACAATGATTCCGAAAAGAAAGAACCGGAAAAGAAAACCATCTACTATGTGACAGACGAACAACAGCAAAGCCAGTACATCAATATGTTCAAGAGTCACGGAATGGACGCAGTAATCCTTTCCCATAACATCGATTCCCCATTCATCACACAGTTGGAACAGAGAAACCAGCACATCCACTTCCAGAGAATCGATGCAGAAGTAACAGACGAATTCAAAGAACAAGTCAGCGAAGAAGAAAAAGAAGCCTTTGAAAAACGTTCCGAAGAAGTGGCAAATATTGTGAAAAAAGCCATGAGCAATGATAAACTGAACGTAAAGATTGAAAAGCTCAAAGATGAAAACGTTGCATCCATGATGACACTCTCCGAAGAATCAAGAAGAATGCAGGAAATGATGAAAATGTACGGCATGGCAGGCATGGATCCATCCATGTTCGGCACCGACACAACACTCATCTTAAACGCAAACCATCCATTGGTACAATATATCGAAAATCATAAAGACAATGAAAATGTCAACATCATCTGCCGGCAGCTTTATGATTTGGCAATGCTCTCAAACAAACCGTTAAATCCGGAAGAAATGACAGCATTCATCAAACGAAGTAATGAAATCATGATGATGATCGCAAAATAAAGGCGAAAAATAAAAAATGTCGTTGCAGTAAAGACAAGGGGACGGGTTCCGATGCATCGGAACCTGTCCCCTTTGCGTTAAGCAGTATGAATTGTTTTGAAATTGTTTTTTGAATTTTAGGATTGTTCTTCGAACTCGATATGGTTTTGTGTGAAAAATTTTGGTACGGTGAGATCCCAGGCTTGTTCGAGGCTTTTGTCCAGTGTGAAAATATTTAGTGATGTGCCTGTGGTACAGGAGAGTTTTGTGCCATCGTACTTGAAATTTAGGTAAAGCCCTTGCACATCAGCCGGCAGAAAGGACAGTTCTTTTTTTGTCAGAAAATTTGAGATGTTGTGTGGAGAAAGAGAGAAGACGAAGTGGAAATGCAGAGGGGTCTGTTTTCCTTTAATGAGGGAGAAGCAGTATTCCCGAATCTGTTTCCAACGGACATAGGGTTCTTGAAAGTCTTCTTGTGTATCTCCGTAAAATTCTTTGTGATAGGTACCATTGATTCGGAATGTGCAAAATGTGGTGATTTCTCCTTCCAGAAAGGAGAAGGAATCAAATGTATCAGATAATAAAAGTGCGGACATGCATTGTTTTGTGTTCATAAAATAGCTGATCATAAAAATAACCCCCTAAGGTATAATGCTAACTAACAGTATACCAGAAGAGGGTTAAAAAAGATATAGTTTATCGGATGGAAGGAAGGGCATTTTGTAAGGATTCTTTGTCAAGCATTCCTTCCTGATATGCCTGGACTTTCCCATCTTTATTGATGAGGAATGTTGTTGGAAAAGCACGGATTCCGTAAGCGGATACAGCTTCCATATTTATATCGTAGTAAACAGGAAAGCTGAAACCGGATTCTTCAATATAGGCTTTTCCGCTTTCTATGGTTTCGCCGTTTAGTCCCACCGTATCTACCATCATAAAATGAATATCCGGATTCTCTTTTGCAATTTGCTGAAAGTCCGGCATTTCCTGCCGGCATGGCGGGCAGTTGCTGTTCCAGAAATTTAAAACGATTGGTTTTCCGAAGAAGTCAGAAAGAGAAGTCCGGTTTCCGTCAGCATCCTGAACCGTAAAATCAATGGCATCCGGATATGTAGTTCCTTGTTCAGAGGTGTTTTTTTCGGATGTTTCTTCCTCAGACGTATGTTCCGAAGAAGTTTCTTTTTCGGTTTCCACGGAAGAAGAAAGGCCGCCTTCTCGTTTGGTATCATCTAAAAATTGATAAAGGAAAACCGCTCCTGCAAGCAGAAAAATAAAAATAATAACAGTAATCCATAGTTTCTTTTTTGATTTCATAAAACCTCCTAAGCTAAAAAAGATAAAAAGGTGCCGAAGATTCCGGTCATCATCAGGATACCGATCAGAATCAGAATACATCCGGAAATACGGTTGATGAGCTGATAATGGCGTCCGATCCATGAAATGGCTGCGTGAAGCTGATGGATGAGTATAGCACTTAACAGAAACGGAATGCCAAGGCCGGCGGAGTAGCAAAGAAGAAGAAGAAGAATCCCTTTTAGTACAGAACCCTGTTGAGATGCAAGCATCAAAGCGGAACCGAGAAAGGCACCGACACATGGTGTCCAACCGATGGAAAACACAACTCCGAATAAGAAGGAAGAGAAAAATCCCATTTTGTCGGAGAGCATTCCGTCATGACGGATTCCTTTAAAAAAGGATAAGTTCCATACTCCAAGGAAAGAAAGGCCAAAACAGATCACTACCAGGCCGCAGATCATGTTCACAATAGTTTGATATTTGGTGAGGAACATACCGATGGTTCCGGCAAAAGCACCCATACAGATAAACATGACCGTAAATCCGGCAACGAATCCGATTGCATTGATCAAAGTTTTAAAATGAATCGTATCTTTTTTTGCCGCCTCTTCACCTGCAAGATAGGACAGGTAGATTGGAAGCATGGGAAGAAGACAGGGAGAAATAAAGGTAACCAGGCCTTCTAAAAAAGTCACAAAATATTGCATATCAAATCTCCTTTCAATATGGTTGATAGTATAACGGATTGTCTTTAAAGAGTCCAGTCTATAGATTGACTTTTATGTATATTCTCAGTAAGATAAGGGTAATAACAAGAATACGGAGGAAGATAAAATGAATGACATAGAAAAATTACTTCAGTTTACAGAAGAAGCGGTATCACCGTTTCATACGGCAGAAGCCGTCAAAGAGAGATTGGAAGAAGCGGGATTTACAGCTCTTACATGGAAAGAAGACTGGAATCTGGAAAAGGGAGGAAAGTATTATTTTCTTCATCACGGAACAACGATTTTTGCATTTACCGTAGGAAGCAGGTTTGACGGAAACGGAATGCTTCGAATGGCAGCAGCACATGGTGATTTTCCGGGATTTCGTATTAAGCCGGAACCGGAGATGAAAGTTTCGGATTACCTGAAATTTAATACAGAGCCATACGGCGGAGTAAACCTGTCAAGCTGGTTTGACAGACCTCTTTCTGCTGCGGGACGCGTCGCGGTAAGAGGAGAAGATCCGTTCCACCCGGTGACTCATCTGGTTGACTTTAAAAAACCGTTATTTACCATCCCAAATATTGCCATCCACTTAAACCGTGACATGAACAAAGGAGTGGAGTTAAACTGCCAGACACAGATGCTTCCGCTAGCGGGAATGGCAAAAGGAGAAAACGAAAAAGATTTCTTAAGAAAAATACTTGCAAAAAAACTGCATGTGCTGCCGGAAGACATTTTGGAATATGAATTAAATGTATACAATGCAGATACAGGAGACAGTGTAGGGTTTGAAGAAGAGTTTATTTCTGCTCCGCGTCTGGATGATCTGACCAGTGTACTGGCTGTGACAGAGGGAATTCTTTCAGGTGTCCGTGAAGACGGATTGAATCTTGGTATTGTTTTTGACCACGAAGAAATCGGAAGCAGGACAAAACAGGGAGCGGCTTCCACCCTCTTTATGATGGTGCTGGAGAGGATTTACGATGCACTTCATTTGAGCAGGACAAAACTCCTTCAGGGACTGGAGGAAGGAATGCTCCTTTCCGTGGATGTGGCTCATGGCCTTCATCCGAATTACAGGGACAAGGCAGACCCTACAAATCAGCCGGTTTTAAACGGAGGATTCTGTATCAAAGAAGCTTCTTCACAGAGTTATGCCACAGACAGTGAGGCAGTTGCCATTGTACAGCAGATTTGCGATCAAAAGTCCATCCCGTACCAGAAATTTGTTAATCGTTCCGATGGAACAGGCGGCGGAACATTAGGAGCCATTGCATCCGCAATGATTCCGGTCAAAACGGTAGATGTGGGAGTACCGCTTCTTGCCATGCATTCCAGCCGAGAACTTATGGGAAGCAGCGATATGGAAGCCTTATCGGCACTGATAAAGAATTTTTATCTTTTATAGGTATAGGAGAAAAAAGTGGGGAATCGGATAAAACAACAGTTTGAACAACGGGAAGAAAGGGAATCGGTAAGATTAAATAAATATTTAAGTGAAGCCGGACTCTGTTCCAGAAGAGAGGCGGATCGTCTGATTGAAACAGGACATGTATCGGTAGACGGAAAGAAAGCACAGACCGGAATGAGGATCACACCGGGACAGAGTGTTTCGGTAGACGGGAAACCAATCCGCACACAAAAAGACATGGTTGTGCTGGCTGTTAATAAGCCGCGGGGAATTGTATGTACAGAAGAAAAAAGAGAGCCGAAAAATATCATACGGTTTTTAAATTACCCTACACGCATTACCTATGTCGGACGACTTGACAAGGATTCGAAAGGTCTGCTTTTGATGACAAACAACGGGGATATCATCAACAAGATGATGCGTGCGGGGAACTGTCACGAGAAAGAATATATCGTGCGGGTAAACAGACCGGTTACGCAGGAATTTTTAAGAAAAATGTCACAGGGAGTAAGAATTCTTGATACTGTCACAAGACCATGTAAAGTAAAACAGGAAGGGAAAGATACTTTCCGAATTATCCTGACACAAGGGCTGAACCGTCAGATCAGACGAATGTGCGAGGCACTTGGATATAAAGTTATGGATCTGAAACGTGTGCGGATCATGAATATCCATCTTGGAGAGTTAAAGCCGGGACAATACAGAAAATTAACAGATAAAGAACTGGAAGGATTATACCGTCTGATCAGACATTCATCCAATATAACGGTGATTAAAAAGGAAGAAAAAGAAACAGGAGACAGAAACAATGACGCAAATATATAAAAGCCGGGAAGAAAAGAAAAAGCGGATGGAAGAACTGGTAGAGTTATTAAACCGCGCAGGGCGGGCATACTATCAGGAAGCACAAGAAATCATGAGTAATTTTGAGTATGATAGACTGTATGATGAACTGGTTTCTTTGGAAGAGGAACTCCATACAACTTTGGCGTCCTCTCCTACCGTACATGTAGGATATGAAGTACTCAGCGAACTTCCAAAAGAGCGTCATGAAAAGCCGATGCTCTCTCTGGATAAAACAAAAGAAGTAAGCAAACTGAAAGAATTTCTCGGTGGGCAAAAAGCCCTTCTTTCCTGGAAAATGGATGGGCTGACCATTGTGCTGACTTATCGGGAAGGGGCATTGTTTAAGGCCGTAACACGGGGGAACGGTGAAATCGGAGAAGTGATCACAAACAATGCAAAAGTATTTCAGAACATTCCTTTAAAAATACCATACGAGGGAGAACTTATTCTTCGCGGAGAAGCGGTGATCCGTTATGATGATTTTGAAAAGATCAATGAAGAAATCGAAGATGTAGATGCGAAATACAAAAATCCAAGAAATCTTTGCAGCGGTTCCGTGCGGCAGTTGAATAATGAAATCACGGCCGGAAGAAATGTCCGGTTTTATGCTTTCAGCCTTGTAAAAGCGGAAGGTGTTCCGTTTGAAAATTCCAGGGAAAATCAAATGATCTGGCTAAAAGAGCAGGGATTTGAAACGGTGGAATACCACATGGTGACACAGGAAACCGTTGAGGAAGAAGTACGGTGGTTTGCAGAGCATGTGCAGGAAAATGAAATCCCGTCTGACGGACTGGTTCTTGTGTACGATGACATTGCATATGGGGAATCTCTCGGTACAACGGCAAAATTCCCAAGGGATTCTTTCGCTTTCAAATGGGCAGATGAAATCAAAGAAACGGTTTTAAAAGAAATTGAGTGGAGCCCTTCAAGGACAGGCCTGATCAATCCGGTTGCCATTTTCGAACCGGTAGAATTGGAAGGGACGACTGTATCAAGAGCAAGCGTTCATAATATCAGTATCATGGAAGAGTTGGAACTTGGAATCGGGGACAGAATCCGGGTTTATAAAGCCAATATGATTATTCCGCAGATTGCGGAAAACCTTACAAGAAGCGGAGTAAAAGAAATTCCGGATACTTGTCCGGTCTGTCATGGGAAAACGGAAATCCGACAGGTATTAAATGCGAAGGCGTTATATTGTACCAATCCGCAGTGCCAGGCAAAACAGATTAAATCCTTTACTCTTTTTGTAAGCAGGGATGCCATGAATATTGATGGATTATCAGAAGCGACACTGGAAAAATTCATCGGAATGGGGTTCATTCATGAATTTGCCGATATCTATCATCTGTCTGATCACAAAGAAGCAATAGAAGAACTGGAAGGGTTCGGAGAAAAATCCTGCAGGAATCTCCTTACAAGCATTGAAAAGTCCAGGACAACAACACTGCCGCGACTGATTTATGCCTTAGGGATTGAAAATATCGGGGTTGCAAATGCAAAATTGATTTGCAAGGAACTTGGACAGGATGAAAAGAGGATTATGGAGGCAGACGAAGCGGTATTGGGAGAAATCCCGGGTATCGGAGAAGTGATTGCAGGAACCTTTTCGGCTTATTTCCGGGATGAACAGAAAAAGAAGCAGTTTTTGAATCTTTTAAAAGAAGTGACGATCATAAAGGAAACAGAGGAAGAGGAACAGATTTTTAAAGGCGTTAATTTTGTTATCACGGGAAGCGTGGAGCGATTTAAAAATCGTAACGAAATCAAAGCAGAGATTGAAAAACGGGGCGGAAAAGTAACCGGGACGGTAACATCCAAGACAACGTATCTCATTAATAATGATAAAGAATCCAATTCATCCAAAAACAAAAAAGCAAAAGAACTTGGAATCCCGGTGATTTCCGAGCAGGACTTTTTGAGAATGACGGAGCAGGACCGTTAAACATGAATCATTGGGAAGAAAGTAAATTAAAAGTAATGTTCGAACATATATAAGGAGGAGATAAAAATGGCAGAAGTATTAAAAATCACGAATGAAAATTTTGAAGAAGTAGTATTAAAATCAGATAAACCGGTTTTGATCGATTTTTGGGCAGAATGGTGCGGACCGTGCCAGGCATTTATTCCAATCCTTCATTCCTTTGCAGAAAAGACAAGTGAGGTGAAGATTGGCAAGATTAACGTAGATGAAAACAGAGAACTGGCAAAACAGTTTCATATTTTGAGTATTCCGACCATCATGCTTTTTAAGAACGGAGAAGCCGTAAAACGTCATTCCGGTGTGATGATGGAAGAAGAATTAAAGAAGTGGGCGATGGAAGCTTAAACAGTTTAGAAAAAGTTTACTTGTCCGAAAAGAACATCTGGGATATAATGATTCCTATATAGATAAAGGAAAAGAAAGGGATTTAGCATATGTCAGATGAAAAAAATACAACGATTGACGAAGAAAAGACAGAAGATCAGAAACTTGATGAAGCTGTAAAGGGCGTTGTAGAAGATACGTCAAAAGATGAAAAAGAATATGAGAAAATCTGTTCCATTTGTCATCGGCCGGAAAGCATCACGGGTAAGATGGTGGAACTTCCAAATAATTTGTATGTCTGCCCGGATTGTATGCAGAAAAGCTTTGATATGATGAACAGCGGACAGGTAGACTTAAACCAGCTGATGCGCATTCCGGGAGTACAGGTTCTGAATATGCAGGATCTGGAAAACATGATTCCGAAACAGCAGAAGGTAAAAAAGAAAAAAGAAAAGAAAGAAGCCGAGCCGGTATTTGATCTCAAAAAAATTCCGGCTCCTCACAAAATAAAGGCAAGCCTTGATGAATATGTGATCGGGCAGGAACAAGCGAAAAAGATTATTTCCGTTGCCGTATATAATCATTATAAGAGAGTAGCAACGGATACGATGGACGATATAGAAATTGAAAAATCCAATATCCTCATGCTTGGACCGACCGGCTCAGGTAAAACATATTTGGTCAAGACACTGGCAAGACTTCTTGATGTGCCTCTTGCCATTACGGATGCCACATCTCTTACAGAAGCAGGATACATAGGAGATGATATTGAAAGCGTTGTTTCCAAGCTTCTTGCGGCAGCAGATAATGATGTGGAAAAAGCAGAGCAGGGTATCATTTTTATTGATGAGATTGATAAGATAGCCAAGAAGAAAAACACAAACCAGCGTGATGTCAGCGGTGAATCCGTTCAGCAGGGAATGTTAAAACTTCTGGAAGGCAGTGAAGTGGAAGTGCCGGTGGGAGCCAACAGTAAGAATGCAATGGTTCCTCTTACTACCGTAAATACGCGAAACATTCTGTTTATCGTAGGAGGAGCTTTCCCGGGATTAGAACAGATCATAAAGGAAAGACTGAACAAGCAGGCTGCCATAGGATTTATTGCAGATCTGAAAGATAAATATGATCATGACAAAAATATCCTTTCCAGAGTAACGGTAGAAGACTTACGCAATTTCGGCATGATTCCGGAATTTCTCGGACGTCTTCCGGTCATTTGTACATTACAGAGTCTGGACAAAGAAATGTTTGTCAAGATTTTGAAAGAACCGAGAAATGCCATCCTGAAACAGTATCAAAAGCTTCTTGCATTGGATGAAGTACGTCTGGAATTTGAAGAAGACGCTCTTTATGCCATTGCGGAAAAGGCAATGGAAAAGGATACGGGGGCAAGAGCTCTTCGTGCCATCATTGAAGAGTTTATGCTTGATATCATGTATGAGATTCCGAAAGATGACAATATCGGTGAAGTCATTATTACAAGAGCTTATATAGAAGGAACAGGCGGACCGGTCATTAAACTGCGGGGACAGGAAGTTCCTGTATTAGAAGGGACAACGGTATAATTAGGAAATAATTCAGAAACATTCCTCATATACTTACAAAAAGTATATGGGGAATTTTTTATGGTAATGGAGGAATGCAAAGAGGCGATTCTTTCGGAAGATTACAGGGATTTTATGTTTATTCCGAAATGGAATTCCTTATTGAAACCGCTGAATCAAGCAATGTACTGTATAAAAGAAGTGGGAGGTTTATATAAAAATATTTATATACAAAAAGAAGAGGCACAAAAGATCCCGGAAAATGATATTCCGTACTATTCTGTTCCAAAGTGTTATACACCTCTTGATATGGGAGCACTAAATGCAGCGGGAATTACCACGGTCCAAGGATATCCGTCTTTGGAGTTGAAGGGACAAGGAGTATTGATGGGGTTCCTTGACACGGGGATTGATTACCAAAATCAGGTATTCAGGAATTTGGACGGATCTACAAGGATACTTGGTATTTGGGATCAGACGATTCAAACGGGAAATCCGCCGGGAAGGATGGACTACGGAAGCTTTTATACAAGAGAAGATATTAACCGTGCACTGAAAAGCGACAATCCGTATGAATTCGTACCGACAAAAGATGAGAACGGACATGGTACGTTTACGGCAAGTGTGGCTGCAGGGGGAGCAAATACGGAAAATCAGTTCCTTGGAGCGGCACCGGAATCCATGATTGCTATGGTGAAATTAAAACCGGCCAAACAGTATTTAAGAGAGTATTATTTTATCAGGGAAGGAGCAGAAGCATTTCAGGAAAATGATATGCTGGCAGGGCTGTATTTTTTGGACCAACTTGCGGAAAAATATGAGATGCCCTTGATTCTTTGTATTCCTCTTGGATGCAACCTTGGAGGGCATAACGGTTCTGCTCCTATTTGTGAGGAACTGGAAATCTATGCAAACAAGAAAAATACGGTGGTTGTAACCGGAACGGGGAATGAAGCAGATAAAAGACACCATTACCAGGGAACAACCACACAAGGAAGCGGAGGAGATGAGGTGGAAATTCGTTTTGGACAGGGAGTGAAAGGAATACAGATGGAAATCTGGACGGACATTCCGAATGTTCTGGCAATTTCTCTTACCTCTCCGTCAGGAGAAATGATTCAGAAGATTCCGATTAGACAAAACAGCAGAAACGAATATGATTTTTTGTTTGAAAAGACAAAGGTCATCATTGATTATCGGCTTTTGGTAGAAAGAACAAATTCGGAACTGATTATCGTACGTTTTGTGACACCGGCTCAAGGAATCTGGAAAATAAAAGTAGAACCGCTTCAAAGTATTGACGGGCTGTTTCACATTTGGATGCCGGTCACAGAATTTTTGACGGGAGAAGCTTATTTTTTACGGTCCAGTCCGGAAGAAACGATTTTGGAACCCGGAAGCACTCCGTCTGCTATCACGGTTTCGTATTATAATTGGGAAGAAAATGCGGTTGCTATTCAGTCAGGCAGGGGATATACTAGAAATAGAATGATAAAGCCTGAATTTACTGCTCCGGGAATGTATGTAACCGGTGCCGTTCCGGGTGGAAACTTTACAGAACGATCCGGTTCCAGTGCTGCAACCGGTCTTACTGCAGGTGCGGCCGCACTGCTGCTGCAGTGGATTGTAACGGATCAACAGTCACAGGCTTCATCGGCACAGGTTAAAAATATTTTAATTCTGGGGACAAGAAGAAAATCTGGAACAGAGTATCCCAATCGTTTGTGGGGATATGGGACATTGGATTTGTACCACGCATTTGAGGAGATACGTCAGTTATAAGGAGGAAAATGACAATGGATGATTTTTTTAACGAACTTGGAAAGAAACTGTCAGAAACGGCAGATATCGTAGGAAAAAAGACAAATGAAATCTGGGATACGGAAAAGACAAAAAGTGAAATAAGATTTTTAAAACGTGCCAATGAAAGAGATCTTATTGATATAGGAAAGATGATTTATGAGAAGTTTCAAAAGAATGAAATCTCAGATACGGATTATATTGAACTTTGCCAATCTATTGAAAAGAGAAACGAAAAAATAGATGATTTGAAAAAGGAAATTTCACGGATCAAGGGAGAATAAGATGAAAAAAGAGATTACGGGTTTGGGAGCCGCTCTTTTGGGAATAGATTTGTTCTGCAAATCCAAAACAGAAAAAAAGCCTGAAGATACGGAAGAAAGGGCCATTTTAAATGGAAAAGTACTGATTCGGAAAGTCCGCAATGACGGAATGGCATTTAATCTTTTCGCGGGAAATGAAAAAATAGTCAAAGGATGTTCGGTGATGGCGGCAGCGATAATTTTGACGTATCATATTCGTCTTTTGTTTTCTAAAAAAAGAAATGTTTCCTTTTTGGGGACAACACTGATTTTGTCCGGTGCATGTAGTAATTTGTACGACAGGTTCAGAAAAGGATATGTGACGGATTATATTGGATTTGAAACCGAAAACAAAGCTTTCAGAGAGATCACATTTAATATAGGAGATTTTTGTCTTGCAGCCGGAGCATTGATACTCAGTGCCGTATCATCCGTAAAACTGATAAAAGATTCCGTTAAAGGATGCATAAAGAGGAAAAAAGCTTGACAGCTAAAAGCCGAAAAGAGTATACTAACTTATGGAGAAGTAGAAGAGCATTTGCGAATTATATCTTATAGTTTGCAAATGCTTTTTTACTGGGAGAATAATAAAAACAGGAAGGAGAGAAAGATTTGAAAAAACTTAACACAAAAAAACTTAGTATTGATATTCTTATTGATATTATCGGAGGAATTCTTATAGCAATCGGAACTTACAATTTCGCAGCTATGGCCAAATTTCCGATGGTAGGATTCAACGGGATCGCGTTGATCTTTTATCATTTGTTCGGTCTTCCAATCGGTACGGTTGCCATGCTGTTGAATATACCGGTTGCCATTGTATGTTTCAGAATTCTTGGAAAAGATTTCTTCCTTCGATCTGTTCGGACCATCATCATCACATCTATTATTATGGACGTGATTGCACCGATGTTTCCGGTTTATACAGGGGACAGGATGCTGGCTGCTATTTGTACCGGTGTTTTTTCCGGACTTGGATATGCACTGATCTATATGAGAAATTCATCTACAGGAGGATCTGATTTTATCCTGATGTCCATTAAAACATTAAATCCGCATCTTTCTCTTGGAAAGATTTCCTTTATTATGGAAGCGGTGATCGTTGTTCTTGGAACAGTCCTTGTTTCTAAAGATATAGACAGCTTGATCTATGGAATGATGATCAGTTACATTCTTTCACTGATTCTGGATAAAGTAATGTATGGTATGGATTCAGGTAAGATGACCCTCATCGTTACAGATTACGCAAAAGAAGTGGCTCAAAGAATTGACCAAGAGGTAGGAAGAGGATGCACATTCTTAAAGGCTACGGGAAGTTATTCTCAGGTAGAAAAAGATGTTGTATTATGTGCCTGCAATAACAAAGAAATGTATGGGGTAAGAACGGTAGTAAAAGAAGTGGATCCGGCAGCATTCCTTATTATCGTAGAATCAAATGAAGTGCTTGGTGAAGGATTTAAGCCTCACTAAGATAAAAAATATCGGCAGTATTCCAAACGGAATGCTGCCGATATTTTTATTGTATGGCAAATAAAATAAACCACCTGCTAGGCAGGTGGAGAAAATAG
>CALFLL010000031.1 GCA_937880845.1 uncultured Drancourtella sp.
TCAAATACAATACTGATGTAATCAATCTTAACGGATAAATTTTTGTGTGTAGTTATAGTGCATTGCTCCTTTCGTACTTCCCGTTTTTTGCGGGGTAAAATCGTGTTTTGTCCTTTATTTATCACAGTTTCTAGGTACTATGACATGTATGCGCAGGGCGGTGTTACATATACGCCCTTTACGAACGCCTAAAGGCGTTCCCTTTCTTCCTGTGTCTGATCCGTTCTTAACGCTCACGAGCCTTGTAAGGCTCGTGGCTAAACGGAACAGCCCCAGTCAGAAACCTTATTTTCGGTCTGATAGTCCATGCTTATTCATGCTATCAAAGTGAAAATATCTATTCTATATGCTTACTCAAGCGTGTGATTGACCCTAGCGTGCTCAATCACTCTATCTGATACGATAATAACGCCATTAGAATTACTTGTCAAGAAGTTTTTGTTGACTTTTGGATATATATTAAGTATGATATGCTTATAAATACCAAGAAAAGCAATGAAAGGAGTGTTTATACTAAGTCATGGAGCATTACGAAAAGAAAATCAGTTTCTTAGGAGAAAACATACAGACCATAAGAAAACACAGAGGAATGAAACAACAGGAACTGGCGGACAAAATCGGTATCAATATGCAGAGCCTTTCCAAGATTGAACGAGGTGTGAATTATCCTACCTTTGATACGTTAGAGAAGATAATGGACGTGCTGGGTGTAACGCCCAATGAATTGTTATCGGGAGAATGGAAGTATATCGACCATACCGAGCCATATATCATGGATATTATCAAACGGGAACAAGATTTTAATGTTTCTTTAGATTATCTGTCTGAAAATGAATTTTTCGATAATGAAAACGAATACAGATTTTACATGGAAACCATATTGATTAGATACATCAGCAATTATCTTTCTAATGAGGTTGTAGAAGTAGAAGAACTTATGGAAATCAAACAGTTGATACAGCGTCAAAAAATAGAACGTATGATGAAAGTACATAAGGAAATGCGAGGGTTAGACCGATACAGAGAACAGCCGAAAGAATACAAATATCACGACCCTTATGATGACTGGATATTCCGTCAACTTGCAGATATAGATAACAGAAAAAACATTCCTAATACTTCTCCACAAGTAGACTTTAACGAGGGAGATTATGAAGATTATCTAAAGGCGAAATGGAACAGAGGTCTTTAATTTCCTCTTGCATGGAAGATACAGCAAACAAAAAGCCCAGTAAAGAGTGCAAAGCACCACCACTGGTGGCAAGGCTCTTGACAGGGCTTTTTCCTTTCTGTGATGGGCAATCAAGAGGGAAATAGTAAACATATATAAATATACGTTTATCGTATATTTATGGTTGACAAACATATATTCAAGATGTATAATCATGGCATAATCAGAAAGGAGATATGTATTATGAACGAGAATACATTAAAAAAATCAACACATTTTATATCCGTTATCTTCAATGTTGCCAGTATAATTGCAATTATTGTGGATATCGGAGCTATACTGCTTTTAGGTGGTACATTATTAAGCCAAATTATGCGTCCTGGATATTTAGCAAAACAAATGATAAATGCAGAAATGGAATTAGTGTTTAGCGAATGGGTTGTTTTATTAGTTTGCTTTATCATAAAATGCAGTTGTATATTTCTGGCTATTAGGTATTCAAAAAAATTATTTTATTGTATATCAAAACAGGAGTCCCCATTTACTGCTAATACAACAAAATGTATCAATATAATTGCTATTTTTATTTTTGCTTCTATGGTTTGTCCTTTGTATCCATATTATCATATTAGCTTTTTATCAATTATTGAGGGCATATTTATAGTTTTAATTTTTAGAAGTATCACGTTAATATTCAAATATGGTTGCAATTTACAAAAAGAAATTGATGAAACATTGTAGGAGTAGAGCTATGGCTATTATATTAAGATTAGACAGGGTAATGGCAGATAGAAAAATCAGCTTAAAAGATTTAGCAGAGCAGGTAGGTATTGCAAATATAAATTTATCTAAAATTAAAACAGGAAAAGTAAGTGCGATACGTTTTTCCACGTTAAATGCAATTTGTGAAGCATTAGATTGCCAACCTGGAGATATTTTAGAGTATCAGAAAGATATAGAAAAATAATTATATTAGATAAAAGGGAGATACACAGCTATTTTATGATATCTCCCTTAATTATTTTATTATCATATCAAGGCTCATTCAATCGTGGTAAATCCGTGGTAAAATGAGTGTTTTCTTATATTTCAAAATGCTTGAAAGTATAGTGTTTATACGGACAATCAAAAAATAGATATAAAATTTCTTTCAAACGTATAATGTCTTTTTCACTCAATTCCACTAAAAGAGTCTTTTTTATCAAGGGATAATCAATTCGTCCTCTAATATCTTTCACTCCCCGCTCTCTTAAATAAAACAAATAATATTTTAACTGCCAGATAGCTGCTTCTTCGACTGATCTACTCTTTTTAATCTCATGTAGTTCTTTTTCTTCCTTGATAAAATCAATATTAATAATATTATCAATATTGATGTGCTTATCATTTCTTTTATAACTTCCTTCATCTAACAATTTTCCAAGCATCACATCCTCATTTTCACTTTCCATATTTATTTCATGACAAAAATACCAAAGTTTTCTTTTGCATACAAAATAGTAGTAGATCATCACTCCCGTAATTCTCTCTTCCATAAATTAACCTCCATTAAAAAAAGATATCCTCCTCCATTGGTTCACTTTCGACTAATCCTCTACCCTTTCCTGTTTCATTATCAAATTCATATAAAATCCTCGCTCTGTGAATTCCAATCCCTCTTTTTCTTCCATCTTCTCCTATCTCCTGCTTATCTACCCCCTTTGGCAACCGGTTTCTAAAGCAATTCCTGTTCAATGTTAAAGTGTTTAATTTGTAACGTAATAAGCATTTCATTTCCTTACTTATATGTGGAGTTTGTATAATTTCCAAGGATTTATCAAATATTCTCTTATTTTCTAAATATATTTCCTCCGGCACGATTGTCACACTTTGAATGTCTCTAAATTTCTGCTCTGCCTCTTTTTTTTCGTATTCGACTGGTTGTATTTCATCAAAATGCACCAGAAATTTTTCAATTTCTTTATAATAATTGGTTCCTTTAATTTCTTCAGTCAAATATACTTGATTGATGTATTCTATCTTCATCTGTTCTGAAAATGGTATATTTTCATATTTACGCAGTTGTTCAAGGGAACGATTGTAAATTTCCGCTTCATATACTCCCTTATTTTTTTCTGCTACTCCGCTTCTGTTCGCATAAATGATAACATTGGCATCATTTGGAAAAAATCTCCCTTTTCTATTACAACGTCCCATTCTCTGTAACAAACTGTCCGCTGTACTCATTTCTGTAAACAAAATATCAAAATCAATATCAAGACTTTTTTATGAAAAAATGATTGCCGCATCTTTTTCCATATCATCAACGTATGCTTCAGACAAACATTTTCCGCTCGATATATAATATACCTTTACTCTGCCATTTTCCCGCTTCCATCTTCTTAGTCCTTGTTTTGTAATTTCATATTCTTTTGTCAAATTATAAATCGTTACATTTTCATTATAAATGAGTGCTTCTCCGTCTGACGTTTGAGCATCCACAGGAATATACATATTTCTTGTCGTAGTTACTTGTTTATCTTTATAGACATTAACAATATCCACACACTCTACATCCAATAAATCTTCATACCTCCCAAGCGAAAGATATTTATTTGGATATTTTAATGAATGATACACTTTATCAAAGTCTTCTTCTTTGGGGATGATATGAATTACCATCTGATTTTCACATACAAGTTCCACATGTGCAATTCCTCTGAAAATCCCATATTTTTCCCCATCTTCGATGCATATCTGGTGTCGCCCCTCTTCGTATTTTGTTCCGGGAGAGAAGGAATATCGCGTATATAATTCAGAAATCGTTCCCTTGTTTGTCCCTTGAATGCTTAATTTCATAGGATGAAATTCTTTAAAATTACATGCAGCATGAATCATGCCTAAAACAGTAGAATAAGGCGGTAAGGGAAATGTTTCTTTAATACTGAAGCTAGTAGGCTTTCTATAATTTACAAGGTTTTGAAAACATTGCAGTCTAATGGCCCTCTCCATAATATGAATCCACTTCCTCTTTTAAATATTTAAATGTTTCACCGACAGATTTTGCTGATAACTTTTTCTTAATATCACTGTCATTATCAAAAATATCACTTACAACTCCTACACAAGTGTTTTCTTTGATATCTGTGTCCGTTTCCATAAGTTCCAAAAGAGTATTGACGTTGACTTCATTTTTTTGTATTTTTATTCGGTTTTCAAAAAACGGATTTTTCCTTTGGTATCTTCCTCCAATAATAAATAATGGGCTTAAATTTTCTCTTCTTCCTTTGATATCCCTATATAAATACTGTAACGTATCTAACAACTCTTTTACACGTCTTGCTTTTTCTTCCTGGGAAATTTCTATTTCACCGTCGATTCCAATTCGATCCAGATCAATCGATACCGTATATGTATAGTATGATCGATGGATTTCGCTCTGTGCAATTGCATTTTCAAATCCCTGCCGTTTTGCAAGTCCCATATTCGTCAGAAATTCCAGATCACTTTTATATGGTTCCAAAGCAATCGCATTGCTCAGTCTTACAACTGCACTTCTGGTTGTCGCTCCCCCTTTATCCTTTCCATCTTTTGCCATTGTCTTCATATAACCAAACAGATCGATTTCTGGATAATCTGCTATTGTTGCAGAAGGAGCAAACTGTACTACTCCACTCTTTTCATCAACCGGAGTGTTATCCCATGAAAGCTGCTGTACCATGTTATATCTCAATGCCTGCCTGGAAATATAGGAATACTGCTCATGAGTCCCTCTTGTCAGTTTCTTTAATGTTGTAATATTTCCAATTCCCTCTCCGTAATTAGCACTCTCAGCCAAAAAAATCATGCTTATTGTAAAACCATTTCTTTCCATTTTCCATCCTCCTCTGACGTATCTTCTTTAACATTTATGTTATTATCAGAATAACTTCCCTTAAATCCGAGCAAAAAAGCATATCCATATTCTCTAAATCTTTCCTTATCCGCTTCTTTATCTCCCAACATATAGACAAATCCATCCGGCATCAAAAGTCCTCTGCATGAACCGTATAATCTGATAACAATATCCATAAATTTCTCTTGATTTCCTACCGCTAAAGCATTTAATAGTTGATAAATCGTTCCTCTCAGACATTCGTCTGTATCTGTCTTTTTGATTTTCAAAAGTTCTGTTCTTAATTTATACCCATTTTCCTGCATTTTTCTTCTATTCATAAATATCCCCCTTTCTTTGTTCTTTTCCTTTCTTCTTGTGATGCTTGTTCCTAGCTGTACTGTATATACCCAGTATACTGGCGAAAGGACACTCGGATTTTCTATGGATGCTTTTAACAATTGATTCAGTAATGTATACTGATCCCTATATTGTAAAATATTTAAAATAACGGTTTCATGTACATTCATCAACTCATTTCTCATTTTTATATATGGATGTACCCCTAATTTTTCCAACCCGTTTTTCACCATTTTATCACTTAATATTTCTACAATTTCTCTTTGGATAATACTAAACATATATTGATCTTCTGCACGAACACCGCGCAGTATTACCTGTACATTAGATAATTCCTTTGTTTTTTCGCCAAGAACCGTATCCATCAATCTGGCAAACCACGCACTGTATGTTTCATTTTCTTCTTTTTCTGCTTCTATTTGGCTTTTGGACATTTTACGATTAGCTACCAGCAAAGCCTGAATACTTTCATTAGTATTTATAAAAACAAACTTGTTGGCATAAGTCTGAAATCCAAGAGGGCTTGCGGCATAGACAAATGCACACATCGGACAAAGGAATGCATCTACTTTACAATTCCAGAAAGCTGATCGTTTTCTAGTCAGGTCATCTGCCATATCCTTCATGAATGCAATAGAAACTTTTTCCGAATTTCCCATAGGAGAACCGCAGTCAATGCATAAATCTTTTGCCTTTTCATGACTACTTTGCAAATATTTCTTTAATGGTTTTGTAAAATCTTCCTCAAAAAGTTCCCTCATATCTTTTTTTGCATTTGCCCGCAGCAAAAAGCACTTTCCATCCCAAAAACGGTTGATAAACGTATAAATCACGCTTTTCATAATAAAAGTCTCTCTGCACAAAGGCTGTTCTAAAAATTTTTTTAATTCCTGTAATCTTTCTTGTAGTTCTTCTTGAGAAATTTTTACATTCAGTTTACTTTTCTTTAAATTTTTGTATACTTGTGCATTTTGAATATAAATCTCTATATTGGCATAACCTGCCTGATAACTATTGGATAATAATTTATCGTTAATATACGCCAGATCCTCTTTTTCTTCTTTATTATTCATCCATATATTTTTTTCTATTTTTTCCAGACAGCTGTCTATTTTCTCCATCACCCTTTGATAGGCTGTTAATGGACCGAAATATTCTACAAACGCATGAAAATACATATCGGTCCAGTCTGCTGTTTCTACAAATGTTCTTTCCAGCCATAAATTTTGTCCTTCTATTTCGTAATCCACATTTTCTTTTGCCCCAGCTAATTTCAGCATATATTTCAGGCCCACAATTCCTGCATTCTTTAAAAAATCTCCTTGGGTGATTAAAATTCTATCCATTTTTTCCCTCCTTTCTCACCAAATTATCTCGAATTTTCCATGTCCTTCAGAACGCCTACTTCCGATTCCCGACAAGTATAAAATATTCAGCAGCTCTGGAGAGCCTGTCAGTTTATATATTCCGATATTGGCATCAGTCTTTCTTCCGAAAATATCCGCAACTATTTTTTTGCCTTTTATCGGAGTAACAGAAAACCCTTCCATAGACACCGGTATATTTAATTTTTCTAGAAATGTCTCCACATTTTCTTTTAATACCTGTCCAAATTCTGCATGATCGTATGTAAAATACTCGTCATGATTTGTTTCAGAATGATGTCTGCGTACGACTAACGAGCTCTGCATTTTTACAATAATCTCAGAATCTGTAATTTTCTGTCTCTTTTGTGTCCCTATTTTTATAAGCTGCATCGAATTTTCTTGAACAGGGTATGTTTTATTCACCATTAATTTAAATGCATTAAAAAAGTGAATCAGTTGTCCTACATCCGCATCTGAAAAAAACATCGCGAAAAATGTCTGTCCAAGCTTAATCTTTTCTTTTGTAAACCGGGCCTGCGGAAGAAGCAAAGAATATGTGAACGGTTTGATAATAGAACGCTTTTTATCATAAAGTTCTTCAAATAACTCTTCTGAGTAGTTTTCCAAAGCCGCTTTAAAAAAACTTACAAACAACCTGTCCATTTCTCTTGGCAACTCCGGATTGACCAGTTGAAAATCTAATCTTAATTGTATCACTATATCACCTTCTTTCAGCACATGTTATTTCATTGATGCCATAGGGAAATATTTCCTCTATGTCTTTACTATAACTCTTTTCTTTTTACTTTTCCATATTAATATTAGTTTAAATGGAATATTTTTTATTTTTATTTTTTATTTGCATTTAATCCGTGTATATTATATAATCAAAACACATTTTGGAATGTAAATTTTAAACTAATATTAAACTTCCATTTTAATAGATCCATTTTGGAACAAGCTATCACTTCTAACTTGTAATTTTTCTATTTCAAAAACACTAAATAAAAAAAAGAACTGTTAATACTTTTACATATCAACAATTCTTTCGTAAATTCAATCTATTATATTTTTATTTCTCTCCACTTTTAACTTTCTGCATCAAGCACACCGTCTCAACATGATATGTCCCCGGGAAGAGATCTACGCAGCAGACTTTTTCCACTTTATATCCTCTGCCCGTGAGCATTTCCAGGTCTCTTTCCAGACTTGTCGGCTTGCAGGAGATGTATACCATCTTGTCTACTCCGAATCCGATAATTTTTTCCAGAGCTTTTGGGTGTACGCCATCGCGTGGCGGGTCGAGGATAATGATATCCGGTGTTTCATTGAGCTCATCAATGACTTTCAGCACATCACCCGCCCAGAAAGTACAGTTATCAAGCTGGTTCAAAGCCGCATTTTCTTTGGCTGCTTCTACTGCCTCTTCAATGATTTCCACGCCAACCACCTTTTTTGCCACAGGTGCTGCAATCTGTGCGATAGTTCCGGTTCCGCTATACAGGTCAAATACGACTTTTTCCTGTGTATCTCCGATGTACTCTCTTGTTTTGCTGTACAGTACTTCCGCGCCGAGGGAATTGGTCTGGAAGAAAGAGAATGGTGTGATCTTGAATTTCAATCCAAGGAGTTCTTCGTAAAAATAATTTTGTCCGTACAGGATTTCTGTTCCTTCGTCTTTCACCACATCAGCCAGGCTGTCATTTTTAGTGTGAAGGATTCCGGCAAATGTTCCGTCCAGTGTAAGGGAAAGCAATGCTTCTTTCCATCCTTCCAGAAGGGCTTCTTCTCCTGTATAGTCTGATGTTGTGATCAGATCAACAAGGATTTCTTTTGTCTTTACCGCTTTTCTTACAAGAAGATGACGCAGATATCCTTCGTGGCGCATTCTGTGATAGAACGGGACATCTTTATCTGCAAAATAGGCTCTTGTGCAGTCCAGGATTTTTCTGTAATCTTCATCTATAATACGGCAGTCGGATACGGTAACGATATCGTGAAAACTTCCTCTTTTATGCATACCAAGGGAAAGAGGGCCGTCTTTGTATTCGTCTCCGAAAGAGAATTCCATCTTGTTTCGATATGCTTCTTTCACCGGGCTTTCTTTGATTCCTTCAAATTCGTAATCGGAAATCACTTCGTCCAGAAGTTCTTTTACCTGAGAAGCTTTTAATTTCAGCTGTTCTTCATAAGGAAGGTTCTGATACGTACAGCCTCCGCATTCTCCAAAATGTGGACATGGCGGATGGATTTCGCCTGAAGCCGGTTCCAGCACTTCCAGCACTCTTCCTTCTGCTTTTCCTTTTCGGATCTTGTTGACAGATACTTTTACCTTCTGTCCTGCAACCGCATTTTTTACAACGATTTCCTTTTCTTCTCCTTCTACCGTTACAATGGCTTTATTCGGGAATTTGACGCATCGTACGGTTCCTTCATATATTGTTCCTTTTTTCATATTCTTCTCTCCTGATTTTATCTTACTCAAAAAAATAAGGCAGGAATCTTTCTCCCACCCTATTTTTACTCTGTTCTTTCCTGAATTCTATTCTACTTCATCGTCTTCATCGAAGAAATCGTCGTCAAAATCATCATCGAAATCTTCTTCGAAATCTTCCAGATAATCCGGTGTAAAGAAAGAATATACAGCATATGCAATTGCAGCCACTGCGGCAACTGCTCCGATAATAGCCAGCACCCATACAATTACCTTTTTTGTTTTATCTTCTTCTTTTTTCTGAAGTAATTCATTTAATTTGGAAGCTGCCATGATCTCTTCTAATTTTCCGCTCATGCTCCCTCTCCTTTCCGATGTGCATTGTGCCATCTTTACACTTGATGTTGTTAAGTAATTATAACACTATCATAGACATATTGCCATCTTTTTATGTGAAGTTCTTTTATATTTTCTGCAATTTTGCAAAAGCGGCAAACATCTTTTTGACGCCGAACTGATCAAATTCCACAGTCACTTCGTAATCTCTTCCGCCTTCTGTGATGGCTGTCACAAGTCCTTCTCCAAACTTCATATGTCTGACACGGTCACCCACTTCATATCCGGGTCCCTTTCCCAGTGCTACCGCAAACTGCTGCACCGGTTTTTTCATGCCGAACACCTGAGCATGAAAAGCTTCTTTTGCTTTGGAATAAGCATGGTTCCTCGGAATATCCATATGTTTCTTTTCTTCCAGCTTTCCGTCTTCCGTCTGAAGAAGGGAAAGCGGGATTTCTTTTAAAAATCTGGACAGTTTGTTATACTGTGTCTCTCCTCTTACCATTCTCCTCCTTGCACTTGTAAGGAACAGTTCATCCATTGCACGAGTGATTCCCACATAACAAAGCCGTCTTTCTTCTTCCAGATCCATCGGATCATCTGAGGTGATGGTCATATAACTTGGGAACAGTCCGTCTTCCATTCCCGCAAGGAATACATACGGGAATTCCAGTCCCTTAGCACTGTGAAGTGTCATCAGTACTACATAGTCGCCATTTTCATCCAAATTATCGATGTCTGCCACAAGTGCCACTTCTTCCAGAAATCCTGTCAAAGTAGGTGTTTCGTCCATTTCATTGCACTTTTCTTCATATGTCGCAATTTTATTTTTTAATTCCTCTATATTTTCGATACGATCCTCTGCATCTTCTCCGTCGATTTCTTCCAGATAGCTTTCATAATCAATCGTATCAATAATTTCTTCCAGAAGAGCAAGCGGTCCCATCCGTCCGGCTTCTGCCTTAAAATGTTCGATCAGTGCTGCAAAGGATTCGATTTTCGGAAGGCTTCGTCCGATTCCCGGGATTAAGTCTGCCGCAAGTACCCCGTCGTAAAATCCGATTTCTTTTTCTAAGGCATATTCCTGGATACGGTTGATGGATGTAAGTCCAAGTCCTCTCTTTGGCACATTGATGATACGGCGGACTGCCAGGTCATCTTTTCCGTTTGCGATGGTTTTTAAATACGCCAGAAGATCTTTGATTTCTCTCCTGGAATAGAAGTTCACGCCCCCTACGATCTTATATGGGATATTAGCCGTTACAAGTCTCTCTTCAAAAAGACGGGACTGTGCATTCGTCCGATACAAAACCGCAAAGTTATGATACTCTGTCCCTTCATGTTTTACCTTTTCCTTAATCTTGGAAACAACAAAATCCGCTTCATCGTAAGCAGTATCAAACTGCCTGCAGATAATCTTTTTTCCTTCTCCTTTGTCTGTCCAGAGTGTTTTATCTTTTCTTCCTACATTATTGCGGATGACTGCGTTGGCCGCATCCAATATCGTAGATGTGGAACGATAATTCTGTTCCAGTTTCACAACTTTTGTATCCGAAAATACATTTTCAAAACTCAGGATATTTTTGATATTGGCTCCTCTGAACTTATAGATGGACTGATCGTCATCCCCAACCACACACAGATTCTCATACTTGGAAGAAAGAAGACGGATCAGTTCAAACTGGACTGTATTGGTATCCTGATACTCATCTACCATGATATATCGAAAACGTTCCTGATAATAATCCAGTACCTCCGACTGTGTCTGAAACAACTGTACCGTTTTAAAAAGAAGATCGTCAAAATCCAAGGCATTGTTTGCCTTCATCTGCTTTTCGTATTCCGCATATACCTGTGCGATCTTCTGTTTTCCGAAATCTCCTTCTGCCTGAAGTCTGTACTCCTCCGGTGTGATCATCTCGTCTTTCGCGGAGGAAATAGCAGACATCAACATCCGTTCTTTATAAATCTTGGTATCAACCTGCAAAAGCTTGCACACATCTTTCATCATGGATTTCTGATCATCTGTGTCATAAATCGTAAAATCCGTACCATACCCTAACCGATCAATATATCTTCTTAAAATGCGGACACACATAGAATGAAAGGTACTGACCCAAATACTTTCGGCCCCCATTCCCACCAACTTGTCCACACGTTCTCTCATCTCGCCTGCTGCTTTATTCGTAAACGTAATGGCCAGGATATTCCATGGATTGACCCCCTTTTCCTTGATCAGATACGCAATCCTGTGCGTCAGAACCCTTGTCTTCCCGGAACCTGCACCTGCCAGAATCAAAAGCGGGCCTTCCGTATGCAGAACCGCTTCCTTTTGTTTATCGTTTAACATATCATAAATACTCATTTTTCGCTCCCACCTGTCATTGATAGTTTATTTAGTATACCATACATCTGTTCGATTTTTCAATAATCCTGTCTACTTTTCATATACTGTTTCTTCTTTTCTTTCTGTAAAAACGCTTGCCATCTAGTATTCGAAACTATATAATGTATTTGTAATATTTTTACATAAGGAGCCACAAGCATGACAATTGACAAAAACGATTTATTAAACAGCATATTAGAAAGCATTTCCCGGATTGATTACATTCATCCGGATGAAATTCCGAATATCGAATTATATATGGATCAGGTAACAACATTCATGGAAACACAGCTTGCATCCACCAAACGTTATCCGGATGACAAGATCCTTACAAAAACCATGATCAACAATTATGCAAAAAATGACTTGCTTCCTCCTCCTACGAAAAAGAAGTATTCAAAGGAGCATGTCCTTACGCTGATCTTTATCTATTATTTTAAAAGCATTCTTTCCATCCACGACATTGATATGCTTTTAAAGCCTTTGACAGACCGTTATTTTCAGACAGACAGTTCCTTTGATTTGTCAGCCGTATATAATGAAGTATGTGAACTTGAAAAAAATCGCATTGATTCCGTACAGGAAGATATTTCCAAGTTATGGGAAGAAGCCTCCGAAAGCTATCAAGATGCTCCCGAAGCAGATCGTCAGTACCTTCAGCTTTTTGCTTTTATCTGTTCTTTGAGTTTTGATGTCTATATCAAAAAGTCAATCATTGAAAAAGTGATTGATTTTTTCCCGGAGCATAACGAAAAAAAGAAGTCTAATAATAAACAAAACGCTGAATCTTAAAGACTCAGCGTTTTTTCATTATTCTTTCGTTTCAATTCTCTTAAATACCATGTCATATCCGTCATTACCGTAGTTTAAAGAACGGTTTACACGGCTGATCGTTGCAGTCGATGCACCTGTTTTTTCTGCAATCTCAAGATATGTTTTCTGTTCTCTCAACATTCTTGCAACTTCAAATCTCTGTGATAAGGAAAGCAATTCATTAATGGTACAGATATCTTCAAAAAATTTATAACATTCTTCCTTATCTTTTAAGCTTAAAATGCCTTCAAACAGACTGTCTATTGCATCTGTTTTAATTTCTTTACTCATATCTACCCTCCATATATTATTGGGGCATTGCCTTTGCCGATATTAATTTTAACACAGTAAATTCATAAAGTCCAGTCTTTTTATAAGCGATTTCTTTTTAGCAGTCCCAAAAGTTTTTCATAAGATGTTGTTGCCACCAGTTCTTCCGGAAAATCCACTTCTTCCATTAATTTTCTTACATATTCAAAATTTGCCACATCAAATTCGATATGTGCATCACTTCCTGTCGTAATGTAAACTCCCTCTTTTTTGCAAAGTTCCAACAGGATTTTTGCATTTTCCATCGTATTTTCCCGAAAGCCCCCAGGTTGAAGAGAGGAATTGTTCAATTCAATCAATGTATTTGTTTTCTTGGCCCCATTTACAAACGCCTCATGATCAATGGGAAATCGTCCGTCATCCGGATGTCCGATAATGTCAATATACGGGTTTTCCATAGCACGAAGATATGCACCGGTATTTTTTTCAACAGACTTACCTTCCCCATAGCATGGCCTGTGAATACTTGCGATTGTAAGATCCATCATTTTTAAAAGGCCCTGAGAAAGATCCACTGTTCCGTTTTCATCAAGAATGTTCAATTCAGCTCCCACCATCAATGTCATATTTCCTCTTTTTCTTGGGATTACCCGGTAATTTTGAAAATAAAATTCATGACAGGTTCCGGGCATTTGGGGAGCATGCTCTGTAATAGCAAGTGCTTCCAGTCCTTTGTTTTTTGCTGCTTCAATCATTTCATTCATGGAACTATAAGCATGTCCGCTCATAATCGTATGTGAATGTGTGTCTACTGTAATTTTCATATTTCCCCTTCTTTCCTGCAAAACTTGTTTTTTATAGTTTAACATATTTTTTTTGTCATCGACAATGCCTGTATAAATTCTCTACCTGTGGAAATACTGATTGTGAGGTGAGCTATATGAAAAAAAAGAAAAAAGATGACAAAAACCGGCGGATCATCGATTCGTATGACTACCTTACCAATTCTGCTTCTTCCAATGACTGTACCGGTCTGATCCCCTCTGCCATACAGTCAGAAGAAGAACTGGAATCCTACAACGATGTATATTCCTTCGTTCCGCCAAAAGTTCCGAAACAACATTAAAAAAGGAATACTGCCCCACAGCTTTTATAAACTGCGGCAGGCAGTATTCCTTTTTAACGAATGTTAAAACTGAAGGATTTCTTCACTCCCTGTTGTATCGATCAATGCGGGGATCAGCTTTTCCATATCTTTTTCCTTTACTTCGTAAATATTTTTTTCTTTACTTTCCTGTACATGTACCGTAATGGTTTCTTTCGAAGCATACTGCAAAGTAGCAAGTGCACTGTTTAAAGAGTCATATAGAATCTGTCCGATTTGCCGGGTCATTTCTTCAGATGAAGGAGCCGGCTGGTTCTTCATGATATTATCCTGAACCTGCTGAACATAACTTTGCAGTTTCTGCTTTGTTTCACTTTCAATTCCTCCGAACATCTTAACCGGCGTGATCTCTACATCTACTTTATAACTTTTGTCTTCTTGTTGTTCTGCTTCTTTCACTTCATATTTTGTTTTTTTGAGCAAATTAACCATGTATTCCTTATACTTTGTCTGCAGCTCTTCTGAAAAGCCAAGCGTTTCGAAAGGTTTCATTTCTTCTTTCAAAACATCTTCATATAATTCATTGGCTTTTTCTTCCTTCGCCCCGGTGAACTCTATATATTTCTGTATTTCTCCTTTTGTCATCGTATCCAAAACTGCTTTTACATATCCTGAAGCATCAAACGGTTTCTGGCATCCCGCCATAAAAACCATCATACAGAAAGCCGTCACCATTGCGATTACTCTTTTTTTACAGCGTAGCTTCATTGCGGTTTCCTCCTTTTCTCTGCTTTCTATTTTTTATTTTGTTTGAATTTTACCAATTATAGCATAAAGCTTCTGTTCTGTCATCTTTTACAGGAAAATTGCAAGTACAAATAGCCGAAAAATTCTTGGATTTATTCTGTATTGGTGCTATAATATGACTCATATAATAGTCGTACAGAAAGGGGACATTTCAAAATGAATGACAGAATCAAAAGAGTACTGGAAAAGATGGAACAGAAAGGGCTTACTCAGTTAATCGTTTCCGATCCACTCAGTATCAGATTTTTAACAGGAATCATGGTAAATCCGGGCGAAAGATTATACGCATTGATCCTGAGAACAAACGGAAAGCATACAATGCTTCTGAACTACTTATACTTTGTAAAAGACACAGGCTTTGAAGAAGTATGGTTCTCTGATATGGAAGATCAGATTTCTATTATCGCTGACAATATCGACCCAACACAGACACTTGGTATCGATAAGACATGGCCGGCTCGTTTCCTTATTCCGTTACAGGAAAAACTTCCGGAACTCAAGACAGTGTGGGGTTCTGACTGTGTAGACGGTGTTCGTGCAGCCAAAAATGAAGAAGAAATCGCAATCATGAAGAAAGCATCCGAAATCAACGATTCCGTTATGGAAAAGGTTGCTGATTATATCAAAGAGGGTATGACAGAAAAACAAATTGCTGATTTCATCGAAAAAGAATACTATGCAGCAGGAGCAACAGGATTAAGCTTTGACACAATCGTTTGCTTCGGACCAAACGCTGCTGACCAGCATCATACACCAAGCGAAACAAGAACATTAAAAGCAGGTGAATGTGTTCTGATTGATATGGGATGTGTATGGAACGGATATTGTTCTGATATGACAAGAACATTCTATTGCAAATCCGTTGATGCAGAACAGGCTGAAATCCACGATATCGTTCGCGAAGCAGTTTTAAGAGCAGAATCTGTTATTAAACCGGGTGTTCGTTTCTGCGATATCGATGCTCAGGCAAGAGATTACATCGATGAAAAAGGCTACAGCGAATACTGGAAGATTCGTCTTGGTCATTTCATCGGTCAGGAAGACCATGAATATGGCGATGTAAGCCCAATCAACAAAAACGTTGCAGAACCGGGTATGATCTTCTCTATCGAACCGGGTATCTACATCGAAGGAAAATATGGTGTTCGTATCGAAGACCTTGTTCTCGTTACAGAAGACGGACATGAACTTCTGAATACTGTTGAGAAAAAATACCGCATCGTTGGTTAGGATTCATTTTAATAAAATTGTACTTAAAAGAGATGGCTTTGGGGCCATCTCTTTTTAATCACACTTATCTACTTTCTTTTTGATAAGCATATTGACGATTACACAGAATACCGGGAAAGCTGCTGCCATGAAAAGCCCGACTCGCAGACCTGTCTGCTCCGGTGTTAGATTATCAAGCCAAAGCATGGAAGTTACTCCTGTTCCCGATATCGTGTCCGCTATCCTTCCAATCAAAAAAGAACCTGCCGAAGCTCCGACATCTCCTCCCGCTGACAGTAAGGCAAACATGGAGGCTCCTGCCAATGGAAACTCTCTTGCAGCTATCACAACGCTTCCCGGCCATAAAAGACTTACACACAAGCCGGTTATGATACACGCTATAATCCCGATATAAGGATTTTGGCTGACCGCCGCGATGACATAACACACACTTCCTGACGCTGCTCCAAAGATCATTCCTTTATGGATGGAAATCTTATCTCCCCATAGTCCATATGCAGTTCTCCCAATGGCAAGCATCAGAGAAAATCCACATACTCCTATCATATCTCCGATGATTTTCGGAAGATCAAGTCCTCTTTCGATAAATGCAGAAGACCACTGTGCCATTACCACTTCTCCGGAACCTCCTGTGATGATAGCCAGTAAAATGAGAAGAAAAAGTTTATTTCCCATCAATTCTCTTACTTTCATTGCTTTCCCGGCACTTACTCTTTCATACAACGGAACATTATAAAACAGCCATACATTGATAAACGGAATCAACGCCCAAATGCATATGATCACCTGCCAGTATTTTGCATCTGCAAAAAATACAAACAGCGTTGTCGTAAGAACGGTGATGATCTGTCCCCACGCAAAACAGGAATGAAGCATACTCATGCTTTTCGCTTTTTGAGGTTCCGGTATAGGAAGTGCGTCCAGGATCGGACTTAATAAAAGTTCCTGTAACCCGGCAGAAGCGGCAAATACAAACATTCCCATACAAAATCCCGGGAAAGGATCTGCAGGGAACAAAATCGGAGCCATTGCAAATAAAAACAATCCAACAGAACTTAATATCGGCGCACCTACCGCAAATCTCCTGACTCCATACTTTTCCACCGGTTTGCTAAAACAAACGTCGCTTACTACCTGTGTAATAAAATTAATACTCAAAAGTACGGCAAACTGTGTATATGTAATTCCGTATAAGGAGCGGATGGGGATAAATAAAATCGCAAAAATAGCACCCGCAGACTGAAGAAAATTCGCCAGATAACAGGCTTTGATCGTATGTTTATAAGTTAATTTCGTCCTCACTTGTCATTGTTTCCTCTCTTCTTGCTTATATGATGTTTATTTTATCATCCCATCGGTAAAGATTCCAGCAAAAAACTCTCCCACACTTCTTTTTTCAAATCGCATATCCTAATGTTAGAAAATGACTTTCAGGAGGATTTATGAAAAAGAAATTTTTTTCAGTGCTTCTCACATTTACTCTGGCTTCTACCCTTCTTATTGGATGTTCAGCCACAGACAGTAAAACAAAACCGAAAGAAACATCAAAGAAAACACTTACTCCCGTCACTTTAAACGAAGTGGCCCATTCCATTTTTTACGCTCCGCTATATGTTGCAATAGAAAAAGGATATTTTAAGGATGAGGGTATTGCTCTTAAAAATGTCACCGGGTTTGGTGCTGATAAAACCATGACTGCCGTCTTATCCGGTCAGGCAGATATTGGTTTTATGGGGTCTGAATCTTCTATTTATACCTATAACGAAGGAGCCTCTGATTACGTTGTCAATTTCGCCCAATTAACCCAGCGAGCCGGAAATTTTCTTGTAGCCCGAGAACCGATGAACGATTTTAAATGGGAAGATTTAAAAGGTTCCACCGTTCTTGGCGGAAGAAAAGGTGGCGTACATATATTAATGTAAATTTGGAGAGTATTGTAATTTTATGTAACTGGGTGGATGGGATGAATAGTGCGAAAGAATTTCAGACATTGAAATAAAAAATATCCTGAAATCAAAAGAGGAGCCAGATTTCTCCGGCTCCTCCAAGTATGTGTCCGCAAACACATACCCCAATTGCTATTAATAATATACTATAATAACGAAAAATATGCAATAGATTAGATTGAATTTTTTAATATTGTCATCCGCGAAAACAAGTCTGGATGAACGGTGATTGCAGCTACGGCAGAACTAACCTGCCCCTCATATTCTTTAGTTATTTTTTCAAATTCTCTTATAAATGCTTTGATTTCAGTTTTGGACACCTTCAACAACTTTAAGAAATAACATATAAGAATGATATAATCTCCTATAGTCTTAAAATTTATGTATGGTAATCCCATTTCTGACATTAGACATTGCTTCATAGGTTTCGATGGATCCATTTTTCTAAAACGTGTATCATAAACAACATCATTATGTGCGATAGCATTTCTTAAATCTTTTAATGCATATACATATTTATAGACTAACGTACAATTGGTATCGCTGGACAAATTCAAACCAATATTTCTTGAAATTTTTTTTCTGACATCTTGTGTTAAGCAGGAAAGAAGATATCCAAAATCTCCCATTGTCAAAATTTCAAAGATTGCCCAGATTGGGACTTCATTATAATTCACAGTATTATAAAAATGTGTAATTTTCGGATTTTCTTTTCGGTATGCCGCTGCAATAGAATTTTGAATAGAACCCTGTAAATTCAATTTATTGTTCTGAAATTTTTTCTTAATGTCTTCCGAAGTTCCTGGTAAAGCATTTTTGTAACTGCTGACGGCTTTGTCATACATATCATAAATGCTGTTTGAATTAATCTCTGCCATAATGGTATTAAGGGCAATGTTTTTAAGAGCAGTTTCAATCAACATCATTTTACCGTATAACAATGATTTCAATTTTGTGTCGTATTGGATCGTAGCATTAATTTCATTGTATGAGGTAAAAGGGATTCTACGATTGGACGAAACAAAAAAACGGTATCCCTTATATCCGTGAAAATATCCTGTATTAATTAATTGTTGCTTTTGTGAACTGCCTGAAATAGCAATTCCATTATTCCGAAGATGACGCATTAGTGCATCTGTTGATTTATAATTTGACATAAATTCTCCTGTTTAACATTTAAAACTATTAATTGTGATACAATCGATTTTTAGCCTGTAATAAAGCGAATGTTTTCCTTCAGTTCATCGCTAAATTCTTCTAAATCGTTCATAGTGATTGCACCTTCATTTAAAAGTGAAACAATGTTAGAGATGCAATTAGAACGACTCATTCTTAACTGTACACCTGTATCTTTTTTATCGTTGCGAATTCGCTCTTCTAAAGCCCAGAATTTTTCAGAAGGAGTTCCTTTACCATTTAGCAATTCAATATATTCTTTATTCAACTTATCCATATAGGCTTCTTGCCAATCTGCAATTTTCTCTCTGAACAAAGCCCAATCCTTTTTAGTAAATCCGTATTCCGACATTGTCATGTTCCTCCACTTTGGCATAAGTAAATTATAGTATAAGCATTTTAGCTTCACAATACTTGTATTTAGAAAAAATATATTTGATATTTGATTTTGTATGATTGAGAATTACAATTCAAAATTGAATTTTAAAACGTCGAATGCTATAATCTTCTTATAATTAAAAATTATGAGAAGTTGTATCGTTGGAGGGTTTAAGATGGCTGTCTGTTACAATAAGTTATGGAAAATACTGATAGATAGAGGAATGAGCAAAACACAACTTATCAAAGCTGCAAAAATAAGCACAAATGCTATGGCAAAGTTAGGTAAAAATGAGGATGTTCGTGTAGAAGTATTGGTAAAAATATGTGGAGTTCTTAACTGTTCAATAGACGATATTATGGAGATTATTCCAAAAGAAATAGAATGAGGGAGGGGATACAGATGAGTACTGTTTTAACAAAAAAACAAATGACCGAAGAAGATATTAAATTACAGTATATTACACCTGCCATTATTTCTAAATGGGATGTTAGAAAAATTACAATGGAAACGCAGGTTACAGATGGTAAAATCAATTTAAAAGGAAATTTTGTTTTTCGTGAAAAGCCAAAACGAGCAGATTATATCCTGTATATGAGTGCAAATAATCCGATCGCCGTTATTGAGGCTAAGGACAATAAACATAGTATTTCACACGGTTTACAACAGGCTATGACGTATGCGCAAATGCTCGATCTTCCATTTGCATACAGTTCCAATGGAGACGGATTTGCAGAACATGATTTTCTTACAGGAAAAGAACGGGTAATTGGATTAGATGAATTTCCAAGTGAATCAGAACTGATTGAACGTTTTAAACAAGAATCAGGAATGACTTCTGCGCAGGAAGCGATTATTCAACAACCATATTATAGTAGTCAGAATACATATCCTCCACGCTATTATCAGCGTATTGCAATCAATAGAACTGTAGATGCGATTGCAAGAGGACAAAAGCGGTTGTTACTTGTTATGGCAACTGGTACAGGTAAGACTTATACTGCTTTTCAAATAGTCTATCGTATGCTTCAAAGTGGAATGAAACGGAAAATTCTTTATCTGGCTGACCGCAATATTCTTGTGGATCAATCGATACAACAGGATTTTGCACCATTAGAGAAAGTAATTCATAAAATTAATGTTGCAAAGGATGATAAAAATACAATTACTTCTCATGAGGTTTATTTTTCGCTATATCAACAATTAGTCGGTGATGATGACAAAGAACATTTTAGTGAACTGTTTACTCCTGATTTTTTTGATCTTATCATAGTAGATGAGTGCCACCGTGGAAGCGCAAAAGAAGAAAGTCGCTGGCGAAAAATTTTGGAATATTTTAGTTCCGCAACTCAAATAGGAATGACAGCAACACCAAAAGAAACGAAGTATATTTCTAATCTTTCATATTTTCATGACCCTGTATACTCTTACAGCTTGAAAGAAGGTATTGAAGATGGATTTCTTGCGCCATTTAGAGTGATTAATATTATGACTGATATTGGCGATGGATGGCGGCCTCGAAAGGGACAAAGAGATATTTTGGGAAATGAAATTGAAGATAGAATTTATACAAATAGTGATTATGATTATAACATCATTATAGAAGACCGTATTCAGCAAGTAGCTTTAGAAATAACACGTTACTTAAAAGCAACTGACAGAATGGCGAAAACAATCGTATTCTGTGCAACAGAAGATGCTGCAGAACGTATGCGTCAGGCTTTAGTAAACTTAAATGCTGATATGGTCAGAAAAAATCCTGATTATGTTGTGAGAATTACCGGAAGTGATGATTATGGCAAAAAGAAGCTCGATTATTTTATTTCTGTTGCATCTCCATACCCTGTTATCGCAACAACTTCCAAACTATTGTCGACGGGAGCAGACTGCAAAATGACAAGGCAAAGAAGTTTTCGGTAGAAGAAATCATTGCAAAAAATTATAATATTGATCTTTGTGGTTATCCTCATGAGGAAGAAGAAA
>CALFLL010000032.1 GCA_937880845.1 uncultured Drancourtella sp.
GGGGCAAAAGTCAGTAAAATCAAGTGTTTTCAGTTTGCTCAGCAGACACTATTTATTTGTTTATATCGCAACAAAATCTTAACAAACAAAAATATCGTCCAAAAGGCTTTTTAAGTCTTTTGGACGATATTTTCTATGCTCCTACTTTTCCAAGTCCAAGTTCCTGTCCTATATTTAAAATATGATCTCCGATACGTTCAAAATCAGTAAGCATTTCCGAATAAAAGATTCCGGATTCTTCATCCGCCTGTCCTTTCTGCATTCTGTCAATCTGATTCTTTCTGTACTGCTTTGTCATATCGTCAATTTGCTGCTCAACCTTTTCAATTTGACGGAATTCTTCTTTGTCGCCTTTTTTTATTATACTCAAAATTTCCAGAGCTTTCAAACATATTTTTTTCATTTCTTCAACTTCTTTTAACTCTGTCTTGGAAAGAGAAATGCTCTTTTCATCCATCATTTTTGTGTATTCACAAATATTAACAGCATGATCTCCGATACGTTCCAGATTTCCGCAGACTTTGAATAATGCACTCATATATTTTGCATCTTTCTGATTGGTTTCATTAACGATATTCCTGGAAATGTACTTACAGATTTCTTTATTCAAAAAGTCGATATACTCTTCTTTTTCAGCAACCGGTTCAAGAAATTCGCTTTTCTTTTCTACAACTGCATCAAAACTCATTCCGACATTTTCTTTTGTCATTTCCAACATTCTTTTCACTTCTTTTTTGATGCTGTCAATGGCAATAGCTGATGTACCGATATGGTTTTCCCCTTTCATCATCACCGGATGAAGAAACTGCAGATACATTCCTTCTGTTTTTTCTTCCTCTTTATCAGGCAATATCTTTTCTGCCAATGTTGCAAGGTATGTTCCAAACGGTATAAGAAGAATCGTTGTTACGATATTAAATAAAGTATGCATATTTGCAATCTGTGCCGCAACATTGTTCGGAGTCCAGCTTTCTACAAAAGCCGTCAACGGACTTACGATACATACAATCGTAAAAATTGTTGTTCCGATGACATTAAACATTAAATGTATGATCGTTGTTCTTTTTGCATTTCTACTTGTTCCGATAGATGCAAGTACTGCCGTAATACAGGTACCGATGTTTTGTCCGAACAAAACAAATACCGCATTCGGAAGTCCGATCAATCCGCTTGCCGCAAGTGCCTGAAGGATTCCGACGGATGCGGAAGAAGACTGGATGATCGCCGTAAAAATCATACCTGCCAAAATTCCCAGTACCGGATTTGAGAATTTTGTCATCAATGCCACAAATTCCTGTGACTCACGAAGCGGCATCATGGAAGAACTCATCATTTCCATACCGAGGAACAAAATACCAAGTCCCGCCACGATCAATCCATAATGATGTACTTTCTTGTTTTTTATAAATACAATCAGTGCCACTCCGATAAAAGCAAACAGCGGTGCGATTTCTCCCACGTCAAGGGCAATCAGCTGACCGGTAATGGTCGTACCGATATTCGCTCCCATAATAATCCATACTGCCTGTCTTAATGTCATCATTCCCGAATTTACAAATCCTACCACCATAACGGTTGTTGCCGATGATGACTGAATAACAGCCGTAATACCTGCTCCCACGAGTACTCCAAGCAAACGGTTTGCCGTCAGCTTTTCCAATATTTTCTTCATCTTGTTTCCGGCTGCCGCTTCAAGTCCCGAACTCATCATCTGCATTCCGTACAGAAACAGTGCCAGTCCCCCTAAAAGCCCTAAAAAGTCGGTCACTTTCATTTTCTCTTTCCTCCGTAAATAATTCTGTTTTACAAAATGCTAACTTAATTTTAACATTCTATTTATATATGTACTAAAATTCCTCCTTTTAATCAAGTGATTATACAAATACTTAACAAATTTTACATAGATTTTACATTCGAAAAATAAAAAAATCCGCACATTTTCCTCACTGCACGGATTTTTCCTGTTCCCCAAAATTAAAATACAATCTTATCTTTATACTTAGGATTGATATAAAACCATGTCTTTTCTACATCCTTTGACTCATAAGCACCGATTTTTCCATTTTTTAAATCTTCCAGTATTGCATCTCTTGCTTCTAAAAATGTCTTCATTTCATCCTCTTCTTTGTAGTATTGCATAACATAAATGGAATTGGAATCCACTTCCATACTGACATCCGCTCTTGCCGCATTGTATTCAATCTTATATCTAACCGTATTTTCCGGAACCGTTTCATCCCATACGACTTCATTGGAATCATAGTAATCCTCCAGATAGATAGGGGATTCTTCAGACGTTGTAAATTTTACTTCTCCTTCTTTAACCTTCATATCAGTCTTCCCAATCACACGTTTTCCGGCATAGTCCAAGGAAGCAAACTCTATAAAACCAATCCCTGCACCGATTCCTGTAATCAGAATACCTACTGCTGCCAGCGCTGCTCCTGCTTTTCTTATATTCTTTTTCATCCTTTATACCTCCTCGATGAATTCCGGTTCTGTTTCTTTACTTGTTGTTGTGTGCATTTTCCTATATTTCTTCCTGAAACTCCATGTAAGTAAAAGCAAACCGGCTCCCGTCACCGATATTCCAAGAGCGGATATCATGCATCCTATGATCGGATAGCCCTGGAAAGCCAGCACGACAAATACTCCCAGTCCAAACAGGCCAAATGCCGTCAAAGATGCCAATACAACAGTCAAAAAAATCCACCATACATTCCAGATGAAAATAAACATATTCCGGATTGCCGTCCCTATACGGAATTCGGATGGACTTTCTGTTTCTTCTTTTTCCCGTGAATTTATTTTTGCATTATCACTGTTCTCCTTAAATTTGTATTTTTGTGTTAAGGATTTTTCTTCTATTTTGTGTATTGCTTTATAAACCCCTTGTTTTACCTTATATATCCATTCCTTTACAACATCCCATATATGTCTGCTTTTTCTGGATACCGTTTCCATATCGGGTGCTTTGATCACCAATACTTTGCTTTTCTCTTTCTTCTTATTTTGTCTGTTTTTCTTTCTTCTGCTCATTCATACTTCTCATTCCGAAATACACAGCACATAAAACAAGAAGAAAAACGAGTAGAAAAATCAATCCTTTTTTCTGTTTCACTTTGTGCCTCCTATGCTTTTCTACGTTTCATCCAGAAAATGAATCCTCCCAGTAAAACAGCGGCAGGGATTACAAAAATCAAGAGTGTGCTGATGCCTCCTGCGTGCTGTACCGTATTCGGCTGGACCGTCAGGCTCTTTGCTTTGACAGAAACATTTTCCACATCGTCAAAATGATCCATGACCATATTTACAAATAAAGTAGAATTATCCAAATTGGAGAAATAGTCCGTTACTTGTGCATTGATCATACTTTCTGATGCAAGCACCGTCAGTTTTGCTTTATCTTCCGTTGCCACGGCACCAAGTGCGTATTCACCTTGTGTTTGTTTATCTTCTGTCACTGCATATGCCTGATCCGATGTCGTCATAAAGGTATCGACGGTAAGTGTATCCCTTAAATCATCCATTTTTTTAAATCCGGCAGAGTTGATCATCAATACCATATTGCTTTCCAGTCCGTCTGCCAGTGTTCCTGATGCAGAAATTTCCGGGAAAATATAATAATAATTTCCCTGATAAGAACGTTCCGTATCCGCAATATATCCGTCCACTTTCTTCATGCCGTACTGTTCCATGAAGCTGTTAAGATTCGGTGTATCCGTCATTGCATCTCCCATGATGTAAAATACGTCACCACCGTTTTTCATATACTCAAGAAGCATATCTTTTTCCTGAACGGAAATATCGCTTGTCGGTGCGTCAATGAGAATAAGATCACAGTCAGATGGTATTTCTTTTTTCATCAGCAGGTTGATTTCTTCCACCGTAATATTTGATTTTCCAAGTGTTTCTTCCATAGAAGTGGATAGGCTTGCTTCTCCGTGTCCCGCCGTACGATAAACCTTTTTTTGCACATCACTTGTCACCTGATTGATGGCACTTGTAAGCTGTCCGTCTGCATCAAATTCAGAATAAGAAGTCGAACCGGTCGTATAATAACTGCTCATATCCGCTACGAAAATATCGGAAAATGCAACTGTTGTATTTTTATTTGTTTCCTTGCAGGAAACAACAATAGAATTGGATTGTGCGTCTTTATTTTCCTGTAATGCCTGCGGATGTGCCACCGGATCAACCCATTTCACATTGATTTTATCTGTCAGCTTTGTATATTTATCAAGGAATGTTTTAATCCTTTCATCGGTATTCGATTTTTGGGCATAAACCGTAAAATCAATATCATATTTCAAATCTTTTAAGATGCTTTTCGATTTTTTTGATATTCCGTAAATATTTTTATCACTTACGTCTATCTGTTTCATATTTTCCGGAAGCTGCCCTGCGATTAAATTGATCACCACCGCGATAACAAGTACCACTGCAATCATTCCGATACTGTAAAATCCTTTCCGTGTCTGTACGGTGCGAAATTTTTCTTTTAATCCCGATTTCTTGCTCATGTCTGTCCTCCTAACTGAATCTTCTTTTCTGGATTACCTGTACGGTCAAAAACAAGAACACTCCTGCTATTGTCAAATACAGAATAACTCCCTGAATATCAAGAAGATTATTTTCTGCCACATTGTAAAATACTTGTGTAAGGCCAAATCTTCCAAGAATATCAGATAAAATATTTTCATAAACGGAGGATTTTACAAAATAAACAATCACAAGTCCCAACGTTCCTGCTATTTCAATTCCCCCACTTAAAATTATATTTTTTGTCATATTGTAAATAAACAAAACAAAAATCGTCAAAATCATCCAGATTCCGATCATTCCTCCTGCTGCAGATGACGGAAGAAAATCAAGAAGTCCGTCCCACAGATAGATCAGCATTAAAACACCAAATGTACTGATTGCCGCTATAATCTGGCTTTCTGTCAATGCCGAAAGGAAACATCCGATGGCAATATATACGCAACCAAGAAGAAAAAATACGAGGATTGCTGTATAATCCGTCATAAAATATGCTTTTCCCTGCGTTTTGATAATCAGCGGGTATGCACAGAATAATACACACGGAATCACAAAAACCGTCACCATAGCCAGGTATTTTCCCATGACCATTTTCCCGACTCCCACAGGAGAAGTAAGGAGAAGCTGATCTGTCTTGCTTTTTCTTTCCTCTGAGAAGCTCCTCATAGTCAATACCGGTACAGCCACCATAAACGGGAACATGATTCCCTCCAATGCGTAGGCAAAATACGGATATCCGCTATGCAGATTATATGCCATAAAATAAATTCCGGTCAGAAATGTAATAAATGCGATAAAGACGCTTCCCGTCATGGAATATAAATAAGATTTGAATTCTCGCTTATAAATTGCCAACACCTTTAACGTCCCCCTTCCTGTGTCAGTTTCAGGAAAATATCTTCCAGAGTATTACTTTCTCTTTGCATGGAAAGCAATGCACAGTCTTCCCTTGCAAATGCATGGAAAATTTCTTCTCTCACATCTATATCCTGTTCTGTTTCGATTTTTGCTTTTGTAATTCCTGGATCGGACGGAAGATAAGTTACTTTTGTGATTCCCGGAATTTTAGACAAGATTTCTTCTGTTTTTTCCGGAAGCAGACGGGTTTCGATCTGTGTCGGTTCGTCACCGGCAAATTGAAGTTCTAAATTTTCCGGTGTATCATTGGCAACCAGTTTCCCTTTTGCAATGATTATAATATAATCACAGACTTCTCTGATCTCTGCCAGTATATGAGAACTCAAAATGACCGTGTGTTCTTTTGCAAGCTGTCTGATCAGTTCTCTGATTTCAATGATCTGTTTTGGGTCCAGTCCTACCGTCGGTTCATCCAAAATAATGATTTCCGGAAATCCTATAACCGCCTGTGCCATTCCGACTCTTTGGCGGTATCCTTTGGAAAGATTTTTGATCAGACGGTCTTTTACCTCATAAACCTTTACCATTTTCATTATTTTTTTTACTTCTTCTTTTCGTTCCTGTTTTTTTACTTTTTTTAGTTCCGCCGCAAACATCAACTGTTCCTGTACCGTCATATCCATATAAAGCGGCGGTATTTCCGGAAGATATCCGACACACTTCTTTGCCTCTTCCGGTTCCTTTAAAATATCATGACCGTTGATCAATACTTCGCCTTCCGTAGCGCCCAGATACCCTGTCATAATATTCATCGTTGTGGATTTTCCTGCCCCGTTCGGTCCAAGCAATCCATAAATATGTCCCTTTTCAATGCGGAAATTCAGGTGATCCACTGCCACATGATTTCCATATCTCTTTACCAGGTTTTTGACTTCTATCACAATCTGTTCCTCCCCTTCTTTTTCTACGCTTTAAGATATCAATAAAATGTGTTTTTTTGTGCACAAACTGTGACAAAAACAAGAAACACTTTTCAAGATGTCCTTGTTTCTTTCAGACAATTATATTATATTTTTACATAAGGAAAATATTTCTCATAATAATGGAGGTAAAAATGGAACACGCAAATACATATTGTGTTATGAGCTCAGAAGAAGCTGCAAAGCGTATGAAAGAGGGACGTCTGTATCTTCCTGCCGATGAAGAAATCATGAAAAAACAGTTTGACTGTCTGGAAAAACTTTACGACTTTAACCAGACACGTCCGCATGAGCAGAAACTTCGCAGCGAAATGTTAAAAGATATGTTTGCAGAAATCGGAGAGGGCTGTTATATCGAACCGCCCCTTCGTTCCAACTGGGGCGGATATCATACCCATTTTGGCAAACATGTATATGCTAATTTTAATCTTACATTGGTAGATGACGGACACATTTATGTAGGAGATAAAACAATGATCGGTCCGAATGTAACAATCGCAACTGCCGGACACCCAATCGAACCAAATCTCCGCTATATGGAAATGCAGTACAATATGGATGTTCACATTGGTAAAAATGTCTGGATCGGAGCCGGTGCCGTTATCCTTCCGGGAGTTACAATCGGAGACAACACCGTTATCGGAGCCGGAAGTATCGTCACAAAAGATATTCCTTCTGACGTGGTTGCCGTCGGAAATCCGTGCCGTATTCTTCGGGAAATCGGAGAAAAAGACAGAACCTACTATTTTCGTGACCGGAGGATTGATGTTGGTATTCCCGATCTTGACATATAAAAACAAGGAACGGATTATACCGTTCCTTGTCTTATTTCACTGATATCCAGATCCAATTCCGTTTCCGTCACTTCCTGTTTTGTAGGGATAGACGGAGCTGCCCCTTCTCTTGTTACCGCAATGGCAGATGCCTTTGATGCAATGATCAGTCCCTCTCTTACATCAATCCCCGTCATCATGGCAGCAATAAAATATCCGGTAAATGTATCTCCCGCCGCCGTTGTGTCAATCGTCGGTACCCGAAAGATTTCCTGATAAAACTGCCTCGTGGCATCTTGATAAATACAGCCATCTTTTCCAAGAGTCAAAACAACTTCCACATTCGGAAACATTTCTCTTAAACGTTTTAAGATATCATCTACGTTTTCCTTTCCCGTTATCTGTGCTCCCTCGATTTCATTTAGCAAAAACAGGGACACTTTCGACAAATCACACTTTTCCATCTCTTGGTTATAGGGTGATGGATTCAGAATGACTTTCATTCCTTTTTCATGAGCAGCTTCTATGATATAGTCTGTCATGTTGATCTCGTTTTGCAAAAGTACAAGATCTTCCGAACCGAAATCCGCCAGTACTTCATCAATGTAATTTTTCGTAAATTTTCTGTTCGCTCCTCCGTATAAAAGGATACAGTTTTGTCCTTTTTCATCTACCTGGATAATCGTATGTCCGCTTGGCCCCGGTATTTTCCATATATAATGTGTGTGAACCCCAGATTTTTCACACATATCAACAAGGATTTCTCCGCCTTCTCCGACCATTCCAGCATGATGCACTTCTACTCCCGCTCTTGCAAGGGCAATAGACTGATTTAGTCCTTTTCCTCCACAGAAAATATTTCTGTCCAGTGTATCTTGTGTTTCTCCGGGTTTCACAATATGTTTTACTCCATATACATAGTCCAGGTTCAATGAGCCAAAATTCAGTACTTTCATCTCTTTATTCCTCTTTTGTCAATTCTTTATTTTCAGGATTTCTCTGTCATATGTCCATAAACCGTTCACTTCTTCTTCCACATCCGTAAGTTGTGTATAAACAGCTGCACATAGTCCTTTTTCTTCCAGTTTTTTTACTTCTTTCCAAATTTTATCATATGCACGACTTAGTTTTTTTCTGTTTGTAAACATCCGGTAACCGTACATTCCCACCGTACTGCTATGGTTTTTAATCTTCATGGAAAAACCGCCGAATTCAGAAAGAACGGCCGCTCTGCTTTTTTCCGGTTTTACCTTTTGTTTGAAAAAATAATTATGGATACTTTTCAAATCTCCGTTCCCCTGATCAAACCACCCGCTTGCGGCATCCAGAAGTCTTGTTTTATCCAGCCGTTTTAAAATCTTTCCAAGCCGTATGGCATCAAACTGTCCCCAGCCTTCATTAAATAACGTCCATACAATAACAGACGGATGCGAATAAAGAGTCTTCACCGTCCGATACATTTCCTTTTCAAACTCGATTCTACCTGCTTCGCTCCTTCTGGAAAGCAGGATTCTAAACCGATCTTTTACCGGAATGTGCAAAAGCCAAAGCAGCGTTGCACAATAAGTAACAAACCAATGATGATATGAACTTCCTCCATTTACCACATCCTGCCATACAAGCACTCCCATTTTATCACAATGATAATACCATCTCTGTGGTTCTATCTTACAGTGTTTTCGAATCATATTATACCCATTTGCCTTTACCCCTGCAATATCAAATATCATGGCCTCATCGGATGGTGCCGTATAAAGTCCATCCGGCCAGTATCCCTGATCAAGAATCCCTTTCTGAAATATTTTCTTATGATTCAGGCAGATTCTCGGTATTCCCTTTTTATCCTTTTCCACCGTCACGCAACGCATAGCAAAGTAACTTTCAATCTTATCCTCCCCCATTTCCACTTCATATTTATAAAGGAAAGGGTGTTCCGGCGTCCAGCTTTTCTTCTCTTTTATGAAAATCCGTATCGGATGATTGGTCTTTCCCTTATATTCCTGTTCTTCCAGAAAAATCCGCACAATTTGATCTATTTTTGAAAAAACCGTAATCTCCACTTTTGATTCATCATAAAGTGGTGTACACTTGATGGAATCAATATAATAATAAGGAACCTCTTCCATCCATACGGTCTGCCAGATACCGCTTTGGGCAGTATAAAACATCCCTCCTCTTTTTAATTTCTGTTTTCCTCTTGCATGATAGGAAAAATCGGATAGATCCCGTACCCGCACACAAAGTTCATTTTCTCCTTCACACAGATGATTTGTAATATCAACCGTAAAAGGAAGATATCCTCCTTTGTGGATCTTTACCGTTTTTCCGTTTATATATACAATACACATTTGATCGACCGCACCAAAATGGAGCAGGATTCTCCGGTTCTTGTTACGGTCAATCTCAAATTGTCTACGATACCACAGTTCCTGTTCGGGGAGAAGCTGTCTTTTTACTCCCGATAAAACGCTTTCCGGAGAAAAAGGAACAAGAATTTTTCCGTCATAACCTTTTGGCAGCTTTGTCTGTTTTTTATTCGTAATTTTATACTCCCAATACCCATTCAGATTGATATAACTCTCTCTTTTCATCATCGGTCTCGGATATTCCGGAAGAACTTGATCCAAATCCAGTTCTTTTCCCCATTTTGTATACAGCTGCTTCATGTTCCTTCCTCCTCTTTTCCGGGGTTTTCTACACTTTTATCCCTTTTTTAATCTTTTTTTATATAAGAAATACATGCATACAGATATCAGCAATATAAGAAACATCAAATGTGAATACCTGTCAACGATATCTATAATCTCATACCAGGAATCTCCTGCTTTTCTCCCCAGACTTAAAAACAGGATATTCCATGCTCCGCTTCCAAGTACAGTATAACACAAAAACTTTCCAAACGGCATACGTGCCATACCGGCCGGAACAGAAATCAGACTTCGTATGACGGGAACACATCTGCCGATCAATACTGCCGTATTTTCATGCTTGTCGAACCAAGCAAACGCCTTTTTGATTTCCTCTTCTTTAAACCCGAACTTTCGTTTCCATTTTACATCCGTTATACCATCCGGCCGATTCATGGATATCATCCTTCCTGCATAATAAAGAAGGATTGCTCCAAAGGCCGAACCCAAAACCGATGCCAAACACATTCCTTTCATTTCCAAATCTGTATGCACTGTCAAAAATCCTCCGAAAGCCAAAACAACTTCTGACGGAATAGGTGGAAAAACATTCTCAAGCGTGATCAAAAAAAACATTCCGATATATCCAAAATCTGTCAAAATTCTCATCATCATACATTCCATATTTCACCTCTGATTTCAATATTTTTCGGATTATAGTGCAATTATATGCATAGTACTTTATTACTAGAAATTCTTTGTATTTCTTCGTTAAATTCTTATGAAATTATGGAAAAAAAAGTGAAATAATTATATAATACTTTCATAGTAAGATAAAAGGGAGGACTCACTAATGAAACAGAACAGTATGTTGGCAATGATTTTAGCCGGCGGACGGGGAAGTCGTCTTCATGATCTGACGACAAAAGTGGCTAAACCTGCCGTTTCATACGGAGGAAAATATCGTATCATTGATTTTCCTTTAAGTAATTGTGCCAATAGTGGCATAGACAACATCGGAGTACTTACTCAATATGAATCCATTCTCCTGAACAGTTATGTGGCAGCCGGACGTCGCTGGGGCCTTGATGCAAAAGAAAGTGGTGTTTATGTACTTCCGCCGCGTGAAAAAGCCGATGTCAACCTGAACGTTTACCGGGGAACTGCAGATGCAATTTCTCAAAACATTGATTTTATTGACTCTTTTTCTCCGGAATATATCCTGATTCTTTCAGGAGATCATATTTATAAAATGAACTATTCAAAAATGCTTGCATACCACAAGGAATGTAATGCAGATGCGACCATTGCGGTCATCGAAGTTCCCTTAGAAGAGGCAAGCCGTTTTGGCATCATGAATACAGATGAAACCGGCCGTATCCTTGAATTTGAAGAAAAACCGGAACATCCAAAAAGCACTCTTGCTTCCATGGGAATTTATATTTTCAACTGGAAACTTCTACGCAAAATGCTAATCGCGGATGAGGATGATTCCACTTCCAACCACGACTTCGGAAAAGATATCATCCCTCACCTTCTGGCAGATCAAAAGAATCTGTATGCTTATAAATTCAAAGGATACTGGAAAGATGTAGGAACCATCGATTCCTTATGGGAAGCAAACATGGATCTTCTGGATGCGGACAACAAACTGGATTTAAATGATCCGACCTGGAAAATTTACACGGAAGATGTTACTGCTCTTCCACATCATGTCGAACCGGATGCCGAAATTCATCGTGCATTTATCACACAGGGCTGCATTGTCAACGGCATGGTGCAAAATTCTGTTTTATTTACGGGAACAAAAATAGGGAAAGGTGCCAAAGTCATTGACAGTGTCATTATGCCTGGTGCAGAAATCGACGAAGACGCAGTCGTTACCCGTGCCCTTGTTTCCGACGGAGTAAAAATCGGCAAAGGTGCCGTAGTCGGCAATGCCGACAGCGAGCACATCGAGCTTGTCGCAAAAAACGTAAAAGGGGGAATAAACCTTGAATAAAGCATTAGGAATCATCAATTTTGCCAGAAATCGTATCTGGGTCGACGGATTACATGATTATCGTCCAATCGGAGCTTTTTCTTTCCTTGGAAGATACCGTGTTATTGATTTCCCTATTTCTAATATGACAAACAGTGGCATTGACCAGATTCAGGTATATATAAGACGTAAACCTCGTTCTCTCATTGAACATCTTGGTACCGGTCGTCATTATAATCTGAATTCCAAACGCGGGAAACTGATTGCTTTATTTTCTGAATCCGGTGTCGAAAACAATATTTACAACACAGACATTGCCGCCTATATCGAGAACCTGGAATGTATCGAAGAATCGCCTTATCCTTATGTGATCCTTGCTCCAAGCTATATGATTTATTCCATGGATTTCAATTCTCTTTTACAGGCTCATATTGATTCCGGTGCGGATATCACTTTGCTTTATCATTCCGTCACTACTGCAAAAGAAGAATTTTTAAACTGTGATGTGCTGGATTTAAATAAACAAAAGGGTGTACTTTCCATTGAGCACAACAGAGGAAGTGCAGCCAACAGACATATTTTTATGGATACTTATGTAATGAAAAAGGAATTATTCCTTGACCTAATAAAAAAATCCAAAAAACTTTCTTCCATTTATACTCTTTCACAAATCGTGAATTATGAATGCAGCGAACTGGACATTCGAGGAGTTTCTCATCATGGATTTTTTGCTTCCATAACCGATTTCAAGAGTTATTACAATGCAAATATTTCTTTGATCAACTCCAAAAACGCATCCAGTCTGTTCCATGAAGACTGGCCGATTTATACAAGAACAAATGATTCCTGTCCGACTCATTATTTTGATTCCGCAGAAGTGAAAAATTCTCTTGTATCCAACGGATGTCAGATTGAAGGAACTGTGGAAAATTCCGTTATCGGACGTGGCTGTGTGATCAAGAAGGGAGCTGTCATAAAAAACAGTGTCATCCTTCCTGGTTCTTTTATTTCATCCGATGTACATATCGAAAATTATGTGGTGGATAAAAAAGCCAAAATCATGCACGTTGCAGACTTAACGGCTCCGGCAAATGATCCGGGATATATTAAACGCGGTGATACGATTTAAAAAAGCAGGATTTGGATAACAAAAATGTTTCCAAATCCTGCTTTTTAAATTTTAAAATAATGTACAGTCGATTTTTTTCGATAAATATTCCAGAATTTTAATTCCTCCGGCACTGTTTCCTTTCGGATCCAGTGCCGGTCCGAATACCCCAATCCCCATTCTTTCAACAAGAGGGACCGCAATTCCTCCTCCCACTCCACTCTTTGCCGGAAATCCTACCGTCATGGCAAACTCTCCGGAACCATCATACATTCCGCATGTAAGCATCAATGCACGGATTGCTTTGGCATACTGTGATTCTATCAAATGTTCTTTGCTTAATGGATCTACGCCATGATTTGCAAGCACAAGGCTCATATGTGCAATATCATGTGCTGTCACATTGACAGAACACATCTTAAAATAAAAATCAAGACATTCTTCCACATCACCCTCCAGGATTCCCGATGCTTTCAGATAATATGCAAGGGCACGGTTTCTGTCTCCTGTCTGTTTTTCCGATTCATATACTGCTTCATTCAGGCATATCTCCTGATTACTACAGAGGCTTCGTGTAAATTCCAGAAAACGTTCAAACTTCTCATCCGAATCTTTTCCTTTAATACAACTCGCAACCGTAATGGCACCTGCATTGATAAATGGATTAAACGGTCTTGTCTTGGTTTCCAGTTTTACAATAGAATTAAAAGGATCCCCGGTAGGCTCCACTCCTACCTTTTCATGGAACAGATGATCCGCCCCACAATCCCGGATTGCCAAGATCAACGAAACCAACTTGGAAATACTCTGTATCGTAAAGGGAACTCTTGTATCTCCTGCCTCCAACACATTTCCTTCCAGATCAATCGTACAAATGCCAAGATAATATTTATTCACATCTCGCAGTTCCGGTATATACTGCGCTGTCTGACCTAATTTTGTGAATGCCTTTCCATAGTGAAGGGCATCATAAAGCAGTTCTTCCGTAATCATAATCTTCCTCCTCCTTACTCACTGTCCTTTTACTATTATACAGGAGTTTCATATGATTTATCTACAAAAATATTTCTGTACATCCGACAAAAATACTCCTTCCGTATTCAGATACCATCCGATACAGAAGGAGTGATTTTAACAACACATTATTTTGATTTTTTTGCGATTGCCGGCATAATAAGTCCAAGTCCCAGCAATACAAATGGTGTAAGGATGTTTAACACCAGCTGGAACGGGTCTTCTGAATAAATACCCGCCAGACATGCCGCTGCAGTAAAGATAAAACACCACGCTCCAAAGAACATTCCTACTTTTCTGCCCTTTACGAAGCGATAATCCGCAGAAAACTTTTCTCCTGCTTTCTTTAATGCAATATATGCCACAAACACCCACAAATAACGAAGCGGCATACATACGGAATTCAATTTTACAAGCCATTTTACAAGTACGTCTACATTATCAATACCAAAAGCCGGAATGATGATCAGGATACTTACGATAATAGCTACCAGCTTATGGCCGTTTGTATATGCACCATGTTTATTCTGCTTGAACATTGCTTTTGGAATATAGTTCTCATCCGCATTTCCAAGTAACATGCAAAGCGGAGCATCAATGGAAATAACCATAACGGAAAACTGTCCCAGAAGCTGTGTGATCGCATATAAAACAACAAACAGATTGCCCACATGATAGTATTCTCCCAACATCTGGAATGCATAATAAGCCCCATTTGTCATAAGGTCTTCCGGAATATTGTTAGAATCAAACATCATACCCATGGAAATCGTTCCAAGGATTGCACATACGGATACCATGATTGCGAGTGAAATCATTCCTTTTGAAAAATCCTTTGCCGGATTGTTCATCTTATTGACATACGGTGAAAATTTCTCGCACCCTCCTACCGCAAACACTAAGATTGAGAAGCTTGTAAAAAACTTCACATCAAAGGTCGGCATAAATGTATCCAATGACCATTCAATATCCAAAAGCGGTGCATTGGTAATTGCCGATGCAGCCACCATCAGGACAATATATAAAATGGACATAATGAACATTGTCGTTCCTGCCAGTGTTGAAATTTTCTTCAGCATAGATACTCCCTTGGAAGCAAGGTACAATGCCAATAAGAAAATCACCAGACAGATGATCTGCATAACCGTTGTATTCATCTGACTTGCTCTGCTGTCCTGGAAAATTGCCCAACTTGTTGCAATTACTGCCGAATTCGGCTTTTGAGAAATGTATGGCATATGTACTACCCAGTAAGTCCATCCCGCATAATATGCCATTCTCGGTCCGATTGTCTTTGAAATCCATGAACTCACACCGCCGCCTGCATTTTTGAAAGCTGAACCTAATTCACCTACCATCAATGCATACGGGACAAAGTAAATAGCAAATACGATGATCCACGCAAAGACAGATTTCAATCCGCCATACTCGGAAAATCCATTGATAACGTTACCAAATCCCCAAACGCCGCCAAAAGCCATGAATGCCAAACTGTACCACATGATTCTTTTGTCATTCTTTTGTCTTTGTTCCATAATTTCTCTCCCTGTTCTTCTTTTTTCAAGGTGTGTTTCTTCAAAAAGATAACATAGGCATGTGGGGTTTACAAGTTATATTTTCTTCCCGTTTCCCTTTTCTCTGTTATGTACAGAAATACCATTAAATTTTTGTGAAATTTATAACATTCTGCTTTGGTCATTTTGCAAGATGATAAATGGATTTTAATTTTTCTCATAATAAAAAACCTCGGAAAATCGAGGTTTTCCGAGGTTTTTATCTTGCTGCGGATGACAGGACTTGAACCTGCACGTCGGGGACACCAGAACCTAAATCTGGCGCGTCTGCCAATTCCGCCACATCCGCTGATAAAAATGGACAAGCATAAATGCTTGTCCAAAATGAGCGTGCGGGGATTCGAACCCCGGACAACTTGATTAAAAGTCAAGTGCTCTACCGACTGAGCTAATACCCCATAACAGACTGGGCTAGTTGGATTCGAACCAACGAATGCAGCAGTCAAAGTGCTGTGCCTTACCGCTTGGCGATAGCCCAAAGGCGAAAGGGTGGATACAGGGATTCGAACCCTGGGCCTCCAGAGCCACAATCTGGCGCG
>CALFLL010000033.1 GCA_937880845.1 uncultured Drancourtella sp.
ACTAGAAAATACAAATCTCCCGAAGAAGTTCAAGTATTAAAAATACTGATTTCTACGGGAGATTCATATTTTAAGATTTAGAGCCTAAAAATCGGTATTAACCGATAGCCCCATGATTTGAGAAGTTTTTCCTTCCTAGGACGCTTCAAGATTATCTTTATACAATAAACAATCTCATGAATATAGTTTATTATTCCGTCACAACTAGATACCAGGATGTTCCACTTTCACTTAAATTTGTTTGCTGACACCACTCACCATCTGCTGAAGAATTATTTCTAACGCCTAAATACAATCCACTCAATCGATTTTTTAAAGCATATGAACCATCATCCTTTTCAATCACTTCCCACATCTGGTTCCATCCTTGATTATATTCATACTGTATAATAGATGCCCCCACCTGCGTGGACATAGAATTCACATCCAAAACAAGACCACTGTTCTTGTTCTTTATAATATAATAGTTTCCATCTACCTGCTCAAATATCCATTTTTGGCTGTTCCATCCACCATACGTATATTGTTCTATACTCGCATTGTTATCCTGGGACCCCTGACATACGTTAAGTGCTTTCTGACTATTCACGTTATAAAACTCATATGAGCACTCATTTGATAAGAATGTCGTACCCGTTTTGAAAGCATTTAAAGCATCTGTAAATCTAAGTGTATTTGAAGAAACTTCTTCAGTCGCACCTAATGTGTAACCATCTGGTAAATACTGTGAATTTGCTTCTGGTTCCCAATAGAAAACGCCAATGCCTTTATTTCCAGGCACAGTATTCAAGGCATTTATTTCTTTACGAAGCAGTTCATAGGTTTTAGCTGCATCAGTTTCCACCTCGCCAGTTTCACAAATCATTACTTCTTTCTCGTATTTTGTTGCCATATTGTATAGATTTACTGCAACATTTTCAATCTCATCTCCACCTGTCCAATACGGGTAGTAGGAAAGTCCTACTACATCGGTTTTTCCTCCGCATTTTGTAATAAAATTACTAAAAAACCATTCAAAATGTAAAATACCACTTCCATGTGTCAAATGTGTAACTACTTTTGAATTCGGGCTTACAGCCTTCACTGCATCATATCCACTATTTAAAAATGCCGTAAGTTGCTCGAAATCACCCGTTTGATTACTTCCATAGGGATATAGAACACCATAGCTCACTTCGTTGCCAACCTGCACCCATTCAGGAGTTATTCCATTTTCTCCCAAAAAATTCATTATATAGTATGTATAATCATATACATATTTTTCAATTTCTTTTGCTGAAGCCCCCGACCATTGTTCAGGTATATCCTGGCATAAAGGATCTGCAAAATGGTCACTATAATGAAATACAAGCATGATTTTCATACCTAGATTTTTGGCTCTTTGCGCAGTATATAACAACCCTTGAGTATCACAATATCCCAAAAGACATGTTGTTCCATCAGGTTTTGTCCAAACAAAATCTGTCTCCGGATTTACAAAAACCCTTAATCGAACCGCATTAATGCCTTTATTCTTTAACACAGACAACGCATCATCGACATTTCCGTCCTCATTCAAATATTGTATCCCCTGATTTTCCATTTGACTTAACCACCCAATATCCGCACCGTATACAATATCATTATCTTGCTGATTTGATGCATGAGTTGTTACCGGCAAAACCATTACTGCTAAAAGCGCACTCATTACTAATGAAACTATTTTCTTATATAGCTTTTTCATGCCGCTACCTCACTTCTATTTTTCTTACTACATCTTCGCATCCATTTGCTGAAATTGTTACTGTAATGATTCCAGATTCATGTCCGGCTCTTACACATGCCATCGCATCTCCATCAAATGTATTACAACATCTGTCAAAATAATCTTCTTCATTAGACGGATTACTACTTCCAAGACCTTGTAATTTACCTGCACCATCAACAGATACCGTAATCTGTTTTATTTCTTGCTGGTTCGTTTTTCCACTTTCATCACAAAGCGTAATGTTCAGATAACACAGATCTTGTCCATTGGCAGTAAGCACTTTTTTATCCATTTTCACATCAAGAGTTGTTGATTTCTTAGCTGTTTCCAATGAATATCGTCCCCGTTCCATTCCATTCACATAGTCAATTGCCATCAATGTTCCTGCTTGATACGGCACGGTAAATTCAGCCATATATTGGTTTTCTTTTCCAGCTTTTTTTCTCCCCAGACTCTCATCGTTCAGAAAGAGTTCTACTTCTTCTGCGTCAGAATAGACATCGACACTTGCAGAAGTACCTTCGTATCCAGTCCACGTCCAGCTGGAAATATTATCTTTAAACATCCACGGAGTTTTCGATGGAGTCTGTCCATTACGATCAACTCGTTCAACCGCAATATATGGTTCATGCCTTAATCCATATACAACTTCACGATAATAACTGATTGGTCTTCGTACCCCTGTAATTGTGATATCCCCAATATATGCCAGACGATCCGGATAGACACTGCCAAAATTCTTTGTTCCATCGTAATAAAAAATACCACAGCCTGCTTCTCCGAGATAATCATATCCTGTCCAGGTAAAATCTCCTATAATATGAGAATAATCCTCTACCAATGTCCACAATCTGAATATATCTGCTGGAAATGTTTCCGTTCCCACTACCGCTTTATTCGGATGTAGCTGTGCCTCTAACACATGGCGTCCTGTCATGTAATTTAATCCTACAATATCTGTCGCATCACTTACTCCTGCAATAGCTTCTGATAATTTAGGATGTGCTGCAAATGCGTCTCCTGCCTCACCAGACATGAACTCCATGATTCCATTGAGTGCATTGCTTCCCATGGATTGCCCTTGATTGTCACCGCTATTCCCTTCATCTTTTCGTTTAATCAATGGAGCCACATCTCTCATAATTTCAAATAGTCTGGCTCCTGCCGCATTTAACCCATTCACGCCACAAGTCGTAAATCGTGTATCATCTAGTTCATGTAGTTTCTTACAAAGCATCCGGCTGATTTCAACTCCACGCGTTGTTCCGAGCTCGGATATTTCATTTCCGATGGAATAGATTGCTACACACGGATGGTTATAGTCCTTGTTTACCATTCTGGTCGTAACTTTTTCCCATTCATCTAAGAAATGTAAGGCAAAATCATGGCTGTTTTTATGAACCGTCCACATATCAAACAGTTCATCCATAACGATAATCCCCATTTCATCACAGATATCCAGCATTGCCTTGCTGATTGGATGATGAGAACTTCTAATACTGTTAAATCCTGCTTCTTTGATAATACGAATCTTTCTTCGTTCCGCATCATATATCGTTGCTGCACCAATAATTCCATTATCATGATGCAAACAAGTTCCCCGCAGATTCAATGACTTTCCATTTAGGCAGAACCCGTGTTTTCCATCTACATAAATGGTTCTGATTCCAAAATGTTCCTTCTGTTTATCAAGAATTTCTCCATTCTTCAAAAGAGTAACTTCTATTTGATAGAGATTTGGATATTCTGTATCCCATAAGTGTGGATGTTCAATCTCCACATTCCATGTGAACTGTTTTAGTCCACATTCCTCATCTGTGATTTCTTTCTTACAACTACAAATTACTGCTCCTTCATAATAAATATCCACTTGAGCTTCATCTGCTCTGGAATCTTCGGAGATGTTTTCTATCTGAACAGCTAATTCCAACCTTGCCATTTTTTCATCTGCAGATATCGTTGTAATTTTCACACCTTCCGGCGGAATATAAGTGGATCCTCCAAGATATAGATTGACATCTCGATAAATTCCACTTCCAGAATACCATCTGGAGTTTTCTTCTGCTGAGTTATCTGCAATGACTTTAATCTGGTTCATCTGTCCGTAATTCAAATATGGTTTCAAATCCACAAAGAATCCTGAGTATCCATACAGGTTTGTAGCCGCCAATGCCCCATTCACATATACCATTGCTGTTTCATATATCCCCTCAAATTCCAGAATAGCAGCTCTGTTTTCCCATTCTTCTGGCACATCAATGTCTTTAAAGTATGTATAAATTCCACCTGGATAAAATCCTGTCTGGCTTCCATTCTTTGTCTCTTTGGTACGTTTCTCATAAATCATTGCATCATGCGGTAAGGTCACAACCTCCGGTGCCTTTCCAGACATCTCCATGATTTTCAATGAGGAAACCACCCCTTTACAGAATTTCCAATTATCTAGTAACTTTATTTTTTCCATAACACACTGCTCCTATACATTCTGATGTTCTTCATCCCATTTCTGATTTGCTTTTTCTACATCAAGTCTGGAAAGTAAATATGTAATCAGCACACCGATGAGAACCGGAATGATCAGATATATCCATAAAATCATATTTGTCGCTCCTGCTGTCTGAACAGCGGCATCATTTACAAATCCGCCCACTGCTAATAACCAGCCCACTGCAGCTGTACCGATTCCACCACCGATTTTAACACCGAGAGAAGAACAAGAGTACATCGTTCCTTCCATGCGAATTCCAGTTGTTCTTGTTGTGTAAGCACTGGCCTCTGCAATAAACGCATTCAATGAGCCACTGAGGAATCCTGCAAATACGCCTTTTACGAAAAGAATAATGAGAAAAAGTGTGATATTTTTCGTTACTGCAGCATAAATCAGTGGAATGCCAAGTACACAACTGATGCCATATGCCCATGTATTTACCTTCTGCATATTACCGACTTTTTTAATAATGAACGGTGCAATAATTAATGCAAAGATTACCGGAAACATTTTCATCATATTTAGTAATCCATAAATTCCTTCATTTCCAAGATAATATGTTGCAAAGAAAACACCTGATCCTGTAACAAGATTGCTCATAATATAATACACAATGTAAATAGCAACAATCATCAGATAATATTTATTTTTCAAAAGGACTTTAATTGTATCCAGAAAACTTAATTTATCTTCAGCTGATTTTCCGTCCTCTTTCACAGTTACTTCCTCATCCGGAAGTTCTTTCACAGCAAGAACACTGATGGTATTTACAACAAGTGCAATTATTGCAAATACAATAGCAACCATTCTCCATCCATTTGCACCACCACCAAAAGCACTTACTGCAGAAGTTACTGCAAATCCTAATACAATATTTGTTACAACTGCAAACATGAAACGGAATGAACCAAGTTGAACTCTTTCATTTGGGTTTTTTGTAATCAATGCAGTCAATGATGAATATGCAATACCATTCGCTGTATAAAAAATTGCATTTAAACAGGTATAAAATACGAAGAAATATGCATACTGTGCAGTTCTTCCCATTCCTGCCGGAACTGAGAAAAGCAGTGCCAAACAACCTGATACACCAATTTGTGCATATAACATCCACGGTCTGGCTTTTCCCATTTTAGAATGTGTTCGGTCAATTATATTCCCAAAGAACACATCTGTAACTCCGTCCACACACTTGGATACCAACATCAATGTACCAATCACAGCACTATTCATTCCCATTACACTTGTAAGATACAACAACAAAAAGCTGGAAACTAATCCATAACTACAGTTTGATGCAAGATCACCAGATCCATAAGCTAACTTTTGATAAAACTTTAAATATTTTTTTTGCGAAGCATTCTCTCCCATTGTAACTTCCTCCTTAAATGTTATGCCCATTTTGCCGGCTCATGAGCTCTCTATATGATATGTTTCAATCATATCGTAATTATTATTCGTCAACAATATCATTTATTGGTGGAATATGATATACTTTGTAACATATCTGGGAATCGAGGTGCTTATATGCCGAAAATATCATTTAATAAAGATTATAAAAATGCATTAACTATCTATGGAAGAGAAAGTCATTTTAATCAATATTATCATTTAGAAACACCATTTAGTTTCGTATTAGAGACCTATTATAAGGATGAAGTAAATGAATATATCAGTTTGACTAATTTTACCCCGACTGACATTAAACACACAATTGTTCCAAACATCAGCACAATCTTCACAAGTCAAAATCGAGTGTTACATCAACATGATTTCTATGAATTCATGTATGTTTTAGACGGGACTGTAACAAACTCTATTGAAAATACTATCCGTATCTATCCCAAAGGTTCAGGATGTATCGTTAACCGAAATTTGAGACATGCCGAAAGATTTGATGGAAACTTCCGTGTATTTTTTCTCAATCTATCCAAGGAATATATCACTAAGATGATAAAAGAGACGCACAATCTCTATTTTGCAGAAGAACAGGAGATACTGGACAGTCCAATCTTAAAATTCTTGCAAGAAAGTGAAAATAATGATGTTCTGTCTAACAAGCAATTCCTTGATATATTTCCGGTACAAGGAAATGATTTTGCACATCGCTGTATGTATAAAAACGGAGAAAGCATCTCAAAAACTATGCTTTCTCCTACCTTTGGGAGTTCCCATCTGATTGACGGATATATTTGCAATATTTTAGGACTTATATGTGATACAACAGCTTTTCACACAACTCATGTGAAATTAGATTACAACAACGACTTTTTAATTTTTTCCAGAGCAACCCATATGATAGAAGATTCCAACGGATTGATTTCACGTAGTGAACTAGAAACAAAATTGCATTATAGCGGAGATTATATCAATCGGATTATCAAAAAATACAGCAATTTAAACTTATCTAGTTATTGTATGAACTATCGCTTAACGAAGGCCATTGATCTGCTCAAAGAAACGGATCTCTCGATTTCTGAGATTGCATTTCAGCTTGGCTTTAAAAACCGTACCCATTTTTATAAACAGTTCAAAAATCACTATGGAATGATGCCAAGTTCGTTTCGTAATCAAAAATAAATCTTATATCGTTTTATTATTGAAAATCACACTACTCTATGGGACGTATGGCTGCCCCGGTTATGGCTTGCCGGATAAACTCGGCTTCCACCGTATATCCGATCAGGGCAGGCTTGGTTTCATACCTTTGCAAACTGCTCATCCAGATCTTTCTCATCTGCATTGCATTTCAAAAATGTACGAAATTCCGATTTACCTATTTCTTTATATTTCTATTATAACAGTTCTCTATATCCGCTACAATGAAAGCATAGTTAGCTAGAACAAACTATTCATTTATCCATCTACAACAACTCACATCATTGCTACATGACATATCACTCTTCCGGGCGGGAAAGAAATCCACATCACATAGGCAATCAATATATTATATTCTAAGTACCGTGAGTTATATTATTGCAAACCTCCATTTCACCACTCAATTTTGACTCGGATACCGATACTCATCATCAAAATCATCATGGTATTTCTCATTTTTTCGTAGGACAAAAGTCAGCGAAACCCTTGTATTTACTGGGTTCTTTCTAACTTAGCATTATAATAACTCATTCCCCTCTATCTACCATCTCTGTCTATACGTTTCTTCTTGATGTTTTGTTTTGCATTTGCCTGTTCCAAATGCTTTGCAACTTCTATTGCTTCCTTGACCTTATTTTTTCCCAAAACAGCTACAACCCGATCCATATCATATGACACATTTAACAAAGCTACATTCTCTTTCTTTATAACAGATACTTCTTCTCGCAACCGATCTACACGATTTTCAAGATCCAGGTTTCGATCTGATAGCTTTTGATTTTTGCTTTTCAGTTCTAAATATTTGCTATACAATGCCTGTATCATGTTCGCAACTTTTTTCACCAAAGGAAATATTCTCTTCCTGTAAGATTTTGCAGACTCTAAAGTTCCGGCTTCTGGCAGCCATTCTTCCGGATAATATCCATACTCACGTGCATGTGAGTCAACAAGTCCAGCTTTTGAATTTAGTGCAGAAAATCGTTTTTCTAACACTTCTGTCTTTTTAATTACTGCATCTCTCTCTTTTTCTACCTGTTCTTTTTCCTTTTGGATCTCATCCACACATTCGCTGATATCATGCAAATCATGTTCCAATAAATTCTTATGTTCCGTTAATTCTTCTACTTCCTGTTCTCGAACCTTTTTCTTGTAATCCAACACAGAAAGATGTGGTTCATGAGTTCCTTTCTGCTCCCATTCTATCTCATTTTCCCTCATGACCATGGCTAATTTTTCCTTTTCTGATTGTACCCATTGATTTAGCTCCGTCTCACTTCTGGAACCACCTTTAAATCCTAATGACGATAAGGCTTGTTTTAAAGATACTCTTGTATCAAGTCCTCGCTTACTTCCTGTAACATAGGGAATAAAATCAATATGTAGATGTGGCGTTGCTTCGTCTAAATGCAGATGAGCAGCAAATACTCGCAACGTAGGATTCCGTTCCTGAAATCCTTTCATGTATTCATCTAATATCTTTGCAGCAAGTTGTCCTTCCATCGTTTCTGATCCCATATTGTCTTTATCACCGATCTGAAGGATAACCTCATGAAATAATTTTTCTTGTTTCCCGGAACGTATCTTTTCATAGTAATCATCGATCTTACGATCTTTCCGAGTCTGCTTATCGTTGTAACGCTTCAGGGCTTCGTCAAACAATTCATGATATACATCTTTGATATCTTCATTACAATATTCAACGTTCCAATGGGTTCTGTTCGGATCCGTATTCTTTGCATGAAATTTTCTACTGTTATGGTTCAGGGAGCCTTTCCCTGTCATAAAACTAATCGTCCTCTTCAATAAATCTCCTTTCCTTCATTTTAAAACGCCAGATATGGCGATCATGTTTTGTTACTTTTGTCAAAAGTAACGCAAAAGCACTTTCGACAGCCTAACGTCCATCAAAAGTACCCTTGCGCCCTGCCGGGAGCTTTCAAATCAGCCAGCACTGTATCGGCTACACCCTACGGCAATTCTCCTTGTTTGGTATGATACAGGTGCGTGCCACGCTCCTGTTCTATATTCCCCAAACAAACATCACCACCGATAACTGGCTGACACTCCACGCTTATCTAAATATTCCTGTCGTGCTTTCTCCTGCTCTTCCTCAGAAGGAGCCGTCTTATACTTCGTATAGAGTTCATGTCTGACTAATGCATCCAATTTTTCTTCCAAGCCATTTCGAATATCTTCTTCATACTGATCATCTGAACCCAGATGATAAAAGATCAATTTTCGAAACAGTTCATAATCAATCTGTACTTTTTTCATCACTTCACTCCTTTTTAATCAAGGTGGCAAGATTCCCTATTCTTTAAGATATGGTAATCTTGCCATCTTCCTTTACTCTTCTTGTAACATCCAGAACCATTTATTCCCTATCTTCACAGAATCAATCTGTAATTCCTTCTTCGCATTCCAAAGTGTTTTCTTTTTAATTCCTCGTTCTTCTGCTTCTTCCGCTATTTTTGCCTGTTCCATTGATCCATTTGCTAAGATCTCTTTTAAAAATTCTTTCGCACTTCGGATCTTTTGCCCTCGCCCATCACCAGACAATAAGTCCTCTGCACTGATGTCATATTTTCCAATCCAATGAAATCCTTTTTCTTTGTCTAATCGAAAGGCGATAGCATCTCCTTCCGGAGCAAGAGAACTCTTTACATGACAGATCACTCGGATTTCCGGTTCATCTTTCACTCTTCCAACAATCAACACGCTTCTTGCTGCCGCTTGAAAGTCAATAGAACCCAATCCACGATAGGATGATTTTCCATTACTATT
>CALFLL010000034.1 GCA_937880845.1 uncultured Drancourtella sp.
TTTTGAAAGACGGTGTCATCCTGGGAGAACTGAAAGAAGAAGGAGACCAGAATGCTTTCTACCGGGAGATCATACAGAAAATGGCAGAATTGTAAAAGGGGGAGTAAGAAATGAAAAAGGGAAGAAAGATTTCAAATATCGTTTTTGCTATTGACATGGTTTTAAACATTCTGATGCTGGCAGGAGCCGGAAAAGGTATCCATTGGATGATTCAAGAGAATGCGTATGATATGTTTGTCTTTATGACATTGGTTACGTTAGTTCCGGCAATGTTCCTCATATGCCAGATCATCTATTTTATCGGTGTTCTCAGAAAAAGTGAGAATGCATACAGCCCTACAAAGATCATGTGTGTATTTTCCGTATTTGCAAAAGTATTCGTAGCGATTATTTTTGTCATCATGCAGATCGGCGGAGTCAATGTATGGAGTATGTTTAAAGAAATGGTAAGTGCTCTATAAAAGTTTTATAACTGTGATACAATAGAAGTATAAAATAAGTAAAAAATGAAAAGGGGGAGTTGCCATACATGTGCGCGGTAATTTTTCATATTGATGTGAACTCGGCATATTTAAGCTGGACTGCGCTGGAATATCTGAAAAAGGGAGAAGATGTGGATTTGCGGGAAATACCCTGTATTATCGGCGGAGACCAGAAGTCCCGCCATGGGGTAGTTCTCGCAAAATCTGTTCCTGCCAAAAAATATGGAATCAAAACAGGGGAGCCGGTCATCAATGCCTTAAAGAAATGCCCTGATCTTAGGATGGAACCACCGGACCATAAAATGTATTCTCGTTACAGCAGAAGATTGATGAATCTTTTAAAGGAGTATACTCCTGATATCGAGCAGCTTAGTATTGATGAGTGTTTCATGGATTTTACAGGGATTGCACACCGATATGCATCAGTTGTGGATGGAGCTTTTGAGATGAAAAACCGGATCAAAGAAGAACTTGGATTTACCGTCAATATCGGGATTTCCACAAATAAGCTGTTAGCAAAGATGGCGTCAGATTTTGAAAAGCCGGATAAAGTCCATACGTTGTTTCCGGAAGAAATCGGAGAAAAAATGTGGCCTCTTCCGGTGGCAGATTTATACATGGCAGGACGGGCAAGTGTGGAGATACTGAAGAAACTGGAAATACGGACCATTGGGGAACTTGCAAAAGCAGATCCAAAATTTGTGGAGATTCATTTGAAAAGTCATGGAAGAACATTGTGGGAATTTGCCAATGGCAAGGGGGATGATGTAGTCAACTCTCACGAAGAAGAAGCAAAGGGAATCGGAAACTCCATTACCCTCTCTAAAGATGCAAAGACAAGAGAGGAAGCATTGCAGGTTCTTCTTACTTTATCGGAGAGCGTAGGAAAAAGACTGAGAAAAGCAGGGAAGAAAGCAGGGATGCTCAGTGTGGAAATCCGGTATTTTACCTTTCGGAACGTATCCCATCAGACACAGCTTATAAAGGCTGTACAGGCAGATAGTGTGATTTACAAACATGCAGTCAGACTTTTCGATGAGTTATGGAATGGAGATCCGGTGCGTCTTCTTGGAATTCGGACGTCCAAACTGGAAGAAGAGAGTGCTCCGGAGCAAATGAACCTGTTTGATTATGTCAAAGAAACACAAAAAGACAAAAAACATCAAAAACTGGATCAGGCACTGGATGAGATCAAGAAAAAGTTTGGAGAAGATGCAGTAATGCGGGCAGCGTTTTTGAAAAGCGAAGATACAAAAGATGGGGATAGCGTTTGACATGGTTTTGGGACAGAGTTATAATAAAACGACGTGAAAAATGAGAAAAGAGGAAAGAAACCATGGAATTTGTTCAGAGAGAATTCATACCGGTGCTGCTTGGAGGGGATATCAATACCTACAGTGTAGCAAGAGCATTTTATGAGCAGTACAAGGTGAAAACATATATTTTCGGAAAATTTCCGACAGGACCAAGCTATCAAAGTAAGATCATCGAATATCATGCAAATCCGAAGATTGATACCGATGATTTTTTCTTAAAAACAGTAAATACATTTGCAAAAAAACATAAAGATAAAAAGATCGTGCTCATCGGATGCGGTGACAGTTATGTGGCATTGATCAGCAAGCACAAAGCAGAACTAGAAGAAAATATCATTGCACCTTACATTGACTTTGATCTGATGAACAGTCTGCAGCAAAAGGAAACATTTTACAAGCTGTGTGAAAAGCACGGCGTGGATTATCCGGGAACTTTTGTATATAAAAACGGGATGTCCATGGATTTTGAAATCAATTTTCCGTACCCGGTGATTTTAAAACCGTCCGACAGTATCAAATACTGGGAGCATCCGTTTGATACACAGAAGAAAGTCTATACCATCGAAAACAGAAAAGAACTGGAAAAAGTAATTGGAGAAATCTATGGGGCTGGATACGACGACGACCTGATTATCCAGGATATGATTCCGGGGAATGACGAATATATGCGTGTGCTTACTTCTTATTCCGACAAAAACGGAAAAGTAAAAATGATGTGCCTGGGACATGTACTGTTGGAGGAGCATACACCACACGGACTCGGTAATCATGCCATCATCATTACAGAACCAAACGAAAGCCTGATGAAGCATGTAAAAAATCTTCTGGAAGATCTTCATTATGTAGGATTTTCCAATTTTGATATCAAGTACGACAGAAGAGACGGAAAATATAAATTCTTTGAGATTAACACACGACAGGGACGAAGTAACTACTATGTGACCGGTTCCGGATTTAATGTTGCAAAATATATTGTAGAAGAATATGTATACGGAAAAGAATTGAAGTTTGAAACGGCAAAAGAAGAGCATCTTTGGATGGTCGTTCCGAGAATGGTAGCGTATAAATATGTAAAAGATCCAAAATCAAAAGCAACCATGAAAAGACTGATAAAAGAAGGGAAAATGGTCAACCCTGTATTTAAGAAAGGCGATTTTACATGGAACCGTTTCCTCAGAATGGTTCGTACCCATTTCAGTCATATTGTGAAATTCAAAAAATATTACAGTTAACGGAAAAGGTCGGACAAAAGACCGGGAGGGACTATGAAAAAACGATTAGGGGTTATCGGAGGAATGGGACCGGAGGCGACTGCCTACTTTTATGAGGAAGTCATCCGGCATACAAAAGCCGAGAGTGATCAGGAGCATATTGATATGACCATTTTAAGTCATGCCACTATGCCGGACCGTACAAAAGCAATCATAAGCGGTGATGACAGGGAACTTTTAGAGGCCATGAAAGAAGATGTACAGGCACTGGAAATGATGAAGGTTTCCAATATCGCCATACCGTGCAATACATCTCACTTTTTTTATGATGATATTCAGGCTATGACAACGACACCGATCATCCATATGCCAAGAGAAGCGGTGCGTTATGCCAAAGAGCATTACGAGAATGTAAAAAAAATCGGGATCATGGGAACAGACGGAACCATCCGATCCGGGATTTATCATAAAGAGTGTGAAAGGCTTGGAATTGAAGCGGTGGCACCGTCGGAAAAGAGACAGAAAGATGTGATGTCGTTGATCTATGACGATGTAAAAGCGGGGAAAAAGGGAGATTACCAGAAGTTTGAAAGAACAATGGAGGAATTCATCAAGAAAGATTGCGATGTGGTTATTCTTGCCTGTACGGAAATTTCCGTATTTAAAAAAGATCATGTCCTTCCGGCAATCTGTCTGGATGCGATGGACGTTCTGATCCGGGAATCCGTTTTACGTTCCGGCGCAGAGTACAAATAAAGTCAAAAAGGAGAACACAGATGGCACAGATGAAAAGCTATACACTGAAACAGTATGCGGACCTGCTTGAACAAAATGATCTGCTTCTTTGCTCAGAATTATACGGGCAGGAAGAAAAAGAAGCATATATACTGACATACGATTCAAGAGAAGTAAAGGCAGATACGATTTTTATTTGTAAAGGGGCAGCATTTAAAGCGGAATATTTAGAAAGTGCTGTGGAAAAAGGAGCAATCCTTTATATCAGTGAGAAAACATATGAACTGAAAAAAGAAGTTCCGCACCTGATTGTAAAAGATATCCGAAAAGCCATGCCGATACTGGCTGATTTCTTTTATAATTCTGCATGGGAAGATTTGACGGTGATCGGTGTGGGAGGAACGAAAGGAAAATCTACTTCCGCCTACTATATGAAAGCAATCGTAGACGATTACATGGAGTCACTTGGAGAAAAAGAAAGCGCGGTGATTTCTTCCATTGATATTTATGATGGTGTAAGTCGTGTGGAATCCCATATCACAACACCGGAAGCGGTAGAATTGCAAAGACATTTCCGAAATGCCGTAAAAAGCGGGATTCGGTTTGTGGAAATGGAAGTATCCAGCCAGGCACTGAAATACAACCGTGTGGACAACCTGATTTTTGATGTGGGAATCTTCCTGAATATTTCAGAAGACCATATCAGTCCTATTGAGCACCCTGATTTTCAGGATTACTTTGAATCAAAAATGAAAATGTTTGCTCAGACAAAACATGCGGTGGTGAATCTGGACGCCGATTTTTCCGATAAAGTGCTGGAAGCCGCAAAAGCGGCAGAGGATTTTGTAACCTTTAGCCGCATTGACGAAAGTGCAGACTATTATGGATATAATATCCGCAAAGAAGGACATGAAACGTTATTCTCCGTGAGAGGAAAAGAGTTCGACGAAGAGTTTGTCCTCACGATGCCGGGGCTGTTTAATGTAGAAAATGCCCTTGCAGTCATCGCTGCGGCGGATATTCTTCACATTCCGATGAAGTTTATCCGTTCCGGATTAAGAAGAGCACGTTCCAGCGGACGTATGGAACTGTATGCAAGCAAAGATAAAAAAATCATCGCAGTAGTAGACTATGCTCACAATAAGCTGAGTTTTGAAAAACTGTTTTCTTCCACAAAAGAAGAATATCCGGATTATGCGATTGTTTCGATTTTTGGCTGCCCGGGGAAAAAAGCTTATATCAGAAGAAAAGATCTGGGAACGATCGCAGGAAAATATGCGAAGAAAGTATATCTGGCTGCCGAAGATCCGGGATATGAGCCGGTAGAAGATATTTCCAGGGACATTGCACAGTATGTAGAAGCACAGAACTGTCCGTATGACATGATCGAGGACCGCGGAGAAGCCATTCGTACCGCTATCGAAGAGGCAGACGAAAAGACAATTCTCCTCATTACAGGAAAAGGAAATGAAACAAGACAGAAGTACGGATGTGAATATTTGGACTGTCCGTCTGATGTGGAATATGTGAAAAAATATTTAGAAGAATATGATCAGAAGCATTAAAAAATACCGGGAGGAACCAACAAGGTTCTTTCCGGTATTTTGCACTTATTTTCTTTCCGCATGTGTGAGAAAGTCAACAAATTCGGAAACGAAATCGGCTGTTTTGTTGTCTTTATCAAACTTATGATTGAATTCTACGATATCATAAGAAATGATAGGAAGTGCTTTCATTAAAGTACCAAAGGTTTGATAAATTTCGTCCGGTGTAAATCCTCCCGGTACCGGAACGGATACTCCGGGTAAAATGGAAGGATCTACGGCGTCAATATCAAAACTCAAATGAATATGGTTCAGATGAGAAAGATAAGAAACCGTTTCATCAAGGCACTGCCGTAATCCCTTTTGGCAGATATCCTCATAAGTATAGAAGCGGATATTCAGCTTTTTCAAAATTTCAAGTTCAGGCGGATCGATATCACGAAGACCAAGATAAACAATATTTTCCGGTTTTAATTTCGGTTCGTCTGTCAGGAAATGTGTCAGTTTCGGCTCGCCAAGTCCAAGCAGGGAAGAAACGGGAATGCCGTGGATATTTTGAGAAACGGTTGTTTCATCTGTATTGATATCTGCATGGGCGTCGATATAGATCATACCGATGTCTTCCTGATGAGTTGCTTTTGTATATGCACTGGCTGCAGAGGCGGTTGCCATGACAATACTGTGATCACCGCCTACAAAAAGAGGTGTGTTTCCTGTTTCAAATATAGAATACATATACTCTGCAATGTTCCGGCATGTGGCGGTTACTGTATTTAAATTTTTCAGTTTCACACAAGGATCTTCTTCCATGATGATTTCCGGAATCTTTACCATTTTCAGATTGTCGTAATGTGTCCTTAAATAATCAAGACTGTCTTTTAATCCTTCCGCACAGACTCCGTGGTGCATCGGACATCCAAAAATACTGAACATAATACCCTCCAATGAACATAAATTTTTGTGTAGACATTAGTATAGCACGAAGAAGGTAAAAAGACAAGATTTGCGGAAATGATACGGTTGGCGAAAAGTAACAATTTATGCTATGATTACTTATATTGATAGTAAGAATAAACGGAAAGTATGCAGGTATAATGAGATTATCCGATCTTCTTTGTGGAGTGGAGTGTGAAGTGTTCCACAGACAAAAGAAACTTTCAGAGATTGAGATAAGCGGAATATGCAGTAATTCCGGTTTGGCACAAAAGGACAGTCTGTTTGTCTGTATCAGAGGAAGCGTTCTGAATGGGATTGATTATGCAAAGGAAGCAATCCAAAAGGGAGCGTCGGCAATACTTGCGGCAAAGGAAGAAGAGGAGAAACTTAAAGAAATACTGAAAGCATACCGGGACTGTACAGGAATTCTTGTAAAGGATGAACGAAAGGTCCTTGCCTTACTGTCAGCAGAATATGAAGGATACCCACAGAGGAAACTGAAGCTGATCGGAGTCACAGGGACAAAAGGAAAAACGACGACTGTTTCCATGATCTGGAAGATCCTGTCAGAAGCAGGGATCAAAACCGGAATGATCGGCACCATTGAACAATATGACGGAGAGAAACATATTCCTTCCGCGTGTACCACGCCGGATGCAATCAGTCTGCACAAAAGTTTTCGACGCATGGCAGATAACGGATGTAAAGTCTGTGTGATGGAGGTGTCTTCTCAGGCATTGAAGTTAAAACGGACATATGGCATCGAATATGAGATCGGTGTATTCCTGAATTTAGGAAAAGACCACATCAGTGCATTGGAACATGCAAATATGGAGGAATATATGACGTGTAAACGGAAATTGTTTTTGCAAAGCAAGACGGGGATTGGAAATATGGATGATCCGTATTATGTACAGATGTTTCGGGATACGCCTTGCAGGAAAAAAAGTTTCGGGATTTACCGTGGGGACATTCAGGCAGAAGAAATCCATACAGATCAATGGTTCCATGGTAATCCCGGAGTTTCTTTCCGAGCAGACGGAGTGACCTATGAACTTCCGATACCGGGACGGTTTACGGTCTATAATGCACTTGCCGCCATTTCCGTGTGCAGGGAACTTGGAATTGCAAAAGAGATGATAAGAAGGGTATTGGAAACATTTACGGTTCGTGGAAGGATGCAGTTTTTTGATATCCCAAAGGGTGGGAAAGCAGTCATTGATTATGCTCATAACGCCATGAGTTTAAAAAGTACGCTGGAAACGCTCAGAGCCTATCACCCTCAGAGACTGATTACGGTGTTTGGATGCGGAGGGAACAGAGATCCGGCAAGAAGAACAGAGATGGGGAAAGTATCAGGCATTCTTTCCGATTTTACGATCATTACTTCCGATAATCCGAGATGGGAAGAGCCGGAAACGATCATGGATGAGATTGAAAAAGGTGTTGAGATGGCAAACGGAGTCTGTCTGCGTATCAAAGACCGGAAAGAAGCGGTCTTTTATGCCATTGAGATGGCAAAAGAAGGAGATTTGATCGTCATAGCCGGAAAAGGCCATGAAACCTATCAGGAAATCAGGGGAACCAAATATAAAATGGATGAACAGGAATTGGTAAAGGAAGCATGTACGCACAAATTATTATAGACATTACACATGAAAAACTGGATCGTATTTTTGATTATAAAATACCGGAAGAACTGGAAGAAAAATTAAAAACGGGTATGGCAGTGATGGTACCTTTCGGAAAGGGAGATACAAGACGAAAGGGATATATCGTAGGATTTTCAAAAACAACCGGGTATGATCCGGGGAAGATAAAGGAAGTACTTGAAATTGCTCCGGAAAGCGTAGACATTGAGGAAAAAATGGTGGAACTGGCAGCTTGGATGAGGGAATACTACGGAGGTACCATGATCCAGGCTTTAAAGACCGTTCTTCCCATCAAAAAACAGGAAAAACAAAAAGAAAAGCGGATTATTCGAAGAGCTGTATCAAAGGAGAAAGGGCAAGAATTTCTTCAGTCTTTTCTTTGTAAAAATCAGAAAGCCAGGGCAAGGCTTCTGGCGGCTCTTCTGGATGATGAGGAAATAGACTATACAGTGCTTACGAAAAAGCTCAATATCACGGCACCTGTGATAAGGGCATTGGAGCAGATGGGGATTTTGACGGTAGAGTCGGAACAGATATGGAGAAACCCGGTGAAAAACAGCAGAGAACAGGAACGGACGCTCAACTATACAGAAGAACAGACACAGGCCATCTGCCGGTTTCGGGACGATTATGGCAAAGGGAAAAGGGAAACCTATCTTTTGTATGGTGTTACCGGAAGCGGGAAAACGGAAGTTTATATGGAAATGATCAAAACAGTAGTCAAAGCGGGAAAACAGGCGATCGTTCTGATACCGGAGATTGCTTTGACTTACCAGACGGTGATGCGTTTTGTGCGGAATTTCGGGAACAGAGTGTCCATCATGAATTCCCGTCTGTCCCAGGGGGAGCGATATGACCAGATGATGCGGGCGAAAACGGGCGAGATCGATGTGATGATCGGTCCGCGGTCCGCACTGTTTACTCCTTTTGAAAATCTGGGATTGATCGTGATCGATGAAGAGCATGAAACCACTTATAAGAGTGAGCAGACACCAAGATATCATGCCAGAGAAACGGCAAGAAAACGGGCAGAACTGGAAGGAGCAAGTGTGGTGCTTGGTTCTGCAACACCGTCTTTGGAGGCATTCGAAAGCTGCAGAAAAGGAGAATACCGCCTTTTGAGGCTGAATCACAGGGTAGGAGAGCAAAAGCTTGCGTCGGTATATACGGTCGATATGAGAGAAGAACTAAGAAAAGGAAACCGCTCCATCCTAAGCGATTGCCTGCAGGAGAAAATAGAGGATCGTCTTTCAAAAAAACAGCAGGTGATGCTCTTTTTGAACAGACGGGGATTTGCGGGGTTCTTGTCTTGCAGGTCCTGCGGATATGTAGTAAAATGTCCTCATTGCGACGTGTCGTTGTCCTGGCATAAGGGTGGAAAAATGGTATGCCATTACTGCGGTTATGAAGAACCCATGATTACCACCTGTCCGATATGCGGTTCCGGGCATATAGGAGCTTTTAAAGCAGGCACTCAGCAGATTGAAGACATTGTGAAAAAACAGTTCCCCAAGGCAAGAGTTCTCAGGATGGACATTGATACCACGAGAGATAAGGAGGGACATGCAAGAATCCTTTCAGCCTTTGCAAACCGGGAGGCAGATATTCTTATAGGAACACAGATGATCGTGAAAGGACATGACTTCCCGAATGTGACACTGGTAGGTGTCCTTGCGGCAGATTTGTCACTATATATCAGTGATTATCGGTCTGCGGAGCGTACGTTTGCTCTTCTTTGCCAGGCAGCAGGACGGGCAGGAAGAGGAAAAGAGAAAGGGGAGGCTATCATTCAGACGTATAATCCAGATCATTACAGCATCCGTGCAGCGGCAAGTCAGGATTACGAAGCGTTTTTTAAAGAGGAAATGAAGTACCGCCGTCTGATGGGATATCCGCCGGCAGCACATCTTCTGGCTGTTCTTATGTCCGGTACGGATGAAGCACTTTTGGAAAAAGCAGCGTATTATCTGAAATTGTTCACAAAAAAGACAAACACAGATGATAGGATGGAAATGATTGGACCTGCAATCCCTTATGTGGGAAAAATAAACGATGTTTACCGCAGAGTGTTGTATTTCAAACATGAAGAATATAAATCTTTGACCGCGGTAAAAAACAAAATGGAACAATATATAGAGGTAAATACCGGGTTTTCAAAGATTAGGATACAATTTGACTTTGATCCGGTACAACCGTTTTAATTAAAAAAGAAAAGAGAGGGAAAGAATATGGCAATCAGAAAAATTCGTGAAGTGGGAGAAGAAGTACTTACAAAAGAATGTAAAAAGGTAGATAAGATGACGATGCGGACCAAAATTCTGATTCAGGATATGTTTGATACGATGTATGATGCATACGGTGTGGGACTTGCGGCTCCGCAGGTGGGGGTCCTCAAGCAGGTGATCACGATCGATACAGGGGATGATCCAATCGTTTTGATCAATCCGGAGATCATCGAGACAGAAGGAAGCCAGACCGGTGAGGAAGGATGCTTAAGCCTTCCGGGGAAATACGGAATCGTAACAAGACCAAGCCGTGTAAAAGTGAAAGCACTCAATGAAGATATGGAAGAAGTCATTCTGGAAGGAGAAGGACTCCTTGCAAGGGCATTTTGCCATGAAATCGAGCACCTTCACGGACTGATGTATATGAGACTGGCAGAAGACGGAATCCATGATAATGAGAATGTGGAGGAATAGGAATGAAAATTATTTTTATGGGAACACCGGATTTTTCCGTTGGGACACTGGAAGCATTGATTGATGCAGGACATGAGATTGTTTTGGCAGTCACCCAGCCGGATAAACCAAAAGGAAGAGGAAAAGAAATGCAGTTTCCACCGGTAAAAGAAACGGCATTAAAATATGGGATTGAAGTATATCAGCCAAAAAGGATCAGAGAGCCGGAGTGTATTGAAAAACTAAGGGAATATCAGGCGGACATCATGGTTGTCATCGCTTTTGGACAGATTCTTCCGAAAGAGATACTGGAAATGACACCATACGGATGTGTCAATGTCCATGCTTCCCTGCTCCCGAAATACCGCGGGGCTGCTCCGATCCAGTGGGCGGTCATCAATGGGGAAACAGTCAGCGGAGTGACGACCATGCAGATGGATGAAGGCCTTGATACAGGTGATATGCTTTTAAAAACAGAAGTTGTTTTGGATGAAAAAGAAACAGGCGGAAGTCTTCACGATCGTCTTGCCAAAGAGGGGGCAAAACTTTGCGTGGAAACATTAAAACAGCTGGAAGCCGGAACCATAGTTCCGGAAAAACAGGGGGAAAGCCCGACAGAATATGCTAAAATGTTGGATAAGCATATGGGTGAGATTAATTGGAACCAAAAAGCAGATGACATCGAAAGATTGATTCGTGGTTTAAATCCGTGGCCAAGTGCATATACTACATGGAAAGACAAAACCATGAAAATCTGGGCGGCAGATTGTGAGGCAGATTTGCAGACGGCAAATGCTGTGCCGGGTGAGGTCATTCGTGTAACGAAAACGGATTTTGCCGTTAAGACGGGAGCTGGGAATCTGATCATCAAAGAACTTCAGATACCGGGGAAAAAACGGATGGACGCAGCGTCATTCATGCGAGGATATGAAATAGAAAAAGGAATGATCTTAGGGGAAAAATAAGGGAAAGAAAGGAAGAAAAAAATGCCGTATTTTTATTTTGATCCAACATACAGTCTTGTCCTTATCGGAGTCATTATCTGTATGGCTGCATCGGCAAAAGTAAGATCTACGTACGCAAAATACAGTCAGATAAGAAATCATGGAGGAATTACGGGAAGAGAGGCAGCAGAAAAGATCCTGAGGGGAGCGGGACTTTATGATGTACGGATAGAAAGAGTCAGCGGAAGCCTGACGGATCATTACGATCCACGCAGTAAAGTACTGAGACTGTCGGATTCCACATATAGTTCCATGTCGGTAGCTGCAGTCGGAGTTGCGGCTCACGAATGTGGACATGCCATTCAACATGCAAGAGGATATATCCCGTTAAATCTCAGAAGTGCCATCGTCCCGATCGCCAATTTCGGTTCGGCAATCGCATGGCCGCTGATCTTTTTGGGACTTTTGATCAACAGCAGGTCTTCTGTTATGATGATCAATCTTGGAATCCTGGCATTTTCTTTTGCCGTATTATTTCAGATCGTTACACTTCCGGTAGAGTTTAATGCGTCTAACCGTGCGATTCGTATTCTCGGGGATGCCAATATTCTTTATCCGGATGAACTTTCGGCGGCAAAAAAAGTACTTGGTGCGGCAGCCCTGACTTATGTGGCCGGTGCCGCATCCGCAATTCTGCAGCTTCTGCGTATCTTGATTCTGACAGGAGGAAGAAGAGATGACTAAATCCGTAAATGAACGGGAACTGATACTGACGGTACTTCTTGAGATTACAAGAGATAAAGTACCAAGCCATCTGGCTCTTCGGAATGTTCTGCAAAAATATCAATACATGGATAAAAAATCACGTGCCCTCCTGACGAAAGTCGTGGAAGGCACGCTGGAACATATGATTGAGATCGATTACATCATTGACCGGTTCTCGAAAGTAAAAACAGCAAAAATGAAACCAATCGTGCGCACAATCCTGAGAAGTTCGGTCTATCAGTTGAAATACCTGGATCATGTGCCGCAAAGTGCCGTCTGCAATGAGGCGGTAAAGCTTGCCAAAAAGAAAGGATTTCAGAATCTTGCAGGTTTTATCAACGGAATACTTAGAAATATTGCAAGAAATATAGATGAAATTACATACCCGACAGAACCGACGGTTGAGGCACTGTCTATTCGCTATTCCATGCCGAAGTGGATTCTGGAAAAATGGCTTTTGGACTATACGGAAGAAACGGTTGTGGCGATGCTTGAAGATATGTTAAAAACAAAGCCGACTTGTATCCGTTTTAACCCGCAGCAGATCTCAAAGGAAGAATTAAAACAACGCCTGAAAGAAGAAGGAGTAGGACGTGTGGAAGATCATCCGATTCTGCCATATGCATTGTGGATATCAGAGTATGACTATCTGGGAGCCATTGACGCATTTGAAGAGGGACTTTTTTATGTACAGGATGCAAGTTCCATGATGGCAGTAGAAAGTCTTCCGATCAGACAGGGAGATTATATTATCGATGTCTGTGCGGCTCCTGGAGGGAAAGCCCTTCATGCAGCGGAACGCCTGAAAGGAAGCGCACATGTAGAGGCAAGAGATTTGACGGATTATAAAGTGGGGCTTCTGGAAGAGAATATAGAAAGGACAGGACTTTGCAATATTGAAGCTGTCAGAAAAGATGCGACCGTTTTTGAACCGGAATCGGAAGAAAAAGCAGACATTGTCATTGCAGATTTACCGTGTTCCGGACTTGGTGTTCTTTCCTCAAAAAAAGACATCAAATACAATATGACAAAAGAACAGCAGAAAGAACTGGAAGCTCTTCAGAGAAAGATGCTCTGTGTCGTTTGCCGTTATGTAAAACCGGGAGGTACACTTTTATATAGTACGTGTACCATCAACAAAGGAGAAAATGAAGAAAATACTGCATGGTTTTTGAAAGAACATCCGGAATTTAGTTTGGAAAAAGAAAAACAGTTCCTTCCGGGAATTGATCCTTGTGACGGATTTTATATTGCAGTATTAAAAAAGCAGGGGTAAGATACAATGGAAAAAAAAGATATTTGTTCCTATACAATAGAAGAATTGAAAGAAGAAATGGCCAGAATCGGTGAGAAAACGTTTCGGGCAAAACAGATATACGAATGGCTCCATGTAAAACTTGCAGAATCATTTGATGAAATGTCCAATCTTCCAAAGACACTTAAGGAAAGGCTGGAGGAAGAGTATGAGATTGCAAAAGTGACACTGGTGGAACGACAAATTTCCAAAATAGATGGAACAAATAAGTTCCTGTTTGAATTAAAAGACGGAAATATGGTAGAAAGCGTTCTGATGAAATATAAACACGGCAACAGTGTGTGTATTTCTTCACAGGTGGGATGCAGGATGGGATGCAGATTTTGTGCATCTACCATCGGAGGATTGATTCGCAATCTGAGGACTTCGGAAATGTTGCGGGAAGTGTACGAAGTACAGAAATTAAGCGGAGAAAGAGTTTCGAATATTGTCATCATGGGAACAGGAGAACCGCTTGATAATTATGATAACTTTGTACGATTTATCCGGATGGTCAGCGATGAAAACGGTCTTCATATCAGTCAGCGGAATATTACTGCTTCCACCTGTGGTATCGTACCGAATATCAGAAAACTGGCAGAAGAAAAGTTTCAGATTACATTGGCTCTTTCTCTTCATGGTTCCACACAGGAAAAGAGAAAGATTTTGATGCCGGTAGCGAATAAATATGAATTAAAGGAAGTACTGCAAGCGTGTGATGACTATTTTCAGAAGACCGGAAGAAGGATGACTTTTGAATACAGTCTTGTGCACGGCGTTAACGATACAAAAGAAGATGCAGAGGAGCTGACGGCACTTTTAAAACACCGAAACTGTCATCTGAATCTGATTCCCGTGAACCCTATAAAGGAACGGGATTTTGAGAAACCAAGCAAAAAATCTGCCATGATTTTTCAAAATAAACTTGAAAAAAACGGCATAAATGTTACTATTAGAAGAGAAATGGGTTCCGATATCGACGGGGCCTGTGGTCAGTTAAGAATAAAACACAGACAAGTATAAGGAGAATGAAAATGAAAACATTTTCAAAAACCGATATTGGAAGAAAAAGAGAAATCAATCAGGATTATGTGTTTGCAACGGATGAAACGATAGGAAACCTTCCGAATCTGCTTGTGGTGGCAGACGGAATGGGGGGACACCGTGCGGGTGATTTCGCTTCCAGATTTACGGTAGAAGCTCTGGTGGAAGAAGTACAAAACAGCAAAGGAACAGATCCTCAGACCATTATAGGAAGTGCCATGCAGGCTGCCAATGAAAAATTGATCGAAGAGGCAGAAAAAGACAGCAGGTTGGAGGGCATGGGTACAACACTTGTAGCCGCTACGATCATGGATCATGTTTTGTATTTTGCAAATGTCGGAGACAGTAGATTATATCTGATCAATAAAGAAATTCGGCAGCTCTCAAGAGATCATTCTATGGTAGAAGAGATGGTACGGCTTGGAGGACTGACGGAAGAAGAGGCAAAACACCATCCCGATAAAAATATCATTACGCGTGCAATGGGAGTGAAAAGAAGAGTAGAACCGGATTTCTTTGAATATAGATTGAAAAACGGAGACGTTGTCCTTATGTGCAGCGACGGACTGACAAATATGGTGGACGACGACGAGATTTTCCAGATTGTAAAAAGCGCGCGTGATATTGTGGAGGCAGTGGAAAATTTGATTCGAAGAGCAAATGAAAACGGTGGTTCTGATAATATAGGAGTAGTATTGGCACAGCCGTATGCAGATGAGGTGAGTATATGGTAAAAGATGGTATTGTATTAGGGGAGCGGTATGAGATCCTGAGTAAGCTTGGTGCAGGCGGAATGGCCGATGTTTACAAAGGGCGCGACAAGGTACTGAACCGGTATGTCGCTGTAAAAGTACTGAAAAAGGAATACCGGGAAGATGAAACATATGTAAAAAAATTCCGTTCGGAAGCCCAGGCGGCAGCCGGGATCATGAATCCGAACATTGTTAATGTTTATGATGTCGGAGTTGACAGAGGACTTTATTACATGGTAATGGAGTTGGTAGAGGGCATCACATTAAAAGAATATATTGCAAAGAAAGAGCGACTTACACCAAAAGAAGTGGTAAGTATCACACTACAGGTATGTGCCGGAATGGAAGCGGTACATAAAGGACATATCATTCATCGTGATATCAAACCGCAGAATATTATTATTTCCAATGAAGGAAAAGTAAAAGTAACGGATTTCGGGATTGCCAAGGCCGCAAGTTCCAAGACGATTACATCCAATGCGATGGGATCCGTTCATTATACTTCTCCGGAACAGGCAAGAGGCGGATTTTCAGATGAAAGAAGTGATATCTATTCCATCGGTATTACCATGTATGAAATGGTCACGGGACGTGTACCGTTTGATGGGGAAACAACAGTAGCCATTGCGGTAAAACATCTTCAGGAAGAAATCGTTCCTCCGTCAGAATATGTTCCGATCCCGTACAGCCTGGAACAGATTATTTTAAAATGTACGCAGAAAGTTCCGGACAGACGTTATCAGAATGTGACACTTCTTGCACAGGATTTGCGCCGTTCTTTGTCAGACCCGGACGGAGATTTTGTGAAGGCAAACGGAGCTTCTTATAACGCAGGTGCTGAAACGGTCATGATCTCGGATGAAGAAAGAAGAAAAATCCGGGATGAATATGAAGAATACGATGACAATGGATACGCTGATGAGTATGACGATCCGGAATATGATGACGAATATGAAGACGAATATGAAGACAGACACGAAAAAGGACGTCAAAACAAAGAAGAGCATGGCAAGAAGCCGAAGATGAGCGGTGTCATGAAGACAGCTATCATTGCCATTGCGGTACTTGTAATATGTGCGGCAGGCTTTGGAATTGCAGGTGCCATGGGTGCATTCGATTTCGGAAGCAATGAAAATAAAACAGAAGAGGAAGAAACGAAGAAAATCGCGGTTCCGCAGCTTTCTGGTATCGATCTGACAGAAAATCAGGCAAGAGATGCAGCGGAAAAGGCAGGATTTAAGATGGAAGTTGCAGGAACAGAGGCGTCCGATGAAGATGAAGGAACGGTTATAAGCCAGGATCCGGAATATGGAAAGAAAGCAAAGAAAGGTTCTACGATCAAGGTTGTGTTAAGTGCAGGGCCATCGACCGTATCTGTTCCAAGTGTAGCCGGTGATGATGAGGATTCTGCAACACAGGCGTTGGAGGAAAGCGGATTAAAAGTAGGAAGCACACAGGAAGAATATAGTGACGAATACGAAAAAGGTCTTGTTATCAGAACAAATCCGTCTTCCGGTACCGAAGTAGAGGAAGGCTCTTCCGTTACCTTATATGTCAGTCTCGGAAAAGATCCTGAGAAAGATAAGGTTACGGTACAAAGTTTTGTCGGAATGCAGGAAAGTTATCTGACTTCCTGGGCAACAGAAAATGAAGTGAAAGTTTCCCGTTCGGAAGATTACAGTGATGAATATGACAAAGGTGAGATCATTTCCCAGTCATTGACATCCGGAAGCATACAAAAAGGAACAACCATCAGTTATGTGGTAAGTAAAGGACCGGATCCGGATAAAGACGAAAACAAGGATGATGAAAATTCCGGAGACAATACGGATAATGAGCAGGGAAATACATCGGATCAGGAAAACGGAACAGACAATAACCAGGAAGAAACATCAGGAACAGGTCCGGTTTGGGAAACAAACATACCGAAATGGGCAGCAGAAAATGGTATTACGAAATACAATAAAAAGTATGAAAAGAATACCGATGTAGAACATGGAAAAGTCATCCGTTATGAAAAAAATGCGGATGGTTCCGTTACATTTTATATCAGCATCAAATAAATCACAGAAAACGCATACAAGTATAAGGAGACCTTGATGCAAGGAAAAATTATAAAAGGAATTGCCGGATTCTACTACGTTCACGTAGTAGAATCCGGTATTTATGAGTGTAAGGCAAAAGGACTATTCAGAAAAGAAAAAATAAAACCGCTTGTTGGGGACAATGTAAAAATCGATGTCCTGAACGAGAAAGAAAAGACGGGAAATATCACGGAAATCTATCCAAGGAAAAATGAACTGATCAGGCCGGCCACGGCAAACATTGACCAGGCACTTGTGGTTTTTGCGGTGACAAAACCAAAACCTCATTTGAATCTTCTGGATCGTTTTCTTGTTATGATGGAGAGCAAATCCATTCCCGTCATTTTGTGTTTCAACAAGAAAGATCTGGCAGATGACAGCGACTTATCCGATTTGAGGGATATTTACGAAACGTGCGGATATCCTCTTGTATTTACAAGTGCTGTAAAAGAAGAAAACATTGATATGATAAGAAAGATTTTGAAAGGGAAAACCACGGTTCTTGCAGGACCGTCCGGTGTGGGGAAATCTTCTCTTATCAATCTTCTAAATCCGGATGCCAATATGCAGACCGGGGAAGTCAGCCGTAAGATCGAAAGAGGAAAGCATACGACAAGACATTCGGAACTGTTTGCCATGGATGAAGATTCTTATATTATGGATACACCGGGATTCAGTTCCCTTTATGTAAATGATTTTGAAAAAGAAGAACTGAAATATTATTTCAGAGAATTTTCCGATTATGAGGGGTTGTGCAGATTTCAGGGGTGCAGTCATACTCACGAACCGGGATGCAAGGTAAAAGAGGCATTGGAAGCAGGAAAAATATCCAAAGTCAGATATGAGCATTACCTGGAATTATACAAGGAACTGGAAGAAAAAAAGCGATACTAGGAGGAAAAGATATGAAAAGAATATTATCCCCTTCCATTCTTTCCGCGGATTTCAAATGTCTGGCGGAACAGATGAAAATAACAGAAGAATATGGAGCAGAGTATCTGCATTTTGACGTAATGGACGGAATGTTTGTACCAAGTATCTCCTTTGGAATGCCGGTGCTGAAATCAATCTGCGATGTGACAAAGCAGGTGATGGATGTCCATCTGATGGTACAGGAACCAATTCGATATGTAGAGGAATTTGCAAAGTCCGGAGCAGACATCATTACAATCCACATGGAAGCATGTGAAGATATTGAGGCTACAATCCGGGCCATCAAAGATTGCGGGAAAAAAGTAGGACTTTCCATTTGCCCGGAAACGCCGACAGAGGTACTGCTTCCGGTATTGGAAAAAGCAGACATGATACTTGTCATGAGCGTGCATCCGGGATTTGGCGGACAGAAATTTATTCCGGAATCTTTGGAAAAGATTCGTACAGTCAGAAAGATGCTGGATGAACGAGGATTACAGACAGACATTGAAGTAGACGGCGGTATCTATACAAGCAATGTAGAAGAGGTACTTGAAGCAGGTGCAAATGTGATTGTGGCAGGTTCAGCCATATTTGTCGGAAATCCGGCACAAAATACACAGGCAATGATGGAGATTTTAAACAGATATGAATAGGATTACGATCATTATCACCGGAGGAAGTGTGGATGATGTCTTCGCACTTCAGGTATTCAATTCGTACAAACAGAAAAGAATCATCGGAGTTGATAAAGGACTGGAATTTCTGTATAGAAATAAAATCCTTCCGGATTATATCGTGGGAGATTTTGACAGCATTTCAGAAGAAATACTGTCCTATTATCGAGATGAAACCAAGGTACCGATTCGAGAGTATAATCCGGTAAAAGATGCATCCGATACAGAAATAGCTATCCGACTTGCAATTACCCTTGGATGTGACAGAATGATCATTTTGGGTGGAACAGGAAACAGGTTGGATCATGTCTGGGCAAACGTCCAGTCTCTGGAAATTCCGAACAAAGCGGGAGTAGAAGCGGAAATCCTAGACAGTCACAACAGGATCAGACTGTTTGACCGGGAAATCCGTCTAAAAAAGAAAGACTTGTTCGGACGGTACTTTTCCATTTTTCCGTTTGGCGGAGAAGTGGACAAAGTTACGATAGAAGGAGCAAAATATCCGTTAAAAAATCATGAATTGAAGCCGTGTGACAGCCTTTGTGTCAGCAATGAGATAGAGGAAGAGGAGCTTAGGATTTCCTTTGACTCCGGTATGCTTCTTTTCATGGAAACAAGAGATGAAATAAAATAAAAAAATCAGGAAGAAACCTTGTAAGAAAAGGAGAAAAAATTATGAAATTAGGAATCGTTGGATTACCAAATGTTGGAAAAAGTACACTTTTTAATTCACTGACAAAGGCAGGTGCGGAATCTGCAAATTATCCGTTTTGCACCATCGACCCGAATGTGGGAGTTGTTACGGTACCGGATGAACGTCTGGATGTGCTGGCAAAAATGTATAATACAAAAAAGATTGTTCCGGCCGTGATCGAATTTGTTGATATTGCAGGCCTGGTAAAAGGAGCTTCCAAAGGGGAAGGTCTTGGAAACCAGTTTCTTGCAAATATCCGTGAAGTGGATGCCATTGTACATGTGGTACGCTGCTTTGAAAATCCGAATATTGTTCATGTGGACGGAAGCATCAACCCTCTTCGTGACATTGAAACCATTAATCTGGAACTGATTTTTTCTGATATTGAAGTATTGGAAAGAAGGATCAGCAAAGCAGTACGTGCAGCAAGAAATGACAAGACGGTTGCAAAAGAACTGGAACTGATGCAACGGATCAAAGCCCATCTGGAAGACGGAAAGATGGCAGGAAGTTTTCAAGATATCCGTGACGAAGAAGAACAGGAATGGATAGAAAGTTATAATCTTCTTACTTATAAACCGGTTATTTTTGCAGCCAATGTTTCTGAAGATGATCTTGCAGATGACGGTGCAAACAATGAAGGTGTTCAGAAAGTACGGGAATTTGCAAAAGAATGCGGATACGAAGTGTTTGTCGTATGTGCAGAGATTGAACAGGAAATTGCAGAGCTTGATGATGACGAAAAGCAGATGTTTCTGGAAGATCTGGGACTGAAAGAATCCGGACTTGAAAAGCTGATCAAGGCAAGTTACAGCCTCCTTGGACTGATCAGTTATCTGACAGCGGGAGAACCGGAAGTGCGTGCATGGACCATTAAAAAGGGAACAAAAGCACCGCAGGCTGCAGGAAAGATCCATTCTGATTTTGAACGTGGATTTATCCGTGCGGAAGTTGTTTCCTATGAAGACTTGATTGAATCAGGAACAATGACGGTTGCAAAAGAAAAAGGACTTGTAAGATCAGAAGGAAAAGAATACGTGGTAAAAGATGGAGATGTTGTATTGTTCCGTTTTAATGTATAAATAAAGGAAAGGGGAGCATATGCAGAATGCAATTTACTTTCCGAATCTTGGAATTGAACTGGAGAAGGTAGGAAGGAGTGTCCGTATATTCGGAGTGGAAATCGGATATTATGGTATCCTTATAGGCATTGCTTTGATAGTCGGAATTTTTCTATCCCTTCTTCAGGCCAAAAGAACCCGGCAGAACATAGAGGATTATCTTGAGGTGTTTATTGGTGTCATTTTGTTTGGAGTGCTCGGTGCACGGATGTTTTATGTGGCTTTTGAATGGGACTATTACAGCCAAAATCCGAACGAAATTTTCCGTCTGCAGGATGGAGGATTTGCATTTTATGGTGCTCTGATCGGAGGAATTGTGGCTGTCTTTCTTGTGGCAAAGGTCAAAGAATTGTACCCGCTGATGATTTTGGATACGGCTGTCGTAGGGCTTGCGGCAGGACAGGCTATCGGGAGATGGGGAGATTTTTTCAAACGGGAGTCTTTCGGAGGTTATACGGACAGCCTCTTTGCCATGCAGATCCCGGTTTCGGATGTGCGGGCAGCCGATGTTACGGAGAACCTGAGAAATCATGTTATGCAGACAGACGGTATCAATTACATACAGGTTCATCCGGCATTTTTATATGAATCCTTATGGTGTATCGTGCTAGTTGCCGTTCTCATTACATTTCGCAGATATCGCCGGTACGACGGGGAGATGTTCCTTGTTTATTTGTTTGGGTATGGTGCAGGCAGGTTTTGGATTGAAGGGATACGGACAGACCGGCTTATCATCTCACAGGTCAATCTTCCGGTATCACAAATATTATCGGTATTTTGTATGGTATTTGCTGTTTTGTGCTTTGTGTATGGAAGAATCGGAAAAGATGGATGGAACCGTGGCGGAGGTTATGGAAATATCGGATTTGGAAAAATAAAGAAGAAAAAAATGTTTGGTAAGTAAAGCAGCGTCCTACAGGGCATCTGCTTTACTTATTTTTTACCCTGATTTAACTGTAATGTGATAGAGTGAAATAAAAACGTGCTCTATAATTTTTTGTGTTTAATAGCTTTCGTATAATGTGACAGGAGGAAAACATGAAAAGAAAATTAGTAGCTTTTTTGATGGTGACAGCAATAACGGTACCGCAGGCTGGTTTAGCAGTACAGGCATCAGGGCAGACGGTGTCACAGGAAGAAACCAAAGCAGAACAGACAGTGCTTCAGGAAAACGTTGGGGAAAGAGTGTCAGAAAGAGCCGATATTTTTAATGTGGATTTTTCAGATGGTGCCAAGGATTTATCACCGTTACAAAATGAACTTGGGAAAACGGTCGGGAATCCTAAAATTGAGATGAGTGAAGAACTTCACAAAAATATTGTAAAATTTGATGGAAATTCTGCTTATTTGTATCCGTTTGATCAGGAAAAATATGGGAAAATCAATCAGAATGTTACTATGGAATGTATGGTAAAATTTGACAGTATTCCAAGTGGAGAACATGATATCTTTTCAAATCAGCAGTCCGGAGGGATCGGGCTTGGATTAAATAACGGAAAACTTACATTTTTTGCTCATGTCGGTGGAGCCTACAGACAACCGGAAGCAACTGTAAAAGCCGGACAGTGGTATCATATTGTGGGGGTCGTAGACGGAAAAGATGTAAAACTTTATGTAAATGGAGAATTGGCTTCCGAAAACACGGAGGCACAAACAGGGGGGATATCATATCCTTCATCTGAACAGGCATGGAATATGGTTTTGGGAGGAGACAGCAGTATTTCGGGAAGTGCGGAATCTATGATCCATGGGGATTTGAGTTTTGCGAGGTTATACAGTACCGCATTAAATGAAGAAGAAATTTCGGAATTAAATGCAGAAGCGTTTGCCGGTGCGGATATCGAAAAACCACAACCTCAACAAATCGGACTTGGTTTTGCGGCTTCAGAAGGAACCGCTTTGGACGGGGAATGGAATTTAAACATTCATGCAAATGAAAAGACCAATGGAAGTGTGGATAAAATCGAATATGATATTGTGTATGATCCTGCCTATCTTGAGTATGAAAGCGATCAGCATACCATGGACGGAGTTTCGATTGAAAAGCAAGGAGAAGGCAGACTGCACATTATATCGTCCGCGGCTTTGTCAACGGATGATTTCAGAAATTTCGGCACAACAAGACTGAGCAAATTGAATTTCCGGACAAAATCCGGTGGACAAACAGTTATAAAAACGGAAAATTTCAAGGCGTATGCAGGTAACGAAGAGGTTACAGATACACAGAAGATACAACCGGAGGCAGAAACGACGGTACAGATTTACGGAAAAGATCAGCTAGACTTTAATGGTGACGGCGTAATAGGAGCGGGAGACGTTGCACTTGCAGATGAAAATATGAAACAGGCAACGGCACAGGAAGCGGCAATTTATCCATATAAGCATGTTGTGATTCTTACGGTAGACGGAAGCGGACAGGTATGGAATCCGGATGCTATTTATTATGCGGAAAACAATTCGGTATTGCCGGTAAAAAGAACGGAACCGGAAATTATGGCAAAAAGAAAAAATAAATATGCTATGGATTTATTTAATAAGGAATTCGCTACAAGTTATTCTGCACAGGCAGTAAGTCCGGCCATTTCCGCACAGAACTATTCTTCCATCCTTCATGGGGTACCGTGGAAGGATGTGCCGTCGGATTATCAGGTAACGAACACTACGGCAGGAGAAGTATATTATGCAGATTACGGAAAAGAAACACCAAGCTATCCGTCATTATTTAAAGCAGTTTCCAAAGCTTTTCCGGCACGTCACAATGCTGCTTTTGCAGAATGGACTCAGATTTTAAACGGTATCATTGAACCGGATGCTCAGGTATTTGGAAAAGGTTCTGCTTCAAAAGAGAGTTTTTATGATGTGGCAGATTATATCAGAAGCGATGAGTTCAAAAATACGGCGGTTGTCTATATGCAGAGTGACTGGCAAGATCATGTCGGACATTCCACCGGATTTTATAATGACACTTATTGGTCGGAATTAGAACAATATGATGATTACTATAAAGCAGTGGTGGATGCACTGAAGGAAACAGGACAGTATGATGATACACTGATCATAGCGAATGCAGATCATGGCGGAAGCGGTACCGATCATGGATCGGAAGATCCGTCAAATAAAGATATCTATATTGGAGTGGGAGGACAGACGGTAGATTCCGGAAAACGTCTGAGCGGAGGAACAAATGCAGACATTTCTCCAATCGCATTGGCTGCTTTAAGAATTGAAAAACCGGCTTCCATGACAGGGGAAGTTTTTGATGAAAGTGCATTTTTACCTCAGACAGAATTAAATAAAAAGAACAGAGATATAGAAAAAGTCACATTGGAAATAGATGGAAACAAAGCGCTTCTGACCTTGGATAATAAAAAAGAAGAAACCCGTGTCGTAGATACGGTGATTGATTTAAACGGTAAAGAGGTAGAGAAGATCGATGCAAAAGGCGGAGAGATTCTTCGTGAGGAAACGGAAAACGGAAAATTGAAATTAACGATTTCTTATTCTGAACAACCGGATGAAATCGCGGAACTCACATTTAATGATGCAGGAAATGAAAAGGCGGAATTATCAGAAGTAATGCTTGGAACATCGGACGGAAAAGAAATTTATCCGGATGCAGCAAATACGGAAGGTAAGTTTACGGACGAAAATGGTTCCGATACACAGACGCCGAATGGAGGAGAATCGGATACACAGACACCGGAAGATAATGAAGGACAAGATATGTCCGGAATCGGAAACAATACACAGACAAGTACAAATAATACAGTTTCAAAACCGGAAAACAGTGAAAAGAAGGAAACGGTAAAAACAGGAGACCGGGCACCAATGGCAGAAGCGGCAGCCGGAATAACCATGTCTATGGCAGCAATTTTATATCTGCTAAACAAAAAAAGAAGACGGTAAAAAAATAATATGTCAGGGGCATCTAAAAAGATGCCTCTGTTTTGTTAAAAATGTATCGAAAAAGGAACAAAATATGTAAGACGGATACTGGACTTTTAAAACCAATAGGGATATAATAAAAATATCTATGAATTTAGAAACACTTTTTGAAACTTAAGGAGGAATAAAGAAATGGGAAGATCAATGAAAACCATGGATGGTAACCATGCTGCAGCTCATGCTTCTTATGCATTTACAGATGTAGCGGCAATCTATCCGATCACACCATCATCCGTTATGGCAGAAGCTACAGATGAATGGGCTACCCAGGGAAGAAAAAATATTTTTGGACAAGAAGTACAGGTAACAGAAATGCAGTCCGAAGCAGGTGCTGCAGGTACTGTACATGGATCCCTTGCTGCAGGTGCTCTTACAACAACTTATACAGCATCTCAGGGATTACTTCTTATGATTCCTAACTTATATAAAATCGCAGGAGAACAGCTTCCGGGTGTATTCAACGTATCTGCCCGTGCACTTGCAAGCCATGCACTCTCCATTTTTGGTGACCACTCTGACGTATATGCATGCCGTCAGACAGGATGTGCGATGCTTTGTGAATCAAGTGTTCAGGAAGTTATGGATTTGACACCGGTTGCTCACTGTGCAGCTATCAAAGGACGTCTTCCGTTCATCAACTTCTTCGATGGATTCCGTACATCCCACGAAATTCAGAAAATCGAAACATGGGATTACGAAGATCTGAAAGAATTAGTAGATATGGATGCAGTAGATGCATTCCGTAAACATGCATTAAATCCAAATCATCCTTGCGAAAGAGGATCTGCCCAGAATCCGGACGTATTCTTCCAGGCAAGAGAAGCATGTAATCCATTCTACGATGCTATGCCGGCTATCGTTCAGGAATACATGGATAAAGTAAACGCAAAAATCGGCACAAATTACAAACTGTTCAACTACCACGGAGCAGAAGATGCAGAGCATGTGATCATTGCTATGGGTTCTGTTTGTGAAACAATCGATGAAACAGTTGATTACTTACTTGCACAGGGCAAGAAAGTCGGTGTCGTAAAAGTTCGTCTTTACAGACCGTTCTGCGCAGAAGCACTTGTAAATGCAATTCCGGATTCCGTAAAAGTAATTTCTGTTCTTGACAGAACAAAAGAACCGGGAGCACAGGGCGAACCATTGTACCTTGATGTTGTTGCAGCATTAAAGGGAACAAAATTTGACGGTGTTAAGATTCAGACAGGACGTTACGGATTAGGTTCCAAAGATACAACACCTGCTCAGATCGTAGCCGTATACGAAAATACAGAAAAAGAAAAATTCACAATCGGTATCGTAGATGATGTTACACATCTGTCTCTGGAAGTAGGAGCTCCGCTTGTTACAACTCCGGAAGGAACAATCAACTGTAAATTCTGGGGACTTGGTGCTGACGGTACAGTCGGTGCAAACAAGAACTCCATTAAGATCATCGGTGACAACACAGATATGTATGCTCAGGCATATTTTGATTACGACTCTAAGAAATCCGGCGGTGTGACAATGTCTCACTTACGTTTTGGTAAGAAACCGATCAAATCTACATATCTGATCAAGAAAGCAAACTTTGTTGCATGCCATAACCCATCTTACATCAACAAGTACAACATGGTTCAGGAACTTGTTGACGGAGGAACATTCCTTCTGAACTGCCCATGGGATATGGAAGGACTGGAAAAACATCTTCCGGGACAGGTAAAAGCATTCATCGCTAACCACAACATCAAGTTCTATGTGATCGACGGTATCAAGATCGGTAAAGAAATCGGACTTGGCGGACGTATCAATACAATCCTTCAGTCTGCTTTCTTCAAACTTGCAGCCATCATTCCGGAAGAAGAAGCAATCGACTTAATGAAGAAAGCAGCAAAAGCTACTTACGGAAGAAAAGGTGACAAGATCGTTCAGATGAACTACGATGCCATCGATGCAGGTGCAAAACAGGTTGTTGAAGTAAAAGTACCTGAAAGCTGGAAAGACGCAGCAGACGAAGGTTTATTCACACCTGAAGTAAAAGGCGGAAGAAAAGAAGTTGTAGACTTCGTTAAAAATATTCAGGCAAAAGTAAATGCACAGGAAGGTAACACATTACCGGTATCTGCATTTACAGAATACGTAGACGGTACAACACCATCCGGAACAGCTGCTTACGAAAAACGTGGTATCGCAGTAGATATCCCGATCTGGCAGCCGGAAAACTGTATCCAGTGTAACCGTTGTGCATATGTATGTCCGCACGCAGTTATCCGTCCGGTAGCTCTGACAGAAGAAGAAGCTGCAAATGTTCCGGAAGGAATGCAGACAATTCCGATGATTGGTATGCCGGATATGAAATTCTCCATCACAGTATCTGCTTATGACTGTACAGGATGTGGTTCCTGTGCTAATGTCTGCCCAGGAAAGAAAGGCGAAAAAGCGCTTGTTATGGGTAATATGGAAGAAAACGTTGGAGAACAGAACTTCTTTGATTACGGAAGAGAAATCGAAGTAAAACCGGAAGTTGTTGCCAAATTCAAAGAAAACACAGTAAAAGGAAGCCAGTTCAAACAGCCTCTGCTTGAATTCTCCGGAGCTTGTGCAGGATGTGGTGAAACACCTTACGCTAAATTGGTAACACAGTTATTCGGTGATAGAATGTACATTGCAAATGCAACAGGATGTTCTTCTATCTGGGGTAACTCCTCACCGTCTACACCATACACAGTAAACGCACAGGGCAAAGGACCTGCTTGGTCTAACTCTCTGTTTGAAGACAATGCTGAGTTTGGTTATGGTATGATGCTTGCTAACAAAGCATTGAGAAACGGCTTAAAAGCAAAAGTAGAATCCGTTGCAGCATCCGATAAAGCTTCTGAAGAAGTAAAAGCAGCATGTCAGGAATGGTTAGATACATTCTCCTGTGGCGCTACAAACGGAACAGCTACAGACAAATTAGTGGCAGCATTAGAAGGATGCGACTGCGAAGTATGTAAAGACATCGTTAAGAATAAAGACTTCCTTGCTAAGAAATCCCAGTGGATCTTCGGTGGAGACGGTTGGGCATATGATATCGGATTCGGCGGACTTGACCATGTACTTGCAAGCGGACAGGATATCAACATCATGGTATTCGATACAGAAGTTTACTCCAACACAGGCGGACAGGCTTCCAAATCTACAAAGACAGGTGCTATCGCTCAGTTCGCAGCAGGCGGTAAAGAAGTTAAGAAGAAAGACCTTGCAGGTATCGCTATGAGCTATGGATATGTATACGTTGCTCAGATCGCAATGGGTGCTGACTTCAACCAGACCGTAAAAGCAATCTCCGAAGCAGAAGCTTATCCGGGACCATCACTGATCATCGCTTATGCTCCATGTATTAACCATGGTATTAAGAAAGGTATGAGCAAAGCTCAGACAGAAGAACAGTTGGCAGTAGAATGTGGATACTGGAACAACTTCAGATTCAATCCGGCTGCTGAAAACAAATTCACTCTGGACAGCAAGGCTCCGACAGGAGATTATCAGGAATTCTTAAACGGAGAAGTTCGTTACAACTCTCTTGTAAGACAGAATCCGGAAAAAGCAAAAGAATTATTTGCTAAGAACGAACAGGAAGCAAAAGAAAGATATGAATATCTGAGCAAACTTGTTGCCCTGTACGGAAAAACAGAATAATCATTGTAATTTTTGAAATTACGTTTTGGGAGACACAGAGAATCTGTGTCTCCTTTTTATGTCGGAAAAAGAGGATTGCAAATGTATTGAAGGTCTGGTATAACCAAACTAACAGGAGGTGCAGAAGTGGACGCAAAAGAAAGAATCAGAAAAGATATGGAAACTTTATATCTGGGAAATTTAAACACGGTAGAATTTGATCTGGAACTTCCGATAAAAGGAAAGTACGGATCTGAAATTGAATGGGAGTCGGGACATCCCCGTTTTCTTGGGGCAGATGGCAAGGTAACCCGTCCGGTGTACGGAACGGGAGACCGTATCGTACCATTATGGGCGACTTTTTCTTGCGGTGATGAAAAAATAACAAAAGAATACAGGGTATGTATTTTACAGGAAAAACCACAGATTCGGGTAAAAAGTGTGAGGAAAATCAAACGGGAAGTTTTGAAAAACAGGGAAATCTTTTTACCGGAAGTGGCGGTCATTTGTACGGAAGAGGAGCATTTGCTTTCTCATAAAATCAACTGGGAGGGCGGCAGTAGAAGGATTTACCAAACAACGGGAAAAGTTTTGGAAAAGGGCAGACTGGACGGATTGGAAAATGAGGTTCTGGCAGAAATCTATGTAAAAGAACAGTGTGAACAGGCAAAGAAAAAAAGTGCGGATACAACGGTTCGTTTTTTTGATCATGGAGAGGCGGTCTTGGAAGGGGAAAGCAGATTTTATACGGCTCAGGAAGAAATGAAACAATTTCTCTTATCCACAGATGATGATCAGATGCTTTATAATTTCAGGACGGCATCCGGGCTGGACACAAAGGGAGCTGATCCGATGACAGGATGGGATGATCCAAAGTGTAATCTCAGAGGACATACGACAGGGCACTATCTTTCTGCCCTTGCCCTTTGCTACAAAGCGTGTAAAGAGGAAAGGATCAAAGAAAAAGCCTGTTATATGATTCAGGAAATGAAAAAATGTCAGGAAGCATTTGAAAAAATTCCCGGAATTCATAAAGGGTTTTTAAGCGGATATACCGAAGAACAGTTTGATAAACTGGAACAGTACACTCCGTATCCGGAAATATGGGCTCCGTATTATACCCTTCATAAGATTTTGGCAGGATTGCTGGACTGCTATGAATTTGTACAGATCGATGATGCACTTTTGATCGCACAAAAACTGGGGAAATGGGTGTATGCCAGGTTATCTTCATTGACGGAAGAAAAAAGAAGAAAAATGTGGGCCATGTATATTGCCGGAGAATACGGCGGCATGAATGAAGTGATGGCAAGATTATATAAAATAACCGGGGAGAATATCTATCTGGAAACTGCAAAATATTTTGATAATGAAAAATTATTTCTTCCTATGGAATGGAAAACCGACACGTTGGAAGGAATGCACGCTAACCAACATATTCCTCAGATGATTGGGGCGATGGAAATTTTTAAGGCAACAGAAGAAAAGAAATATTACGATATAGCCCGGTTTTTCTGGGAAACGGTAACAGAGAAACATGTTTATGCCATCGGTGGAACAGGAGAAGGGGAAATGTTTAAAGCACCGGGATGTATTGGTGATGCTTTGACAGAAAATACGGCGGAAAGCTGTGCTTCCTACAACATGCTGAAATTGACAAAAGAACTGTATCCGTATGAAAAGAAAAAAGAAATGATCGACTATTATGAAAGAACCATGACAAACCATATTCTTGGAGGAAAGGAGCACGGAGCAACGGGAGAAACGGTTTATTTCATGCCTCTGGCTCCCGGATATGCCAAAAAATTTGAACATGAAAATTCCTGTTGTCACGGAACGGGGATGGAAAGCCACTTTAAATATGCGGATATGATTTATACGGCAGAAGGAGAAACGCTTTTTATCCATCTTTTTATTACATCCCGCCTGGACTGGAAAGAAGAACAGGTTGTAGTCCGGCAAAAAACAAAAATGGAAGAGCCGGGATGCGGTACCATTGAGGTAGAAACCCAGAAAGAGCGGAAAATTAAAATAAGGATTCCGCACTGGAGTAAAAATGAATGGAATATCTATATGGACGGAATGCGTATAATAAAATACGGAGAAGAAGAAGGCTATGCCGTGCTGAAGATTCCGGAAGGAACACATACGATACGGACAGAATTCCGGGGGACTTTTCGTTTGGAGAGTGCACCGGATCGAAAAGAATTGACAACTTTCCATTATGGACCTTATGTGCTTGCGGCACTCAGTGATGAAAAGGAATATTTGAAATTTTCTGTTGATGAAAAAGAAGCAGAAAAGCATATAAAAAGAAACGGACTTGAATTCCGATATAATGGGATTTGTTTTAAACCATTGTTTGATTTGAATTGTGAATCATTTCAGGTTTATATGAAAAAAGAGTCGGAGAATGCATGATTTTTGCATTCCCCGACTCTTTTTTTGGTGCATAAAAATTTAGTATTAAGCATAAAAATTTAAAATTGGTAATAATGTTAAAGAAATAAAAATATAAAATGTGAATAAATTGTGAAAAAATGAACAAAAACTGAACCGAATCCTAGTGATAAATGACCAAATATAAAATTGTCAACAAAGAAAAACAAGAAAAAAATTAAAAAAAATAATAAAAAAATGAATAAACATCAAAAAATTTAAAAAATACAAAAAATAATGACGAAAATGTAAAAATATGAAACAAATTAAGTGTTCATATATTGACAGAAAGAGGCGTATGATGATACTATAATTATACATTTTTTGAGGGGAGGAAAAACCCATGAATTCAATAGAAAGATTAAGGAATTACATGGAAGAACATGACATAGAATCTTTTTTTATTGCCAAACCGGCGAACGTTCGATATATCAGTTCTTATACAGGAGATGATTCCTATCTTTATATTACAAGGAAGCACCAGTATTTCATAACAGATCCGAGATATACAGAGCAGGCATCTTATGAATGTCCGGATTATGAAATCGTAAACTGGCGTACGCCTGGTAATTCCATTGGTAAGACAATCCATCATTTGAGTGAAATGGAACAGATCAAAACCATCGGTTTTGAGGAAGATTACCTTACGTTTAGCTTTTATGAGTCGATCCGGAGGGAAGTTTCCGCAGAGATGGTTCCGACCGTCAATGTGACAGAGGAATTTCGCTCTGTAAAGACAAAGGAAGAAGAAGGATATTTAAGAGCAGCCTGTGAGATCGCATCAAGAGCATTCGATAAGATTTTAAAAGACATCCGTGTCGGTGTCACAGAAAAGGAACTGGCTTCCAGACTTTCCCACTATATGGTGATGGAAGGAGCGGACACAAAGCCGTACGGAGGCATTTTGATTTCCGGAGCAAGAACTTCTCTGCTGCACGGTATCCCATCCAGCAAGGCGATCGAATATGGCGATTTTGTCCTGATGGATTACGGATGCCAGTACAATGGCTACCTGTCAGATATGACAAGAACCGTTGTAGTAGGGAAAGCAAGTGAAGAGCAAAGGAAAGTATACGACCTGTCCAGACAGATGACAGAAGATGTAGAAGCGATGATCAAACCGGGAGTAACCGGAACAGAATGTTATGAAGCATCTTTAAAAGCAATCAAAGACACACCATATCTGCAGTACAATTATGGAGGAATCGGACATGGTGTTGGATTATTTGTACATGAACTTCCGTTCATCGGAAGCAATTCCACTGCAGTATTGCAGGAGGGAAATATTCTTACGGTAGAACCGGGAATTTATATTCCGGGCTGGGGAGGAGTCAGAGTCGAAGACCAGGGACTCATCACGGCAAATGGATATGAAAACCTGATAAGTGCTACACATGAGCTGATAGAGCTATAAAAGGAGGCGTGTATTTATGAAAAAGAAAGTTTTGGCAGTTTTACTGACAGCGGCTATGGGAGCGTCCCTGATGGCAGGATGCGGTGTACCAAAGAGTGGTGACAGTGACAAGTCCGGAGGAGACTCCGACGAAAAGGTCTTCCGTTATTCCACAAGAACAGAGCCGACCACACTGGATCCGACAAAGGCGAACTGTATCCCGGACAATGAAGTCCAACATGCAATTACAGAAAGTCTTGTAAGAAACACCGGAGGTGAGGTAACACCGGGTGTTGCGGAAAAATGGGAAGTTTCTGAGGATGGTCTTGTATATACCTTCCATCTCAACAAAGATGCAAAATGGAGCGATGGAAAGCAGATCACGGCTCAGGATTTTGTATATAGCTGGAGAAGACTTCTGGATCCGAAGACAGCGGCGCCATATGCATTTATCGGCGAGTATATTAAAAATGGCCTTGCAGTAGAAAAAGGTGAAATGAAACCAGAAGAACTGGGTGTTGTTGCAAAAGACGATGTAACGCTGGAAGTGACACTGGAACACCCGACCGAATATTTCTTAAGTATGATCGGCTCTCAGGCTCAGTTTGCTCCGCTTCGTCAGGATGTAGTAGAAAAATACGGCAAAGACTTTGCGGGAGATGCGGAAAAGAATATATATTCCGGACCGTTTGTGTTGACAAGTGCAAAGAACCAGAAATGGATCTTTGAACCAAATGAAAACTACTGGAATAAAGATGAGATTAAGCTTGACCGTGCAGAAATGAGTTATGTACAGAATCAGGAAACAGCACTTGCGATGTATGAAGACGGAGAACTGGATTATGTAGAACTTCCATCGGCTTCCGTACAGAACTACGAAGGAAAAGCTAAAATTTTCAGAAACGGAAATGTAGACTATTTCTATCTTAACTGCGGAAGTGATAATCCGGCACTTCAAAACAAGAACTTCCGTCTTGCATTAAACTATGCATTAGATAGAAATTCTTATAATACACTTGTAAACAACGATGTACATGAACCAAGCAATGGTATTGTATTTAGCGGATTAAAAGGTGTTAAGACAACATATGGAGAAGAATCCAACCTGCAGTCCTATCCGATGGATGGAGATAAAGCGAAAGCAAAAGAATATCTGGATAAAGCAGTATCCGAACTTGGTTACTCCAAACCGTCCGATATTACGGTAACGATCACAACGACAGATAATGACAGCGCTAAAAAACAGGCTGAAGTTTGTCAGGAAATGTGGAAAAAGGATCTTGGAATCAATGTAGAAATCCAACAGGTAACATATAACGAAATGCTGAAACGCCAGCAGAGCGGCGATTATGAAATCGGATGGGGGGGCTGGGCTTCCGACTATGATGACCCATACAGCTATCTGGAATTGTTTAAATCCGATTCATCTTATAACTACAGCCGCTACAAAAATCCGGAAGTAGATAAGTTATTAGAGGCTACACAGACAGAACTGGATCAGGCAAAACGTATGGAGATGATGCATCAGGTAGAGCAGATCCTTGTTGATGATGCAGCATTCCTTCCGCAGGCAGAACGAAATGTTCATTATCTGTTAGATAGTGATGTAAAGAATTTTACACCTTACTATTGTGGTGAAAATATTGACTGGGTATATGTAGACATTGAAAAATAGTAATATGTAAGAAGATCATATAACAATCATACCGCTGCCCGGTTCTATACGGGCGGCGGATTTATTAAATAAGAAGAAATGATTCGGGAAAGCTAAAAGGAGCCGCCCTGTACTGGATTTTCTTCGCTTACAATTAGGAGGATTAAGGATGCGGAAGTATATATTAAAGCGTGTGGTGGCTGCCGTTCTGACAATCTGGGTATTGATCACAATCGTATTCTTCCTGGTACGTCTTATGCCGGGCGATCCGTTTACAAGTGCAAAACTGACACCGGAAGTACAGAAAAATATGGAAGAGTACTATGGTTTTGATAAACCGCTTATTGTACAGTATGGTATTTACATGGGAAATCTTCTTCACGGTGATTTCGGATATTCCATGAAATATACAAATAAAACAGTAAATGATATCATTGGGGAGACATTTCCATTCTCGGCAGACCTTGGAATCAGAGCGTTGGTTCTGGCCATTTCCATGGGGCTGGTATTAGGAATTATCTCGGCCAGAAACCGAGGAAAGAAGATTGACTTTTTCTGTGTTATCGTGGCGGTTCTTGGAACCAGTATCCCCGATTTCATCATGGGGGCCGTGCTTCAGTATGGATTCGGGATTAAGTGGGGGCTGCTTCCGGTAGCCAGGTATGAAGGATTTGAATATACCATCTTGCCTGCCTGTGCATTGGCATTTTACACACTGGCATCTGTTTCTCGAATTATGAGAGCAAGTATGTTGGAAGTAACGCAGCAGGATTACATCAAAACAGCCCGTTCCAAAGGGGTTTCAGAAATGAGGATTACATGCAAACATCAGATTCGTAATGCGATCATGCCGGTTATGACCATTCTTGGACCGACGGTAGCATCTGTACTCACAGGTACGTTCGTTATCGAATCTATCTTTGCCATTCCTGGAATGGGAAAATACTATGTAGAAAGTGTAAACAACAGCGATTATTCCATGGTTCTTGGAATGACGGTATTCTATGGTATCTTCCTTGTTTTCTGTAACTTGATCGTTGATATTTTATATGGCGTGGCAGATCCGCGTGTACGTATTGGTAAAAGGTAGGTGAGAGAAATGGCAGAATTAAAAAAGGAATCATTTGTAATACGAGGAAAAGATACCGTCCGTATGGAAAGTATCAGCAGGCCATCTCTTTCCTTCTGGTCAGACGCATGGAGACGTCTTCGTAAAAATAAAAGTGCATTTATAGGATTATGTATCGTAGTACTGTATGCGGTACTGGCAATCTTCGCTCCGATGTTCAGCCAGTATACACAGTCAGAGATGGATGTATCTGCAAAAAACGCATTTATATCTGCAGAACACTGGCTTGGCTGTGATTCCACGGGACGTGACCTGTGGGTTCGTATTTGGATGGGAGCCCGTGTTTCACTGACTATCGGACTTGTATCTGCTGTACTGAATATGTGTGTGGGAGCCGTTATCGGAGGGCTGTGCGGATTCTACGGTGGAAAACTGGATATGATCGTTATGAGGATTGTAGATATCCTGTACGGAATCCCAAGCCTTATTATCACCATCCTTGTTATGATGGTACTTGGAAAAGGTGTTGCACCATTGATCGTTGCAATGTGTGTTGTCGGATGGATCGGAACGTGCCGTTTCGTCCGTGGTGAAGTATATCGTATCAAAGAGCAGGATTTCGTTCTTGCGGCGAAGGTGCTTGGTATACCGGATTTTAAAATCATTATCAGACATATTATCCCGAATATCCTTGGAATGCTTGTAACAAACCTTTGTATGGCAATTCCGGGAGCAATCTTCCAGGAAGCATTCTTAAGTTATATCGGACTTGGTATTACACCTCCGGATTGTAGCTGGGGTGTTATCTGTAAGGAAGGAATTCAGTATCTGAGATATTATCCACATGAAATACTGATTCCGGCGTTCTTTGTTTGTACAACGATGCTGGCGTTAAATCTTCTTGGAAACGGCCTGCGGGATGCAGTTGACCCGAAACTGCGTGGAACGGAATAGGAGGAACGAAAAATGGCAGAAAAAGAAAAAATTCTAGAATTAAAAAATGTTGTGTACTCCTTCCATACATACGGTGGAGAAGTAAAGGCTGTCCGGGATGTCAGTTTTGAAGTACGCAAAGGAGAGGTTCTTGGGATCGTAGGAGAATCAGGATGTGGAAAAAGTGTAACGGCACAGTGCATCATGCGTCTGAATCCGGAACCGCCAGGATTCTTTGAAGGCGGAGAAATCTTATTTAACGGAAAAGACGTCTTAAAAATGACAAAGAAAGAATTAAGGGAAATGCGTGGACGCGATATTGGATTCGTATTCCAGGATCCGATGACATCCTTAAACCCGACCATGAGAGTAGGGGCGCAAATCGAAGAAGTTTTTCTTGGGCGTACCGATGTGACAAAAAAAGAAGTAAAGGAAAAAGCACTGGAGATCATGAAACTGGTTGGAATTTCCGATGTGGAAAAGCGTTACCGCCAGTATCCGCATGAACTGTCAGGTGGTATGAAACAGCGTGTTATGATCGCCATCGCTTTGGTAAGCCGTCCAAGTCTTATCATTTGTGACGAACCAACCACTTCTCTGGATGTAACCATTGAAGCACAGATTCTGGATCTATTGCTGGATCTGAGGGATAAACTTGGAACATCCATCATCATGATCACCCATGATCTTGGAGTTATCGCACGTATGTGTGACCGTGTCATCGTCATGTATGGCGGAAAGGTGGTAGAAAAAGGAACTGCACAGGATATTTTCTACAATACCGCACATCCGTATACAAAAGGATTGATGGGTTCCATTGCAAAACTGGACACAAAAAAAGGGGAAAAATTAAAACCGATCGAAGGAACACCTCCGGATTTGTTCTTCCCTCCAAAGGGATGTCCATTTGCTGCACGGTGTGAATATGCCATGGATGTATGCAGGGAAACTCCTCCGCTGCAGTATCAGATTTCAGATGAACATATTACAAACTGCTGGTTACAGCATGAATACGCTCCGGATACAGAATTGAAAAAACAAGGAGCAGTAGCGAAAGGAGAGGTGGAATAATTATGGATAACAAAGAAAAACAACCTCTCGTTCAGGTAAAAGACTTATGTAAATACTTTCACGTGGGAAAACATGCAGAATTAAAGGCGGTAGACCACGTTACGTTTGATATCCACAAAGGAGAAACCGTAGGACTGGTTGGAGAATCCGGATGTGGAAAATCCACGACCGGACGTTGTATGATTCGTTTGTATGAGCCTACAAGCGGTCAGGTGATTTATAACGGAAAAGACATCACAAAGCTGTCAAAAGCGGAACAAAAACAGTTCTGCCAACAGGTGCAAATGATCTTCCAGAACCCGTATGCCTCCCTAAACTCCCGTATGACAGTCAAAGAAATCGTAGGGGAAGGGTTACGGCAGCACGGAGCATCCCAAAAAGAAGCGGATGCAAGAGTCCAGGAACTTCTGGAAACCGTTGGTCTGAATAAAGACCATATGTCCCGTTTTCCACATGAATTCTCAGGAGGACAAAGACAACGTATCGGTATTGCCAGAGCCCTTTCCGTAAATCCGGAATTTATTATCTGTGATGAACCGATTTCCGCATTGGATGTATCCGTACAGGCACAGGTCATCAATATGCTGAAAGATTTACAGAACAATCTGGGACTTACCTATCTGTTTATCGCTCATGATTTAAGTGTTGTAAAATACATTTCAGACAGAGTGATCGTTATGTACCTTGGTACGATGGTGGAAGAAGCAGAAACGGAAGAGCTTTACGGTAATCCGCAGCATCCATATACGAAAGCGCTGCTTTCTGCAATCCCGGAAGCAGATCCGGATAAGGCAAAAGCAAACAAGCGAATTCCGATCAAGGGAGAAATCCCAAGTCCGATCAATCCGCCAAATGCCTGCCGTTTTGCAGAACGTTGTGCATATGCAACAGAACGCTGCTTCAAAGAGCAGCCTACCTTAAAAGAAGTATGTCCGGGACACAGGGTGGCATGTCATCTTGTGGATGGAAAATAAAAGTTGAAATAAAAAGGAAGCACCTTCAAAGAAAAGGGCTTCCTTTTTGAATATGATATGATTTAAGATTCTTCCGGTATAAACCCTTCGAAAATAAAATAGTCAAAATAATGTTCGCTGGCATACACTTCTTTCTGAGAACGAAGTGTCCAGCCAAAGCACGGAGTTCCGTAAAGGACACGGCAGATGTTCATGGATACGGCGGTCTTTGCATGGTAATCATAAGCGATAAAGTCAGGCTTTGTAAGGAAATTCAGCAGAAGATGGCGTGGAAAATAATAAACGGGATGAAATTTTCCGTCATCTCTGTGGAAATTCATTCCAAGCTGCCCGCGGCAGATATGAGGCCGATATTTCCGGTACCACAAAAGAGCAAGGGGATGAAAGGATTCGATGCAATAAACCCCTGTATAATGATCCAGTATTTCGGCAGCTTTTTTACAGATTTTACTGCCGATTTCTTTATATTTTATCTCGATGATCAGCGGAACCTGTCCGTTGACCATATCAAGCACGTCCGTAAGAAGCGGAATCTTTTCGGTTGTTCCAAGGATGGAAAATTCCTGCAACTCTTTATAGGTACATTCATCAACACTACGGTTTACTCCGCAGATACGTTTCAGATCATAATCATGAGTCACCACCACCTGTCCGTCTTTTGTAAGTTGGATGTCCAGTTCGATCCCAAATCCATGCTCACAGGCTGCCCGAAAGGCTGCCATGGAGTTTTCCGGAATTCCCCTTTTTAAATCGTGAAGTCCCCGATGGGCATAGAATTTCCCAGGCATACGCTTTGCACGGCATACAAGCCGCGGGGTGATGGAAAACAGGTACATCAATCCGAGAGAACCTGCGGTTTTTAATAATGTATTGTCACAGTCTGACATATGAACCCTCCTCGTCTTTCTGAAATTTTTCTACTATTATCATATCATAAAAGAGCATGTCAGGAGCAGAAATGTTTATAGATTTTTCATTGGAGTTTCCATAGTGGCTTTGTTATACTATAGTGTGAAAGAAATTTTGACTACATAGTATTTCATTAAGATATAAGAGGTGTAAAAGATGAACGAAAACCAAAACGGAACTTATAAATGCGACCCCAATAACTGCAGCATGTTAAACAGCGTGGAATTTACGGTATTGATGAACAAATATAAGTGCGCGATCATGGAGGTGGAAACGAAACTGAATGTATTAAATTCAGAATTTTCCTTAAACTATGACCGTAATCCGTTTGAATCTATCGAAACACGGTTAAAATCTCCGGCAAGTATTCTGGAGAAACTAAACCGAAGAGGGTTTGAAATCAGTCTGGAAAGTATCGAAGAAAATCTGTTTGATGTGGCGGGTATTCGTGTCATTTGTGCTTTTCAGGAGGATATTTACAAATTGGCCGAACTTCTTACAGGACAGGATGATATCAGACTTATCAGAACAAAGGATTATATCAAGCATCCAAAGGAAAACGGATACCGAAGTCTTCATCTGATTATCGAAGTTCCGGTATTCCTTGCAGACGGAAAGAAATATATGAAGGTAGAAGTACAGTTTCGGACCATTGCCATGGATTTCTGGGCGAGCGTGGATCATAGATTACGTTACAAAAAGATTATTGAAAATGAAGAGGAGATTCTTGCCAAATTAAAACGGTGTGCCAATGTCATTTCCAGCCTGGATGAAGAGATGCAGGATATCCGAAACATGATTGAAAAAAGCAATGGAAAGTATACGACATAGGAAAAAAATGGTATACTGTTAAAAGACAGAAAATAGTTTGAGAAGTGGAGAGTGTGATTATGGATATAAACAGGATTCAGACCTATGAGCTTGTAGAAAAGAAGACATTGGAAGGAATCAAATCAGAAGGATATCTTCTGCGCCACAAAAAGAGCGGTGCCAGGGTTGTTCTTATTGAAAATGATGATGAAAACAAAGTGTTTGCCATCGGATTTCGGACACCGCCGGAGGACAGCACGGGACTTCCGCATATATTGGAACATTCGGTTTTATGCGGCTCCAGAAATTTTCCGGCAAAAGATCCTTTTGTAGAGCTTGTAAAGGGTTCTTTAAATACGTTTTTAAATGCCATGACCTATCCGGATAAGACAGTATATCCGATTGCAAGCTGTAATGACAAAGATTTCCAGAATCTGATGCACGTTTACATGGATGCCGTATTATATCCGAATATTTACAGGGATGACAAGACGTTCCGTCAGGAGGGATGGAGTTACGAGCTGGATGATAAAGACGGCGAATTAAAATATAACGGGGTTGTGTATAATGAGATGAAAGGGGCATTTTCTTCTCCGGAAGGAGTATTGGATCGGATGATCCTGAATTCTCTGTTCCCGGATACATCCTATTCCAACGAATCAGGCGGAGACCCGGAGGAAATCCCGTCTTTAACCTATGAACAGTTCCTTGCTTTCCATAAGAAATATTATCATCCGTCCAACAGTTATATCTACCTGTACGGAAATATGAATATGGAAGAAAAACTGAACTGGCTGGATGAGATGTACCTGAAAGATTTTGACAAGATGGAAATTGATTCAAAGATCCGTTTCCAGAAGCCGTTTGACAAGCCGGTAGAGTGGAAGAGGGAATACTCTATTTCCAATGCAGAATCTGAAGAAGCCAATACCTATCTTTCATACAATAAGGTCATTGGAACAAGTCTGGACAGAGAACTGTATCTGGCATTTTCTATTTTGGATTATGCTCTTTTGTCTGCTCCGGGAGCACCCCTTAAGAAAGAACTTATGGATGCAGGAATCGGAAGGGATATCATGGGATCTTTGGATAATGGAATTTACCAGCCAATCTTTTCCGTTGTTGCGAAAAATGCAGAAGAAACACAAAAAGAGCAGTTTGTAAAAGTCATTGAAGATACGTTGAAGGATATCGCGGAAAAGGGAATAGATTCAAAAGCACTGACTGCAGGGATCAATTATCATGAATTCCGTTACAGAGAAGCAGATTTCGGAAACTATCCGAAGGGACTGATGTATGGACTTCAGATGTTTGATAGCTGGCTGTACGATGATACGAAACCGTTTATCCATATCGATGCACTGGATACCTTTACATTTTTAAAACAGCAGATCGGTACCGGATACTATGAAGGGCTGATCCGGAAATATCTGCTTGATAATACCCACGGCTCTGTTGTCATGATCTGTCCGAAGAAAGGACTGACAGCAAAAAAGGACAAGGAGCTTTCTGAAAAGCTTCAGGATTACAAAAACAGTCTGTCAGAAGAACAGGTAGAAAAGCTGATCAAAAATACAAAAGAATTAAGAGAATATCAGGAAGAACCGACGCCGGAAGACGTATTGGAAAAGATACCGGTATTAAAGGTAAGCGATATTTCAGAAGAGATTGCTCCGGTTTATAATGAAGAGTTAAAGGCAGGAAAGGTTCCGTTTATTTACCATGAGATTGAAACAAACGGAATCGGATACCTGGACGTTCTCTTTGACCTCAGAACATTGACAGAAGAAGAAATCCCTTATGCAGGACTTCTTCAGGCTGTTCTTGGAATCATTGATACAAAGCATTACGGATACGGAGAATTGTTCAATGAAATCAATATGAAAACAGGAGGAATCGAAACCTCGCTTGAAATGTATGCCGATGTGACAAAGGTAAAAGAAAAAGAATTCCGTCCTACTTTTGAGATTAAAACAAAGGCATTATATGATCAGATTCCGTTTGCATGTTCCATGATGAAAGAGATTCTTATGGAATCTGTCCTTACAGATGAAAAGCGTCTGAAAGAGATTATAGATATGTTAAAATCAAGATTCCAAATGAAGTTTTTATCTTCCGGGCACAGCAGTGCGGTACTTCGTGCCATGACATACAGTTCTCCGCTTGCAAGATTTAAGGATATGACCAACGGAATCGAATATTATGGCATGATCAGCCATATTGCAGATCACTTCGAAGAAGAAAAAGTACATCTGACAGAAATGCTCCAAACTCTGACAAAGAAGATTTTCAGAGAAGAAAATATGATGGTCAGCTACACGGCATCAAGGGACAGTCTTGCAGATGTCACAAAAGAAGTGGAGCAGTTTTCGAAAGAATTGTTCCGGGAACCGGTGGAAAAAGGAAGCTTCCGTCTGACATGTGAAAAGAAGAACGAAGGATTTATGACCGCTTCCAAGGTACAGTATGCCGCCATGGCAGGAAACTTTATGGATGCAGGATGCGAATATCACGGAGCACTTCAGATTCTGAAAGTCATTATGGGATATGAATATCTGTGGCAAAATATCCGTGTTAAAGGTGGCGCATATGGATGTATGAGCAGTTTTAACCGTATCGGTGAGGGATATTTTGTTTCTTACAGAGATCCACATTTGAAAAATACATTGGATATTTATAAAGGAGTGCCGGATTATCTGAGAAACTTTACGGTCAGCGACAGAGATATGACAAAATTCATCATCGGTACCATCAGCAACATGGATCAGCCGATGACTCCGGCAACAAAAGGAGACCGTTCTATGAATCTGTATATGAACCATGTGACAGAAGAGATGATAAAGAAAGAAAGATACCAGGTGCTCCATGCGACACAGCAGGACATCAGAAATCTGGCAGATATTGTAGAAGCAGTCATCGGACAAAAACAGATTTGTGTCATTGGAAATGAAGAAAAAATAGAACAGGAAAAAGAGGTCTTTATGGAAGTAAAGGCTTTGATGTAGAGATAAGTACAAAGGAAAAGGGGAAGAAGGATTTGACAGAAAACAAACAGTATAAATCAGGATTCGTAACATTGATCGGAAGACCGAATGTGGGGAAATCTACATTGATGAACAAGCTGATAGGCCAGAAAATCGCCATCACGTCTAATAAGCCACAGACGACAAGAAACCGGATCCAGACCGTGCTGACAACGGAAGAGGGACAGATTGTATTTGTGGACACACCGGGGATTCACAAGGCCAAAAATAAGCTTGGAAACTATATGGTGAACGTGGCGGAACGTACGCTTAATGAAGTGGATGTAGTGCTCTGGCTTGTGGAGCCGGATACCTTTATCGGAGCGGGAGAGCAGCATATCGCAGAACAGCTGAAAAAGGTGCATACTCCGGTTATCCTTGTGATCAATAAGGTGGATACGGTGAAAAAGGAAGAAATCCTTCCATGTATTGCAAAATATAAAGAAGTATACGATTTTGCGGAGATTGTTCCGGTATGTGCAAGAAGCGGGGAAAATACGGACGAACTGATCAAGGTAATCTTACAGTACCTGCCGTACGGACCGCAGTTTTATGATGAAGATACGGTAACAGACCAGCCGGAACGTCAGATCGTGGCAGAACTGATCCGGGAAAAGGCACTGCACAGCCTGCAGGAAGAAATCCCTCACGGGATTGCGGTTGTCATCGATCAGATGAAATTCAGAAAGAGCCGGAAGGGAACCATTGCGGATATCGATGCAACGATCATCTGTGAACGGGATTCCCACAAAGGGATCATCATCGGAAAACAGGGAAGTATGCTTAAAAAGATCGGAAGCACTGCAAGATTCGAGATTGAGCGGATGCTGGACTGCAAGGTCAATCTGAAACTCTGGGTCAAAGTCAAAAAAGACTGGCGTGACAGTGAATTCCTGATGAAAAATTTTGGGTATCGGGAAGAAGAATAAGGAATTTAAAATCGGAGAACCTAACAGTATCTATACAGATGAAGAGGTGATTCGATGGAGAAGAAAGAAGAATATTGGAGGCGGTTTCAACAAACCGGAAAAATAGAAGATTATTTGACATACAAAGGCATAACAGACCGGAAGGATGAAAAAGGTGAGTCAGAATATCACTGTGACGGGCATGATCCTGTCGGCGGTACCCATGGGGGAATACGATAAGAGGATCGTGCTGCTCACAAAAGAAAGAGGGAAAATTTCTGCATTTGCAAAAGGTGCAAGAAGACCAAACAGTATGTTGGTCGGGACGACGAATCCGTTTGTTTTTGGGCGTTTTACCTTGTATGAAGGAAGAAGCTCCTACACGGTGCAGCAGACAGAGATCAGCAACTATTTCGGAGAACTGATGACGGATATGGAAGGGGCATATTACGGATTTTACTTTCTGGAGTTTGCACAGTATTGTACCAGAGAAAATAATGACGAAACGGAAATATTAAAACTTCTTTACCAGACCATGCGCATTGTGGTAAAAAGAAGTATTCCCCTTCCGCTCATCCGCTACATATTTGAGATTAAGATGATCTGTCTGGACGGAGAGGCACCCCGGGTATTTGAATGTGTAGCTTGTCAGAAGAAAGAAGAACCGTTTTGGTTCAGTGCCTCAAAAGGAGGAATCCTTTGTAGAAACTGCAAGGGGGATGCCATGGATGCAATCCCTCTTACACGATCAGCAGTCTATGCCCTTCAGTTTATCGTGGCAACACCGGTAGAAAAGCTTTACACCTTTACCGTCAGCCGGGAAGTACTGGAACAGCTGAAAAAGGCAGCTGCACGATATGTAGATGTCTATGTAGGGCATACCTTTAGATCACTGGAAATGCTGGAAATGATGCAGAAATAGAGAAGAACGCCTCAAAGGGCGTAAAAACTTGCAAAAATGCAGGAATTACCGTATAATGGTAACAATTTAAAAGAATGCGAGGTTGAGGAACGATGGTAGAAAAGACAATGGAAAAAATCGTAGGTCTTGCGAAAACAAGAGGATTTGTATATCCGGGTTCTGAAATTTACGGCGGTTTAGCCAATACATGGGATTACGGTAACCTTGGAGTTGAATTAAAAAATAACGTAAAAAAAGCATGGTGGAAGAAATTTATTCAGGAAAATCCGTACAATGTGGGAGTAGATTGTGCAATTCTGATGAACCCGCAGACATGGGTTGCATCCGGACACCTTGGAGGATTCAGCGATCCTCTTATGGACTGTAAGGAATGTAAGGAGCGTTTCCGTGCAGATAAACTGATCGAAGATTACGCACAGGAACACGGAATCGAATTACATGAAAGTGTGGATGCATGGTCTCATGAACAGATGATGGACTTCATCAACGAACATGAAGTTCCGTGTCCAGGTTGCGGAAAACACAACTTTACGGATATCCGTGAATTTAACCTGATGTTCAAGACATTCCAGGGTGTAACGGAAGATGCAAAAAATGTTGTATATCTTCGTCCGGAAACAGCACAGGGAATTTTTGTAAACTTTAAGAATGTACAGAGAACATCCAGAAAGAAGATTCCGTTTGGTATCGGACAGATCGGAAAATCTTTCCGTAACGAGATCACACCGGGTAACTTTACATTCCGTACCCGTGAGTTTGAACAGATGGAACTGGAATTCTTCTGTAAACCTGGAACAGACTTGGAATGGTTTGCATACTGGAAAGAATTTTGTATTAAATGGCTGAAAGATCTTGGCATGAATGATGATGAATTACGTGCAAGAGATCATGATCCGGAAGAACTTTGCTTCTACAGCCGTGCGACAACAGACCTGGAATTCTTATTCCCGTTTGGATGGGGAGAATTATGGGGAATTGCCGACCGTACAAACTATGACCTGACACAGCATCAGGAAGTGTCCAAACAGGATATGACATACTTTGATGATGAAAAGAAAGAAAAATATCTTCCGTATGTCATCGAACCGTCACTTGGAGCAGACCGTGTCGTACTGGCATTCTTATGCTCTGCATATGATGAAGAAGAACTGGAAGGCGGAGATATAAGAACAGTCCTTCACTTCCATCCGGCACTTGCCCCGATCAAGATCGGTGTGCTGCCGCTTTCCAAGAAGTTAAATGAAGGTGCTGAAAAAGTATTTGCAGAGCTGAGCAAATATTACAACTGCGAATTTGATGACCGCGGAAATATCGGAAAACGTTACCGCCGTCAGGATGAGATCGGAACACCGTTCTGTGTAACATACGACTTCGATTCAGAAGAAGACGGAGCAGTTACGGTACGTGACCGTGATACAATGGAACAGGAAAGAATCAAGATTGAAGATCTGAAAGCATATTTCGAAAAGAAATTTGAATATTAATCAGTATTGCACAGCCGAAAGCGCCTGCCGCTTTCGGCTGTTTTCAAGAGGAGGAAAAGATGTACCCGGAAATCCAGTACAAAAAAGAACAGGATGCCATTACCATCTGCGGATGGAACAAAGAAAATCCGGTTGTAGTCATTCCGGAAACAATAGAGGGACTGCCGGTGAAAAGAATCGGAGACTATGGATTTGCAGAAACAGCGATTGAAAAGATCAGTCTGCCGGATACGGTATCGGAGATCGGAAGATATGCTTTTTACCGGTGTATGCAGCTAAGAGAGCTGTCTTTTTCGGATAATCTTTCGGAAATCGCAAGCGGAGCCTTTACAAGATGTCAACTAAAGAAGATTTATATCCGCTGTACTCATGGAAGACAGACGAACTTAAAAAAGATTCTGGAAGAGCAGCGGTTTGAACTGGATGTATATATTACCTACTGTATTCCGGGGGAAAAGCAGGAGAACGCTCATCTGATTTTCCCAGAACATTATGAGGAGGCGGTGGAAAATACACCGGCCAGAATTGTCATGACCCACTATCATGGTTCGGGTGGAGAATATCGTCAATGTGTTTACAATAAATCCATTGACTATGGGGAATATGATTCTCTCTTCGGAAAAGCAAAGGCTCAGGAAAATAAAGAAACCGCTATCCGGATTTCCATAGCCCGTCTGACTATGCCATATGCTTTGGGTGACCGTGCAAGGAAAGAATATGGGCGGTTTCTTTGTGAGAATGTAAGAACGGTGATACAATATCTGCTACATCAGGAAGATACAGATTCCCTAAATGTTATCCTGAACACAAAAATCTGGGAAGAAGAGCAGATCAATGAGGCATTGGATGTGGCAGCAGAGTATGAAAATCCTGCATTTAATGCAGTCCTTATGAATGAAAAAGGAAAAGAAAACAGGGTGTCACGTAAAAAGACCTTTGAATTATAGGAGCAGAATATGGAAAAAGAATATCTGGAACAATTAGGAAACCGGATCTTAAAAGCAGCCAGGAACGAACTGTATCTGAAAATGAAATATATGGACGTGGCATTCAGCAGGCTGCATTTTGAACTGGATATGTCTGCGGAAAAGATTGGAACAGACGGAGAAAATATCCGTTATCATCCGGTTTGGCTGATGGATACTTACCAAAGAAACAGAAGAGAGATAAATCGTGCGTATCTGCACATGGTGCTTCACTGTTTGTTTGGACATCTGTTTACAAGGGGAAAACGGGAAAAAGAATTCTGGGATATGGCGTGCAATATTGCGGTAGAATCCATCATAGACAGTCTTTCCTATCCTTGTGTGAGAAAAGCCCCTTCATGGCTAAGACAGGAAACATACCGGAAGCTAAAAAAAGAAACGAATGTATTTACGGCACAGAAAATTTATCACTGTCTTATCAGCCGGGGAATGACAGAACAGGAACGCCTCCGTCTGGCACAGGAGTTTGCGGCAGACGATCATGCATATTGGCCACAGCCGGATGAAAACAATAAAAAGAACCAGGAACTAGAAGACAGCTGGAAGCAGACATCAGAACAGATGGAACTGAACATGGATACTTTTGCACAGGAACAGGCACAATCTTCGGGAAAACTTATGGAACAACTGAAAATTGCACACAGAAAACGGTATGATTATCGGGAATTTTTAAGAAAGTTTTCTGTATGGAAAGAAGAAATCCGGGTCGATGACGATTCCTTTGACTATGCCTTTTACAGTTATGGTCTGTCTTTGTATGGCAATATGCCTCTGATCGAACCACAGGAAACAAAGGAAGTAAAAAAGATTGAGGAATTTGTCATTGTCATAGACACGTCCCTGTCCTGTTCCGGAGAACTGGTGAAAAAGTTTCTGGAAGAAACCTACGATGTGTTAAGTGAGAACGACAGCTTCTTTCGGAAAGTACACATCCATATCATACAGTGCGATGAAGAAATCCGGGAAGATGTGAAGATTGAAACAGCCGAAGAACTAAAATCCTACATGGACTGTCTGGAACTTCGTGGAGGAGGAGGGACGGATTTTCGTCCTGCATTTACCTATATACAGGAATTAATGGAAAAACAGACCTTTCAAAACTTAAGAGGGGTACTTTATTTTACGGATGGGTATGGGATTTTCCCAACCAGAATGCCGCCTTTTCAGACAGCTTTTATTTTCATGGATGAATCGGGAAATGAGATATCCGTTCCGCCGTGGGCGGTAAAACTTGTTCTGGAAGAATCAGTATTTATGGAAAGTGAGGAAGAAGAAGGTGCATATTAAACGGGCAAAACAGGAAATCAAAGATACAATCAAAGCGTATTTGATGAAAGATAGGTTCGGGAATTATCTCATTCCGTCCATCCGTCAAAGACCGATTCTTTTGATGGGGCCTCCGGGAATCGGGAAAACACAGATCATGGAACAGATTGCAAGAGAATGTCAGATTGGTCTGGTGGCATATACCATCACCCATCACACAAGGCAAAGTGCGGTAGGACTGCCTTTTATCAGAGAACGGGAGTACGGGGGAAAAACCTATTCTGTAACCGAATACACCATGAGTGAGATCATTGCTTCAGTTTATGAAAAAATGGAGGCCACCGGATTAAAAGAAGGAATTTTATTTTTGGATGAGATCAACTGTGTTTCCGAAACACTGGCTCCTACCATGCTTCAGTTTTTGCAGTGTAAAATGTTTGGAAATCACAGGATTCCGGAAGGGTGGATCATTGTGGCGGCAGGGAATCCGCCGGAGTACAACAAATCCGTACGGGAATTTGATATCGTCACTTTGGACCGACTGAAACGGATAGACGTGGAAGAAAATTATGAGGTATGGCGTGAGTATGCTTATCAGGCGGGAATCGAACCGGTGATTCTTGCTTATCTGGAAATCAGGAAGAACCATTTTTACCGGATTGAAAATACAGTAGACGGAAAACAGTTTGTAACTGCAAGAGGATGGGAAGATTTGTCGCAGCTTTTGAAAGTTTATGGAAAGATTGGGAAAAAGGCAGACCGTGAAGTGGTTCATCAGTATTTGCAGAACTGGGAAGTAGCGAAAGAATTTGCCAACTACATGGAACTTTACGAGAAGTATAAAAAAGATTACGGACTGGAAAAAATTGTAGACGGAATCTATGAGGACAGCGTGTTTGAGAAGCTGAAATTTGCTTCCTTCGATGAAAGGTTCAGTATCGTCGGAATGTTAAACGGAAAAATGAGCGAATTTTTCCGGGAATATGTAAAGGAAGACTGGAAAACAGAACGGCTTTTTGGGAAACTAAAAGAATATAAAGAAAACCAAAATCTGGATGAAGTCATAGAAGCGTACAGACAGGAAATCCATCGGAAGAAACAGGCAGAGCAATTTACAAAGTCGCAGGAAAGCATGGAATGGGATGTGCTGGCTGAATTGGAAGGGTATCGGCAGGAACTAAGGATGAAACAGGCGAAAGACAGGGAAGAAACAGGATTTGAATGGGAATTTGAACTGGTAAAAGAAGAATTCGGCAAAAATATAGAAAAAAGAGAAACGATTACACAGAAAGTGGAAACGGCACTGGAACACGTATTTATTTTTCTTGAAAAGGCGTTTGGAGAAAGTCAGGAGATGGCAGCATTTGTTGCAGAATTGAATACCAATGGGGACAGTATCAAATTTTTAAGAGAAAATGACTGCCCATATTACTACAAATATAATAAAGGGTTGCTTTTTGACGAAATACATCAGGAAATTATAAAAGAAATTCAGGAAATCCGATGACATTTTCTCAAATTATAGTATAATAGAAGCAACTGGTAAATTTATGGAATGAGTCGGTAAACAAGCCAGGCCGGCTAATAAAAGTAACAGGAGGATGACAACAATGGAAAGAGAAAATGTATGGAAACAGTACACTCAGGCAGATTTTGAAAAATTAGAAGAAATCAGTAAAAAATACAGAAAATGCCTGGATGAAGGAAAGACAGAAAGAGAGTGTGTTGCTTTAACAGAACGTATGGCACAGGAAGCAGGATATCGTTCCCTTCAGTCATATAAGGAAGCTGGCGCTACTTTAAAAGAAGGAGATAAAGTTTATGTTTCCTTTATGGAAAAAATGATCTTACTTTTCCAGATCGGAAGCGAACCATTGGAAAACGGAATGAATATCCTTGGAGCACATATTGACTCCCCAAGAATTGATATCAAACAGAATCCGCTTTACGAAACAGACGATATGGCATACTTAGATACACATTACTATGGCGGGATCAAAAAATATCAGTGGCTTGCAGCACCGATGTCCCTTCACGGAGTCGTTGTAAAGAAAGACGGAACAAAAGTACAGGTAAACATCGGAGAAAAAGAAGATGACCCGATCTTTGTCATTACAGATCTCCTTGTTCACCTTGCAGCAGATCAGATGAGCAAAAAAGCAAGCGAGATTATCGAAGGGGACAACCTCGATCTTCTCATTGCAAGCCGTCCTCTTTCTAAAGAAGAAGGATTAAAAGATGATGAAAAAGATGCGGTAAAAGCAGGAGTTCTTCGTCTTCTGGAAGAATCTTACGGAATCAAGGAAGAAGATTTCGCATCTGCAGAACTGGAGATTGTTCCGGCAGGAAAAGCAAGAGACTGCGGAATTGACAGAAGTATGATCATGGCATACGGACAGGATGACAGAGTATGTGCATTTACTTCTTTATTTGCAATGCTTGACAACCCGCAGATCAAACGTACAGCATGCTGTATCCTGGTCGACAAAGAAGAAATCGGAAGCGTCGGAGCAACAGGAATGCATTCCAGATTCTTTGAAAACACAGTTGCAGAACTGGTGGCAATGACATCCGGGGAATCCGAATTAAAAGTAAGAAGAGCACTTCAGAATTCCAAGATGCTTTCTTCAGACGTAAGTGCAGCTTATGATCCGATGTTTGCAGCTGCGTTTGAAAAGAGAAGTTCCGCATTCTTTGGAAGAGGCCTGGTATTCAACAAATTTACGGGAAGCAGAGGAAAGAACGGATCAAATGATGCCAATGCAGAATATCTTGCACAGATCCGAAAAGTCATGGACGAAGAAAAAGTAGGTTATCAATATGCCGAACTTGGTAAAGTAGATGTTGGCGGAGGCGGAACCATCGCTTATATCATGGCTAACTACGGAATGGAAGTTATCGACAGCGGTGTCGCTGTATTATGTATGCACGCCCCATACGAAATTACAAGTAAGGCAGATGTGTTCGAAGCAGTAAAAGGATACAAAGCATTTATTGAAAATATCGGCTAAACTTTAAAAGATTATCAATAAGAAAAGCCGATAATATCCTTGACGAAATATGTTAAAACATTTACAATGTTAGAGGCGGATAAACCGCAAAAATAGCAATATGTGACAAAAAAGTACATACTTTACAGAGCACATATTACAAATAAATAAATTAGGAGGACATCTAAACATGGCTACAAAATGGGTGTATATGTTTACAGAAGGTAACGCTACAATGAGAAACCTTCTTGGTGGTAAAGGTGCAAACCTTGCAGAAATGACAAGCTTAGGCCTTCCGGTACCACAGGGCTTCACAATTACAACAGAAGCTTGTACACAGTATTATGAAGATGGCAGACAGATCAATGACGAAATCATGGGACAGATCATGGAAGCTATCGTAAAAATGGAAGAAATCACAGGAAAGAAATTCGGAGACAAAGAAAATCCGCTTCTCGTTTCCGTTCGTTCCGGAGCAAGAGCTTCCATGCCGGGTATGATGGATACAATCCTGAACCTTGGTTTAAACGAAGACGTAGTAAACGTACTGGCTGAAAAATCCGGAAACCCTCGTTGGGCATGGGATTGCTACAGAAGATTCATTCAGATGTATTCCGACGTAGTTATGGAAGTTGGTAAAAAATACTTTGAAGAACTCATCGACAAGATGAAAGCAGACAGAGGAGTTACTCAGGACGTTGAACTTACAGCAGAAGATTTACATGAACTTGCTGAACAGTTCAAAGCTGAATATAAAGAAAAAATCGGTGCAGATTTCCCGACAGATCCGAAGGAACAGTTAATGGGAGCTGTAAAAGCCGTATTCCGTTCATGGGACAACCCACGTGCCAACGTATATCGTCGTGACAACGATATCCCGTATTCATGGGGAACAGCTGTCAACGTACAGATGATGGCATTTGGTAACATGGGAGATGACTGTGGTACAGGTGTTGCATTCACACGTGACCCTGCTACAGGAGAAAACGGACTGTTTGGTGAATTCCTTACAAACGCACAGGGCGAAGACGTTGTTGCAGGTGTTCGTACTCCTATGCACATTTCCGAAATGGAACAGAAATTCCCGGAAGCATTCAAACAGTTCAAAGAAGTATGCAAGACTCTGGAAACACACTACAGAGATATGCAGGATATGGAATTTACAGTTGAAAACGGTAAACTCTACATGCTTCAGACACGTAACGGTAAGAGAACAGCACAGGCCGCTCTGAAGATTGCGTGTGACCTGGTTGACGAAGGAATGAGAACAGAAGAAGAAGCTGTTGCAATGATCGATCCTCGTAACCTGGATACATTACTTCACCCACAGTTTGATGCAGCTGCATTAAAAGCTGCAACACCTGCTGCAAGAGCACTTGGAGCTTCTCCAGGAGCTGCATGTGGTAAAGTTGTATTCACAGCTGAAGATGCAAAAGAATGGGCTGCAAGAGGTGAAAAAGTCGTTCTTGTACGTCTTGAAACATCTCCGGAAGATATCGAAGGTATGAAAGCTTCTCAGGGTATCCTGACAGTTCGTGGCGGTATGACATCTCACGCTGCCGTTGTTGCACGTGGTATGGGAACATGCTGTGTATCCGGATGCGGCGATATCATCATGGATGAAGAAAACAAGAAATTCACACTTGCAGGAAAAGAATACCATGAAGGAGATGTAATCTCTATCGATGGTTCCACAGGTAACATCTACGACGGAGCAATCCCGACAGTTGATGCCAAGATTGCAGGTGAATTCGGAAGAATCATGGCTTGGGCTGACAAATATCGTAAATTAGGTGTAAGAACAAATGCTGATACACCGGCTGATGCTAAGAAAGCTCGTGAACTCGGAGCAGAAGGTATCGGACTTTGCCGTACAGAGCATATGTTCTTCGAAGGAAACAGAATCGATGCATTCCGTGAAATGATCTGTGCTGAAACAGTAGAAGAAAGAGAAGCAGCTCTTGAAAAGATTCTTCCGGAACAGCAGGGAGACTTTGAAAAATTATACGAAGCACTGGAAGGATGCCCGGTTACAATCCGTTTCCTGGATCCACCGCTTCATGAATTCGTTCCGACAGACGAAGAAGATATCAAGAAACTTGCTGATTCTCAGGGCAAGACAGTAGAACAGATCAAAGCGATCATCGCATCCTTACACGAATTCAACCCAATGATGGGACATCGTGGATGCCGTCTTGCTGTAACATATCCTGAAATCGCAAAAATGCAGACAAAAGCTGTTATCCGTGCAGCAATCAACGTGAAGAAGAATCATCCAGACTGGAACGTATGTCCGGAAATCATGATTCCGCTCGTTGGCGATGAAAAAGAATTAAAATACGTTAAGAAATTTGTAGTTGAAACAGCAGACGCTGAAATCGCTGCAGCAGGCGTAGAATTAAAATACGAAGTTGGTACAATGATCGAAATCCCAAGAGCTGCTCTTACAGCTGACGATATCGCAAAAGAAGCTGAATTCTTCTGCTTCGGTACTAACGACTTAACACAGATGACATTTGGATTCTCCCGTGATGACGCTGGTAAATTCTTAGACGCATACTATGACGCTAAGATTTACGAAAACGATCCATTTGCAAAACTTGACCAGACAGGTGTTGGTAAGTTAATGCAGACAGCAATCAAATTAGGAAAGTCCACACGTCTTGACTTACATGTAGGTATCTGTGGAGAACACGGTGGAGATCCAAGCTCCGTAGAATTCTGCCATAAGATTGGCTTAGACTACGTATCCTGTTCACCATTCCGTGTACCGATTGCAAGACTGGCTGCTGCTCAGGCTGCTATCAATAACAAGTAATACACCGTATAGAATAGGTGTAGGAACTTAATTAGTTTCAATAACAGAACCCCTTACGCAATGAAAGCGTAAGGGGTTTTTGACTATTTTTTTCTTTAGAAGTCATAAAATTCAAATGGTGTGTTAAAATGAAAAGAAAAAGGAGTTAGAAAATGTCAAAAACAAAAGGAAAAAATAAATCTGGAGCTACTATAGCGGAAAAAATAACAAACGGATGTAAAAAAATGGAAGAAGGAGTTACAGAAAGTGGAATAGAGATAGAGAAAAACTTAAAAAAAAAATTTGTCAGGAATTTCACATCTTATTTCAAAAATTATTTTGAGTTAATTACTGGATATGAATTCAAATATGGCAGTTTTTGGGATAAAGAATTTGAAAAATTAGAAGAAGATGTAATTGAAAAATGTAAAAATTATTCGATAGATAATTTATGTAAATGGTTTAAGGTAGAAAAATGGCAGGATTTGTTTCCAAAAGATTATAAGCAGGAAGATGAATTAAAATTTAAAATGGAAATCTGTGAACTGATAATAAAATTTTTTAAAAATGAAGTAGAGAAAGATAATAAATATAATAAAGAGCGATTGTTGTGTAAAGAGTGTATTTTAAAATTGATGTATTTGGATTACCACAATATTTTTCCGCAAGTAACAGAAGAAGAGCTGAAAAAAGAATTCCCAAGTGATGATTTAGTGGAAGAAATTAGAGAGAAAACTAGAAAAGAACTTAAAAATGAATTTCTTGAGAAACAAAAATCGAGGACTTTAGAAATAAAATACAAAGAGTCTGAAAAAATAAGAAAACGTATAAAAGAAATAACAGACCATCAAGACGAAAATAAAGATAAAGAACTGAAAGAAATAGAAAGGTTGCATTTTACTGGAGAATTAGAGCCTGATACGTTAGAACTGTATGATAGGTGTGAAAAGTTGTATAAAAAGAATAAAGACGTTAACATTGACAATGCAGATGAATTTGGAAAATGGGTAGACAAAATAAGGATAGAGTTAAATAAAGAAAAATATGAAAGAAGTAGGAATGAAATGTTTGGGAGAGAGTTATAACAGTATGAAGAGCTGTTATAGCTCTTTTAAATTTCCATTTTTTTGGTAATTTATAAAACGATATATTTCAACTTTAGAATTATTAACATAATCCTTTCGTAATAGTATACTATCCATATCGCGATAAACAAAAAACTTCATATACAGAGCTTGTCGACCGAAGTATAAAGCTCAGCATATATGTGATACAAAAGAAAGGAGGTAATTTCGATGAAAATTACCAGAACAAAAAAGAACCTTCAAGAAAAGAAGCTTTATGAAGGATATATTGTTAAAGTTGAGGAGGACGAGGAATATGGAATAGCACGTCTTTATATCGAGTTAGATGATTATCCAGATGAATGGTTCTATACTTCTTTGCAAATGGAAGAGTCAGGCAAAGTAAATTCACGATTTAATCAGTTTTTTGAGACAATGGGTGTATTTGATGTGATGGACAACTTTGAGCTGAAAGAACTGGAAAACGTAGAGGTACTCGCAACTCTTCAACAAGGACGGAACGGATATTTTTATGTGAAGCAGTTGTATCTCAAAGAGTCAGATGATGAAAACGATTATGGAGAAGAGTAATGGAAAAAATCTTTAAAAAATTACAAATGCTCTTTGAAAAAGAGATAATATATGCAGGGTATATAGGATATAATAAATCTTATACAGCAAGTTTTTTAGACCATAGGAGAGTACCCATTTTAGACCGTTCCCAATATGAATATGTGAAAGGGAATTTTCCACCGATTGTTTCAGAGGACACATGGAATCGTGTGCAAGCCTTGAAAGCGAAAAAGACAATCTGTATTGGAGAGAGGACTCGTGGAAAACCTATGGCAACGGATAAATGGGTGAAAACACTTGTTTGTGAGTGTGGAAGCACTTATAAAAAATATACATGGCGAGTCAATAAAAACGGAGAGGAAAGTAACGGTTATCAATGCAGAAATCAGGTGGTAAATCGGAAAAGAAGCTTTCATGTGAAAAATGGTTTGGACGGTACTGGTCGTTGTGATGTTCCGTCTATCTGTGAATGGAAACTTGATTTCATGGCAAAAGCAATCTTTCAAAGGTTGTGGAAAAATCAAAAAGATTCTCTTGCAGAACTGATGGGAACGATTGAAGAACATTATACAGTCGATAAGGAGGAACATTCAGAGCGGTATGAAGTAGAAAAGTTGCAAAGAGAGTTAGATAGGCTTCAAAAGAGGAAGAATAATCTTGTTGATATGCGACTGGATGATTTGATAGATGAAACTCAGTATCAGAAGAAATATAATCTAATTACAGTACGAACTGAAGAGGTTGAGATTTCTTTGCAGAAACTACAATGTGATGGTAAAGAGATAGAGCCTGTAGATGTGACTGCAGAAATACAAAAGATACAAGAATATCTTGATAAGGCTTGCAACTTGGAAGAGAAACAGATTAGTGGAGAACTGATTGAGGCTATTGTAGAAAGAGTTACTCCAACAGAAGAAGGTGTTTTTAAATGGTATTTAAAAGAGGAAGATTATGACATGGAAATGCAATTTCAAGAAGAACAGTATGTGTTGATGGACAGGTTCACCTTAGGATTTGAAGAAGCCAAAGCATATCGGAAGTCTTTTGGAAATTTCATCAGAGCAAAGCAATGGAAAGACTTAGTTGTAGAAGTATATATTAAGAAGTTGTAAAAGCAATTTCGTATAATTGATAATAAGGAATATTGAATATGAATGATAGAGGTAAGGACTAATAGAGCGAGAAATCTATTAGTCCTTTTTTGCGTGTTTTTAGGAGGAAAGAGCATGATTACAGGAGAAGTGAATATGAACATTTGGGCAGTTGGAACAGATGATGGGAAAAGTACTTATGAGATTCGGCGAAAATGGGGAGAGGAGGGAAAGAAAGCATTAGTGATAGAGTTGTACCCGACTATTTCGGTAGAGAACTGTGGAGTATTAGATGTATCGACTATGCACTTGATAAATCATGTGAATGATTTTGGGTGGAAAGAAATGCGGATTGTCAATCTGTATGCAAATGTTATTACAAAGAAGCCGAGTGTCAGCGAGTTACAAGAAAACAGTCTTGCGTATATAGAGGAGATTTTGGAAGAGGAGGATATAAAGACATATGATATTGTGATTGCATGGGGAAATTCATTGCTTACACATAAAGGAACAACCAATGTCAAAATAGATTTGTTGTCTATGCTGGAGGAAAAAGGACTGGATAAGAATGTAAAATGTATTTCGGTAGAGGGAATCAGTTTGAAAAGCCTTGGGGTTCATCCGCTCTACTTAGGGTTGCATTATCCAAGAGAGAAATGGAATTTGATGGATTATCCATTAAAAGAAAGTTTAGAAGCCTTAGTACAGAGTGAAAAGTGTGACAAGGCAAAGAAAGGGAAGAAAGTAACGAATACAGCTAAAAAGAAAGGAAAGGCAGAGGGGGAAAGTCATGAACATAAAAATCAAGACGTGGGAAGCGTTGAAAATGTTAAAACAGATAAATCCATTGTTGGCTAATAATGAAATTCCGTTGGAGATTTTAAATACGGTTGAAGAATTACTTGAGAATAAGGATATAGGAAGAAATGGCTATATTTCTATCATCCTGACACCTGTTCAAGATGATACATCAGATATTTTAGAAGAACTGAATCTTGACCATACTTTAGTGCGGATTCCAGACAATAATTTTCTTCAAATCGACATTAAGAACAAGAAGCACCCAATGAATGAAAACAGGAGATGGGTTAGTTATGACTTGGAATTTTTAGACAGACAGGGAAAGGTGTATGCTATCTATTCCATGAAAACGGTAGGAGAGTGAAAAAGATGATTAAAAAATTTTGGACGATTACGCAAAAAGAAGAAATCGAGAAGTGCTGTTCTGAGTATGAGATTCCGCAGGATATCATAGCAGAGATGTTCAGAATTATTCATATTTTAGACGAGAACTACGGTGTGGACAGAACGTTAGAGTCTGATGGTGGATATGTGGCTTTGCTTGTAGAAGAAAACTATTCAGAGGACTACGGAACGATTTTGAAAGAACATAATTTGAAAAAGAGTTATGCAGAGTTTCAAGATATTTTTCCTATAACAGAAAAAATAGAATGGTGTTCGGATTTATACATAGTGACGAATGATTATGGAATTACAATCATATATCCGCATGAGAGATAATAAAAGGAGAGAACAAACTTAGAAGTGCGTAGGTTCTCTCTTGAAATATCAATTATTTACTTGGGGGAATGTATTCTAATAAGTCATGTAAATCACATTCTAAGGCATAACAAAGTCGGGAAAGGACAGCAATATCTAAACGCTGAATAGAGCCATCATAATAGTGTTTGAGTTGGGTTCTCTGCATTTCTGCACGAAAAGATAACTTGCTCAGGGAAAGTCCTCGTTCTTCCATAATTTCTTTTAAATGTAATTTGACTGTGCCAAACTCCAAATCGTTCATGTCAAAATCCTCCTGCTTATATCATATTTGATTTCTATTGCTATTGTAAGCGGTGGATATATATGGTATTATTATAGTGTAGATATATACCGTAGGAGGAATAGATGATGAAAAAAGAAATAAAAGAAAAACCTAAAAAAGAAAAATTAAATTTCCCGAATATGGATTCATTACAGCCTGTAGTAAATATTATCAATGAGGCGTCTATTACTTTGGGAGATCCAACGAGAACAATTAAAGATTCACCTTTAGTTGAAGTTTTTGCGGCGGCACTTGGAAGCGGAAGTGGGGCAGGTGTATCTTTTATGGCATTGTATGGTTTAGGAACAGTAGGTTTGTCAGCGGCAGGTATAACATCAGCACTTGCAGCAGCAGGTTCTATTGTAGGTGGAGGTATGGCAGCAGGTGTGTTGGTTTTAGCGGCTCCAGTTGCAGGGTTAGCAGGTGTTGGCGTTGCAGTTGCAAAACAAATCAAGAAGAAACAGTTGCGTCAAGAAAAAAAGAGATTATATGCAGAAGCCAAGAAGAAATATCCATTGATATTAGAAGCAAACAAAAATATCCAATTAGATGAAAATGCATCACAGGAAAGAAAAGATATTTTGAAAGGCTTAGAAATTATGCTGAAAAAGGTAATAGATGAATTAGAAGCAGATTTAATTATGTAAAACGGGGGAATGAAAATGCCAGAACCATGTTGGTATTGTAGAGGAACGGGGACTGTAGAGTGTGATTATTGTCAAGGTATAGGATTTTCAGACGGAAGTTGTCCTGCTTGTTCGGGAGAAGGACGTCATACTTGTCCTGAATGTAATGGCTCAGGTGTCATAAGAGGTGAGGATGAGGAAGACGACGAAGACTTTGATGATGAATTTTAACTTAAAAGAGAAAGCAATATTATTTCGAGCATATAGCAATACGTTATATGCTCGTTTATCAATTTAAAGAGGCGAGAGAAAATGAGAAAATATTTAAAAGGAATATTGATGATTCTTACGGTCATGCTCATAGGAGTATTGGCAGGGTGTTCTAATTCCCAAAAAGAAAATGAGGAAGAATCAGAAAAAAAGATTGGTTTATTAGAAACAGTAGAATGGCAGGACGACAGTAAAAAAATAGAAGAGTTCAAAAAATGCTCTATATCTGCTTATTCTAATAAACCGATAGGAGAAACTGTATCATCTCAATTTTCGGTGAATAAATGGCAATATGGATATTCAGAAAAAGAAGAATATCTTCTATGTTCCTATGTAAAAGAGGAAAAAGAAGTTATATTGATTTTTTACAAGGATTCCTATGAGAATGTGAATATAGCAGAGTATTATGTGGAAGAGGAGAAGCAGAGCAAAGAAGAAATTACAAAAGTAACAGAAGAAATTTTTGGGGAAAAGGAATTTTCCAGCAAAAGAACAGGCTTTTTCTCTAATGGGAAATGGGCGATAGAAATTTCCAAAGTTGATGTGGCAAATAAGAAAATAGAATATTATTCTTATTGGTGGAATTTTGAAAAAGAGCAGATGGAACAATCTGAAACAGATGTAAAAACATTAGATATTTTAGATGTTGATACAATGGGAAACTCTGATTATTCGATTGAATGGAACGGGATAGACTCTTTTAAGATGGAGAAATATGATTGTGAACTTCTCTTTAATAATGACACTATTGGAAGTAGAGAGGGAAGAAGTGAGGAATTTTGGAATAGTGGCATGGGTGAATTTAAACGTATAGAAAAGCCTAAAAATATTCCAATATCCGAATTTGAATCTGCACAAGAACCATCTTCACAGGAGAATGAAGAAAGTGAAAATCAAAGAATTGTGCTTCCACAAGTACCACCTGCAGGTACATATTGGGAGGCAGACTGTTCTCCACTATATGCACGATATTACATAGAAATCAGCAACACACAAGATAATAGTTTTGATTTTGAAATTTATCAGGCACAGACTTTTAATCAGTATGAAGAAGCATCAGATTATAAACTTGTCTTTAAGAAACATACAGCCACATTCACAGACGCATATCATGCAGTATATGAAGGACAACAGTACACATTACATTTTGAATGTGGTACAAATACAGGGTATATTACAATTAGCGGATTTAGTGAAGTTATTCCTGATGGTTCGCAGTTATGTAATACAGAATGGCTACAGGTTTCCTAGAGCGTGAAGGGAGATAGAATTGTGCAAGGCAAAATGATATTTTATCCAAATGAAGAGTGCCTTTCCTGTGCAGATAGGGTTGTTACAGAGATTGAGAAAATTTTAAAAAATCCTAAGAAAACAATAGAGAATAGTTTTTTGAAAAAATATGTTTCTGTATTGGAAGAGGGAGAATGTACTGATTTCTTGAAAGTGTGTACAAATGAATATCAACTTTTAAGAAAGGGATATCCTCGTACAATGATGGGAACAGGTCCAATCTTGCCAATATTTTCATTCAAGGGAAGATTGAAAAAGAAAAAGCAACTGCTGTATTCTAAATGTCTGCTTTCTTTGAAAAGTATAGAAGAGGAATTGAAAAGGACAACGGAAAATGATAGGATTTTTCTGTTAAAGGTGGCTAGGATTTTAGATAAAACAATAGCGGAAGAACTAGAACATGATTTACAAAATCAATAGGACTAAAGGCTGACATGTGAAAATGTGTCAGTCTTATTTTTTAGGAGTGTGAGAGAATGACGAAGATAAATATTGAAGAATGGTTTTCTTCTCCGAAACGGTGGGAGAAAGAACATGAGTGTTTAAACATGGAAAATATCAATGAAAAACCTTGTACTTATGAGGGCAGTTTAGAAGAATGGATAAAAGAACTAACAACATTTATTTTTATCTATCCGAAAGAATGGAATAGAATTTTGATGGAGTACAAAGCCATTCATTTTAAACAAAAACAGAAAAAGCGTGACAGGTTAGATTTTTACAGAGATGATGAAGGGTATTTGCGGAAGGTGGGAGAAAAAGACAATCTTCTTCGGTTTCATTTCCAATCTGATTGTTTCACATATAAAAATCAGATTGCTTATATAATGGAAGAAACAAAAATTTTGTCCTTTGATGAATATCTGAAATATTGTAGATTGAACGGAAAAGAGAGAACTCTATATTTGCAGAGATTAAAAGATAAATTAACTAAAGAGGGCTTTCAAACACAAGAAGCGTTTCAAATTTCCTTTGAAACAGATTATGACTCCTCAGATTTTAATAATAGGGATATTTATGTTGATATGTTAAATCATACCTATATATTTTTATAAAAGCCAATGTACAGAGATGAAATGTATATTGGCTTTTAAATTGCAAAAGAAAAGGAGAAAAATAATGTATTTGAAACTTACCAATGAAAGTGAAGTCAGACTATTAAGGCAGATAAACTGTCTGCTTGGGAAAAAGAAATTGCCAAATGATGTACTAGGAACAGCAAGAAAAATCATAGAAAAGGAAAAGTTTACAGTACATGATTGTGTTGTTATTTTTATGAACCCAATCAAAAATGATACGATTGGAATTTGTGATGAGTTAAGAATCTATCCATATACAATAGAAACGGATGAAGATTACACAATGGATATTAAAGTCCCAAAAGGAACAGAACTTGAATGGTCAGGGTATATGATTAGGATTAAAGAAACGGGAGGACGGATTTATTTAATCTATCCAATGAGAAAGCAAGATGTGAAAAAGAGAGTTGGTTTATAAATGGAGGAATCTATGGAATACATTATGATTGGAACAGGAATGGCAGTAGCAATTACTTGCATTTTGATTTTAGAGATGATAGAATACAGGAGGATTCAAAATGAAACGAGAAAAGTTATTTGAGTATTTTTTACAAGGAATTACAGTGATTGTTACTCTGTATGAAATATCAAGAACAGGTAAACGCAGTCGAAGAAAGTGACAATTTTAATACAGGGGAAATCCTAAGATAAGGCAATTCCTACATGGATGGTGTACTGCCAGTCATATAGCACCCAACAGGCTGCTATCAACAATAAATAGGAAACAGTCATGTTTTAAATAAAAGGGAAGCGTAATGCTTCCCTTTTTGATATATAAGCACTCTATTAAGGACAAACCTAAAAATATAAAAGGTTTGTCTTTTTTAAAAGACAAAGTTAGGGGTTTTAATATGAGTAGAGGAAGAAAAAAGAAAGAAAATCTTACTTTGGAAGAAAACTTAGTAAGAGTAACTGCACAGATTAAAGAAACAGAAGAGCAATTAAAAAGATTGCGTTCTCAACGACGAGAGATTGAAAAACAGATAAAAGAGCAGGAAAAAGAACAACTTTATAATGCTGTTGCTACTTCTGGAAAACCATTGAAGATATTATTGAGCTTTTAAATAATATGGATAATGGTGCAGAAGAATAGGGAATGAAATAAAAAATGCTTATCGCTTAAAATTTGGGCGATAAGCATTTTTTATTGGTAATATGAGAACTGTACTGCGACTATTTTAATAGGAGCCAATATTCATATTGTAAAATATGAAATGATTGAGGGAATGGGGAACGAAATCCCCATCAAGTTTGCCGAGTAAGAAAAATTTACGAAGTGAATTTTGAGTTACTCAGGCGAATCTTGCTCTACTAGAGATAAAATTACAAAATCTACCGATAATTTTACATGATGATAAAAATAAGATAAATGAGTGATATTATAATAAAAAATTAAAAAAAGAAATTATATCTATAATACTGTAAGGAATGTGTGCATAGGAAAAATATTTAACTGAGAATATTTGACTAAATTACTTTTTTTATGGTAAGAGTACTATGATTCTTAAACTTTGTATGGTTAAAGAAATATTAAATATTCTGTTTTTATAGTAAATTATAAGAATGTAATAAAAGATGCAAATATTGACATCGGAATGGAAAAAGAATATAAAATAAATAGTTATAAAATACAAAGAGGAGAAAAGTAATGCTGAGTATAGCGATTTGTGATGATGATATTTCAACAACTGGAAAAATGGATATGATTTTTCAAAAAATTGCAAAAAAAAATTTTATAGAAATAGAGGTAGAAGTTTTTTGGAACGGGAAATCTTTAGTAGAATCTATTGAACAGGGGGGCAGATTTGATGCTATTTTTTTGGATATCCAAATGTATGGGGAAGATGGAATTTCTACTGCTAAAAAGATAAGAGAGGAAGATAGAAATGTTTTGATTATATATGTGACTAGTTATGAGAAATATATGTTAGAATCATTTTCAGTACGTCCTTTCCGCTTTCTTATAAAACCAGTGGAAGATAAACAGTTTGAATGTTGTTTGAAAGAAATACAGGAAGAAATCAGCAAAGGAGATTTTTATTTTAGATATAGTTATCGGAAAGTGAAATATAAAGTGGCTGTAAGAGAAATTTTATATTTTGAAAGTGATAAACGTAAAATTTTAATTGTAACAAAAAACAATGTATATGAACTATATAAAAAATTAAATGAGATAGAGGAAGTTATGAAAAATTCCCCGGTGTCATTCTTACGAATACACCAGTCTTTTTTAGTAAATTATCGTCACATATCCAAATTGGGATATGATTTTGTAGAGGTAGATAATGGGAAAATTATTTCGATTAGTGAAGACAGAAGGAAAAAGATTAGGGAACAATATTGTTTAATGGAGGATAATATTATATGTCAGTGATTAATGTAACATCATTTGGAATCGGCATATTTCTTGGTTCATTGGCAATGTATCTGTTCTTGTCATATTTTAATATATTTATGAAAAGAAGAAAAAATAATATATTAGTGTTATTTGGAAGTATAGTATTTTTTCTATGGCAGATTATAACAATAAATTTTCATTTTTCCGAGGTATATTTAAATATTGTTGCCATGATTGTGGTGACCATCATGTCCGTCCAACTAGTATATATAGGAAATATTTTCAGGAAGATTATATTTGTGATTTTGTTTAATTCAATCGGAATGTTGACAGAAATTTTGGCTAACAATATATTGATATTTTACTATGAAAAATACGCTGGAATTATGGAAATAGGATCAATATTTTCGAAGCTTATATTTATATTTCTGGTAATTATACTGAAAAAGATATTTGCTGATGATGAGATGAAATTGATGCCAATAAAATATATCATAATGATTATCTTTCTTCCCATGGGAAGTATTTATATTATGAATAAAATCTTTTTATTGGAATATCAGGTAAATAAAGAAACAGCACTTTTGAACATTACAGTTACGGCGGTTATTTTTCTTGTACTGAATATGGCAGTATTTTTTATTTATAGGAAGTTGGATGAAGATATTCGATTAAGAAGAACAGCTTCGGTATATGAAAAACAGTTAGAGTTATGTGAACAACATCAACATGAAAGAGAGCTTGCTGCTATAGAATTAAGAGATATGAAACACAATATGAAAAATGATTTGATTTTGATTTTAACTTATGCGGAACGTGGAGAATCTGAAAAGATAGTCGAATTTACAAATGAATTATTAGATAAAGGGGGAATGAAAAGTGCTTCTGTTGCTCATAGTGGAAATCTGGTAGTAGACTCAATGATCGGGTACTGGCATACAATAGCAGATAAAATAGGAATAAACTTTATTACAGCTATTAATATTCCTATGGAAATGCCCTTTAAGGGAGCAGATTTATGTTTGATATTAGGAAATCTACTTGAAAATGCGATAGAAGCGGCAGAAAAAGTAGAAGGAGAAAAATATATAAAGGTACGAATGAAATATGATAAGCAGAATTTGTTATTATATATAGAAAATAACTATAACGGAGAATTAAAAAAAGGAAAAAACAAAGCATTAAAATCTACAAAAAAAAATCCAGAAAATCATGGTATAGGCCTGGCATCAGTGTTACACGCAGCTAAAAAATACCATGGGACTGTAATAATTGATGATTCTGTGAAAGGAAGATTTTTAGTTAGAGTACTATTATACGGAACGAATAATAATTTTGATATATAATTAGTAGAGTAGATAGGTTATGGTGATAATATGAAAACATTACTGCTGATCAGTGATTCAAAAAAAGTATTTGAAATTACAAACAGTATAGTAGACGAGAAATACAATCTAATATGGTATACATACAAAAAATTTGAGAAAATTCAATGTGTACAAGCCAATGTCATTATCATGTATTTTAATGAAAACAGGGTAAAGAATGATAATTTCCCGTTGATTGTAAGAGTACAAAATAAATTGGGAAAGACAGTGCCTATTCTTGCTTTAATTGAGAAGAGCAGTATACAAGAAATTTTTTCTATTATAAATATAGGAGTGTTTGATTATTTAGATAATATAGAAAACAAAAAGAAATATGAAAAGAAAATTGAAGAGGCTCTTAGATGGAACTGGTATTTAGAAAAGTATACTGACTACGAGAGAATTATTTAAAGGAAGAGTTTTATATCATAAAAATACAATGCGATTTATCGTACTCATAATACTGATTTTAATTGTTTATTGTGAACAATAAAAAGATGTATTTTGAATGGGAGAAAAGCATGAAGATGAAAAAATGTATAGAGATGTAGGTATAAGGATAAGATTTTTAAGAGAAGACAAGCAGTATACAAGAGAGGAGTTAGCGGAAATGGCTGATATTTTTCATAAATTTTATATTTAATTTTAGATTATCCGCATAAACACTACACTTTTAAACATTTTGAGGTATAGGAAATACTCATTTTACCACAGATTTACCACGATTGAATGAGCCTTGATATGATGATAAAACGACTAAGGGAGATAGCACAAATAACTGTGCATCTCCCTATATTTTCTTTGTTTATTCCGTTGATTACTTCATTTGATTTCAAACTTTAACGCCTTTTTATATCTCGTTTTTTAAGTCCAATCATAATAGAACACCTACCTTTTTATAACTTCTTCTGTTATCATATTTTCAAATTCCACATCAGAATAATCCAATCTTTGGATTGACATTGTAAATCTGAGCGTATCTTCTGATACCGGGAATTAGTTGATTTTCTTTTGCATGTTTTACAAATATATCTATTCTAAGCAATTCTGCAATTTCTAGATATTTTGGAGTGTTCATTTTATCCCTTTCTCTTTGAAATTTTCTATATCATTCAGAAATTGAAACCACCTACTCAATACATTATATTTTTCAATGTTGAGAGAATAGTATATCTCTAAACCCACTTTTTTAGATGTTATCAAATTTCCCTCTGCTAATACTTTTAAGTGATGTGAAATAGTAGCTCCAGTGAGTTCAAAATGTTTGGCTATATCTCCGGCACATAAGCATTTACTTTTTAAAAGGTAAATAATTTTTCTTCTAGTTTCGCAAGAGAGAGCCTTAAAACTAGAAGTTAGTTCTTTCTCATTCATTTCATAAAATTCTCCCAGTATTCTAGCACTAAGTCATTAAATTTATTTTTTTATTACACATTTGTCAAAAAATATTTTTTCTAATACATCAAAGTTTTGTGGGTTGTTACACTCAAAAATGCTATGTCTGTTATCTATAAAAATAATTTTATCACAGAAATTTGATACTAAATCTAAATTATGAACAGAAAATAAAATCATTTTTCCAGTATCTTTTAAATCAAATAATATTTTTTTGATAATGGAAGTACTTTCTGGGTCAATCGCATTAAACGGTTCGTCCAAAATAATGTTTTGAGCATTTGACATGAAAGCTCCTGCAAGATATATTTTTTGTTTCATTCCAAGAGAATAACTGGAAATAGTTTGTTCTAATGAATTTTCCAACTTCAATTTTGGTATATAGATAGCAAGCAGTTCATCAAACTTTTCTTTTTGATTATAAAGTTCACTAACAAATTGTAAATATTCTTTTCCAGTCAAATTTAAAAACATATCCTTTGTATCTGGAACAAAAGCATAGTGATATTTTGCTGTAAAATCGGTAGAAGGAATATCATCTATTTTTACACTTCCTTTATCCAATGTGCTAGGTTGGATAATCGAATTTAAAAAAGTCGATTTTCCAATACCATTTACCCCTACTAAAGCATATATACAGGAATTAGTTAAAGTAATGCTCTCATTTTCAAAAATTTTATTTATACCATAAGACTTACTTAAATTATTTATTTCTATCATCTGAAAGACCTCTTTTCATATACATAACCACACCTATCAATAATAAAATCAAGATATTCATCATTGATAATCCAATAGAAAATTTAACAAAGGAAAATTTTTTCCAAAAATACATTTCTAAAATTGTTAAAGCCACAATCATGACTAAAACAAATATCTTGCTCATATTCCCATGTAATAATGTATTAGGTGTGATTTCAGTTCTGGGCATTTTATAGTCAAAGTACACTCCCATAAAAGAGCAAAGTATATTCGTAAATGTACCATACAGCAATAAAGATATATCAAAAAATAGCCCATTTTTACCAATACTGCAAACAATCCATGCACAAATGATGACAATTTCATTCAAAACAGAGCTTATCAATACCTTAGAAAAGAATATCCTACTGTTTTTGACTGGAAATAGGTTATAATATGAGATATTTTTATCACTGGTATATGATGTGCTGGAAATTGTATTCATAGCACAGCATAATACCATTACAAGAATTTTTAGTACACTTTGAATTTCTATATAACTTTCAAATATTCTTTTTGAGAGAAGATTTACCAAAAGATACACGGTTATCACACTTTTTAAATTAGAGTAAAAAAGTAATTCCTTATTTCTTGAAACTCTACACCATTCATTCAAAATATATGGATTTTTGTTAAAATACTTAGATATATTTACATGAAAACTAGGTTTGGTAAAACAATTCAAATAATGGTAACACCTAAGAAAATATGATGCACTTATTTTGATAGTATATATATAACTCAGAAATACAATCATTATAAAAATAAGAACACTTATCAAATAATTATTTTCAAAAAAATGGTATATTCCATTTATCATCAGCGGTTTTTCAAGTGCAAATATAAGTAAACGTACAATCCCCCACATTATAAAAAGAAAACCACCATATTGAAAAGTAAGTAAAATATATCCGCAATATTTTTCACTAACTGTCGATATAACAATAGAAATTGAAAAGATAAATAAATCAATTATTATCAATATTAAAGCACATAATATAGTAGTTAAAATTAACGGTAAAACATTCCATTTAAAAAAATATATACTTGATAAAAAACAGCAGATAAATGACAATATTTGTATTTTAAATAATCGAATTATAACCATATAAATAATATTTGTAGGATTAACAGGAAAATATAGTAACTTTTCTATCTGTGAATTTACACATAGTTGTTCTGGAATTCGATACAAAGCCACAAGAACAGATATGCAAATCAAACTATAAACAGCCAATACTAAAGAATTTTGTATTGGCTGTCCCAGATAATCCACATTAAAATACCAAAACAAAACACCTAGATACAGTCCAATTAAAGTTAACGTACATTTGACAAAATATGATTTTTTTCTTCCAAATAGAATGATGTTAAGTGTTTTTTTCATTGGTCTTATCCTTTACTATATCAAAGTAATATAATATAGGGTACTTCCAATGAGAAGTAATCCCATGATAATACTATTTAATGATGATAACTTTTTTTGTTTGATAAAAGTAAAATTCAGTACCAAAGAAATAACAGGAACAAGCCATATTCCCAAAATACTAGGAATAGGATAATAGGTATCTCCATTATGCAAAATATTTATCTTCTCCGGTAAGAAAAATAACATAATTGCGGAAACCAAAAACATAAGAATAACAATAATAAAATTGATTTTAGCATACTTTTCATTATTCTCAGTAAAATTTTCGCCTAAGACATCTTTTAATATTTTTTTAATCATAGTTCACTCTCTCCTAATTTGTTTTTTTGTGTTTGATAAAAGAATAAATTGTAGGAATTCCAACCCAAATAACAAGCCCAATGAACAAAACCAACTCTGATTGCTCTGTTATAAAATATAAAATCAACATAATGAAAACTAATGGAAATGTAATATATCCTAATAATCTATTTGCAATTTTCCATGTCTTTTCATCTGTTGTTGTCCAAGGTAATCGTAATCCCATATACTTATTTAAAGGAAGTTTTGTTGAAACATTTCCAGTAAAAAGCATAATGGTAATCACAAAAATAAATGATGTTGGAATATTGACGATGAAATCATTATCTATTAGCGGAACAAAATATAGTGCAACTGCCAATATTACCGTCAATCTATTCATACGACGCATTGTTTTCACTTTTGGATTATCTTTAGATAAATTTGTAATAACTGCCATTCTCGTTTGTGCTACACCCATTAGACTAATCAAACCTGCTCCTATAAGGAAATTAACATTGCTTAAATTTTTAAAAAAGGCGATTAGAAGTGCTGTGATAGATAACCCAAATATACATATATCTAAAATACAAATTGATTTCTTCATTTCTAAATCACTCCTTTTTTCCAAAAATAGACATAAATCCAGACAATGCTTGTTGAAGTACTGTTACATTGAGTGAATAAATGACAAAGTTTCCTTGCTTTTCTGAACTAACTAACTCTGCTTCTCGTAAGATATTCAGATGTTTTGTTAAAGCAGGTTTCGATATGTCAAAATGTTCCGCTATTTCTCCAGCACTTAAATCTTTCTCATTCAATAGTTTCAAAATTTCTCGTCTAGTTGGGTCACTAATAGCTTTAAAAACACTTCCCACACTCACACCCCTTTCATTTAATCAAAAAGTTAATTAACCTTATGGTTAAATACTAAATTAAGAAATGCTTCTTGTCAATAATTTTTAAAAAATATTTTCATAAAAAGACTTGCATACTACTACTAGACAAGTTAAAGCAACTGATTGAGGAGGAAAAAGAGAAATGCCAAAAGAGCTGACACCGACTTTCACGGTTATTTCCAAAGCCTGTGACGGCGACGAAACAGCAATTTCAAAAATCTTGGAATTTTATGACCCATATATCAATCAGTGCTGTATGCGTCCGTTTTACGACGATAACAACAACTTGCGTCTTGCGGTAGATTTGGAAATGAAAGGTTTTATCAAAGAAGCGATTATTCGTAAAATCTTAAACTTTGATATTAAACGCTTCTAATTCATATCGGGATTGATTATGCCCGTCTGGTCTTTGACAACTGAATAAAGCAGACAGATACGTTTGTGAGATAGCGAGCCACGGG
>CALFLL010000035.1 GCA_937880845.1 uncultured Drancourtella sp.
AAGAATGGGAATAGTTGAGATACTAACGGAGCTTTCCAAAGCCGTCTGCCTGCTTCTGTAACATTGTGAAAAATACGCATATTGGATAAGCCTATGTGCGTATGTTGAGAATAGATAGCTGACTAAGGGGGCTGATAACTTGGCTAAAAAAGAACCTGCACAATATATCGTAGAACGGGAATTTTTAGGTAAATTTTCCGTAGAGGAATTGCTTGTCCGTATCGTGAAATCTCATGTAAAAAAAGGACTATCAAGAGGGTAAAACCCTTGAAAACAATGGAAAGAAGCCGTACTTTATGGTATAATATTATCATAGGTACGGCAGTTGAATAGGTGGAAAAATGATTTATCAAAAAGGTTCAAACTTATTTAACGTAGCTATTTATATCAGATTATCACGAGAGGACGGAGATAAGGAAGAAAGCGATAGTGTAGGAAATCAGAGAAAACTTTTAACAGAATATGTGAATAAGCATGATGACTTTATCTTATATGATGTTTATATTGATGACGGTTTTACGGGAACGAATTTTAATAGACCAGACTTTCATAGAATGATTGCTGACATTGAAGATAACAAGGTAAATTGTGTTGTTGTAAAAGACCTTTCCCGTTTTGGACGAGATTACATTGATACGGGGCGATATTTGGAAAGAATATTTCCAGAGCTTAATGTTCGTTTTATTTCTGTAACAGATAATATTGATAGTATGAAGCAGGCATACGATATGTTACTTCCTATTAAAAATATATTCAACGAACAGTATGCCAGAGATATTTCTAATAAAATTCAAGCGACTGTAAAATCAAAGCAGAAAGCAGGAGAATTTATCGGAGCTTTTACAAGTTATGGTTATAAGAAATCTCCTGCAAATAAAAATAAACTTGTGATTGATGAATATGCGTCCGAAGTTGTAAAAAGAGTATTTACTATGTATGCACAAGGAATAGGAAAACAAAGCATTGCCAAAATACTAAATGCAGAGGGTATCCTTTGTCCGTCGGAATATAAAAAGCTCAACGGCGAAAATTACAAAAATTGCAACCGTTTAGAGAAAACTTCTTATTGGACGTATTCCACGATTAAAGTGATGTTACAAAATGAGCTTTATATTGGAAATATGGTACAAGGAAAGAAACATCAACGTATGAGAAGCAAACAGCGTCCAGTTGAGAAAGAAAACTGGATAAGGGTTGAAAATACACATGAACCGATTATAGACCGTCAACTGTGGGATAAGGTACAAAAACTGCTGACGAAAAAACATAGGGATATTGATTTAGAAACAAATAAAAATATCTTTGCAGGTTTTATCAAGTGTGGCGATTGTGGTCGGGCAATGATGAAAAATTTCTGGCGACGTGCTGACGGAAGTAAGTCCTATTCATTCTATTGTGGAACTTACAAAAGAAGTGGAAAAGATTATTGCACTCCGCACACGCTCCCGTTTCAAGTATTGAATGATATTGTGCTGGGAGATTTAAAGCAGATTATCCGCAATGTAGAGAACTTGCAGGAACTTGTAAAATCACAATCTTTCACAGCAACAAAAATTAGAAAATCAACAGACATAGAATTGACAAAGTTAAAAGCAGAGCTTGAAAGAGTGAAGAAGTTGAAAAAGTCAATTTATGAAGATTACAAAGACGAACTGATTTCTAAAGAAGAATTTCTTTCTTATCGAGAGGACTATCAACAAAAAGAAACGCTTTACTCCAAACAGATTGAAACGCTGGAAGAAAAGAAAAAGGAAAGTGTAACAGAAGATGTTTTTGAAACACCGTGGTTAAGGCGGTTGTTGGAACTGAAAGACATTGAAGAATTAGACAGAGATATTATTGTGGAAATGATAGACCAGATAACAGTTTATGAAAACCGCAAACTTAAAATCTCATACAACTTCGGAAATGAGCTGGAACATTTATTTTCAAGCGTTTACTGTGAGGACTTGGAGAAAAAGGCTATCTAATCTCAATACATTTCTAACTCCCCATATATACTGGGGAATACATATCACAATTTGCGTAAACTACAATCAGCACATGGCGGTATAGATCCGGGGAAAATAGGAGTACATGGGGAATCGGAAAAGGAAATCAATCTTAAAATCGCAAAGGAGTTACAAAAAGATTTAAAGGCAAGAGGAGTGAAAGTCATAATGACAAGAACGGGTGACAAGGGACTTTATGACGAAACCTCTGAAAATAAAAAAGTACAGGATTTAAAGAACAGGGTAGACTTGATTAACCGCGTCCAACCGAAACTGGTAGTGAGTATTCACCAGAACAGTTATGGCTCACCAGATGTAAGCGGCTTGCAGATTTTTTATTTTAAACATTCTTCCAAGGGAAAGCAAATGGCAGAAACTCTTCAGAAATCTATTGAGCAGACGGAACAGATAAACAGCCGTCCGATCAAAGGAGATGATACATACTATATGCTGAAGCGTACTGAAGTTCCGACGGTTATCATAGAATGTGGATTTCTCAGTAACCCTCAGGAAGCGTCTATGTTGACAGAGCAGGACTATCAGAAAAAACTGGCTCAGATAATTGCTGACGGAGTAGATAAATGCATAAAATAACAGTAATATGCATTTAATTTTGTGAAAACAATAACGTATTAAGTGGTAAAAACAAACAAAAAAAAATTAAAATTTGTATACATTATGAAAAATGCACAGAAACAGGTTGAAATTTGATGAAAAAGTAATATAATAGCAGTTGGTGTGTAAAAAAACATTTATTTTTATGCGAATGAGAAAATGAAACAAAGGAGGGAAGGGAAAAGAAGACAGATAAAAATCAAAGATATTTCTTAAGATAAGGGAGGATAACATTTTATGGCAGCAGCTAGAACAAAAAAGAAATATCCAAAAGGGTTTTGGATTTGTGGATGTACAGAAATATTTGAACGTCTTGCATATTATCTGGGACGTTCGTTGATTTTGATTTTCGTAACAGCTTCAGTGGCAGAAGGTGGTCTTGGACTTTCTGACTCACAGGGAGCGACCATGCAGTCTCTTTTGACAGCTTTTGCATATTTAGGACCATTAATCGGAGGTGTTGTCGCAGACAGATGGATCGGAGGACGTTATACCACACCGGTTGGTATGTTGATCGTAGGTATCGGATACTTCTGTGGTTCTCTTGCAACAAGTCCGGCAATGGTTTATGTGATGATCTTCTGTGTCAGTGCAGGACTTGGATTGTTTAAAAACGGGGCGATGATCGGACGTATCATTACAGATAAGTCACAAATTGACTCTGCCTTTTCCATTCGTTATTCACTTGTAAATACAGGTGCTTTTATCGGTACATTTGCCGTTGGTATTCTTTACAAAGACGTATTTGCAGTGGATGGTGTACTCGGATTTTCACCATGTTTTAAATTAGCAGCATTATCCATGTTCCTCGGAGCAGCCTGGTTTACATGGGGCTGGCGTTTCATGGGAGATGTCGGAAAGAAACCATTCAAGCTTGAAATGACGGCAGAAGAAATTGAAATGGAAAAACATAAAAAAGCAGAAGAAAAGAATCAGAAACACGAGCCGCTTACAACAGTGGAAAAGAAACGTATCGCAGCGATTTTCCTTGTTTCCGGATTCTCTGTTATCTTCTGGATTTTCTGGAACCTTGCATACCTGCCGGTATACTATTACTGGACAGATCATATGAACTGGGTAGTTGCAGGATATGAAGTGCCGACGACATGGTTTGATGCGGCAAACTCTTTCTTCTGTGTTGTATTTGGACCTCTGACAGCTATGCTGTGGGCAAAACTTGCAGCAAGACCGCAGGGAGATATGAGCCTGTTCCGCAAAACAGGTATCGGTATCGCAATCTTAGGTGTGGCATATCTGTTCTTTGCAGGATTAGACGTAATGCGTGGAGATGGAAAGATCAGTGTTCTCTGGCTGATCGTTTTTGCAGCAATCTTTACTTTGGGAGAAATGTTCTTCTCTCCACTGGGACATGCATTTATCAGTAAATATTCACCAAGCCGTTACTTATCTACAATGATGGCTGTATGGGGAATTGCAACATTTATTTCCTCCTTATGTTACGGACCGCTCTACGGACTGACATTTGACGGTGGATTTAAATTTACAAGTGTATGTATTGTGATTGCTATTATTGCAGCTGTATCAGCAGTAATCCTGTTCGTATTAGACAAGAGATTATCAAAACTGGTAGAAGAGGAGTAATTAAAACTCACTATACATACTATTAAAACAAAACGGAGGTAAGTATTATGGAGATCAGACAAAGACTGGCAGATTTACGTGGGGAAATGACAAAAGAAGGAATTGACGTTTATATCGTTCCTACGGCCGATTTCCATCAGAGTGAATATGTCGGAGAGCATTTTAAAGCAAGAAAATTTATTACAGGATTTTCAGGATCTGCCGGAACAGCTATTATTGCACAGGATGAAGCAAGACTCTGGGTTGACGGAAGATACTTTATTCAGGCGGCAGAACAGATTGAAGGAACAACAATCGAACTTATGAAAATGGGTGAGCCGGGAGTTCCGACGATTAATGAATACCTCTGTGAAAAGTTAAAAAAAGGCATGAAATTGGGATTTGACGGACGTGTCGTATCCATGGGTGACGGACTGGCTTATGAAAAGATTGCAGAAGAAAACGGCGCACAGGTTGCTTATGGACAGGATCTGATCGACAGGATTTGGAAAGACCGGCCGGCGCTTTCGGAAGAACCGGCGTTTGTTCTGGAAGACAAATATACCGGAGAAACAACGGCGAGCAAGCTTGCAAGAATCAGAGAAGCAATGAAAGAATGTGGAGCAACAGCTCACATTTTGACTACCATCGACGATGTCTGCTGGATTTTAAATATCCGCGGAAACGATATTGAATTTTTCCCGCTTGTTCTTTCTTATGCGATCATCACAGATAAGAAAATGATACTGTATATTGACAGTAAAAAGTTAAATGATACCATGCGTCAGTCCATGGAAAAGGATGGAATTGAAATTCGTCCTTACAATGACATTTACGAAGATGTAAAAGCATTCGGGGCAGAAGATGTCCTTATGATCGATCCGACAAGAATGAACTATGCCATGTACAGTAATATTCCGGCTTGTGTAAAGAAAGTGGAAAAGAGAAATCCGGAACTTCTGTTCAAATCCATTAAAAATCCGACAGAAGTGGAAAATATGAGAATCGCTCAGATCAAAGATAGCGTAGCTCATGTCCGTTTCATGAAATGGCTGAAAGAAAATATTGGCAAAACCAAAATTACAGAAATGAGCGCTTCTGAAAAACTGGATGAATTCCGTGCAGAAATGGGCAATTTCATCAGACCAAGCTTTGAACCGATTTCTTCTTACGGAGAACATTGTGCATTATGCCACTATGTTTCCAGCCCGGAAACAGATGTAGAATTAAAAGAAGGCAGCGTATTCCTTACAGATACGGGAGCCGGATTCTACGAAGGTTCTACGGATATCACAAGAACATATGCTCTTGGAGAGATTCCGGAGATCATGAAAGAGCATTTCACTCTTATTTTACAGTGTAATCTCCATCTTGCAAACGCACGTTTCCTGTATGGATGTAACGGAATTAACTTGGATCTTTTGGCTCGTAAACCGCTTTGGGACAGAAATCTGGACTTCAATCACGGAACGGGACATGGGATTGGATATCTTCTGAATATCCATGAATCACCTGCAAACTTCAGATGGAGATATCGTAAAGGTGACAGTGACAGATTGGAAGAAAATATGATCATCACAGATGAACCGGGAATCTATATTGAAGGCTCTCATGGGGTAAGACTGGAAAATGAACTGCTTGTACGCAAAGGAGAAAAAAATGAGTACGGACAGTTTATGTATCTGGAAGCAATTACATATGTACCTATGGATCTGGATGCGGTGAAGATGGATATGCTCTCTGAAGAAGACAAAAAGATGCTCAATGCTTACCATAAAACGGTATATGAAAAAGTATCTCCATACTTAAACGAAGAAGAAAAAGAATGGCTGAAAAAATATACAAGAGAAGTATAAAACAGCAGTAAAAAAACAATGGGAGAGGGACAGACGAGGATATCGGTGCTGTCCTTCTCTTTTTATCTTTGGGTTTCATAAAAAGGGTGGGTGTGTTATAATACGAGTTATGGAAACAAGAATAGAAAAAATTGACAGAATGCAGATAGATAAGACAGTCATCGAAGAAGCAGGCAATATTTTAAAACAGGGTGGTCTGGTTGCATTCCCGACAGAAACGGTATATGGTCTGGGAGCAAATGCGCTCGATGAGGAGGCGGCGAGAAAAACATACGCAGCCAAAGGACGCCCGTCTGACAATCCGTTGATTGTTCATATCGCAGAAAAAGAGTCTTTGACAGAAATTGTAGAAGAAATTCCAAAAGATACGTTTATCATAGCGGATCGATTCTGGCCGGGACCGCTTACTATGATCTTCCAAAAAAACGACAGAGTACCTTATGGGACGACAGGAGGTCTGGAAACCGTTGCGGTAAGAATGCCGGATGATGAGATAGCAAGAGAGCTGATTTGTGCGGGAGGCGGTTATATATCGGCACCGAGTGCCAATACGTCAGGAAGACCAAGTCCGACATCCGCTCAACATGTGGCGGAAGATTTAAGCGGTAAGATCGACATGATCCTGGATGGAGGAACGGTTAATATCGGTGTGGAATCCACTATTCTTGACATGACTGTCACCCCGCCTATGATCTTAAGACCGGGAGCCGTTACAAAAGAGATGCTGGAAGAAGTGATCGGGGAAGTTGCCGTCGATAAGACGATTCTTTCGGAAGACAGTAAACAAATACCAAAGGCACCCGGAATGAAGTATCGGCATTATGCACCGAAGGCTCAGATGATCCTGATTGAAGGAGAAACAAAAGATACGGTGAGAGCCATCAAACAGCTTGCATACGACAAAGTCATGTTCGGAAGAAAAGAAAACGGAGAGTGCTATAAGATTGGTATCATAGCTACATCCGAAACACAGAACGATTATACATACGGTGTCATCAAGAGTATCGGAAGCAGAGAAAACCGGCGGACAATCACCAAAAATCTTTATGCTGTTTTACGGGAATTTGACCAGGAAGATGTGGATATTATTTACAGTGAGGCATTCTTTGGAGAGGGAATTGATGTGGCCATCATGAATCGCCTTTCCAAAGCAGCAGGGCATAAGATCATACCGGCTTCTGAAATTGTAAAGCTGCAGGAATACCGCAGAATCATTTTTGTAAGCAAAGATGATAACTGTAGAGGACCGATGGCGGAGAAACTTCTTGAAAAAGAGGTGTTGCTCCAGGAATACGATATAGGCTCCAGGGGGATGATCGTTTTGTTTCCGGAACCGATGAATCAAAAAGCAGAAGAGGTTATGAAGCGGAATGGTATGGATACGACAGAGCATGAAGCCATTGCTTTTGATGAAACCGCGATTACACCGGAAACATTGATTCTGACCATGGAAGATGCACAGAAATCAAAAATTCTGTCAGAATACGGTATGTTTGGGAATGTATATACGTTGAATGAATATCTGAATCTTCCGGGAGAGGTGGAATCCATGTATGGAAAATCTCTGGAAGAATATGAGGAAGGATTTCAAAATTTACGAGGATTGATCCGAAAACTTGCTGAAAAACTAAACATGGAGGCAAAGGAAAAATGGGCAGAATACATGTAATGAATCATCCACTGGTCCGTCATAAGATAGATTATATCCGACGTAAAGAAGTGGGAACAAAAGAATTTCGCGAAATGATTGAAGAAATTGCCATGCTGATGTGCTATGAGGCAACCAGAGATTTAAAATTAAAAGATGTGGAGATAGATACTCCAATCTGTCATATGACAGGAAAGGAACTTGCAGGCAGAAAACTGGCGGTGGTTCCGATTTTAAGGGCGGGTCTTGGTATGGTAGAAGGAATGTTAAGAATGATTCCGGCGGCAAAGATAGGTCATATCGGGTTGTATCGGGACCCGGAAACGTTAAAGCCGGTAGAATATTATTGTAAACTTCCTTCTGATTGCGATCAAAGAGAAGTGTTTGTCGTAGATCCGATGCTTGCAACAGGTGGATCAAGTACGGAAGCCATCACAATGTTGAAGGAAAAGGGTGTTAAAAACATTACCTTTTTATGTATTATCGCAGCACCGGAAGGATTGGAAAAAATGAAAAAAGAACACCCGGATGTAAATGTTTATGTAGGAGCACTGGATGAAAAATTAAATGAACATGGATATATTGTACCGGGACTTGGAGATGCGGGCGATCGCATTTTCGGAACGAAGTAGTAAAGGAGCGAAAAGATGAGCTGCAAAAGAACAGATTATCTGTCATGGGATGAATATTTTATGGGAATCGCAATGCTGTCCGGAATGCGTTCCAAAGATCCGAATACGCAGGTCGGATGTTGCATCGTAAGCCGGGATAACAAGATTTTGTCCATGGGATATAACGGCCTTCCAAACGGCTGCTCAGACGATGAATTCCCATGGGAGAGGGACGGCGAAGATCCGTTGGAAACAAAGTATCTTTATACGGTTCACAGTGAACTGAATGCCATTTTAAATTATGGAGGAGGCACATTGAAAGGGGCAAAGATTTATGTTTCCCTTTTCCCTTGCAATGAATGTGCAAAGGCCATTATCCAGGCCGGGATCAAAGAAGTTATCTATGCCTGCGATAAATACGAAGATACGGTATCTGTGATCGCATCCAAAAGGATGATGGATTCGGCAGGGGTAAGATACTATCACTATCATAAGACAGACAGAGAAATAAAAATCAATTTATAGATACAAAAAAGATGCCGCTTTTGCGGCATCTTTTTGTATCAAGTGTTATATGAGGTTAAGAGGATGAAAGAGAGAGGATCTTGGCCTGTTTTAACAGGAAACTGTATCGTTTTCGGGCAGCATTTCCCTGAAAAATATAGCTGTCGATCAGGTCGGGATCAGATGCGTTACGAAACAGATTGTCTGCAGTTTCAATCTCTTCTTTGGCACGGTCTATTTCGCGTTTCAAATCAGAATAAGAACCCCGAAGGTAAATATCGGATTCAAAACATTGTCTTCTCTCTTTTGACATAGGGGATACCTTCTTTCCTTGTGTTATATCCATAGTATGTACAGAAACAGGAATAAAATACCATATCGGCATAATATTATATACAAAACACGAAAAAAGGAATGCCATATGGAAGGAAAAGGAACAGAGATCATCATAAATTTTATCATCAGAGCGATACTTGGGATGACGGCAATTTTTTTTATCAATGAGCTTTTGTCATATAATCAGATTCCGATATCTGTAGGGATGAACGGATTGTCATTTCTGACAAGCGGAGTCCTTGGTCTTCCCGGAGTTGCCATGCTTTACGGTATCATATGTATAAAAAATTTGTAAATCTTTCACAAAGATTAAGAAAATACAGAAAATAACTGGACAAATAAAAAAAGGAAGTATATAATTCAATTCACAAACAAAAAATCTTTTGTTTTATCCGGACAACCGGAAGTCATACAAGCGTCGGGAAAGCGCTTATCTATTTCAAGCCGAATCGGCTGTATTATTTCATGAACAAACAAATGATCATCTGTGGCGAAGAGGAATTATATGTACTGCGTCTTGCAGACATGCTCGCCGACAGAGAAGAACTTGATCTTCAGGTACAGGTATGTACATCTTTTGAGCAGGAAGAGCGTCTAGAAGAATTCCAGGAAGCAGAAATTTTATTAATAGGAGATGAAATCCCATATGAAAAAAGGCAGACAAGCCGTGCCGTCAAACGTTTTGTGCTTGTTGACCGGGAAGGAAAAGAAGTAGGAGAAGAGGAAACACCGATTTATAAATACCAGTCTGTCCAGAATATTTTTTCCGGAATCATGGAAACCTGTCTTGACAATGACAGGGCGGAGATTTTTCAGGTTACCCACAAATCGGGGCAAAAACTGATTGTTATTTATTCGCCGATCCACAGAATCGGAAAGACCTTATTTGCCAAGGAACTAGGGCGTACCCTTGCGGCTGAAGAGCCAACATTATATATCAACATGCAGGAATATTCCGGAGAGTGGGAAGGAGATAGAAAAGAGCAGCCACCATCCCTTGCGGACTTGCTGTATTATTCCAGACAGGAGAGAAACCATTTAGGACTTCGTCTGACGTCCATGGTTCGGGAACAGGAAGGGGTGGATATGATAGCACCTATTCCTATCAGTCAAGATTTAAAGGAGGTGGAAAAAGAAAACTGGATTTCTCTGATTCTGCAGATTCTAAAGAAAGGGCCATATCGAAATTTGATTCTTGATGTGAGCGAAAGTGTACAGGGACTTTTTGAAATTTTGAATCTGTGTGATGTATGGTATCTTCCTTTTATAGAAGACGAATGGGAAGAGAAAAAACTGGATCAGTTTTTTGAAATGTTAAAAAGAACAGGGCAGTCCAAGTTATGTGAAAAAGGGAAGATGATTGAAATGAGAGGAGGGACACAGGCATGTGTAAAGAGGGCATTACAGTATGATAAGAGCGATGCATATGCAAAAGCTACAGGAAATGGTTCTGGAGAGGCTGGATCTTTCCAGAGAGATCGAAGACGAAGAACTGTCAGATCTGATCTATCAGGTACTGGAAGAATATACAAGAGAAATTTACCTTCCTCTTCGGACGAAGATGGAATTTGGGAAAGATCTTTTTAATGCATTCAGAAAACTGGATATTCTCCAGGAACTGTTGGAGGATGAGGAGGTTACGGAAATCATGATCAACGGTCTGGAAAACATTTTCATAGAAAAAGAAGGGAGGATCAGGCTTTATGAGAAACGCTTTTTGTCCAAAAAAAAGCTGGAAGATATTGCTCAGCAGATTGCCGCCGGATGCAATCGTACAGTCAACGAAGCAGAACCCATTGTAGATGCAAGATTGTCGGACGGTTCCAGAGTCAATCTTGTCTTGCCTCCTGTTGCGTTGAATGGTCCTATCATTACGATCCGAAAATTCCCCAAAGAAGGGATCACAATGAAAAGACTTGTTTCGTGGGGAAGCATAAGTCAGGAAGCGGCAGAATTTTTGCAGAAACTTGTAAAAGCAAAATATAACATGTTTATAAGCGGAGGAACCGGATCAGGAAAGACTACATTTCTAAATGCTTTGTCCCAGTTCATTCCGGAGGATGAACGGATCATCACCATCGAAGACAATGCAGAATTAAGACTTCAAGCTCTGCCGAATCTTGTAAGATTGGAAGCAAGAAATGCCAATATGGAAGGAGAAGGGGAAATAGGAATCAGGGAATTGATCAAGACGGCTCTCAGGATGCGGCCGGACAGAGTTATCGTGGGTGAGGTAAGAGGATCGGAAACCATAGATATGCTTCAGGCTATTATATGTACTATATAATAATTATATATATAATGTATATAAGGATGGAAAATATAGATTAGAGGGAGAGACATAGGAACGATATGAACATTAAGTATAGGTTATTGTGTAAAAGGTTAATAGAGGAACGGAAGAGAGTAGGTGTCATTCAATATTATAATGTACTGTTCATAATGGAGTTAGTGTCAGATAAAGACATATGGTCTTTAGAACAGTGGGTGAATGGTATAAATAACATATATATGAAAGATATACATAATTGGTGTAGAACACATTTTGTTAAATATCACACTGTATTTGTTTACAGGAAAGAGTATCCGGTAAAAGCAAATATTTGGAATGGGTATTCATATATAAGGTGGCGGATGGAGCGGATGATGAATTTGGGATAAGATAACATAGTGATTGCATGAAAGAGAGCCTTAAAGCATGGTGTTCTTTTGAAAGTATGGATAGAATAAAGGCTGAAGGCTCTGCGCTATTCGTTTGGCAGAGCCTGAGTATTCTCTTGATCCGTAGAAAATAAATCTAACTGACCTTCTGGAGTGGAACTTTGACCGGATTCATCTTCAGTTGATGGTTCTCTTTTTTTGGGTGTTTTATGAGTGTATAATTTCTCAAAAGGAAGTGAATACTTGGATTTTTTATTGTATTCTAGTAAAAGAGCTTCTGCGAATCCTAATGAACCGGCACGACGTTCTCTGGCAGTACGACTGATTTCTCTGACAGAGACACGCCCAACTTTTTCTTTAAAGGTGTCATCTTTCATTGTTTCTCCATAAGCATTATCCAAACGGGCAATAGCATTAAGCATATTGGAACTAAAGGACATAGGCGCACCTTCCCATGTGGCAACACAAAGGCGTAAAACACGATCAAGAGTGTGAAAACCATATTTTTCATAGATATTAATTAAAGTGGATACAGCACATATACCTCCGGGGCGAGAGGAAGAAGTAATAGTGAGATCATATGATTCAACAAGGTCACGAATAATAAGTTCTCTATCATTACCAGCTTCAATATTAGCCATGAATATTTCATAAGGTAATAACGATTTGACATATTTCATCTGATTTGCAAAAATATCTGCTTCTTGGGTGTAAACAAGATCATCATAAACCATACACCAGACAGGAGTTTCTCTTGATCCAGAGACGAGAGCAACAATCTCTATAGTGTGTTGTCCGTTGAACACATAATTTATCCCATCACGTCTACTTACTTTTACAGGGTTTATCTGATAAAGGTCAAAATTAGCTGCAGCACGCTGAACGTGTTTGATGGAAAGATTACGTTGATAATCTTGATTTGAACATAAATTTTTAATAGGTATTTGCTCAAAATGCACTTGGGGAACAAACTTTTGTAAATCTTCGGTATTTCCATCCATAATTATATTTCCTCCAATTTTTTTAAAATATTATTTGTTGTTGATATTAGGCACATAAGCTGATATTTAAGCTTATATTTTGCTGTATCAGATGCAATTTTAAAATCTGAAACTTTTAATACTCTTTCGATAGAACTGTTCCACGAGGGAATCGTCAATGTAAGACTTGCAATTTCCGCATCTGGATCAAATTGTGGCAGGTTGCGTATTGAAGGAATAGAAACGGAAGATTCTTTCCTTAACATCGGTTTGGCGTAATTATTCCATAGTAATTCCCTTTTCATATCATGATAACTGAGATGTTCTATCTTTTCGGCAAGAAGGTAGTTATTTAGGCTTAAAAGCTGCTCTTTTGATAATCCTGAAAGCTCAATAATATTAGCTTGGGAAATCCAGAGCTGACCAGAACGAACTCGTTTGACAAAATCGGGAACTTTTTCATCAATTATATCTAGTGCACTACTGTAAGCAGAATATTTGTAAACGGTAGCCATTGCTACATTACATTCTTCGGATATTTTTTTCGCTGCGATGCTTGCACCGGAAATATGAGATTTATTCGTAGATGAAAGTTGTCTTGAAACTAAAATTTTTTCAGCATCATATTTTTTCCCAATCAGGTATTTTTTATTGATATTGGTTAAATCCTCTCGTTTAAGTTGGTCAGTACATATCCATGAAATTACATCTTCTTTACTGGAAAAATGGAGTCTTTTTATTCGGAAAGGAATACTGTGTTTACGAAATAATTCATACGCTTCTATACCATTAATGACAATACCATTCCATGTGCAGATTGGGGTGTGATAGGAATGACATAATATCTGTTGTTCAAGTTGTTTATAATCTTTTTCACTGAGATATTGATACAAATTGGTGAATTCTAGTTTTGTTTTTAATGTATATATACTATAATTGCGCATACTCATCTCCCATTATTTCTGATTTGAGTTCTGGTTGTGGCAGTTTTGTGATGATGTTATCCATGGAAAATAGAGCTATTTTCTTATCTGGGTAAATATTGCCTTCTAAACGAAAAATGTTAAATTTCTCCCAAGAAAGGTTAAGCTGGGAAAGTGAATATAGTAATTCTCGGCTGTACAATTCATAACTGTTACCATTGATGACAAAATAATCCTTAACTTTATGTGCCAATTTATCCTCTGCACAACTAGCCTTTATACCTATCATTTTTTGATCAGGATTAACAAGAAGTTGAATATATTCTGGGTTACCAATTTGACGGAGTGTATTGCGGTGGATTCGTATACGATTCTTTTTAAAGTCAATACATATTAGTGGATGGGAAGAGTGTTTGTTGTTCATAGGATTTTTCCTCACTTTCTGTTGTTGATGGTTCTTTTGCTTTTTCTATGGATTTATCAGTTGCCTTCTTCTTTTCTTGTATGTCAAATACTGCGTAGCCTTCAAATATATTGACTTGCATTGATTTTTGATGTTCTTCCATTGGAATACCGAACTGATTCTTCCATTCTTCAGGATAAGAAGGTGTCCTAGCAGTGGTTACAGTTCCATTGTCTTTTAGTGTACGAGGAAATATTTCAGGTGAAGTTAAATCGAAAATGAACAGTATTTCATTGCCAGAACGAATTAGTTTGCCGAGAATCTTGTACCGATAATTAGGATTCCAGTCCATGAGAGATATCACTTTAGCAAAGAAAATTCGACAGGTGATTTGTTTTGGCGAACGCTTTTTTCCAGAGGAACACCAACGAAAAGAGTCTTTTTCTTCTTCTCGACAGGGACGGACAGCCAGTTTTTTTTCAATGGGATTGACTAATATTTGCACATATTCGACATCGGGTAGTTTTTTTATGCAGGCGGTATTTACAGATACCTTGTAGTTATTAAACGTAAACGAAGGTTCGTAAATATGAGCGAAGAATTCGCCACGTACAACTTGATAACCGTCATAGCTGAAAGAATCATCGTCAATGACTTCCATTTGATTTGAGGGGCTGGGTGCGACTGTTATTGGCATAGGTGTGTTGATTTTCATCATATCAGAAGGTTCTGTAGTCATATTCCATTGATTTATAGGTTGCTCGCTCATTGGGTGTCTCCTTTAATTTCTGTAATAATATTCTTTATATTTTGTATAATGGTTTCTTTGGGAGTGGTTTGTAGCTCGGGTTCTTTATAAGGTTTACTTTCTGAAGCAGTCTGCCAGTTTTTGTCCGCTGTAAATTCTGTTAATTCTGGCGCTTGAGACTGAGTATAGTAATTATTACCGAAGCTATTCATCCAGTCGGCAGGATAAGCTAACACACTCTTAGAATCAGATATTGTATCAGACGTGTTATTGTTGAGGGCGGATACGTCGTTGGTATTTGTCGGTATTCGTATTTCTGTATCGTCCATGTTGAAAATAAGGACATTTTCATTGTCTTTTTGGTGGGCAACTCCTAATATTCTATATTTGCATTTTTTGTCCCATTTAAATATCTCGTATAATGTTGGCAAAAATGCAGCGCCGGAAATTGGTTTTGGAATAAGTTGACCATCTTTGAGACGTGACCACTGCACTTTATTTTTTGTTTCAGAGGAACATGGTCGGATAGCAAGTAGTTTTGAGCTTGGGTGTATTAGCAGTTCGACAAATTTTATGTTTGGAAATTTCCGTATAGCATCTTTGTTAAAAGAGATCTGTTTATATGAAAAAGAAACAGAAATCCGACCAACAGAGGAGAAAAATTGTCCTCTGGCAACTTCATAGTCTCTTAAATCGAAGGAACCGGCGGAAGCAGTAATTGTATCAGGTACATTCATATTTGCCGGTTTAAGGACGCTTTGAGATGCTTCAAAGTAGTCTCTGGCTTTAAATCCAGACCATCTTGGATTAATGCTTATAAATCCACTTAGAGAGCCTTCTTGTATCACATGTAATTCTGGTAAAATCTCTTTATTTCCATATTTCGCATTTGTAATTAATTTTTGAACAGCTATGAAATCATCTCGGGAGATAATAGCTTCGTGATGTCCGACTTTTCTGTATTGATTACGGTCTTGATTGTTTTTCCTTGATTTATGGTCAAGATAATTAGGAGTCCATGTTTTTCTCGCCAGAACATCCCCACAATGGCGTTCATTTTGAAGGATTTGTAGTATGGTACTGGATGACCAGACATCATTATTCTTTTTTGTTTTACAACCGAGTTCTGTCAAAGAATCAGCAATTTGTTGAGTACTGCTTCCATTCAGATACATATAAAAAATAAGCTGCACAATTTTAGCTTCATGTGGATTGATTACAAGATCTCCATTTTCGTCTCGGTCATATCCGAGCAGAGGAGGTGTAAGGAATATTCCCCGACGAAAACGCATTTCAATGGAAGAATTCATAATTTCACTTTTGGTATGACTTTCTTCCTGTGCAAGTGTTGACATGAATGACAGAATCATTTCGCTTTTGGGATCAAGAGTATTTAAATGCTCTGTTTCAAAAAATACACCGACGGGTGGACGGAGTGAAGAAAGCTCTCGTACATATCGGATACAGTCAACAACGTTTCTTGCAAATCGGGATACACTTTTTGTTATGATTAAATCAATTTTTCCGGCTTCACAATCTTCAATCATTTTTTTGAATGCATCTCTATGTTGAAGCGAAGTGCCTGAAATGCCTTCGTCGGCATATATTTCGACAAGCATCCAATTCGGATTTTTATTTACTACATCCTGATAATGATTTTTCTGTAATTCATATGAGGATGTTTGGCGTGGATCATCTGTAGATACCCTTGCATATACAGCTACTCGTAGTTTTTTTTCTGTTTTAAAAATATCCTCTGGTGGAAGTGCCGGAATTACTTCCAGTTCTTCTGGATCAATACCTTTGTATCTTTGCCGGATTCTGGCTTTCTGTTCATCAATATTACTGCTTCGTTCTTCACTTTCTTTCATCAATAGCGACATCCTTTATAGTTGATATAACTATCATAGAATTTTTGGATTGAAAAAGACATAAACCATCAGTTAAGTGATTAACAGATGGTTTATGTAGAAATAGATATTTGATTGTTATTGAATGATTTAATAATCATTCGGGTTATCAGCATCGTAATTGTGTTTTGAGGATAGATGCCAATCATTGATTCGTAAAATATTCTTTATGGCTGAAAGAACCTCGAATATGTAACGTTTTTCAGTGCTGGTACAATCTGCCATTAATAAATCAATATCAGTTTGATATTCCGTAGGATTGTATAACAAGTTTCCATAGAGTAATTCATCAATAGTAATTTCAAGGGCATTGCTAATTTTGATTAAAGATTCTAAACTGGGTTTACGCTTGGCATTTTCTATATAGCTTATATAAACAGTAGAAAGATCAGCGATTTCAGCCAGCTCCTCGGCAGATAATCCTCGTTGTTTGCGGGTTTCTCTTATACGTTTGCCTATAAGTGCATAATTTATTTCCATGTCCTCACCTCCTTTCCATCACAACTTGACTTTTTTGTGTTGTAGATAGAAAAAATGGTGAGTTATACAATAGTAATTGGTTGTATAAAAAGAAGTATATCATATGTATATAGCAAAAAGAAGATTGTCGATTGATGGGAGAAAAAGGCGATAAGTTGTAATTGAACAACAGCGAAAAAAAGGTTATTATTTATGTATTAAAAATTATGTCTGAGAGGAAAATACATGGCAGATAAAGAGGAAATTAAAACACTGGAGGAATTAGAGGAAAAAGGAAGAATACTGCGGGAGTACAAAGAAAAATTCCGGCAGATGTGCCAAGAAAATAAAATGATAAAGGGTTCGACAGTGCTGAAACTATATGATAAAATTGAAGAAATACAAAGAGAATATGAGCATTTAGATAATAAGCTGACATTAATGGAATACAACTTTATATAGTTCTATTTTTTTTGTTTTAATACTACTGTTTCCCTTAGTAAATACTTGCAAGATACATCTCTAATATTTTTTCGGATTTCTAGTTACAATTAAGGTAACTACTATCGGAAAGAGGTGTATTTACTTGCGTACAGAGGATTATATTGCGGACAATATTATAGCTTTATGTAAAAAACGTGATATGAGTAAATATCGGCTGTCACAATTGACTGGTATATCTCAATCTTCGATTGGAAAAATTATTGCTAAAGAAAGTTTACCCACTATGCCTACTGTAGAAAAGATATGTGATGCACTGGGAGTAACAATGGCACAATTCTTTGCCGGAATGGATGTTCCAGTAAGCTTATCAGAATCACAACAAGAGGTTTTGAATATTTGGAATAATCTTGATGAAAAAGAACAGAATGTAGTGATACAAATGCTCCGGGGACTTCAAAAATAAAGGAAACAGTTGTAACGAAAATGTTGACTGTTTCTTTTTTTATGGAGTTGGGAGATTATGGTGATTGAAAAGAAATATTATGATATTGCACAGCGTGAATTGGAAGAAATGCAAAGAGAAATTAATGCAGAAAAAGCGCAAATGTCAGAAGAAGAGATACTAGAGGATAAAAAATGGCATGATGAACAATTGGAAACAATTATAAAAAAGGCAGAAGCTCATATGCGTTGTTTTAAGAAAGTTCCAGATCCTCAAAAAGTAGTGAAATTCACTTTTTTACAAAAAGATGCATTGGAAATTGCACGAAATATGCAGATGAATATAAAAACTGAGCGTAAAGAAGATGATTTATGGGGGACGATAGAAATGTCATTTAATAATATGTGGTTTTTAGATTCGGCTCCTAGTGAATGGAAAGAAATTTGGAATAACTTGATGAAAGAAGCTCAGAGAGTGTATATAGAAGCAAAAGATAACATGGTCATGTATCAATATTATTATGATTTGGCGGTAGAAGTTCCTTGTGTGTAGACAAAATACAAATAATGATATATGAATGCTGTTCTGTAATAATTTTATGATATACTGTGGATATGATATGTAAAAATAGTCGGAGAAAGATTTGTG
>CALFLL010000036.1 GCA_937880845.1 uncultured Drancourtella sp.
GGGGCAAAAGTCAGTAAAATCAAGTGTTTTCAGTTTGCTCAGCAGACACTACTTAGAGAAAAATTGAAAAAGGTGAAGGAAGAAAATATCGACTTCCATACAGAAATTAATTTTTTAAAAGGAGATTTTATTGATGCTCTTGATATCAGTACCATATTCGGAAATGCTTTGGATAATGCAATCGAGGCGTGTGAAAAAGTAGCGGAAGAAGAGCGTTTTATTACCTTAAAGGCGGGAGAAAGAAACCATTTTCTTGTGATACATATGGAAAATTCTGCAATACAGGGAGAAAGAGGAAAAAATACAACAAAGGAAGATACGTTTCTGCATGGTTTTGGATTGAAAAATATCCAAAGAGCGGCGGAAAAGTATGGAGGACAATGCAAACGGAATTTTCAGAATGATGTATATCTGTTATCCATTCTGATACCAATAGCGGGAAAATAGAATACTCATTTTTTATAGGAAGCTGTATGTTTTATAAGACGTGAACATACAGCTTTTTGTGTTGTCTGTGAGCAAGGTCAAATTACGCATTGTGGAGGTCAAATTACGCAGCTCCCATTGAAAAAATCTTTCTGGAAAATATACTGAAAACAAGTAAAGGAGGAATTTACAATATGAGTATTTTAAAAGCGAAGCAGCTGAAAAAGTATTACGGCAGTGGGGAAAACCTTACGAAAGCACTGGATGGTGTAGATCTGTCTGTTGAAAAGGGAGAATTTGTAGCAATTATTGGAGCATCCGGCAGTGGAAAATCTACACTGCTTAATATGATAGGCGGTCTGGATGTTCCGACTTCCGGAGAAGTCATAATCGGAAATAAAGAAATTGAAAAAATGAAACCGGATGAACTGACCGTATTCCGCAGAAAGAATATCGGGTTTATTTTCCAAAACTACAATCTGATCCCTGTTTTGAATGTTCTGGAAAACATTACTCTTCCGATGGAATTGGATGGGAAAACACCGGACGAGAATTTTATAAAAGAGATTATCGAAATGCTCGGACTAAAAGAGAAGATTTATAAAATGCCATCGCAGCTTTCAGGAGGGCAGCAGCAGAGAGTGGCTATCGCAAGAGCATTGGTCGGTAAACCGAAGATTATTCTCGCTGATGAACCAACAGGAAATCTTGATTCTGTAACAAGTGAGGAAGTCCTGGAATTACTTCAAAAGACTAGCCGATGCTATGATCAGACGATTGTTATGATTACCCATGACCCGCACATTGCAACCAAAGCAGACCGAATAATCAAAATCGGAGACGGAAAGATCATTGGGTAACAGGGAGGATAGACATGCAGTCAGATAGAAAGATACAAAATAAAGTAATTCAAAAAATTGTCCGGCGAAACTTCAAGGAAAATCGTTTGCAGAATGGGATTCTGATTTTGTCCGTTATCTTAGTGACGATTCTTATGACCGTTATGTTTGGTACCGGGATTAGTATGGTTCATAATGTACAGTTGGCAAATAAAAGGATACAGGGAACACTAGCAAATGGATTTTTATGGAAAACATCTGAAAATGAAATGGAAAAAGCAACGACCTTGGATGAAGTGGGGGAAGTTGGTTATCAGCAGTATGTGGCAGAAGCACTTGTTGAGGGTCAAATGGAAAATAAGAACCTGATTGCTATGACTGCTTATGATGAAGTTGAGTGGAGCAAACATATTCTTCCAACCATTTCGGGTTTAGAGGGAAAATATCCGGAGAAAGAAAATGAGATCATGGTTTCTGAATGGTCACTGGAAAAATTGGGAGTGAAAGAGCCTGAGATTGGCATGTCACTTACAATAGCGTTTCAGACACTTTCCGGAGAAATGTCACAACAGGATTTTACCCTTTCCGGATATTATGAGGATTATATTTATAATCCGGGAACGACTCCAAACAGCGGAAATTCCCTTTATTTATGTATTGGCTGTCATATTCACCTATCTTACCGTTCGATTCAGTAACCATAAACCCGCAAAACTTGCGGCAAAGGTTTCTCCGATTGAAGCTTTGAAATATATAGAACACACAGAGAAAGTAAAAGTACATAAAAGTACGGATGGTGGGAAACTGTATCATATGGCATTCAGAAATGTATTTCGCAGTAAAAAATGTGCAATGGTTACATTGGCATCTTTGTTTTTCGGTGTGCTGATTTATTTTATTATTTGCAGTAATCTTTTTCATATCAATTATGAAGAAAGATATAGGAGAGAAATTCCCGATAATTTTATCGTCCGGAATCTGACATTTGAAACAGAGGATGAGAATACAATTCAGAATCTTTTGAATGAGGAAGTTGTGAAGAAAATTTCCGAATGGGACGGCGTTGATCGTGTTGATTTGGATTATGTCCGGTATACAAAGTTTCAAAATGATTTTCAAGTAATGTTGGCTGGTTTGACAGATGAAGAATTAAGTCACTTTTCATATCATACAACATTAAGCCAAGAGGAAGTTAAACGAAAGTTAGCAGACGGAACGGGTGTGTTTTTGCCCAAAAACGACACGGAAAATTCGGCTGATCTATGCGGAGATGAGATTACTCTTTCCGGTAAAAACGGAGAAGAAGTTCCTTACACGGTTCTTGGCCTGCTTTATTGCGATAACGATTCCTATGAAAATAATTTTAATGGATATGGCAGTGACTATGGTTATATGACAAAAGCATACACAACAAAAGAAGGAATAAGCCGCCTTAATCCGGAACTGTTGGTTCAGACACTTCGAATACAGTCAAAGTCAGAAATGGATAAGCAGATACAGAATCACCTTGCAGAACTTTTTGCGGATACAGACGCTATCTTGATTGATTCTCAATTAGAGGCAAAGAATTTTCTGGACAGTGGATTTTCTATGATTCAAATGGCAGGTATTGTTCTTGGAGGTTTCATTATCTTTATGGGTATTTTAAATTTTATCAATGTTGTTTTTACAAATGTTTATTCCAGACAAAAAGAACTGGCTGCCTTGGAAAGCATTGGCATGACACAGTCCCAAATCAGGAAAACGTTAATATTGGAAGGACTATATTATTCATTTATTACAATCCTACTGCTTTTGACAATTGGTACAATCATTTCGTACTTGATGTCAAAGCTGATCCAGAATGTTATTTATTATCTGAAATTTAGTTTTCCGACAATCCAACTGGCGAGTATACTCATAATTTTGATTATTATATGTGTGGTTACACCTGTCATAGCCTATCGGTCGATTACAAAAGAAAGTGTTGTGGAACGTTTGAGGAAAGGGCAGGACTAATGGAATTATCATGAAGCTATCATGCCTTCATCAAAAACAGGAGTTTAGAATGCCTCTTTTTTATGTTATAATACGGATATATTTCACTTGATGCATGATGGAGGGGTTATGAAGCGAAAACTGATGATTATAGAAGATGATTCTTTAATACGAAACGAACTAAAAGCGCTATTAATCAGTAATGGGTATGAAGTGTCTGTACCGGATGAGTTTTTAAATATTGTAGCATTGGTAAAAGCAGAACAGCCCCATTTAATCCTGCTGGATATTAAACTGCCAAAAGAGAATGGTTTTACCCTCTGTTCTCAGATCCGTACTTTTTCAAATGTACCCATTATTTTTGTGACAAGTTGTAATTCTGATATGGATGAACTAAATAGTATTATGTTAGGCGGAGATGCTTTTATAACCAAACCATATAATACGGCAATTTTACTTGCAAAAATTGCTTCTTTGCTTAAACGTATGTACCCGGAACAGCAAACAGAAAAACTGGTTTATGGCGGGGCAGTTTTGCATTTGGAATCCGGTTTTTTAGAGTATGAAGGACAGAAAGCAGAACTGACGAAAAATGAATTTAAAATCCTGTATTATCTTTTTAAAAATGCAGGAAAAATCTGTGCCCGTGGTGATATGATTGAATATTTATGGGATAATCAGCTTTATGTAGATGATAATGCTTTAAGCGTAAATATTAATCGGATCCGGGATAAGTTAGAGAAAATCGGGTTGACTGGCTTTATTAAAACGAAACATCGTCAGGGGTATACATTATGAACGGAAAATTATATTGGAAAAACCGTCTTCCTTTTTTGGTTACTAATCTGGGCTGCATGATTGCTCTTACCGTATTTTTGCTAGCATGTGGCAATCCGAGATCTGTGATAGCTCTGATTTTGTTGGTGTGGGTGCTGGTTTTGACCTTTGGCATGGGGATTGCTTATTGGAAACGGAACCGTCAGATGCAGAACCTTCTGGACATGGCAAAGAAGCTTTCTGAACGCTATCTTATCCCCGAAGTCATGAAACTTCCTGAACAGGCAGAGGATCAGGTTTATTACCGCCTCTTGAAGATGGCAGAGAAATCCATGCTGGAACAAATCGGCGAAGTAAAGAGGGAGCGTCTGGAATATAAAGAGTATATCGAACAGTGGATCCATGAGATCAAAACACCTATTACAGCTATGAAGCTACTCTGTGAGAACCACCGTTCTGAATTAACAAAAAACCTGTTGCTAGAATTGGAAAAGACTGATCGTTTTACGGAACAGGCTCTGTACTATGCACGTAGTGAACATACAGAGAAAGATTATTCTGTCCGGGAAATAGCATTGGCAGAAATTATTCATCAGGCGGTTTCTGACAATAAATATTTGCTTTTGCAAAATGGTGTGCGATTGGAAGTAGAAGAAATAACAGATACCGTTTATTCTGATGAAAAGTGGATACGGTTTATTTTAGATCAACTTCTTGTCAATGCCGTAAAATACTGTACAGAACAGCCGGTTCTTCATATATTTTCCTACAGGAAACAAGATCAGGTGATACTTTCTATTGAGGATAATGGCATAGGGATTCCAGCTGCAGATCTTCCCCGTATTTTTGAAAAGGGATTTACCGGACAGAATGGACGTATCGTTCAGGAATCAACAGGGATTGGACTGTATTTATGCAAACGCCTTTGTGATAAGCTGGGAATTGAGATTTCGGCAGAATCGTCTGCTGCCGGGACAACTATTCGATTAAGTTTTCACGTTAACTGTTTTATTCATGAAGTGCAGGAGTAATATCTCCCTGCACTTCTTACATTTTTGTTAGAATTTTGTAAGAAAACCTGATACAAAGCGGACTGGCTTCGTTTTAAAATAAAACAGAGGTGAGAAGATCATGAAAGAAATTTTAAAATTGGAGCATATCCAAAAATACTATGGCAATGGTGGAAATATTACAAAAGCCATTCAGGACATCAGCTTTTCCGTAAAAGAAGGAGAGTTCGTCGGAATTATGGGGGCATCCGGATCCGGGAAGACTACTTTATTAAATTGTATTTCTACCATAGACACGGTAAGCGCAGGGCATATTTTTCTGGATGGAGTTGATGTAACAGAGATCAGTGACAAAAATATTGCAAAATTTCGCAGGGAAAACCTGGGATTTATCTTTCAGGATTTTAATTTACTGGATACTCTGACTATTTCGGAAAATATTGCACTGGCATTGACAATCAATAAAATTCCTGCCGGTAAAATTGACAATTTGGTGCGTGATATGGCAGGTAAGTTAAATATCATGGATATTATGGACAAATATCCTTATCAGGTGTCCGGCGGTCAGAAGCAGCGGTGTGCCTGTGCCAGAGCCATCATCAACGATCCTAAACTGATTCTGGCAGACGAACCTACCGGCGCACTGGACAGCCATTCATCCCAAATGTTGCTTTCTACAATCCAAACGATTAATGAGAAGTTGGGTGCTACAATTCTTATGGTGACGCATGATTCCTTTTCGGCAAGCTATGCTGACAGAATCCTGTTTCTGAGAGATGGTAAAATTTTTACAGAAATTTTGAAAGGCAGCGATTCACGCAGGTCTTTCTTTGAAAAAATTTTAGATGTCCTCACCATGATGGGAGGGGGCGTGAATGATGTACGTTAAACTTGTTTTGAGAAATGCAAAGCGGTCTGTCCAAGACTATCTGATTTACATTGTAACCATGACAATCTGTGTCACACTCTTTTATTCCTTCCTGTCTATTTCCAGTGCTTACTATAAACCGGACATAGGCAGCGAATATGATTTTACGTTTCTTAGTGACGGAATAAAAGTGGCAATCTGTGCCATCACTTTGATGCTTTTGTTCCTGATACGGTTTGTCAATAACTATATGCTGCGACGCAGGCAAAAAGAGTTTGCAATCCAGTCTATGATGGGAATGGAACAGAAAATAATTGGCAGACTGTTCTTTGCGGAAACTTTTGTGATGGGAATGATTTCGATTGTGATGGGAATGTTTCTTGGTGTATTTTGTTCACAGTTTATTACAGCCATGCTGCTTACTTCCTATGGAAAAAGCTATGAGTTGACATGGACTTTGTTCCCGGATACAGCTCTTCTGACGATTTTCTTCTTTGTATTCAGTTTTCTTGTAGTAGGGATATTCAACACCCGTACCATTCGAAAAACCAAAATCATTGAGATGCTTTCGGCAGACCGGAAGAATGACCCGGAGCTGAAAAAGAGCCGCTGGATTTTTGTTATTGCTGTATTTTTTGAGTTATTTACTATATGGGCGTTTGTTGTGGGTATTACAAAAGTGCTATTCTTCTATGATTCCCGTTTTGCTATTCCAGTAAAATTTATGTATTTAGGTAATATTCTTTTTCCTGCCATTGCTTTAGGCTGGTTTATTTTATGGCTGTTTAAGAGGGAAAAATGGAACTCTCTGAAATTGCTCCGCGGTTTATTTTTATGCTCTGTATTAAATGCTTTTGCAGCGATAAGTGTTCCCACACTTACAAACCGATATTATCTTCCTTTGGGAAATGGTATGCTTAGACAATATCTGTTATTTGCGCTAATGGACTTGATTTTTTTCATCTGCTCCTTGATATATCTCGCTAGCAGTTTTATTGTCACATGGAAAGAAAAATCAACGGAGCATCGATATAAGGGCGAAAATCTGTTCTTTTTCGGACAGATTCTATCGAAATTAAATACAACCAGCAAGACGATGACGCTGGTTAGTATAACCCTTGTACTTGCGATTTTCCTGTTTATCGTCGCTCCCATTTTAACAGGCTGGGCTTCGGGCTATCTGGATGTACGGTCTATGTATGCTATCCAGATTTTTACAGAATACAATGATGTATATGACGAAGACAATCTTCCTCGTGATGATTACGACATTGTGACGGATTATCTTGCAGAGCATGGTATTAAATCCGATTATGACTGCACATTTAACCTCTATCTACCGGAGAAAGAAGAATTTCACAATCGAGAAAAGTATGATTTCCCTGTTGTAGCAATCTCGTTAAGCAATTATAACCAGATCCGGGAAATGTTAGGATACGAGCCGGTTTCTTTATCGGAAAATGAGTTTACGACACAATGGCAGGCCATTGCAACCGAAGAAGAACGGTACAGCTTTTTGAAAGAACATACCAGTGTTATGACAGATGCAGGGGAATTAACCCTTTCCAGACGGCCGTATTATGAGGAAGCCATCGGAGAAACCGCATACAATTCCTATACGGATGTACTCTATGTATTCCCGGACAATATTTGTGAAAAACTGCTCCCGGTGATAAGGAATCGTTATATCACTACATCTGAAAATATTTCCTATGAAAATGCTCGTAAATTAGAGAAAAGTTTTGTGGACAAGTATCCGGAAGTTGCAGATACAGGTGTCGGCTATCAGATCCGTTTAAGCACCTTGCAGATTAACAGTTCAAAAGCAAGCAACTTTATGTTGCAGGCTTCCTTGCTCTATGGAGCGATTGTACTGATGGTAATTTGCCTTACCATTCTTTCTTTACAGCAGCTTTTAGATGCCAATCAGTATGGGTATCGGTTTTCTGTACTTCAAAAATTGGGTGTTGAGAACAAACACATTAAAAAACTTGTACTGAAGCAGTTAGCGGTATGGTTTGGGCTTCCAATCGTAGTTGCAATGCTTGTTTCAAGTGTTGTTATCATTTATTTTATACAGACCATATCAGCTGAAATTTCTGCTTATATTGGCTTTGGTACGTTGATGGTGCAAATCGGTATCACTGTAGGTATTCTCGGTTTACTGCTGATTTGCTATTTTATCAGCACATGGATTCTGTTTCAACGGTCAATAATCTGTAACAGGGGTTGACTTTAGAGGAACACATTATGAAGCTGGCTTCCGGTGGGGTTCCTTACTGTTGAAACACAAAAATATAATTTTAGAAAACATTCCGTTTGAAATTACACAGGAACGAATCGACTATGCCCTTTTATGCCTCCCTGTCTATGAAAAATATTATCATGAAATTATAGAAGAAATATTCTATGGCACCAGCCTGTAACTGTTCCTGCTTTGCATTTAATACCAGACAGGAACTTCTTCTGGGACGGAACAGTGATTTTCTGACAGAACTCGAAAAGCTAAATTTGAATGTGATCTATAAATTGACTGATGAAGCATATTCTTTTAACGGGAACACGACAGCTTTTGTAGAGGTTGAAGATGGGGTGAATGAATGTGGACTGGCTGTTGGTTTGACATCTGTTTATCCTCTTCAGTGTAAACCGGGATTTAATGCCGGTTTACTTCTCCGATACCTGTTAGAAAAATGCAAAAATGTCTCGGAAGCTGTTTCTTGTTTACGCAAATTGCCAATTGCTTCCGCTCAAACACTGACTTTAGCGGACACATCGGGAGAAATAGCACTTGTAGAATGTAATTCGGAGCATGTAGAAGTCATAACATCACTGGATAATACCCATTCTTTTGTTTGTGCAACAAATACTTTTCATCTGGAAGGAATGAAAGAATATAATGGTGTCGGTGTTGATGATTGGTTTGCAGAAACAAGATTTCAAACTTTGATTTCAGCTTTTCAAAATAATAACAATTTCAATCTGACATTTGCGAGAAAACTGTTATCCGGAGATTATGGTTTTCTTTGCCAATATGACAGGAAAACCGGTAAAGATACTGTATGGTCAGTTATCTATGATTTGAAACAGCATACCATTTATCGGAGTGAAGGAAATCCCAGACGGTGCGGTTTCAAAGAAGATTCCCGTTTTCACTTTTAATTTTCACTTCTCATTAGGCAGCCTCATGATTGATGGAAGATATCTCAGTGACCATATGGCCATTGTGGGAGCACAAGACAAAAAAATATATCCACAAACCGTTCTTCCAATCGTTGCGGATGCCCAAGACCTTGCAAGTATTCAAAATGGAATTAACAAAGTGATGGAACAATTCAAGAGTATAGATATTGCTGTTCATAATGCTTGTCTTTGCACTTTTGAGAGTGAAGAAAGTACTGATTACAATATCTACCAAAAAGTTATGGATATCAATTTTTTTGGAGCATTGAGATTAGCCAAAACTGTTTTGCCTTATATGAGAAAAGCACAGAAAGGACGAATTATATTTACAAGTTCAGGTGTCGGTGTTACAGGGTTTATGAATATTTCCCCTTATGCAGCATCAAAAGGTGCTATTGAGTCACTGGCAAAATGTTTGGAAATTGAAAATTTAGATTATGGGATAACTTTTCATTTGTTTCATCCACCCTTAACGAATACTGCGTCTGCCAAGGGACTTCCCATTCCAAAAGAATTTAAAGCCAATGCTCAAAAAGTCGGAAAGATGATGACGAAAATGACAAAAAGAGCAGAACAAAAGCAGTAATATTCCTGTAAATCATGTTTAAAAGGTCTTCTATGATAAAATTATCATAAGAAGGCCTTTTATTGTAGAAAGAGAAAATGAAAGCAATCACATTTAAGAAAGATTTTAAATATTTGATATAATGAAAGTATCCTTCAGAAGGGAGAGATTTCAATGAATCAAAATGAGTTCGAACAATGTCTTTGCTTTATTGAAAAGAATTTAAAAGAAAAGTTGACTTTAGATGAGATTGCTTTACAGTCAGGTTATTCTCGATTTCATTTTTGCAGGGATTTTAAAAAATTTTCAGGAGTCAGTACAATGAAATATGTCACCATGAGAAAACTGATATCAGCAGCAGAAGAAATCAAAAATGGTCGGAAAATCATTGATGTTGCCCTTGATTATCAATTCACAAGCCATAGCTGTTTCACAATGATTTTCAAGCGTGAAATAGGATTTCATCCAAGTCTTCTAAAATTTAACGAAAAATTAGGAGGAAAATATATGGAAATGAAAGAATTGAAAAAAGAAGAGTGTATCCATATCTTAATGGACAATTGCGATCACGACAAACTTTATGCTTGTTTACAGGCAGCGGAAAAATTATATGCCGGTGAAATCCGTTATTCTCAGGAAGAATATATTACACATCCGTTAAATACCGCAGTAATCCTGGTAAACATGGAAGCAAATGAAGATATTATTTTAGCCGGTCTTTTTTGTGATTGTTATGAAAAAGGGCGAGAATATCTAAATCTAAAAAATAAAATTCCGCAAGATGTATGGAAAATCGTAGAAGGATTAAATACAGATGATTGGGAGCATATGAGTGATGAAGTGTTAATGGTAAGAACAGCGGCAAGACTTCACAATATGCAGACACTTTCTTATATGCCGATAGAAAAACAAAAAGAGAAAGCAGAAGAAACGCTTTTTCTCCTTTCTTCTATTAGAAAACGAATTGAAAATCTTTCAGTCATAGAACAGTTGAGCTATTTGTCCATGCAATATTTGTAAAAATATAAAACCTTATTTATGATATGACTAAAAAAACAACAGAAAGAAGCCGCCATATTTATGATTTATTTAATCATTAATGGGACGGCTTCCTTTTATATACTAACAAATTTTATTTCTTTTTATTAAGTTTTAATTTTATCTCTGTTCTATCGGCGATATTTTGAAAGACATTTACTACATATGAGCATTGTTCTTTCGTAGACAGCAAAGGCAACTTCTCGTTGGATTCTATTTGCTTCATAGCTTCATGTAATTCGGAAAGATCTAATAGATTAACTGTCAAGCAAAAGAAATATTATATAAAAAGCTCGTTTTCTTTTCTCTTTTCACAAGCTCCCTCTATTTTTTTTGAAGCCACTTTTAATAAAATAGGATTTAATTTTCTCGCATTATTAGGACATACATCAATACATCTCATACAGGATATACATAATTTTGTGTCCGTTTTTTTCGGCTCTTTGACTGAAATAGCTCCTACCGGACACAGTTTTGCACATAAACCACAATCAGTACATTCTTTTCCAGCCGTTGGCTTTAATGGAACACCTTTATATTCCCGATAAGGATAGTTTCCAGGTAATTCTAACTTATCACATACGGCGTTGCTTTTTATTTTATCCAATATCTTCCTTGAAAATTGTACCAGTTCCTCTTTATCTTCTTTATCAGGACGACCTGTTGCAAATTGGTGCATGATAGAATGTTCTGCAATAGCCGTAACACCAGCAACACAACAGAACCCTCCATTCGTTACACATTCCGATAGCTCTCTAAGCGTATCTTCATAAGCTCGATTTCCATAAGATACCACTAAGACAGCTTTTGCATTGTTCCCCTTAAACCCTTTTATTCTTTCCAACGCAACTGAAGGAACTCTGCCGCCATACGACGGGACGCCAATGATACAAATATCTTCTTTATTGAAAGAGTGATTAAATATGCCGTTTCTTTCACTCAAATCAATTTCCTGATAGTTTCCAAACTCATTTGCGATTATTTTAACTATTTTTTCCGTGCTGTTTGTCGGACTGAAATATAACACATACACACTCATTTTTTATAACCTCTTTTCTCTTTCTCTGATACAACGTTTCAACATGGGCTCTGCCTGTTTCCAAAAAAGAATCACTGGTTTTATCGTTGTATTATTAAAATCAATATAATAATAGTTTTTTGTTCCGTCACGCCTCATGCTGATAATTTCAGCATTTAATAACACTTTCAGATGATGTGATACCGCTGAACGTGAAACATGACTTTTTTTCTGAATTTCTCCAACTCGAATCCCTCCCATTCCGCCAGCTTCAATTAAAGCTAATAATATTTCTTGCCGAACTTCATCGCCTAATATCGTCATAATCGGTCTGGCAAGATTATAGTTCTCAATAAATTTTTGCTTTTCCAAAATAAAAGTTTTATCCATTTTTCCTCCTATAGTTTATCTCCATAAACCATTATATTCTTTTCATAACTCCAATTCAACATTGGTGTCGCAAATAAAGACCATTCCTATTTCTGCTTTTGGGAAGTTACTTATCAGGCAGAAATGAATTAGTCTGCCATTTCACAGCAACTAAAAAGAGATACCAACACACCTATGCAGTATCTCTTAGCTTAGTAGCAATATTCTTTTGTTTGCAAGCAGATAAACACGGCTGTTTCTTAATATCCTTTTGTTTGGGAAACTCCTTGTTCCCATTTGGAAATGGAACTGCCCGCTGTCACAAGTAACGCACGTTAACATTTTCAGAAAACAGCAATGCTATATTTGTATCTTTATTTTATAGGGATTACGACTGTAAAGGTTGCACCCCCTCCTGGAGTATCCCCAATTTCTATTGTACCATTTAACATATTTGTAAGTTCTTTTGCAATACTTAGCCCAAGTCCAAAATTGGATTTATTTGTATGTGATTTGTCTCCACTATAGAATCGTTCAAAAATACGTTCTTTTTCTTCCTCCCGGATTCCCTGTCCATGATCTATGATAAGAAATTTCAGGTATCGCAATTCCTTTACAGCTTTGATTTCTATGGAAGGATTTCCTTTACTGTGCTGAATAGCATTGTCCATGAGAATACTTAAAATTTCCAACAGGCGGTCCTTGTCTGTGTTTAATGGAGGATATGTTTCATCAGACAATTCCAAATGTAAAGAAACATTATTTTTTATACAAGTTGGTTCATATAATTCATATAGGGTTATCAATAAGGTATCTATATCTGCTTTTTGCTTCTGTATCGTCCAGGTTTTCGCATCCGATGAGACAAGTAATAACATTTCTCTAACCAGACGGGATAACCTTGTACACTCTGAACCAATGGAGGCTGCCGCTTGCTTCAATGTCTTGTTTGTCAGGTTTTCAGACTGAAGTATATCTGCATATGCCATGATTACAGCTAAAGGAGATTTTAATTCATGGGATGCAGCAGCAACAAAATCTTTTTGACTTTGAAGCATTTTTTCTGTTGGAGACAGTGCTTTTTTCAGTAAGATTCTAGTTAACAGAACGACTAAAATAAAAGATATCATCCAAACGGACAGATAAAAAAACAGGTTTTCCCATAAAAAGTTGAAGATGGTTTTTATCTGGTAAATGAAAACGGCTTCATAACTTTGATTATTTGTGGCAGCAACCATAGCCGGGATTACAAGATAGCTGTCATGCTCCGTACCTTTGATTTCATAAAAGCCGTCCTGGGATGTTGCCGGATTTTTATTATTCTCGGAAGAAGGCACATCAGAGGTCTGTGTCTGATATTCGGTTTCCAAATGGGCTAATACCGTTTCCGCCTTTGTAGGAAAAGAGAATTTGCTCTGATAAATTGTTTTTCCCTGCTGATTTTTAATTTGTGAAAATATCCGGTATTCATCCTCGTAGTCCTGGAACGTGGCTTTCATATTTTCTGGATGAGTTTCCATCTGATAAATCATCAGAGTAGCCATCCGCTGAAAAAATGTATTTTCATTTATTTTTTCTGTATGAAAGGCATTTATAAATATCAAGGCAAGTATCGCAGTGATTATGAGCATGATGGAACAGAAAAAAATGGTATGCAATTTACGGTATAAGTTTTTTAACATCTTTCATTCTCCAATTTATAGCCTGCACCATAGAGCGTTTTCAGGGTACATGTGCTTTCCAGTGCTTTTAGTCTTTTTCTTAAAAATTTAATGTAACTGTCTACATTTCCCGCTTCTACTTCAGAAGTGGTTCCCCAGATCTTCAATATAAGCTGTTCCCTGGAAAATACAGTTTCAGGATTCCTTATGAATACGGATAAAACAGCAGATTCCTTTTCTGTAAGGGATAGTGTTTTATCTGAAACAGATAGGGTTCGGTTGTTTTTATGAAAAGATAAATCTCCATACTGTATGGTATCGGATAACTGCAAATTGGGAGGACGTCTGGTCAGGGCGCGTACTCTTGCCAGAAGTTCTTCTAAATGAAACGGTTTTACCAGATAGTCGTCTGCACCTCCGTCCAATCCTTCTATTCTGTCATCCAGTTCTCCTAAACCGGTAATGATAATAATGGGGATATTGATTTTTTTATTTCGCATAGCTGTAACAATCGTAAGACCGTCAATGACCGGCAGCATACGATCTATAATTGCAAGGTCATAGGCATAATCTGTATTCAAAGCATACAGGAGAGCTGTTTCGCCATCATAAAAAGAATCTACAATATAATCCTGTTTCTCTAATGAATTTTTTATGAGTTTGCATAATTCTAAATCATCTTCTATAAGAAGTATTTTCATATCAATTCAATCCTTTCATTTCCGATATAACTATATCAGTATATCAAATAAATCTGTAAAAATCCTGTAAAAAGGGAGTGGTTCATTCATTTGTTCTTACAGGATTTTTACAGAGGTATTTTAGTAAAATGACAGAGCAATCAAAAAATGAAAGGTGGAATTAAAAAATGACAAAAAGAAAATTAGGCAGACTATTAGCGATAGGGCTGAGTATTTCTGTATTAGCAACCGGATGTGGAATGACAGATTCGCCCAATTCTAATGGAGCTGATCCTGCAGCAAATACAGAAAATGGAGGAAATGGAGTTGGGGAAACTATTCCCTCCAGCAATAGTTTTAACAATCTGTTAACCAGTGCGGATATTGCAGGGACGGTACTTGAATTTGATGCCAGGGGATGTAAGATCAGCCAAATAAAAACAGATAAGGACGGTGAAATTGCATATGAGGCAGATCCAAACCATATTATAGAAGATTTGACGGTATCTATTCAGTATGATGAGAACTGTGAGGTGCAAATTGCGGATGTGGACAAAACAACCGGGGAAGCGGATATCACAGATGGAAGTATTTCAGATATCAAAAAGGAATCACAGCTTTATATGTTTGGCGAATTTGAAAATACACATCATTTTAACGCCACAAAAATTATGATTATACATTTTGAATAGAGGTGGAAGTCATGAGTTTTTTTCAACTTGCATTTCGATATTTAAAAAGAAAAAAAGGGAAAACGTTCCTTTTGTTTTTCGTTCTGTTAATCATCAACAGTATGATTTTGAGTACAAGTATGATTTTACGTGCAACAAATGACTCTAAAAAGGCCATGCAGGAAAAAACAGACTCCAAGGTAGTTGCAGAAATCAATACAGAAAATGCTGGGATTGATAAAGCAGAAATAGATCAGATAAAAGAGCTAAAGGATGTCAGCATGATAAATCGGATAGGAAGAACCTCTGTGTATCCATCCAATTTTATACCGATTACCAACAGTGACTCTGAAAAGGAAGAAAATCAGAAAGTTGCTTTCTTATCCTGTGATGATCTGGAAAAAGACAGCCCTTTTACTGACAGGGTTTATAAATTAACCGGTGGAAAATATATCGGGAAAAATACCAGGGGGATTGTGGTGCATGAGAATCTGGCTGCTGCAAACGGATTGAAAATTGGAGACAGTATAGAAGTTTCTGCAGACAATGGAAAAATTGTTTCAGCAGAGATTATTGGCCTATTCAGCTCTGTGGGAAATACAGAAAAAAGGCAGACAGATACAACTACGTCTGTAAACCGTATCGAAAATCAGATTTTTGTGGATACAGAAACATATTGTACGTTGGTTAATGGAAAGGAATTTTATAAAGCCGTCGTTTATACCAAAAATCCACAGCGGATCAGTGAATTAGAAAAAGAGGTCAGCCATATTTTGGACTCAAATGTGGCAACAACATCGGCAGACATGTTATATCAGCAGATTTCCGCTCCTCTGGAGCAGATAAGCAGGGCTGCAAAGGTGATGTTGCTATTGACAATGCTTACAGGAACCGTAGTAGTATCTTTGCTGCTTTGTATGTGGTCGAGAACAAGACAAAAAGAAATTGCGATTTTTATGAGCCTTGGAAAGAAAAAAAGGGAAATCATTTTGCAGGTACTTGTGGAATCATTTCTTGTTTTCCTTTTTGCGGTTCTAGGTGCAGCGCTTTTTGGTAGTATGCTCTCAGAAACTCTGCAAAAAATGATTTTAGATATGGGAAGCTCTGAAATTACATTTACGGTAATGTTAAAACTACAGGATATCGGTTCGCTGATGGTACTGGGAAGTTTCGTTGTTTTCGTTGCGATTTGCTGTTCCGTTATACCGACCTTAAGAGCCAATCCAAAAGAAATATTAGCAAAAATGGAGGGATGACAGATGAATTTTTTAGGATTAGCAAGACGCTCTGTAACGAGAAAGCCTGTCAAAAGTATTTTATTGTTACTGGTTGTATTTGTGATCAGTACATTACTTTTAACGGGAATGGTCAGTCAAAACGCCAGTATCCATGTGCAGGACAAAACAAGACAGGCAATCGGTGCGGGCTTACTGTTGGAAGGAAACGAAGAGTATCGCAGTAAAAAACTGGATAAAGCAGCAAAAGAATTAGGCGACCGGGAAGGGACTGTTGATGGTTATACACAAAAAAAAGAAATTATTAACGGTACAGAGTCCTGGATGATCAGTACGGATAATTCTTTTGAAACATTAAAACTGGATGATATTACAAAGATAGCGAATACAAATGGGATTGAAGATTACAATATTACAACCCAAGTTACAGCCGTAAATCCTGTGAATTTTAAAAGGATTGAAGATCAAGACGTGGATCAAAGTTCAGATATCAAGGGAGTAAGTCTGATTGGTAGCAGAAAGATGGAAATGGATTTTAACGTTCTTTCAGGAAACCTGTCGATTAAAAAAGGGCGTTTCGTACAGCCTGATGATACCGATGTATGCGTAGTGTCAGAAGAACTGGCACAGAAAAATAAAATTCAACTGGGAGATAAATTAAAATTTAATGATTATCATGATACAGAGAAATCTGCTATTTATGAGGCGGAAGTCATCGGGATTTATCAGGTGAAACAAAAAATGACTTCAATTATGCACGGAGATACGTTCCGATCAGAAAATATCATTTTTACGGACTTAAATTTTCCGTATAAACCGGAAGGGGAATCCAGCCCGCTGTTCCAGCAGGCTTATTTTAAAGTAGGAAATGTGGAGGAATATGAAACGATAAAGGAAAATGTGAAGCAGACGGATATTAACTGGGAGCAGTATGATTTGATTGATAATAATGGAAACCTGGAAACAATGTCATCTAATTTTCAGGATTTGGAAAAAATTAGTCAGATTATGATGCTGGTTGTATCCATTGCAAGTTTTATGATTCTTGTGTTTGTGTTTTTATTTTGGTTGAAAAACCGTGTGCAGGAAGTCGGTATTTTTCTGTCATTGGGGATCCCAAAATTGAGAATTATCAGGCAGATCTGGACAGAAGCCTTGATGATCACTGTGTTGGCGGTCGTATTATCTTTTGCAGTCACACCAACGGTATCAAAAGCAACTACGGATTACCTTGTTGGGCAGCAAGTCCAAAAGGTAGAAGAAGAAAAGAAAACTAATGAGGGTAAAGTGGCAACGGATTATCAGGAACCGGAACAAGATATTCAGGAAATAGAAGTTTCCATCACACCCAATATGTATCTGTTGGACGTAGCATGTGTTCTTGTGCTGATTACAGCTTCCATTTTTGTTGCATGTATTGTCATATTAAGAAGAAACCCAAAAGAAATATTGTCAGAAATGAGTTAGGAGGATAACGGAACATGTTAGAAGTCAGAAATGTAGATTATGCTTATAAGTCAAAGAAAGAGAAAAAAATATTAGATCAAGTATCTGCTGTGTTTCAGGAGGGGAGATTTTATACGATTGTTGGGCCAAGTGGTGCAGGAAAAACAACCCTTTTGTCGCTGCTGGCAGGTTTGGACGTACCGGTTACTGGTTCCATTTTCTGTGATGGAGAAGATATCAGGAAGAGGGGATTAAATTACCATAGGAAACATAACATCTCTTTGGTCTTTCAAAATTATAATTTGATTGATTATCTGACAGCGATTGAGAATGTGAAGTTAGGTGGGAAGAAAGATTCGGAACGGTTACTGGAAGAAGTTGGAATCATGAAAGATGAAAGGAAAAGAAATGTTCTGCAGCTATCGGGCGGTCAGCAGCAGAGAGTAGCGATTGCAAGAGCTCTGGCCAGTGAAGCAAAGATTTTGCTGGCAGACGAACCGACAGGAAACCTTGATGAGAAAACAGCCGACGAGATTATTAACTTATTAAAGAAGACAGCACATGATCTGGGAAAGTGTGTAATTGTGGCTACGCATAGTAAACATCTGACGGAAGAGGCAGACGAAATCATAGAAATCAAAGATGGCAAACTTTTCTTTTCATCAAAAAACAGAAAATAAATATTTGCCACCTATTAAGGGAAAGAAACAATAATTTTTAAAGTTTCATCCATGTATTCTGCACGGATTGTTCCACCCAGCTGTTCTGTCAAGAGTTTCGCGATAGATAAACCAAGCCCCGTAGAATTTCTTCCTGTTTCTACTGTATAAAAACGGTCAAAAAGTCTTCCTATGGTGACAGGCGTCAACCCATGGGCAGTATTTGCAAAGGTGATAGTTCCGTCCTCTTCCAAATATATGGAAAAATCCCCGTCACTGTATTTCAGTGCATTACTGATGATATTATTGAAAATCCGACTGACAGCCGCAGGATTCAGATTTCTCCAGATTGGTGTTTCTGGAATTTGCACATTCGGGATAATAGAAGACTGTTTCAGAACACCATAAAAGGAAAGAACAGATTCTTCCAATACCATACAGAGATTTGTCCTTTCCATGGGCATTTCCTGAGAGGAGGCTGCAAGGGAATAACGAAATAATTCTTCTGTAAGCTGTTGAAGGGCCTCTGTCCGGTTTGCAATCATGGAAAGATAACGGGAAACCTCTTCAGATTTTTCTTCCTGTTCTAAAAGCTCTAAATAACCACAAATGACAGTAAGAGGCGTACGCAAATCATGGGAAATGTTTGTGATGGCCTCTTTTAGCTCTAAATCTCCTTGTAAAAAGCGGTGTCGATCTTCCCTGAGTTTTTTTAGCTGGACATTGATCGCTGCTGCCAGACTGCGCATAGAAGAATCCCTTCCGGAAATGCTGATAAGAGTATTACTTGGGATCATGAGCCGTTCGGTAAATTCTTTTTCTATTTCCCGGGCAGATTTACGCATATAATATAATTTCGCTATAAGAAGCAGAATGATACAGATAAGAATAACGATTACGGCCCATAATCCTGATTCCATGATAAGATCAATCCTCCTTTATTTGATATCTTTCCTTTTGAAAAGAAATAGACCTAATACGGTGGTTAAAACTATATTCACAAAAGAACAAAGGAAAAAGCTATGTGGATGAAGTATAACACCACTCGTAATTTGCAGACTTTGACTCGTAGGGAGAAAATCATATAGAAATTCCGAAGTAATTTTTGCTAATTTATTAGATATACCGCCTAACGGCACTTCTCCGTAATAGCTAAAAATTGTAATGCTCAAATATTTTGCTATAATAAATAAAACAGCATAGATAATCAGGCAAGAGGCCACCGAAGAAGTCTTATTACTAATTGATGTTGAAACCATTGTAAACATACTTGCAAATACTGCAAGCATGAGAATGCCAGCAAACAGATGCCAGATAAAATGTGACAGGTATTTAATATTAAACCCAAACATAGGAATTCCCAAAACAATAATGATTCCTGCACTCACAAGAAAAAGCAAACATTCTGCACAAAAAATTGTAATTGCATTTGCAAAATAAATATTACATCGTTTATGACCAGCGATTAATTTGTTACGAATAGTCCCATTACTATATTCTGTTCCGACAAAAAAACCACTGTATATGGGACAAAAAATAGATGAAACCGATATCGCCGAAAAGAAAAACCAATTCAACGATACAGTTGTAATTGCAACCGAATATACCATTTCCAGATAATTCATTATCAAAAGAAAGGTAGTATATAAAGCTGATACAATTATGCCAGTCCAAAGTAACTTACTCTTTTTTATTCGAATAATGTTTGCAAATATAAGATTACACATTTATCTGCCCCCAATCAAATTTCTTTATTTGATATCTTTTTTCCTGAATAAATAAATTCCCAGACAACTAATTCCAATCGTGGTAAGTACAGAAGAGGCATACATACGTATTATATTTACCTTTTCTCCTTCAAACATCTGGAAACATTGTCCACTAGGAAGAAAATCTAAAATAAACTGATAAATATCTCTTTTCCTTCCGGCCAAATAAGATGGATTTTTAGCCAGTTCCAAAACTTCTTTTCCGTTTTTTACAGCAAGCTGTTTAACCTCTTCCGGCTGTACAAGAAGATCCAGAATATAAATTCCAAGTATCAAAACGGCAAAAGCAACCAGCAGACATATTACTGCGGAATTGGCTTTGGAAGAATTCAACATGGTAATCGTATAAAAGATGGCTGTATAGGAAATTCCACTCAGAAGTCCCAAAATACAGTATTTCACTACTTCCGATGCAGGCATTTGGAAGGCTCCAAAAAGAGGAATACCAAGAAAAATCCCCAACATATACCCAAAAAGTATCAGGATAGTTTCTGCAGTGATACAAACCAACAGATGAGAAAGATAAATGTTGGTTCGTGTATTTCCTATGATTAATTTATTACGTATCGTTCCGTCACTGTATTCTGTTCCCATAAAAAGACTGACATAAACGGCAGAAATAATTCCGATCATAGGAAGAAAATTAAAAAACAGGGGTTCCAAAGAATACGTAAGGTCATATTTTTTCATATTCAGGTATTGGGAAATATATACGAAAACGCAGTATAATAAAATGACTCCCAAAGCACCATAATATATTTTACTTTTCTTTAAACGTACAAATCCGGCAGATAAGAGATTATTCATAATGTTCACCTCCTACCAGGCTGACATAATAGCTTTCCAATCCTTCGTCCCTTTCCTGAACAGAAAGAAGATCACATCCTTCTTTGTCCAAGGCAAATGAAAGCTGTGAAATGTTGATTTTTGCATAAACATCTGCCTGTGTATCAGACAGGATTTTATAGTCCAGTTTCATACTGTCAAGTACACGAATCAGTGCCTTTGTGTCCGAAACTTCCAGACGCATACATTTACGGCAGGAAGCTTCCAATTCTTCGGCACTGATTTCTTTTACCATCTGCCCCTTATCAATAAATCCATAATGGGTTGCCAAACGGGACAGTTCATCTAAAATATGACTGGAAATAAGGAAAGTAATCTGGCGTTCCCGATTTAATTTCAGGATTAGTTCACGGATTTCAATAATACCTTGCGGATCCAGTCCGTTTATTGGCTCATCCAACACAAGAAAATCCGGATCTCCTGCAAGAGCAATCGCAATCCCAAGACGTTGCCGCATTCCAAGAGAAAAATTCTTTGCTTTCTTTTTCCCGGTATCTTCCAATCCTACCAGTTTTAAAAGTTCCGGAATTCCGTCAAAGGATGGCAGTCCCAAAATACGATACTGCTCCTTTAAATTTTCTTCTGCAGTCATGTTCAGATAAATAGATGGTGTTTCAACCACCGCACCCATCCGCCTGCGAGATTTTGTGATTTCTTTTTTTTGGTTGGAAATGCCATATAAAGTGTATTCTCCTGAAGTGGGTTTCTGAAGTCCGCAGATAAGACGGATCAATGTTGTTTTTCCGGCTCCGTTTTTCCCTATAAAACCATAGATGGCACCTTGAGGAACGTGCATGGACAGCCGGTGAAGTGCTTTAAAATTCTTATACTGCTTACAAAGACCATTTGTTGTAAGAACATATTCCATATGATATTACCTCCTTTATGTTGATAATGCTATTTTACAGACAAATGGTAAAGACAGCGGTCAAGAAAAGAGTAAAGAAACAGTAAAGATTTAATCTATACAAGTTTAAATCCAATCCCCCACACAGCTTCAATATAATTTTTTCCGCCTGCATCACGCAGTTTTCTGCGCAGATTGCTGATATGCTGTTTTAGAGAACTGTCCGTACAGTCGGGAGTGTCTTCACTGATTCGATCCAGGATGACAGACTTTGAAATCACTTGACCGGAATTTTTCATCAGAAGTTTTAAAATGGCATATTCGGTTTTTGTCAATGAAACCGAAGTTTTTCCTGCCTTTACTTCATGGGAAAACGGATTTAGTTTTAAATCTCCTGATACCAGAAGGGAATCCATTTTGGATTCTTCTTTTTTTCGCAGCTGCACGGTAATACGGGCAAGGAGTTCTTTGGTGCTGAAAGGTTTTGTAATATAATCAGAGGCTCCTCCAAGCAGAAGATTCACCTTATCATCAATACCGGCTTTTGCCGAAATTACAATCACGGGAATTCCTGAAATTTTCGGAAGAATTTCTTCACCGGAAAGTCCCGGGAGCATTAGATCAAGTAAAATCAAATCCGGTTTCTGACAGGAAAGCAGATAAAGAGCTTCCGTTCCCGAATAAGCCCGAAGAACTTGAAACCCTTCCTTCTTTAAAATTTCCTCCACCAAATTCCCGATATAAACATCATCATCAATAATGGCGATTGTTTTCATAAGCCACCTCGTTAGATACATTATTTCTAGCCTTTTATTATATCTGTTTTAACAAAAGATGGCAATAGTGATAAAATAACAGAAAACACAACCTGATAATAAGGGGAGAAATTTTGAAAAAGTAATTATGCGCAAAAAAGTCAGTAATAGTTCTTTTTGTGCGAATAAATAACATTTAAATTGTCAATAATCATATATTTTATAAAATTATAGTCGTAAGATTGATAAAACATAAAATTATAAGTATAATGGATATAACATATCAAGTTGTACTGAATCGAAATCAGTATCAGATATGACGGATGATATTCAACTCATTGGTAAGTATTTGAGAGGAGAAAGAATTATGAACAAAAAATATGTAGGTATTTTAAGTGTTGTAATTATAGTTGTAGTAATTGCATTAGGATTTATTCTCAAACCACGGAGTGATGAGAAAGTAGTAAATGATTTCTTGCATAAATGGTTTGAAAAATCAGAGGATAATCAAAATCTTGAAGAAATGTTCGACTCATCAACAAATGGTGCTGTAATAATGGGAGAAGGTGTTGATGAAAAGATAAAAGTCGATTCAAAGAAAGCTTCCGAAAAAGCAATGAAAGAATTTGAAAGTGTATACGGAGAATATTTTACCGATTCCGCTTTTCAGAAATTTATCGGGGTTAATTATTGGTATGTATATGACATCCATACGAACAGCAAGGAATGTGAAGTAAAAAAAATAAATATTTTTAAAGATAATTCAGCATATAAATTCAAGGTCACTTTGGATGTAGACGGAAATGAAGTAAAAGAAGAGGGAAGAATTGAACTACAGGAAGGTAAAATAGGACAATTTAAAATATATTAATTGGAAAAAGGGTCAGAAAAACGGACGGGTTTCCCGCCCGTTTTTGACATATTTTCGTATCTACATTATATCATTTAGAATTATATCGTTTTGCCGATATAAAATACATATCCGTAATAACTGTGATATTTTGAATAAAGTTCCGCTTCATATCGGTTCTGTTTGGCATAGTCTGCCATAGTGCTGTTGTCCGGATATTTTTTTATTAATTTCCTGATTGTAGCTTCGCGAGGAATGAAATAATTCTCCGTCCAACATTCTTCCGTCAGTGTAAAAGATGCGACAAACTGATAACCGCACTTCTGCATGATTCTTGTATTTTCTCCAACATCATCCAGGCGACTTCCGGCATTTGACCAGAATTTTTCCACTTCTTCAGGATGTTCTTCTGTAAGCCAGGATGGACATGTTACCGCAACAAAACCGCCTTTTTCAAAAACCCATGCCAGTGAGTAAGCCCTTCTTGAAAACCAATACTGTCAATTGCTCCTTCTGACCAGATTAAATCTAAAGAATTTTTCTCAAATGGTAAATTCTCCATAGAACCTACAATGCCAGTTACTCGATTTTCGTAATGAGCGTTTTTTGCGTTTTTGTTAAACACATCAATAAAATTGGGGAACATGTCCAGGCCGGTAATCGCACCTGATAAATGTTGTGCAAGAAGCATTGTTTGCCCACCTGTTCCGCATCCCAAATCAGCAATTTGAGAAAACCGGTCAAGAGGTTTCAGAAATTCGAGTGCCCGCATCACTGTTTCTGGACTTCCGGGCCCCTGCCGTTTAAGTCCAATATGTGTTTCAATCAATAAATCTATCATAGATGGCTGTTTGGTTTCCATTCTATTTCCTCCCAATTTAATATGTTATTTTTCGATTTTATTATACCGAAAGATTATGACCGATTCAATCAAAAACGATGTCTGTTTTCGTGTATTGATTGACATTCTCCGATATTTGGTCTATACTATGATTAACCTATTAACCAAAAGGTTAATTCCTGAAAAGAAATCTGATCACAAATACCGTCAGGGAAAGGAGGCGTCTATGCATGACGAGTGTATTTAAGGCTTTGTCCGATGATACGCGACGACAAATTTTAAAACTATTGACAAACGGTGATATGACAGCAAAAGAAATTGCCGAAAATTTTGAAATCTCAAAACCTGCAATCTCAAAACATCTTGATGTACTGAAAGAAGCCAAACTTGTTACAAGCGAACGTACCGGCATGTCGGTTACTTATTCATTAAATGCTTCCGTGCTGCAAACAACATTAGGAGCTTTCCTGGAGTTTTTTGATACAGATCATAAAGAAGCAAAGAAAGGAGAGAATGAGGATGAAAACAAAGATATATAAAAATTTAAATCTGGTTTTATTGATCCTGTTTGTTGTGGGAACTATTTGGGGTTATGAAAGCCTTCCGAAAGAAATCCCTTTATTTATGCAAAGCCCAAACCGTAATCTTTTTATCGGGATCAGTTTTTGCATTTTACTTTTACTTGCAGTTTTTTCCTTTTATCCTCAAAAGATGTCCGGAAGTACAAATGCGGTAAGAAATGAAATTACAACAGTCGTTTTAAATTTTTTAGGGATTGGAATCATTCTTTATTATTTTGTGATTGTGGCAAGATATAGTGGTTTTGAAATAAATCACTTAAAGCTTATCGCACTGATTCTGGGCGGAATGATGATTTTAATAGGAAATCTACTGCCTCAAATGCCGTTTGAAAGCCGGATTGGCTTTAAGCTTCCGTGGATATTAAAAGATAAGCTATATTGGCAGAAAACACATCGATTTGCAGGATACACAGCAATTCCTTTTGGTATCCTTCAGTGCATACTGGTGTTGTTTGTTAAAAACAGTAATTGGGCATTACTGCCGGGGATCGGAGCGTGGATCATACTGGTCTGTATATATTCAATCATTATTTCTGCGGAGAAAAAACAGAAATAACAGAACATCTCCTTGCGTAATGTATTGCTTGTAACGCTGCGTAATGAGATAAAATAAAGATGAAAGGAGGTGAAGGGTGTGTCGAAATACACAACAGGAGAAATTGCAAAACTCTGTGGAGTATCTGTCAGAACGGTTCAGTATTATGATACCCGTGGTATTCTGATACCAAGTGAACTTTCTGAAGGTGGAAGACGACTCTATTCAGAGGATGATTTTAAGAAGCTGAAAATCATCTGTTTTCTCCGTGATGCCGGCATTTCCATCAAGAATATCGGAGAACTGCTATCTGAAAGCAATCCCGAAAGTGTTATTTCTGTTTTGATTGAACGACAGGAACAGCTTCTTCGAAATGAAATAACCGAACGGCAGAAGCAGCTTAATATGTTGAATGGAATGAAGAAGACGATGAAAGGGATGGAAAATTTCTCTGTTGAATCTATCGGTGATATAGCTTATGCAATGGAAAATAAAAAGAAACTGAAGCAGTTGCATATTCTTCTGATTGTCACAGGTCTTCCGCTGAATATCCTTCAGTGGATTTCCATTATTTTATGGATCACAACCGGATTATGGCAGTTTTTTGTCGGATATCTTTTACTTGTGGTTCCGTATGCAATTTTGATCATGCGGTTCTATTTTAAGAGGGTGGTTTATATCTGTCCGGAATGTCATAAAATATTTAAAACAAATTTAAAAGAAGCATTTTTTGCAAGACATACTCCAACACTTAGGAAACTGACTTGTCCTTGTTGCGGATACCACGGCTTTTGTGTTGAAACTTATCAAAAAGGAGGGGAAAAGAATGAATGAAATATATGAATTTCTTCCGTTTTTAATTCCGTTAATCATCGCAGAATTTGCCTTGTTGGCATATACATTGTATCACATTCTGACTCATAAAAATTATAAAAGAGGCAATCGTACTTTGTGGATTATTGTTGCAATCATCGGTATGGAATTTATTGGACCAATCCTTTACTTCCTGCTTGGCAAGGAGGACTCCTGATATGGACATACTGAATATCAAAAATTTAAAAAAGCACTTTGGATCAAAAGAAGTTTTAACAGGAGTGGAATTATCCATACCAGAACATAGTGTTTTTGGTTTTATCGGAAAAAACGGTGCCGGTAAAACAACAACTATGAAACTGATTCTTGGGCTTTTGAAACCGGACGGAGGAGAGATAACCGTGTCCGGATACATGGTAAGATACGGGCAGACGGAAACAAACCGCTATATCGGCTATCTTCCCGACGTACCGGAATTTTACTCCTTTATGACAGCTAAGGAATATTTAAAACTTTGCGGAGAAAGCCTGGAAATGAAACGAACAGATATAGAAGAGAGAAGCAGGGAGTTATTATCTCTTGTCGGTCTTTCCGGAGAAACTCATCGTATCAAAGGATTTTCAAGAGGGATGAAACAAAGACTTGGAATTGCACAGGCACTTTTGGGACGCCCGAAAATTTTAATCTGTGATGAACCAACTTCTGCTCTTGATCCCATTGGCAGAAAAGAAATCCTTGATATTCTTTTTTCTGCCAGGGAACAGACAACGGTCCTGTTTTCTACCCACATTTTATCAGATGTGGAACGGATCTGTACCGATGTTGCTTTCTTACATAACGGTCGGATTGCCATGCAAGGAGCCGTATCTGAATTAAAAAGCATGTATCATACACAGGAATTTATCGTAGAAACCGTGAAAAATGAAGACGCACACTGCCTGTTGGCTGCATTTTCCTCTGCAAGGCAAATTGAAAAAGATACTCTTATCTTTACGGGCGGACAAGCAAAAATGTTTGAGGTACTTGCATTTATTATAGAACACAAAATACAAATTTCTAAAATTGAGCGTACCGAGCCATCATTAGAAGCTCTGTTTATGGAGGTGACGGCAAAATGAAATCCTTTCTTGCTTTTTTTAAAAAAGAAATCCTGGACAGTATCAGAAACGGAAAATTTACGGTTCTTGGTATCCTGTTTTTGATTTTTGGTATTATGAATCCGGCTATAGCAAAGTTGACGCCATGGATGCTTGATCTGCTTTCCGATTCTCTTTCTGAAAGTGGAATGGTAGTTACGGAAGTGACTGTGGATGCCCTCACCTCATGGACTCAGTTTTTTAAAAATATCCCCATTGCATTAATCGTGTATGTGCTGATATATGGCGGTACATTTACAAAAGAGTATGAGTCCGGAACGCTGATATTGATGTTAACAAAAGGGCTTTCCCGTTATAAAGTAGTGCTTGCAAAGTTTTGCGTAATGTTTCTGACCTGGACAGTCGGCTATTTCTTATGTTTTGCTGTTACATATGGGTATAATGCGTATTTTTGGGATAACAGTATTGCAGCCGGGCTGATGCCGGCAACAGGGTATTGGTGGCTGTTTGGAGTGTGGACCATATGTCTTATGACATTTTTTTCGGTTCTTGGAAGGAATTATGCCGGAGTGCTTCTTGGAACAGGCGGCAGTGTTCTTGCAGTGTATCTTATCAGCTTTTTCCCTCAGATCAAGGAACATACACCTACATTCCTGATGAATAATACTTCCTTATTGATCGGTGCCGAATCCGCGGATTTGTTTACCAAAGCAGTTTTTATAACGCTTATCCTTTGTGTTATCCTTGTTGCTGCAAGCATTCCTGTTATGAACAAAAAACGGCTTTAAATGTTTGTTAGAAAAGATTGACTTTTTAACAGAATCCGATACATAATGGTATTAAAGGATGGTGAGGGAATGATGAATCATTGTGGAACTTTAAAATTGGAAACAGATAGATTGATTTTGAGAAGATATACCATTGAAGATGCGGAAGCTATGTATAAAAACTGGGCATCTGATGACCAAGTCACAAAATTTTTGACATGGTCTGCACATACAAGCCCGGAAGAAAGTAAACACATACTGGAAGATTGGATCAATCAGTATTCTGATGAAGGCGTCTATCATTGGGCAATCACACTAAAAGAAAATGGGAATGAACCGATTGGAGACATTTCCGTAGTTGATATGAAAGAAAAAGTTTCAATGGTATCCATTGGTTACTGTCTTGGAAAAAACTGGTGGCACAAAGGAATTATGTCAGAAGCACTAAAAGCAGTGATGGATTTCCTTTTTGATGTAGTAGAAGTAAATCGGATTGAAGCAAGACATGATCCGAGGAATCCAAATTCCGGCAAGGTTATGAAAAAATGCGGAATGAAGTATGAAGGAACTTTGCGTAGCTGCGACTGGAATAACCAGGGCATCAGTGATGCGTGCTATTATGCATTATTAAAGTCAGACCGAACAGAAGAATAGAAGTACCCCCGTTTCAAACATGATCCATTGTGGTAGGTTTAAGACAGGGGGTATTTTTGTTAAAACTATTTTTCCCTCAATATCACGGCTTTTGATGCAGAACGGCGGCGTTCATCGCTTAATTTGGCATAATGCTTTTTGGTTGTATTTACATCTGCATGTCCAAGCACATCTGCCACAAGATAAATGTCACCGGTTTCCCGATAAAGGGCGGTACCGTAAGTACTGCGAAGCTTATGCGGCGTGATAGTTTTTACAGAAACGGCAGAGCAGTATTTCTTTACCATTTTTTCTACGGCATCTACGCTGATTCGTTTCTTCTGACCGGAGAGAAACAGTGCATCTTCGTGGCCGGAGAGGGGAGTAGTCCCGTTTCTCTGAAGTTCCAGATAGTCCTTTAAAGCTTTTTCCACTTCTTCTCCAAAATAAACAACCATTTCATTTCCGCCCTTTCGGATGATACGGATTCCATTATTCTTAAAATCAATATCGGAGATATTGAGTCCCACCAATTCGGATACTCGAACGCCTGTTCCGAGCAGGAGAGTAACAATCGCAATATCACGGTATTTTTGTTTATTGTAATGATATAGCTGAACACCGGTCAGATTGTTCCCATAATTTTCAATATGATCCAACAACATGGCAACTTCATCCGGATCTAACTGGATAATTGCTTTTTCTTTGATTCTTGGCATATCCACAAGACGGACCGGATTTGAAGTGAGAAGCTGGCGTTTACATAAATAATCATAGAAACTTCTCAGGCAGGACATTTTTCTTGCAATTCCGGTACGGGAGTTTGTTTCCATGCGATTGTCAGCAGATTTATAAGCCTTTAAATATTCCTGAAATTCCTCAAAATCCACAGGCTGGAGCATGGATAAATCCCCAAGAGAAATGTCGGAAATGGGCTTGTCATGAAGTTTTGGGTTTGTTTCCTGAAGAAATCGATAAAATACACGCAGATCGTATGCATATGACAATCTGGTTTTATCTGATGTGGTTGTTTCCTTAGCTCGAAAATATTCCTTTACATAAGGAGGAAGTTCCTCAAGAAATTCTCGTAACTTTATTGTATTTTCTAATTTTACCTGTTCACGGTAGGAAATAGGCTTTGCCATTAATAAATACCTCCAAGCTGAAAAATAAAGTTTCTGAGAGTAGTTTATCATATATAGGTCTGAAAATCCATACTTTTTCGGATAAATCTGTATTTGTCCGCTAAATTAATTTGTAAAGAAAACCACTATTTTTCAGCATTTCAAGGTAAAAAGCCCTCAAAAATTATGTCTTAAATTTACACAAAAAAACAATGCAGACAATTCCATATCTCCTCTGCATTGTTTTCTTTTATTTTTTCTTATTTTTCATATATGATTTAGAATAAATCATCCGGACGTGGCTCACGTTTTGTTTTTTCCGGGAATCCTTTGTCGAATTCCTCCAGTTGTTCTGGATCTGTTTCATATGCTTCATCAAAAGAATATTCTCCTTGATGAAGTTTCATATATCCCGGTTCCAATTCTTTAATCATAAAGAAATCTGCCGGTTCTTCAGGGCTCATTCCTTTTAAATATACGCCGAAATCTGCTGCCGGGAAAAAGCCAAAGTTCTTATAATACTGCGGATTCCCTGTAATCATCACCGCTTTATATCCCAACTCTTTTGCCTTGTTTAAGGAAGTTTCTATTAAGGCAGCTCCGATTCCCTTCTTTTGATATTGCGGTAACACACCTACTGGCCCGAAACAGATAACGGTATCGTCCCTTTTCCCGTCATGAAACATTTTTGTATATACAATATTTCCGACAAGTTGTCCCTTCTCTTCTGCTACATAATCAAGCTCCTCTAAGCTGACATCTGCTTTTCGTAATTGATGTAGCACAAAATGCTCACTGCATCCGGGTCCGTAAACATTCCAAAATGCTTCTCTTGTTAAAAATTCTGTTTCTTTGTAATCTTCTTTTGTTGTTAAGCGTATCTGCATTTGTAATCTCCTTTTATTTTTCTTTCACACGTTCTTCCAGTGTAACATGAATAGTATCTCCCGGTTGTTTTCCGATTTTTGCCCGGATATCTTTTCGGACTCCGATAATGTGACATGGTGTTTTCATTTTTACAAGCTGTCCATCATATGGTTCTCCGTCAAATGTTGCATGAACCAGAACCCGCCCTTTGCCAAATTCCTCTTTCACATCAAAAGGAATCTCGATGTATGCCGCATCCATTTCTCCGTTTCGGATCAACATTGCATCAAATTCATATTTTCTACTCATCTCTTCTGCTGCCCCTTTTACATTAATATGATAAAATTTGCCATTTACATTTTCATTTTTTGCACATCGCAAATCCTACATTTGAAAATTCCAGTGTGCCACTTTCTTTATAAACTGGGATTTATCGTACTCCCGTCAAGATAAAGTTCATTAGCTGCTCTACATCATCAAAATCATCATAGTCTCCATTAATGCCTTCTCTATGATACACAATCCCATTTTTCTCATTTCTCTCTAAACAGTCCAAGAGCTTTTCTTCCCCATACTTTTTAGCAAATAAGGTAAAGGCGTATGGTTTAATCTTGCTCAATAATCCTTTCTTACAATTTTCTTCACACTTATAACAATGTGTCAGTCCTTTTGCAATCGAACATTTTTTATTCTCACAAATATCATTATCTGGACAACCGTTTGAGCCACAGCCATTACAATCAGCTTTTTCTGTGCATAAACAACATGCAAGACCACATCTGGCAATTCCTAATTCTCGTTTCATGTGATACCTCCAAATTCCAAGATTTTCTACTCAATAACTTAAGATTTTCCCTTTAAATTTTGATGATTTTTTTTCATAATCAATTACCGTACCTATAACAATTCCAATCAATATTCCAATACTTGCACAAATAGGAATTGCAAAAAGATTTTGTAAAAACGCCCATGCCAACACACCTATGCAACCACCAACAATAAATCCTGTTAATAAGCCAATAGTTAAGTATCTATTATTTTTCATATTGCTATATCCCCTCCAAATTCCAGTTTATCGCTCGTCATACAAACAGGGATTTACACTTATGAATGTATCTTGTTTTTTATGCGCAAACTTGCTTCTATATGCATAATCCAATGTCTTGAAAACGGCATTTGTATTAGTCCCCGAATATCTTTACCGCACCAATAATCAATAAGCCAAATTGCATTTTCATCATCACTTACAACATTCAATGATTTTAAATATTCTTTTTTTTCTTCTGATATTTTCTTTTTCAATTCATCATAGGATAAACTGCTGATTATCTTCTCGGTGCTATCCTTTACCTCAAAAATATATGAATAAAGTTCCTTCAAGTTCAGCTTTTTTGAAAAGTCAGCAATCTGCTCTTTTACAAGTTCATTTCCTGTTGTGATTATAGGTGAATGGATACGTTCTTGATAATTGCCCGAAAAAAGCACTTGCTCATTTTCACTTATCAATGTGTGTGCAACTATATCTTCGATACGGAAAATATGCCAAATTGAATATGCAATCGTTTTACTATGATAACCGTCTGCATTTATAAATGGAATTGCGTCAAAATCTTCTCTGCTTAATTCCTCATTAAATGATATTAAGGTTTCCATTAACTGATTTCGCAAATATCCTCCACAATTCCCAATTTGTATGTTTCTCTATATCTACATTATACCACTTTTTCAATACCTGCAACGATGCAAGATCTTAAATAATAATATTTTGAGGGCAGTTTTAGAGCTGCCCTCCATATTTGCTATTTAATATCGTTACAGTTTTTTAGTTCTTGCAAAAGTTGTTGATACTCCTGGCTGCTATCCATAAATGCAAATTCATTACCATTTTCCATTTCTTCTCGGAACATATCTAAAATACGTTCTGAGAGAATATTGGTTTCTGAAGCGTCTAAATGTTTATAAAGTGGACTCTCTTCGGGTTTCCATTTTTCGTGCATTGCTAGCAATATAGATTTCAGTGCAGCCAAACACTCTTTTTTGTCTTTCTTGATAACAGCTAATGACAATTTTGCATTATATGGTATCCATTGCGTTACATAAAATAATTTTGATACCTGTTCATAAATATCAGCATAAAAATCCGCATCTTCTATTCGTTCTTCCTTTACTGCAATATCTAACATATTCATTAGCGCAGTCTGAATTTCAGTAATGCTATTTAATATTCTGTGTTCCCACATTTTCATTGCGTCTAAAAACTTGCCTTGTCTGGTATAAAGAATTGCAATGCGTTCTTCTTTGTCTATCGATGATGAAGGCAGCGTATTGATAAGTTCCTCTGTTTTAGAGAAATCTTTTCTATTCAGGCTATACGATATTAACATACTAATAGCCGTTTCTTTTATTTCTGTATTCTGACTGTGTGATAACTGCTCATAAAACGATTCAAATACTTTCTCATACCGTTCTGGCTCTGATATGTTATAAAGAATTAGTGCTCCACTTAAGTACATAACCGCAGAATATATTAAATTTTCACAGGTCGGAAAATCATGAATTTTGTCGATTACCATTTGAAAAGCAGTTTCATACCCCTTTTCCTGAACAGTTCTATCAACTTCATCTACAAAATTAGTAATTTCTACATCACTTAAATCATCTTGAAATGATAAAAGTGTATTAAGGTCTGTTTTTAATAATCTTGCCAGTGCAGGAAGAAGTGTTATATCGGGATAAGTGCTGCCTTTCTCCCACTTATTTACAGCCGATGTAGATACACCTAAAAAATCTGCGACTTGCTTTTGCGTCAAAGATAATTCTTTCCTCTTTTCCAGAATAATTTGATTGATTTTCATGGCGAACCTCCCTTGTGTTTATACTCTTATGATAACAACGCAGGGGTTAAGGAACAATCGATTCGTTGTTAAATTGATAATTGAAAAGATTAACCAAAAGTTAATTTTAAAACCCTTCCTCAACTTATAATTTACTTCTACCTTTTTTTATATAGAATAATTTCCGGATTAGTTCCGTTTTCCCCATATTCACATACCAGAAGGAAGTCCATTCCAGCCACTAATCCATAACATCGGTCAAACTCTTTCCTGCTAAATTCACTTTCCACTTGATTCCCAAGATAAATACTATCATCATCAAGAAATTTGACATTTTCACCACTTGGCAAAGGATAGGCTAAATTGACATAACCTCCATTTAATGGATATAATTCAGTTATCTTAGGAATCCCCGGCATATCGAGTGAATTAAATTCATCTATTAGTTGTTTTTTAAACGTAAGATAGTGTTCTATTCCGCCAATTTTGATATATTTAGCAATCATACACTTTTTACCAAACGGGCAACCATCTGTTTCTATACATCCTTTACAATTCATAGTTTTTCCATAACTGCATTCGTTACAGTCAACACCACATAATGTATTCATTTCTTTCCTCCATCAATTTTAATTTCTTTTTCATTTTATTCATCTTTAATCATAAATTTTTTCGTATGTTTATCAATCGTAAAACATCTTCATATGTTTGGTCTTGATCTTCTAAATCAATCATCAACCACCTTTGTCCATTTCCTTCGTTTGTTTGATGATAAATTTCTTTTATTCGATCCGAACAATCTGGTAGGATGGTTTCTACTGCCTCTTTTTGTTTTTTAGCAACAACAACTAAAACAGTAAAATAGTCTTCTCTAGGATAAATGGTACAAAGACCTTTTCCTGACTTTTTAAATTTCACATTCCATCCATATTCCATGGTACAACCACTAAAGTCAATTTGTTCTTTGATATTGAACTTTGTTTTGAGTTCGTCGCAAAATGTTAAGAATATCGGATTATGAATATATTCTGCAATTTCATCAAGTGATGGAACATAACTTTTATTTTTAATATCAATCATTTTTGTTTTCTCCTGCTCTTTTTAGGATTTTCTATTTATTTTTATATTATATTGTATCATTTCTTAACACCCGTAACAAGCGAGATGCCTATAACCGTCTTTTACATTCAAATATGCATTTACAACTTTCTTTTTAAATTCATAACTATATTTAGCCATAAAAATACTGACCTCCAATCGTTAGATTTTTGAGGTCTAACTTTTGGAGGTCAGTACAGATTTCGACATTCCTTAGTCTATGTGTTATTTGATTTTTATGTATGCTTTATTTCAATGCTGTTCCATCTTGAAATGCATTTCCCACTTTTTCTCCCAGTGCAAGATATGCATTGTTTACCGGGTCAAATGTAATCGGCTGAAGTTTTTTAGGATCAATCTTTCCGTTTTCATCCAAAACGCTTTCTTCTGCACTGACATTTATAATTTCTCCGACAAGACGGCATGTTTCCGGATCATAGCTTAGAAGCTTACATTCCACAGCCATCGGAAGTTCAGTAATCACAGGTGCATCCACAAATTCACTTTTCGTTGTATGGAATCCGGCCTTTTTCAGTTTATCCGGTGCCGTATTTCCGGATTCGATTCCCACATAATCACAGGCAACCACATGTTTGACATCTGCCATGCTGACAGTGAATGCTTTTTTGATCAGGATATTTTTTACGGTTTTATGTCCTGCACTTAGACACATGGAAATCTGATTTGATTCACTGATGCCTCCCCATGCTGCATTCATGGCATCTGCATTTCCGTTCTCATCATATGTTGCAATGATGAATACCGGCTGTGGATAAAGATATGGTTTTGCTCCAAAATTTTTTCTCATAATTTCATCGCCTCCAAATTTATTTTCATACGGATATTATACATCTAAAAATCTGTTTTTTGCAATTATTCCAACACTTTTTTGCAAAAATATGTTATTATTTAGTTATAAAATCCATATTTTCTAATATTTATTGACATTTTTTCTAACTGTGTTACATTATACGAATGAACACATGAGCACTATGTCTGCTGACAAGGAGGGGTTTTATGATTGTAAGACCAATGTATGATATGGTATTATTACCAGATGTAAATTACTACTTCAAAAATGACTTTTTCACAAATTGGAGTTCGGAAAAACCGGAATTCGAAGAAAAAGTGTTATTTTTGCTGCTTCGGGACAATATTACAAAAGAACAGATTACGCCTCGCGACTTCTTCCCTGTCGGCGTATCTGCAAAAATTGATAAAATCGATGAAAATGGAAATGTACATATCCGTACACTGGAACGGGTAGATGTCAGCGAAATTGAAATCCATGACGGTATGATTGAAGCCTGTGCTTCTGTCAGGGAAGATACGGAAGATCTGACAAAAGAAGAACAGAAAGAACGGTTTGAAAAACTGCAGTCCGACATTTTGAAATTTATTCAGCAGTACCAATGGGGTGTATGGGCAAGAAGCTATATCCTGCAATGGAAAAATATCAATGAAATGGCATGTACCCTAACAGAATATCTCAGCCTTACCGCCGGAGAAAAATATAAAATTCTGGAAACGGATTCTTTGCAGGAGCGGTATACTCTGATCGAACAGGCAATTTATGAGTTTATTGAAGTTTCCAAAGTGTCCGAAGAGGCGCAGACCGCTCAGGAAGATAATAATGAGCAGCTGTACAGGGAATCTGCTATAAAAAAACAGATTGAATATCTTCAAAGAGAGCTGGATGAAATGCATCCGGAAAATATTTCTGATGTACGGATGTTTGAAAAGAAAATCGCCGAATCCGGCATGAATGATACGGCTAGAAAAGAAGCCAAAAAAGTACTGATCCGTATGAAACAAGAAGGAAACGAAAGCCACGAATATGGACTTCTCTACGATTATCTGGATTTTGTCACCAGCCTTTCATGGAAAGTGCCGAAGGCAAAGAAGATTGATCTTGCAAAAGCGGAAGAAATCCTGGATGAAGACCATTACGGTCTGAAAAAAGTAAAAGAACGAATCATCCAACAGATTGCCGTCATGGCGTTAAATAAAAAGCAGTCCGGTTCTATCCTGTTGTTTGTAGGACCTCCGGGAACAGGAAAAACAAGTATCGGTCAAAGTATTGCAAAGGCTCTTGGAAGAAAATATGTCCGCATCAGTCTTGGCGGTATCCGTGACGAAGCCGAAATCCGCGGTCACAGGCGTACTTATGTAGGTGCAATGCCGGGGCGGATCATGGAGGGAATTAAACGAAGCGGAGCTTCCAACCCGGTGGTCGTACTGGATGAAGTCGATAAACTTGTAAAAGATTACGGTGGCGATCCCGCAAGTGCCCTTCTGGAAGTATTGGATCCAGAGCAGAACCATACCTTTACAGACCACTATCTGAATGTTCCGTATGACCTTTCCAATGTGTTCTTCGTCTGTACCGCAAATACAGTGGAAACCATACCGGAACCATTATTAAACCGTATGGAAACCATCTCTTTTTCCGGATATACTTCTGTAGAGAAGTTTCACATTGCGAAAAAACATCTGCTGCCAAAAGCAATGAAAACCATGGGATTAAAACCGGATGATCTATCGGTTTCCGATGAAGCAATGTATAAGATCATCGAAGAATATACGATGGAATCCGGTGTCAGAAGCCTGAAAAAACAGATGGATACCCTTTGTCGCTTGGTTGCCGTAAAATTGGTAAAAGGTGAAGGAAAAGCGTTGGATGTCCGACCAGATAATCTGACAGAATATCTCGGAAAATCCAAACTCCATCACGACAGACGTCTGGAACAGGCAAAACCGGGGGTGGTAACCGGACTTGCATGGACCAGTGCCGGAGGGGAAATTCTCTATATTGAAAGCAGCCTGACAAAGGGGAAAGGAAAACTTACCATCACCGGACAGCTCGGAGATGTCATGAAAGAATCCGTACAGATTGCCATCACATTGGTAAAATCCCTCTATCCGGAAGAATCCGAAATTTTTAACGACCATGATCTGCATATCCATGTACCGGAAGGTGCCGTCCCAAAAGACGGTCCATCAGCAGGAATCACCCTTGTTACTGCCCTCTCCTCTTTGGTCACAAATAGGCCGGTTGGTACCGAATATGCAATGACCGGAGAAGTTTCCCTTCGAGGAGGAGTCATGCCAATCGGAGGACTTCCGGAAAAATTGATGGCTGCACAGCGGGCCGGTATCGAAAAAGTATTGATACCGGATAAAAACATTGAGGACTTGGAAGATGTTGCAGACGAGGTGAAAGAAAAACTGGAGATTATCCCGGTGAAAGAAGTAACGGATGTACTTGATATTGTTCTTCGTTGATTACATGTAGATAATAAAAAACCGTAATTGTTGATTTACACATAGATGTAAACACAGTTACGGTTTTTGGTATATATATCGAAAAGAAAATCTTTTTAAGATTTTTAACTTACTGAATAAGATTAACTGCATACTCTCTTTTTTGATGATAGAAGAAGCATCATCGGCCTACGCATTTCGTCTTTCATTCCAGGAAGATCCATCATATTCTCCGGAGGCATCGGTTCCGTGAAATCAAGCAGCTCAAATCCGTTTTTTAAAAGTAATTTGATATATGTTGTCAATGTCCGATGATATTTCACCACATGTTCTCCTAAAAAGACGGCATCCCGTTTCCCTTCGTAATAGTAATTATCTACCGGAAAATGGAGGATTTTTCCGTTTTCGTTATAATACCAGTCTTGGGAACCGGCAGAAGTAAAGACCGGATGCTCTACCGAAAAGGTAAAATATCCGCCCGGTTTGATCCAGCCTGCGATGTTTTGTACCAGTCTGTCAAAGTCTTTTACATAATGAAAGGCAAGAGAACTAAGTACGATATCAAAAGAGTTTTCAGGAAAATCCAGATCTTCCATTGCACTTTGCTTATAAGTGATACGTTCATCATGATGTTTTGCTTCCGCTACAGAAAGCATTTTTTCCGAAATATCAATCCCTGTTACATGAACGGCACCATGATCTACCGCATATTGACAATGCCATCCATACCCACATCCAAGATCCAATACTGTTTTCCCCTGAAAATCCGGAAGCATCTTTTGGAATTCCTGCCATTCACCTGCTCCTTCTAATCCTTCTTTTGAGCGGGACATCTCACTGTATTTTTGAAAAAATACTTCGTTATCATATTTATTTTCTTTCACGGCAAATTTCTCCTTCCTTATAAAAATTGGGTGTGACCTCTATCACACCCAATCCGTTTTATTTAATGTTTTATTCTTCGATCTGCGGACCTGCTTTTACTAAAGCTTTTCCTGCTTCGTTTCCTTCGTATTTAGCAAAGTTCTTAATGAATCTTCCTGCAAGGTCTTTTGCTTTTGTTTCCCATTCGGAAGCATCTGCATAAGTATCACGAGGATCCAGAATATTGGTATCTACTCCAGGAAGCTCTGTCGGAACTTCGATATTGAAATATGGGATTTTCTTAGTCGGTGCATTTAAAATATCTCCGTTCAGGATTGCATCAATAATACCACGGGTATCTTTAATGGAAATACGTTTTCCAGTTCCGTTCCATCCTGTATTTACAAGATAAGCTTTTGCACCGCTCTTTTCCATTTTCTTTACAAGTTCTTCCGCATATTTTGTCGGATGCAGCTCCAAAAATGCCTGTCCGAAACATGCAGAGAATGTTGGTGTCGGCTCTGTGATTCCACGTTCTGTTCCTGCAAGTTTTGCTGTAAATCCTGACAGGAAGTAATACTGTGTCTGCTCCGGTGTAAGAATGGATACCGGAGGAAGGACACCAAACGCATCTGCAGATAAGAAGATGACTTCTTTTGCTGCCGGAGCGGAAGAAACCGGACGTACGATATTGTTGATATGATCGATCGGGTAAGATACACGTGTATTTTCTGTTACACTCTTATCATCAAAGTCGATCTTTCCGTTTTCATCTAATGTTACGTTTTCAAGAAGTGCGTTACGTTTGATCGCATTATAGATATCCGGTTCGGAATCTTTGTCAAGGTTGATTACTTTTGCATAGCATCCGCCTTCAAAGTTGAATACGCCGTTGTCATCCCAGCCATGTTCGTCATCACCGATCAGAAGACGTTTCGGATCGGTGGATAATGTTGTCTTTCCTGTTCCGGAAAGTCCGAAGAAGATTGCAGTGTTTTCACCGTTCATATCTGTGTTTGCAGAACAGTGCATGGAGGCGATTCCTTTTAATGGCAAATAGTAGTTCATCATAGAGAACATGCCTTTTTTCATTTCTCCGCCGTACCATGTATTTACAATAACCTGTTCACGGCTTGTGATGTTAAACATAACTGCTGTTTCGGAATTTAATCCTAATTCTTTATAATTTTCTACTTTTGCCTTGGAAGCATTGTATACAATGAAGTCCGGTTCAAAATTTTCCAGTTCTTCTTCTGTCGGCTGAATGAACATATTTGTTACAAAATGAGCCTGCCATGCTACTTCCACGATAAAACGGATAGACATACGCGTGTCTTTATTTGCACCGCAAAATGCATCTACAACATAAAGTTTTTTATTAGAAAGTTCTTTTAATGCAATATCCTTTACTGCTTCCCATGCTTCCTGTGTAGCTGGGTGATTGTCGTTTTTATATTCGTCAGAAGTCCACCATACAGTATCTTTGGAATTTTCATCTACTACGATAAATTTGTCTTTCGGAGAACGTCCTGTATATTCTCCCGTCATTACATTTACTGCACCAAGTTCACTTACCTGTCCCTTTTCGAAGCCAATCAGATCGGATTTTGTTTCTTCTTCAAATAATAATTCATAAGAAGGATTATGCACAATCTCTGTTGTTCCGATAATGCCATATTTGCTTAAATTAATTTCTGCCATCTTACATTAACCTCTTTTCTTTTATAATATGGTGTTAATCATACGTCAAAATCATTTGTTGAAATCGACATACTTTCAAAGAAGTAAACTCTCAGACTTCTTTACCTCTAATTATACATATTTACCGAATTAAATCAATAAAATTAATGGTAAATTTTTATCAATCTTCATAATCCGTCTTAATTTTTTTGCTCTCTTCCCATTTTGGAAAGGTAATTTCCACTTTGAACAGGTCTGCATCTGTCAAAATTTTCAGTTTTCCATGCTGAAGTTCTGTAAAACTTTTGGCAATGGCAAGACCCAGGCCGGAACCTTCTGTGTTTCTGGAAGAATCACCTCTCACAAAACGGTCGGTAATCTCTTCTGTATTAAAATTCAGTTCCGCTGCAGAAATATTCTTCATGGTAATACAGATATCAGATTCGCATTTTGAAACACTGATATACACTCTCGTATGTGGCAGGGCATATTTGGAAATATTGACAATCAGATTTTCAAATATACGATAGGTCTTTTCACTATCCAACCATAAATAAATTTTTTCCTCCGGAAAATTCCATTTCATATTTAACTCTGTACGCTTTAAATTTTCCTCGTATTCCAGGCCCACCTGTTTTAACAAATTAATGATATCCACTTTCATAAAATGAAGATTTACCGTTTTACTTGTGGCCTTGCTAATCTCAAACAAATCTTCAATCAGCACCTTTAGACGGAGGGATTTCTTTTCCAGAACATCCAGATATTCCTCCCTCTTTTCCGAATCTCTTTCGCTTTTTAGAAGGTCAACGTAAGTAATAATGGCAGTCAGCGGTGTTTTTAGATCATGAGATACGTTTGTGATCAGATCCGCTTTCATCCGTTCGCTTTTGGTTTCTTCTTCTACTGCTTTTTTAAATCCGGATTGTATTTTGCGAAGTTCCTGCTGAACCGGTGTAAATACTCCAACATCTCCTTCGATGGGTGCGTCCAGATTCCCTTCCGCAAGTTGATTGGTGGAATTCAGGATTCCCTGGTACTGCTCCTGGATTTTGTTCAGATACTTTTTCAGGAAGATAAAAAGTCCCACTGTATATAAAACCAACACCCATATTCCAGTAAGCCCAAATACGACATAAAGAAGAAGCAGAATCAGGAAATTGATCACTACAATCCTTATGATTGTAAAGTTGGTTCGATCACGGAAATCCATATGCAGCAAAATATCATACTGTCTGTAGAAAAACTTTTTGCATTTATCCCATAATGTTCCAGTCCCTTTTTTTACTGTATTTCCCTGATTTTTTATGCTTAGGAACAACTGTACGATTAGAGAACGATCTCTGAAATATGCTTTCTTCCGTAAAACCATTTCTTTTAAGCAGACAGCTGCCCAGTAAAATACAGAAAAAACAGCCACCCAAACAATCAGATTTAACGCGATGGTCACAACCATATTCCAGATACTGTTTTCTTCCGATACCACTTGAATCCACCGATAATCCAGTGATGCATATACCATTTTCGACACCTGCAGACTCAGCATATAGACAAGTGCAAGGGATATGACTACCAGTTCAAGTGGCGCATGAAAGATAGAAAATCCTTCCTGTCTTTCCTCCGTATACGCAGACTTCGGGCGTAGTGGTATCAGACATGCCAGAACCACAACTGCCAGTGCAAATGCAAGATAAAAACATACAAATACCGGTTCGTTCATCAGATACATGGCTGCAATGGATTTTTCTTCCTGAAAATAAGAAGTAAAGTTTTCTCTTGTGATCCCATACCGTATCGTGATGTCGGCTGGTGTAGAAAACTTATGAGAATGTTCGGAATTTTCAAATAATTCCCGTTCTATATCATACTGGGTGGCTTTCGAAATCGTATTTCCTGCCACATGTACTGAAGAAAGTTTGCTGTTCGAATCAAACACAAACTCGATCACTGTCATATAGTTCCCGTCAGCTTTATCCGTCAGCCATGTTCCTGCATGTTCTCTGCTTTCTAAAAGAATGGAAGAAGCAGAGTCGTAAACTGCATAATCCATATATCGGATTAACAGATTAAACTGGCTGTTACCGGATTCTGCCAGGATTTCCGAGGAATCCGTTTCTTTTGAAAGTTCATTATAGAGAATATAATTTCCATCCGCCAGAGGCGAAAATATTCCCGGAAAATATGTTTCCTGTAATCTCTGCTCATTTTTCTCTACCGTACTTTTAAAAAGCGGATAGCAAAGAACCATTGCAACAGAGGCTGTTAAAATAACAAGAGCAGTCAGTACGCCCCATTTTTTATGATTGTTTGTCGATTTTGTATCCAACGCCCCACACCACCTTTAAATATTTTGGATTTTTCGGATCCAGCTCGATTTTCTCTCTGATGTTCCGTACATGAACCATAATGGTATCGGTATTAATGGCTCGTTCCTGCCAGATTCTTTCGTAAATTTCATCTGCGGAAAAGACATGCCCCGGATTTTTTGCCAGCAAAAGCAGGATCTTGTATTCTGTTGGTGTCAACTGGACCGGATTTCCGTCTATGGAAACACTGACCGTATCTTCGTTGATCTCCAGTCCTCCGATCACATGAACATTTTCTTTCACTTCCAGCTTTTCCATAAACCGTTTATAGCGGCGAAGCTGAGAATTCACACGAGCCATCAGTTCCATTGGCGTAAAGGGTTTTGTGACATAGTCATCTGCACCGATATTCAGTCCCGTGATCTTATCGACTTCTTCTGATTTTGCAGAAAGCATAATCACAGGGAAATCATGCTTTTCACGAAGCTTCATTGTCATTCGTATGCCATCCATACGAGGCATCATGATATCCACGATGGCCAGATGGATTTCTTCTTTTCCGATAATATCAAGTCCTTCGATTCCGTCTGCTGCCTGAAATACCTGATACCCCTGGCTTTGGAGATAAATCTGCACACCCTCTCTGATTTCTTTATCATCCTCAACAATTAAAATATGATTCATTTCCATTCTATCCCTATTCTCCTTACCTTTGTTTTACTTCTTACAAGTATATCATAAATATGAATTCTAAAGGACGATATATAAAGAAACTAAATTTTTTCTAAAGAAGAAAAGTACACAAAAAGACCTGACTGTAATGGGTATGCTATACAGTCAGGTCAGAAGAAAATGTCTGTTTATTTGTATTCCGTATCATAATACATGATGAGTAATGATTGCCCCGGAATCAGGCTGCTTGATTTCATATGATTTAATGTTCTGAGTTCTCTTACATATTCGCGGTCAGAATATTGGGTACCGATATTATATTTCTCTGCCAGTTTATGAAGGGTATCTCCTTCTTTCACCTGGATATCTTTATAATATTTAAAATAAACAGGCTCCTGTTCACGTGTTTCTCTGGCACTTGAAAAAACACTGCCAAGAGAGAAGGAACATACTGCCACAAACAGAAGAAGCACGAAAAAGGCAATCCTTCTCTTCATTCTTGCGGCTCTTTTCCTGGATAGTGCTTTTGCTTTCTGTGAGTGTCTTTTTTGTCCCATCGAATGACCGGTATAATACGTTCTTTCTTGCATGAATCTCACTCCTTATCTAAAATCCTTGTATCTTGTTCAAGTTTATCCATAGTGCTGCCATAATATTCAACGAACATTTGTTCTTTTTATGGTTTTAGTATAAGACACGAACGCATGTTTGTCAATAGATTTAGATAAAGATTTCGAAAATATGTTCGATTTATATTCTACCTTGAAATAAAGAGCACTCCCAGCGTTCCGGGACCGCAGTGGCTTGAAATGACTCCGCCTGCTCTTGTCACGAGAATTTCTTCAAAAAGATCCAGCTTTTTCAGATATGCTTTTACCTCATCAATGATTTGCCTGTCACAACCGGAATGGGTGATGAATACACGGCTTTTTTCCGCATGTTTTAAATCTTCTTCCAGATCTTTTACATAAGAAAGGATCACCTTTTGCATCTTTCCTCTATATTTCTTTCCGGGAATCATAGTCCCATGTTCTACACTGATCTTCGGATGGAGTTTTAAAGCGCCTCCTGCCAAAGCCGCAAGTCCGCTGCATCTTCCTCCTCGATAGAGATATGTCAATGTATCTACAACAAAACTTGCCCGAACTTTGGGTTTCAATGCTTCGATTTTTTCCAGGATTTCGCCTTTGGTTTTCCCCTCTTTTGCCATTTTGGCCGCTTCGATGACAAGCAGACCAATCCCTGTCGAAAGATTCTCAGAATCCACAACGGTTACCAGGTCTGAAGCATCCAGTTCCCTTGCAGCCAGTGTCATTACATTCCCTGTTGTGGACATTGTGGACGAAATGGAAAAAGCAATCACTTCTTGTTTTTCTTTTACATATGGCTGTATCAATTTCATTGCTGTTTCCAAGGATGCAGCAGATGTTTTTGGGGTTGTTTTATGTGCTTCTGACCACCGGAAAATCTCATCCGGTGTTATATTTTTTCCATCTTCATACTCCTCTTCACCACAAAGAATATGAAGGGGCAGTATGGAAACATCATATTGATCCAGCAAGTCTTTTGACAGATCACATGTACTGTCTGAAATGATTTTTACCATAATTTCCTCCCGGTTTTTGTATATTTATAATCCTTATGATAATCGGTTTTTTTAAGATTATCATAAAGGGATTAAAGAACATTTTAACACAGGAATTTTTATTGTCAATTATATTTTTTTCGGAATAGTCTTCCGGTCGAACATATTTTCAGCACATTTGTTTGCTTTTTCTGATGTGCTATGATAAAATAAATAAAAGAACAGTTTTTAACAGACAGGGGAGGAACTATATGGGAAACGGAAATATTACAAAAAAGCAATCCGAAATTCTTGAATATATAAAAGCACAGATCTTAGAGAGAGGATTTCCGCCGGCAGTCCGTGAAATCTGCGAGGCGGTAAATTTAAAATCCACTTCATCCGTGCATTCACATCTTGAAACACTTGAGAAAAACGGATATATCAGAAGAGATCCGACAAAACCGCGTGCAATCGAAATCTTGGACGATAATTTCAATCTTACCAGAAGAGAAATGGCAAATGTCCCGATCATTGGACGTGTAGCAGCCGGAGAGCCTCTTTTGGCAGAACAGAATATCGAGGACTATTTCCCGATACCGGTAGAAAAGCTTCCAAACAATCAGACATTCCTTCTGAAAGTACAGGGAGAAAGTATGATCAATGCCGGAATTTATAACAAAGACTACCTTCTGGTAGAGCAAAAAAACACAGCAGAAAATGGTGAAATCGTAGTTGCTCTGGTGGAAGACGGTGCTACTGTAAAGCGTTTCTATAAAGAAGATGGACATTATCGTCTACAGCCGGAAAATGACACGATGGATCCAATCATCGTTGATGAAGTCACGATCATCGGAAAAGTCATCGGTCTGATGAGATTCCACGTTTAGAAAGCACAATATGCCTTTGTCGAGTCTTCAACCCCGGCAAAGGCATATTGTTTAGTATTGATTCAGCTATTCTGCTTTTAATTCTTCCGGATCTACATTTTTCCCATCTTTCCAGATACGTTCCAGATTATAGAAAAGACGGTTTTCTTTATCAAAGACATGGACGATCAGATCGCCGAAATCAAGCAATACCCATCCGCTCTTTCCGAATCCTTCACGTTGCTTTAATTCCATTCCGGCCCTTTCCAGTGCTTCCTCCACGCTGTCAACCATGGCATTTACCTGGCTGTCGCTGTTTCCATCTGCAATGATAAAGTAATCGGCGAGAATACTCAGTTCAGAGATATCGATTACACGGATATCTTCTCCTTTTTTATCATCCAGTGCTTTATATGCAATGGATGCCATTTTCTTTGAATGTTCCAAGCTGGTATTCATAATCTACCCCTTTCTGTTATTTGTTTAATAATTCTTTATAATATAAATATGTCTTTTCTGTCATATCGTCAATGACCAGATCCCTTGTATGCAGATAGGCCAGTGAATCCTCCAATATGCGGAAAAGGCATTCATCGATATTGATAAAAGCAAGTTTCCTTACTTTCGGCAGATTGGGAGCTTCACATCTTCCCGGCTCCATAAAATCCGCGATATAAATAATTTTATCCAGCAATGTCATTTCCGGCTTTCCTGTGGTATGACAGGCAATGGCATCAAGAATCCTCTGGTTTGTGATATGGTATTTTTTTGCTGCAAGAAAAGCCCCAAGTTTTGCATGAAGAAGACTCGGATTCTGATATTCACTTTTTGTGATGTTTAAATGATATTTATCACATAATTTCAGTTTCTTTCCGGACGGGATACATTTTGCACAGTCATGCAAAAGCCCTGCCATCATTGCTTCTTCTACATTTTCTCCATAACGCATTGCCAGGGAAGCAGCCGTAAACATGACTCCCAGTGTATGCTCATATCTATCCTGATCCAGATATTTTTTCAGTTTTCTTCTTGTTTTACTGATTCTCTCATTCATACTCATAATGCCTCTTTGTACAGTTGATTTCTTCGAATGTATCCAAGAACGGAATCCGGTACGAGATTGCGGATTGTTTTTCCCTCTTGAAGAAGCTTCCTGATCTCACTTGATGAAACCGGAAAGACCGGAGAATGGGAAAAACGTATATCTGCGTTGTATTTTTTATTCAGATATCGAATCTGTTCACTCATTCTTTCATCTGTTTCATTCGTTTCCCGTTTTGCTGCAATAATCGTACATGCCGTCAAAAACCGTTCCGGATGACCCCACGTTTCAACCTGAAACAGAGAATCCGCTCCAATGATAAAATAAAATTTCCGTTCGGGATATAACCGTGAAAATGTCTCCATTGTCTGATAGGAATAGGAAACGGTTTCTTTCTTTGCTTCATAAGTCTGCAAGACAAAGGAAGACTCTTCCTGAATGGCAAGATTAACCATGTTCAGGCGATCCTCTGTATCGGTTTTGATTTCTTCCTGTAATTTGTGCGGTGGATTCCCATTTGGCATGAACCATATTTCGTCCAGACTAAATTCTTCTTTCACATGTTTGGCAAGCATAAGATGCCCATTGTGAATCGGATTAAAGGTTCCCCCCATAATTCCTGTCTTCATCATTTACCTCGGAAGTTCGATCTTCTTTTTGTCTTTCTTTCCTTCTTTATACAGGACGATCTTCTTTCCAATCACCTGCACAACCTGTGCACGTGTTCTTTCAGCAAGCATGGCTGCCATTTCCTTTGGATCATCGGCACAATTCTGGAGAACATTAATTTTGATCAGTTCTCTTGCTTCCAGTGCTTCTTCTATCGCTTTAGTAAGTTCCGGTGTCATGCTTGACTTTCCGATTTGGAAAATCGGATCCATTGTCATGGCAAGACTTTTTAAATATGCCCTTTGTTTGGATGTCATAATCTAATTCCTTTCCCTTTATTTGAAATATTCAAAACTTAATCCGTACATACGGATCGTATCGCCTTCCTGAACGCCTAACTCTTCCAGTTTGTCCAAAATACCTGTGTCTTTGAGGAACTTCTGGAAGAATACAAATCCTTTCTCTGAATCAAGGTTTGTATATCCAAGCATCTTTTCGATCTTCGGTCCTTCTACCACAAAGACGCCTTCTTCTTCTTTTTCCACCGTATACGGAAGATCTGCAATCAGAAGTTCGTCTTCCGGGAAGAATTCCTGTTCAAACACGATTGGTTTTGTATCCAGTTTTTTCAATTCGTTGTTTACATACCATAAAAGTTCACGGACTCCCTCACCGGATACGCCGGATATGGCAAATACTTTGTATCCTTTTGGTTCAAATTCCGTACGGATACGTTCAACCGGATCTTCATCTTCACTGTAAATCAGATCAATCTTATTAGCTGCAATAACCTGTGGACGTGCTGCAATTTCCTTGTTGTATTTTTCCAGTTCTTCATTAATCTTATAAATATCATCAACCGGATCACGTCCCTCACTTCCGGAAGCATCCACCACATGGATCATCATTTTGGTACGTTCAATATGACGGAGGAATTCATGACCAAGTCCTGCTCCGTCAGATGCACCCTCGATCAGCCCCGGAATATCTGCAAGGACAAATCCTTCTCCTTCTCCAAGATCCACTACTCCCAGATTCGGAGAAAGCGTGGTAAAATGATAGTTGGCGATTTTCGGATTTGCATTGGTCACTCTGGATAAGAAGGTGGATTTCCCTACATTCGGGAATCCCAAAAGTCCGACATCCGCAATGACCTTTAATTCCATATTAACCCACATTTCCTGAGAAGGCTGTCCTGGCTGTGCATATTTTGGAACCTGCATGGTAGCTGTTGCAAAATGCTGGTTTCCAAGCCCTCCTTTTCCGCCTTTTAAAACAACCTGACGTCTGTTTTCACCTGACATATCCGCAACTACTTTTCCGGACTCTGCTTCTCTTATCACGGTTCCTTCCGGGACACGAAGGATCAAATCCTCTCCATTTGAGCCATGACATTTTCTCTTTTTTCCGTCTTCTCCCGGCTGGGCACAAAATTTGCGGCAATGTCTGAAATCCACAAGGGTGTTGAGCCCTTCGTCTACTTCAAAGATGATATCTCCGCCTTTTCCGCCGTCTCCTCCGTCAGGACCACCGTTCATTACGTATTTTTCACGGCGGAAACTGACATGTCCGTCTCCGCCTTTTCCTGATTTTATAAATATTTTTGCTCTGTCTGCAAACATATTAATTTCCTCTCAAATAAATCACTACATTTTGTTTCTCTTACATTATATAATAGAAAAGGTGTAAAAAACAAGGCTTCAAACCGCAAGATTTGAAGCCTTTATGTGTTCTTCGATTCATGAAAATCGGACTGATGCTTATTCAGCTACCGGATAAACAGAAACCTGTTTTTTATCTCTTCCTTTTCTTTCGAATCTTACAACGCCGTCAACTGTAGCAAATAATGTATCGTCGCCACCGCGTCCTACGTTGATTCCCGGATGGATCTTTGTTCCACGCTGTCTGTAAAGGATGTTTCCAGCTTTTACAAACTGTCCGTCTGCTCTTTTCGCACCAAGTCTTTTGGATTCGGAGTCACGACCGTTCTTTGTAGAACCAACTCCTTTTTTATGAGCGAAAAACTGAAGGTTTAATTTCATCATGGTTTACACCTCCCTAAATCTCAAATCAATATAATTTCTGTACTCTTTCTCATCTGCCATATTCTGAAGTCCCAATACCATGGCAGATAACAGTAATGCCGCTTCTTTGGAAGGCGAATTCTGTAATCTGAAACAGATTTCTCCGCTTTCCTCATCTGCCCGCACAGATATCTGATCCTCTGTGAAAGCCTCAATCGAATTTATCGTATTGATTACCAGAACAGATGCGGACGCACATACAATGTCTTTTCCGTATTCGTCATATCCTGCATGTCCTTTTGTCCGAAAACCGACATATTCACTCTTGTCATTCTGATAAATCGTAATCTTAATCATGATGATTAAGCATTGATTTTTTCGATTTTAACAGCTGTGTACTGCTGTCTGTGACCGTTTTTCTTGTGGTAACCTGTTTTTGGTTTGTATTTGTAAACGATAACTTTTTTTGCTTTACCGTCTCCAAGTACAGATGCTTCTACAGTTGCACCTTCAACTGTCGGATTACCAACTTTCAGTCCGTCATTGCTTACTGCAAGAACCTGGTCAAATGTGTATGTTGTACCAGCTTCTGCTCCAAGCTTTTCAACCTTAATGATATCGCCTTCAGCTACTTTGTACTGTTTACCACCTGTTGCTATAATTGCGTACATATGGCACCTCCTATTATCATTACTCGCCGACTGTGGTGTCCTTTTTGGAACTTTAAAACCTCGCCGTGCGGCATACTCATATATATTAGCATGGCTTTTTTTAAAAATCAAGCCTTTTTCCTTATTTTTCTACATTATTTTCCGGAAATACGTTCCATCTGTCCTTTTGCCTGTCGGCTCAAATATCCAATAATATCTCTTCTTGTGACGATTCCGATAAAAAAGTGCTCGTCATCTTCTACCGGTACGAAATTCTGCTCCATTGCACGCTTCACCAAATCTTCCATATCTGCGCCAATACTGACGGGATGATAGTCAAAACGTCTTTCAATTTTTGTCAGAGGGATATTTTCAGCCTGTTTTATATCCAGTATCTTTTTCTTTTTCAATCCCCAGAGAAGGTCCCCTTCTGTAATAGTTCCCACATATTTTCCTTCCTTATTTAGGACCGGTATGCAAGAATATTTATAATGTTCCATGATTTCCATTGCCTGACGTACCGTATGGTAGTCACACACATATGTAAGTTCTGCCTTGGGACGAAGGAAAAATAAAATATTCATTTCTAAACCTCTTTTTCTTATAGCATTGTAATTCTGATTGTATCGTTACAGATTTTTGTTATTTATGGAGAAGCTCAAGAGCAACGGAAGGGGTAAATAAAATCCCGTGCATTCCGGTCTTGCATGCAATCTCCGCATTTTTCTCCATATCATCAAAGTAGATTGCTTTCTTCGGATCGATATGATATCTCTTCAATAAAATATCATAAATTTTTTCATCCGGTTTTATACATTTTTCTTTCCAGGAAAAAACACCGCCATCAAATTTTTCCAAGAAGGACAAAGTTTCTTTTGTCTTTTCAAATAACCCTTCTGAATAATTTGACAGATAATAAATATGATACCCTTTTTCTCTAAAGAACCGAATGATATCTTCTGTATAATCCGTCGGAAGGATACAGTCCTTCAATGCTTCGTAGACTTTCCGGATTTCCTGTTCCAATGAAGGATCGTTCTTTATAAATGCATCACACCAGTCTTCTTTCCCATAAATGCCTTTGTCTCCGTCTGTCCATGTGCTGCTGTTAAAAACTGCTTCGGCGATCCTCTTTTTGACATCATCAGCAAAGCCCAAAGGTTCTACACAATGTTCCCAGTCATATTTTACCAGAACATTTCCGATATCAAATATCACTGTGTTGCAGGTATCAATTGGTATGTTCATCGTTGCTTCTCCTTTCTTCTGCTTTGAAATCGCATTACATTTTCATTCAATTAGTATAGAATAAGCAAAGAATAAAGTCAATATTTATACATTTTGTTCGTTTCTAATAATATCTGCAAACATTCCGTCACAGGCTTTTTTTAAATCCTGTGAGTGCAGACGGATCTGCATACCAAGTTTTCCGCCACTTACGTATAAACTGTCCAGATGTTCTGCATCCTGTTGTATGATCGTCTGAAATTTCTTTTTCATTCCGATGGCAGTACATCCCCCTCTGACATATCCCGTCACTTTGGTAAGATCTTTTAAAGGCAGCAGTTCTACGGATTTTTCGCCTACTACTTTTGCCGCTTTTTTTAAATCAATTTCTTTTTCAATAGGAAGTACAAATACATAGTGATTTTTGCTTTTTCCCTCCAGAACCAATGTTTTATAAACCATTTCGTGAGGAAGGGAAAGTTTATCTGCTGTTTCCAGTCCGTCCGTAAAGACATCACATTCATATGTCTGATAATCATAGGGAATATTCATCTTATCCAGTATACGCATGGCATTTGTTTTCAGTTCTTTTTTGCTCATTTGTTTCACATCTTTCTTATAGCTTCTTCCAGAGGTTTCCTTTCTTTTTGTCTTGTAATTTCAACCAGTCCCAGTTTTGTAATATCGACCACCTCTGTATTGATCGGATCTTTTGAAGTTTCCTGACGTATGATTTTTAGTAATTCGGCTTCCTGTCCTTTTTCTCCAAGATTGATAAAATCGATCAAAATGATTCCGGACAGATTTCTGAGACGCATTTGTGTGGCTGCTTCTTTTGCAGCCTCTATGTTAATCTTCAAAAAATTCTCCTTTTTTCCGGAAATTGCTTTTCCGGTATTCACATCAATGACAGTAAGTGCCTCTGTCTGCTGAATAATCAGATATGCTCCGGATTTCATCCAGACTTTCTCGCAAAGAGCCTTCTCAAGTTCGCGTTCCAGACCATATAGCTTATGAAGCGGAAGCATCCGATCTTCATAACGGGTAAGTTTTTTCTCTGCATCAGGCAGATTTTCCCTTACATAAATACGGATTTTTTCATAAAGTTCTGTATTTTCTATCAAAATTTGTTCTAATTGATCCGTGTGAATATGGGAAAATACAGCTGCTTTTCCGAAGCCTGCTTTTTTTAAAAAGGAAAAGCAGGTCCTTGTTTTTGCTTTTTGAATCAGTCCCTGCATCCTTTGAACATGCAGGTCTATTTCGGAATAAAATCGGTCTTTTGTCAAAGATGCCGCCTCTGTTCTGACAATGATTCCAAAAGGAATCTCCCCATATTCTGAAAGCCACTGTTTGATTTCCTCTCTTCTTGCTTTTTCGATTTTCCCGGAAATACCAACGGTTTTATCGGAAACGGTAAGAACAAGGTACTTCCCGGTTTCCGAAAGATTTCCTGTGACAGCAGGCGGTTTTGTCTTTGAGGCTTCTTTTTTTACCTGTACAATTAACTCATCTCCGACACATAAGGGTTTTTTCCCGTTTTTTTGTGTAAAAACGGCAGACTGAGCATCCGAAACCGGACAATAACATTCCAGGCCGGGTGAAATTTCGATAAATGCTGCGTGGATGTTTGGAACGATTTTTTTTACTTTTCCGATATAAATATCTCCCACCGCATATTCCATTCTGTCTTCTATAAAAGGATAGATTTCTGCAATATTATCATTTTCTTCCAGAAATAAAAACGGTTTATTGTTTAAAACAGTTCCAAGAATTCTTTGTTTCATTTATAAAATCTCCGTTCCCAGGGCGTCTAAAGGAACAAGTTCTCCTTCAGACATCGCATAGTTTTCCAGTCTGTGATAGTAATAATCTTCCCTGGTTTCCTGCTTTTTCAGGAAAGAAAGAAGTGCATCCATTACAAGTTCCGGTTTCAAATTTATGCTGCTTCCTGCACACACTTTCATAAAAATTGACTCACCCTGTAGCTTCATCTCATGGATCCATGGGCGGATATTGACTTCCTTTTCACTTTTTTTCGTTTGTTTTACAACAAAAACTGTTTCTTCTTTTAAAAATGCTTCCATTTCTTCAGAAGAAATCGTGCTTATCCCCGGTTTTGGAATAGCCAGATAATCGGCAGCCTCAATGATGGACATTCCGGTTGCTTTCTTTTCATCCGAAATCTGTACAAAATTTACGATTTTCATTCCTTCTACCATCACTTGATTCAGGCGATCCACTGCTTCTTTTGTGGAGATCGGTTCAGTCAGCTCAATATCAAAGTATTCTCCGTCACTTGTAAGTCCTACTCCGAGAGGATTGGCAAAAGACATAATCATATGCGGGCTGAATCCTTGTGTAAAAGCAATCGGAATATCCGCTCTTCTCATGGCTTTCTGAAAGTATCGCATTACATCCAGATGCCCGATAAATTTCATTACGCCGAATTTTTTAAACTTAATTCTTGCCTTCAAAGCAGACACCTCCTTTATAACACATTGCCCCACATGCAGAACATTTTTCCCGGCAGTTTGGTGTTACCTTTCCTTCTTTTGCCCGTTCCCATTCTTTTAAAAGGAACGATTTTGTCACACCCACATCTATAAAATCCCATGGAAGCAATTCATCCGCTTCACGTTTTCTGCTTGTGTAAAATTCCATATCTGTATTTGTATTTTCAAATGCCTGCAGCCATTTTTCATTATCAAACTGTTCACTCCAAGAGTCAAAGATACAACCAAGACGATAAGCTTCCAACAAAACCTTGGACGTTCTTCTGTCTCCTCTTGCAAAAACCCCTTCCAGAACCGTTACATCTGCCTCATGCCAACTGTATTTCAAGCTTTTACGATTTAACTGTTCTTTCATTTCCTGATTCACCACATAGGCACGGTGAATGTATTCTTCCGGTGTAAACATTTGTGCCCACTGGAACGGAGTAAACGGTTTTGGAATAAAGAAAGAAGTACTGAACGTGATCTGACATTTTCCATTCCTTTGATCTTTCGGAATTTCATAGTATCTTCTTGCCACTTTATCCGCAAGTCTTGGAATCTCCTTCATATCTTCTTCTGTTTCCGTCGGAAGACCTAGCATGAAATAAAGTTTCACCTTATTCCATCCTCCTTCAAAAGCTTTTCCCGCTCCTTCCAGAATCATATCTTCTGTCAGACCTTTATTAATCACATCACGCATTCTCTGAGAACCTGCCTCCGGAGCAAACGTCAGGCTACTTTTTCGGATATCCTGGACTTTACTCATAACGTCCAGAGAAAAAGCATCGATCCTCAAAGACGGAAGGGAAATATTAATTCCTTTTCCTTTAAATTCATTGATCAAAAAGGTGACAATCCCCTTTAATTCGGAAAAATCGCTGGAACTTAAAGAACTTAAAGAAATCTCTTCGTGTCCGGTATTTTTCAACATTTCATATGCATATCGTTTCAATGTTTCCAGATCCTTTTCTCTTGTCGGTCTGTAAATCATGCCCGCCTGACAAAAACGGCAACCACGGATACAGCCACGCATTACTTCCAGCACCACCCTGTCCTGTGTCACTTTAATAAACGGAACGACCGGTTTGGTCGGATATGGAACCTCGTTCATATTCACAACCACCTGTCTTTTTATTTTCTCTTTGGCATGTCCATTATTTGGCGTAAAAGAAGCCAGTGTCCCGTCTTCATGATAGGAAACATCATAAAACTGCGGTACATAAATTCCCTCGATTTCTGCCGCCATTTCAAGGAACTGCTTTCTTGTTCCGTGATTTCTTTTATTTTCTTTATAAGCGTCCATCAGGGCATCATACTGTGTTTCCCCTTCACCGATGTAGAACAGATCAAAGAAATCTGCAAGAGGCTCCGGATTGACTGCACATGGCCCTCCTCCAATCACGATCGGGTCTTCCTCCGAACGCTCTTTTGCAAAAAGCGGTATCTGGCTTAATTCCAGTATCTGAAGAATATTGGTATAACACATCTCATATTGGATGGTAATCCCAAGAAAATCAAAGTCCTTGATCGGATCCTGAGATTCCAACGCAAAAAGCGGAATCTTCTTCTCTCTCATGATCTTATCTAAATCTACCCATGGAGAATAGACTCTTTCGCACCAGATATCCTCTCTTCGATTAAACATATCATACAAAATCTGGATTCCGAGATGGGACATGCCGATTTCATACACATCGGGGAAGCACATAGCAAAGCGTACATCTACCTTATTTTTGTCCTTCACCACCGAGTTGACCTCGTTCCCGATATAACGGGCAGGTTTGTCAATTTTTAACAAAATTTCATCGTTTAAAGCTAGTTTTCTCATTTTTTAACACCTTTTTTTGTGTAATTTATACAATCACAATTTTCTGTATTTTCGAATTATTCTTCCCTTTTTCAGGCCGGGAACTGCCTGTTTTTTTCTTGATTTTATAGCCGATTTTATCATTGGGCGACAGTTGGCTTAAAATCCATTTTTTTGATACAAAGTGGGAATTATGGGACGTTTTACTATGTATTTGCAAAAAATGACACATAATCTTCGTCGGTTAATGGGATAAAAAGTTCATTTAATCCCTCTTTTTCGTTGCTTTTTGGGCGAATGATTTTCCACTCATCTACAAGCATACTACAGTCATAAGCAATCTCAGATTGGTGAACATAAACCTCTTGCGTGAAGTCTGGTGAATGGTGCCCCAGAAATTCAGAAATTGCTTTCATATTTACAGCATTATTTTTCAGCACGCTTGCATACATGTGTCTTAAATCATGCCAGTGTATTTCCGGTAGTCCACAAAGGCAGGTGAGCTTATGGAAATCTCTCAAAAAACTTTTTCTGTTATAGGGAGAACCGGTACAACGGCAAACAATATAATCCATATCATGAAATCCTGGTATCATCTTCTTTTGTTTTTCATACCAGGCTCTTTTTACGAGTAATTCATCAATTACCCAATCTGGAGCAGGAATGCTCCGCATACCATTCGGAGTTTTTGTGTCGATTGGTTGTGTAACAAGTCCTGTTTCTCCTCTGTCCCTAATGTCTCGGCCCAACTGTCTATGAATATAAAGCGTATTAGATGTAAAGTCAATATCCGAATATTTTAATCCGATTGTTTCAGATATACGGGTACCCAGTGTCAAGGATAGAAGAAGTGGTAAGTACATTTCAGGAAAATTTAGTTTACACATATAAAGCAGGTTCTTGATCTGTGTTATGGTATAAGGAATTACATCCCTTTTGGAGCTCTCTTTCGGAAGCATTTTTTTAATGGAATCCTCTGCTGCAAGATAGGGATTAAAAGTTAGATAATGCTTCTTACATGCAAACTCAAATAACTGTTTTAATATTTTACCTGCTTTTCTTTTTACCGAGGGTTCTTTGATAGAAAGGATCGCTTTTTCAAAGTCTCCTTTTGTTACAGAGTTAAGTTTCTTATTTTCTTTCAGAACCTTTAAAAGGTGATTATATAATACATTTCGATATGTCTGAAACGTATTATATCGAATATTCTTTTCTTCCATCATATAGTAATAAAGCCAATAATCAAACAGTTCTTTTACTGTATAGTCAAAAGGTATATATTCATTTCTGATTAATTGAGCAATTACTATTTCTTTCCCTTTCCTGGCTTCTGCCTCTGTCTTATAGCCACTTTTTTGTGTGCGGTATACCTCACCTGATTTAAACGTTAATGTAAATCGAAAACGGTATTTCCCTTTATCCTTTGAAATATCTCCATTGAATTGGTAAGAAATAATTGGCCCATAAAAAAAGGTCGGATTAAGTGTTGGCTTTTGAATCGTCATCTTTAATCCTCCCCTGAACAAGGAATCATAGTGTCTACCGCATCCCGTGCATCATCATCTGCATCCATAACTCCACAATAGATATTAAATGTGGTCATTACGGATTTATGCCCCAGTAATTTGCTGATATTTTCAAGAGGGATGCCTTTCTCAAGCAGCATCGTAGCAAATTGGTGTCTTAATGAATGAAACGAAATAGGCGGGATACATGCATAATGGCAGGCACGTTTTAAAGATGTAAGCAATGTGGGCTTTTTCTTCCTTTGTCCAAAAGAGGATATGCAGACATACTCTTCATCCAAGTTCGTGTCCCCTTTTGCTTTTCTGTTGCGAATGATTTTTTCATTGAATTCTCGCTTCCGTTCTAGTTCATCGAATAGAAAGGCAGGAACATGTAATAATCTGTAGCTTCCCGCTTTGGGCTCTTTCTCTTCCATATAATAGGAATATGTGAAATGATCATTGGAATCCGCAAGCGTGTAATTGGAAGTATATTGTCTTGCAATTCTGATGGTTTGGGCTTCCGCATCAAAATCTTCATAACGAAGAGCTCTTATTTCACCAGTACGCAGTCCGGCAAAAAGGGCAAGAAGGATTTCAAGATAATACCCAGGGTACTTTGATGCTACTTGGAGTAATTTTTTAAGTTCTTTCTTTTTTAAAAGTTTTATTTTAGGAACTACCCTTTTTACGTTCATCAATTCATCTCGGATATCCTTTGGGATTAATCCATATGCATATGCATCTTTCAGTATTTTACGAAGATATTTTTTTGTTGTTTCTCCGGCTGTATCACAAATGGGAATACAACGTTTAATGATGTCATCAATATAATCTGCGGTGACATAATTCAAAAGCACATCCTGTTTTATATTTGGAATGACTAAATTATGTACAGCCCATGTACCGACTGTTTTTGTACATGTATCTGTATTTTTAATGAAAATTTCTTTGAGCCAATATTCAACGTATTCGCGAAATGTATATTCGATATTGGCTATTTTTTTAATTCGTTTAAGATTTAATTCATATATTTCATCATCCAGTTTTTTTGCTTTTTCGGCTTCCTGCTGAGTTTTAAAACCTCCTTCTGTCGCATAAGAAATTGTGAAATTATTTATATTTACTGGTTTTTTCACATATCTCCAACTATTATTTACGAATTGAACATTATTTTCCATATTAAACCTCCGATAGCGTGTTCATAATAGAGAAAATATAGTCCGTATAAATTTTACTATATGTGTTTTGACGTGTCAAAATGTAATTGCCAAACGTGGTTATGGTAAAAAGAATACGGCGGCTACTTTTCAAAATTTAGGTCATTCCCTTCGAGCCACTGATCAAAAGAATTTTTTGGAATGCGATAATTCCCTCCCACTTTAATGACCTTAAAAGGGGCTCCTTCAGAATATGCTTTCTTAATATATTCATAAGCTTTTGTTCTGCTAACTTCTAATATTTCTGTTATATCAGAAACAGTATAAACTCGTTTTTCCATACCTTCTTATCTCCTTCTTCCTTTAAAAATTTTTATTATTTTATTTCCATGGTTGACAAAGATGTTGCACAATGGTAACTCATGTCATAGTTTCCCCTCCTTTCCAACTACAATATGGGTGATTTTTTGTCTTCCGACCGTATTTTTTCTCATTCTATCGGAGATTCTTCCCTTCCCTAAATTTGCCTGCGATCCCTATCCAACACCAGTAGGGGAATGATTCTTTGCAAAAACATTGTTCTAAAACCTGATCCGAGGTATAATAAAATCAGAAAGCAGAGGTTCTTCCATGTTCTTTGTGAAATCATGAAAGACAGGAGGAAACCTATATGGATACGCAATTGTCAAATCTGTACACGATGACAGAAACAGACCCGGAAAAGTGGAAATATGATGAGTCGGCCAAGCAGATATTGGCCAACAGGCAGATCCTGGCGCACATCCTCAAATATCTGGTGGATGAGGTGAAAGACTGCTCCATTGAAGAAATCATTTCTTTTATGGACGGGAGTCCGCAGGTCTCCCAGATCCCAGTCCCGCCCACACTGCGTGGCGAAAACCTGGAAAGCAAGCTGCTGGGAGAGGGAACCATCTTTTACGATGTGCGGTTTTCCATCTACCCAAAGGGAAACCGTAAATGCCGGATTTTCTTTGACGTGGAAGCCCAGAAGGACTATTATCCCGGCTACCCGGTCGCGACACGGGGGATTCTGTATGGAGCACGGATGCTTTCAGAACAGTTGGATACGGAATTTTCCCCGCCGTACTACAAGGAGCTCCGGAAGGTATATTCCATCTGGGTGTGTCTGGATCCGGCCAAGTATGTGGGAAATGCCATTTCCGAATTCTTTATGGAAAAGCGGGACCTTCTTGGACATATCCCATGCAGTCAGAAAGACTATGATAAGCTGCACGTGATCCAGATCTGCTTGCAGCCGGATACGCCAGGGAACGAGCACCCGGTCATCCGTCTCTTAAATACTTCGTTCAGCAGGAAGAGCCGGGACGAAATCGAGGGAATTTTGGAACAGGAATTTCAGATCCCGCCAAGGGAAGGGATCGGCAAGGAGGTCGAGTATATGTGCAACTTAAGCGATCTGATTGAAGAACAGGGCATACAAAAAGGCATCGAAAAAGGCATTGAACAGGGCACACTCCTCACTATACGGCAGGCATTGGACAACGGCATGGATGAGGCATCTGTAAAGCAGTACCTGAATGCGACAGAAGAACAGATCAGGCAGGCAAAGTGCCTGACTTTGGAAGCGTAGACAAAATAATGACTACCCGTCTAACGGGTAGTTTTCACTGAGGCTATAAGCCTCTGT
>CALFLL010000037.1 GCA_937880845.1 uncultured Drancourtella sp.
TCTTTTTTGTATGTTCCTGCCACCGGATGCTGGAAACGTGTCGGGTTTGTAGAGTTACCTGTGATGGATACATCTACTCCTTCTTTCCACATGATTGCTACACCTTCACGAACATCGTTTGCTCCGTAGCAGTTAACTTTGGAGCGAAGTCCGTCAGAATATGCTGTACGGGATACTTCTTTTAATTCTCCTGTGTAATAGTCATATTCTGTCTGAACATATGTGAAACCATTGATTCTGGAAATAATCTTTGCAGCATCTTTTCCAAGACCGTTTAAGATAACACGTAATGGTTTTTTACGTACTTTGTTTGCTTTTTCTGCAATACCGATAGCACCTTCTGCCGCTGCGAAAGATTCATGACCTGCAAGAAATGCAAAACAGTCTGTATCTTCTTCCAGAAGCATTTTTCCAAGGTTACCGTGTCCAAGCCCTACTTTTCTCTGATCTGCAACAGATCCCGGGATACAGAAAGCCTGAAGTCCTTCACCGATTGCTGCTGCTGCATCTGCTGCTCTTGTGCATCCTTTTTTGATTGCAATGGCAGCACCTACGATGTATGCCCAACATGCGTTTTCAAAACAGATCGGCTGAATGCCCTTTACCTGATTGTAAACATCTAATCCGGCATCTTTTGTGATTTTTTCTGCTTCTTCGATAGAAGCGATTCCGTAGCTGTTTAATACAGCATTGATTTTATCAATTCGTCTTTCATATGATTCAAATAAAGCCATTTCTAAAGTCCTCCTCTCGTCTATTCCTGTCTTGGGTCGATGATCTTCACTGCATCATCCACACGTCCATACTGTCCCTGTGCTTTTTCCCATGCTTCGTTCGGTGTATCACCTTTTTTGATGAAATCTGTGAATTTTCCAAGGCTTACAAATTTGTATCCGATGATTTCATTGTTTTCATCTAATGCGATTCCCGTTACATAGCCTTCTGCCATTTCCAGATAACGTGGTCCTTTTGCAAGTGTTCCATACATTGTACCAACCTGAGAACGAAGACCTTTTCCCAAATCTTCCAGTCCTGCTCCGATCGGAAGTCCGTCTTCAGAAAATGCGCTCTGTGTACGTCCGTAAACGATCTGTAAGAATAATTCTCTCATTGCTGTATTGATTGCATCACAAACAAGGTCTGTGTTTAATGCTTCGAGAATTGTTTTTCCAGGTAAAATTTCAGAAGCCATTGCTGCAGAATGTGTCATACCTGAGCATCCGATCGTTTCAACCAGTGCTTCCTGGATAATTCCGTCTTTTACATTTAATGTAAGTTTGCATGTTCCCTGCTGCGGAGCACACCAGCCTACACCATGTGTTAAACCGGAAATATCTTTAATTTCTTTTGCCTGTACCCATTTTGCTTCTTCTGGGATTGGAGCTGGTCCATGATTTGCACCCTGTGCTACTGGACACATCATTTGTACTTCATGTGAATAAATCATCTCAAGGACTCCTTTCAACTATATGTAATCTCTCTTTTGGGCACATTAACCTGTACCCATGTCCGGCTTCATTTTCTCATAAATTTATCTTTTCGTCAATCGGCTTCTTACACAAAACATTTGCTTTTTCTGCGGATCATACATACAAAAGTGCTTGTCTTAACATTGTCAGCCCTTTTGCAACCGCATATTCCCGGTTTTTGGCCCTGTTCCCCGTAAAGCAAAAACGTTCTACGGTCGTTTTTCCTTTGACCGTACATCCTATATATACAAGCCCTACCGGCTTTTCAGGTGTCCCGCCTCCCGGTCCTGCAATTCCGGTCACCGCGATAGAGGCGTCTGCTTTTGTTGCCTTGCATGCCCCTTCTGCCATGGCTTTTGCTGTCTGTTCGCTGACTGCACCATAACATTCCAGTATTTCATGGGGAACTCCGAGGATTTTTTCCTTTGCCTCATTGGAATAGGTGATATGTGCTTCCTCAAGCACATCGGATGCCCCCGGCACATTGACAATTTTTCCGCACAGAAGTCCTCCTGTACAAGATTCCGCTGTTGTCACCTTCATCTTCTTTTCTTGAAGCAGTTCCACAACGCTTTGTTCCAGTGTTACCTCTTCTTTTGTTGTGTAGAGTGTATCACCAAATCGTTTTTTCAGTTCCTCTATCATGGGTTTCATAAGAGTTTCTGCCGTCTGTTCATCTTTTGCTCTGGCAGTCACCCTGAAATGGACTTCTCCTGTTTTGGCATAAGGAGCCAGGGTAGGATTGGTCTGAGTATCCATCAGATCTGCCACCATGGTTTCTGCCTTGCTCTCCCCGATGGAACAGATTTTCACCATTTTGGAATAAATGCCTTCCGGCTGCAGTCCGCCTATATATGGTGCAATCTGCTTTTCAAACATTGGAATACATTCGTTTGGAGGCCCCGGAATAAGAATGGCCTGTTTTCCTTCAAACTCTCCCCCTTTTTCCCCTGTAATGATAAGCCCCGGTGCCGTACCGTTCTCGTTGTCGATCACTTTGGCTCCTTCCGGAACAAGAGCCTGCTTCCAGTTATTTTCCGTTATTTTCTCCGGAGAATGCATCCGGGTAAAAAATTCCATGATCCGCTCTTTTGTATGGGCATCTTCATATAATTTTCTTCCCAATACTTTTGCCGTCACTTCTTTTGTCAAGTCGTCTTTTGTTGGTCCAAGACCCCCTGTAAGGATCACAATGTCAGAACGACCAAGCGCCCGGCGTATCGTGTCTTCCATACGTGCTTCATTATCTCCTACCACACTTTGGTGATATAAAGACAAACCTAGCAGAGCACACTTCTCTGCTAGGTAAGCTGCGTTGGTATTGACGATATTGCCGAGCAAAATCTCCGTTCCTACAGAAATCAGCTCTGCAACCATCTTACATACCTCCCTTTGTCAAGACTTCTTTGTTTTTTGCAATATAATCAATGAGAGAAACAACCGTCAGAATCAATGCAAGGTAAATGAGGATTGTTTCAATCATATTTGCCGCTGCTCCTGGTAAATCCAAAATCAAGAATATGATCATGAACATCTGGGAAACCGTCTTAAACTTGCCCCAGTAGCTTGCAGCGATCACGATACCGCTGTCTGATGCAACAAGTCGGAACCCGCTGATGATAAATTCACGGCTAATGATCACGATTACGATCCAGGCCGGGATTTTTCCCATCGGAATCAGACAAATCATGGCAGAACCTACCAGCAGTTTATCCGCAAGAGGATCCATAAATTTTCCGAAATTTGTTACAAGATTATATTTTCTGGCAATCTTTCCGTCCAGCATATCCGTAAGGCTGGCTACGCAGAAAATCACAAGGGCAATATAATTACTGTAATCTCCTCCCAGGTCTGTAAGCATAAATACGACGAAAAACGGGATCATGATCACACGCAGTACAGTTAATTTATTTGGCAGATTCATTTACATCAACTCTCCTATCAAATCATATTCACATGCACCTGTCACTTTTACTTTTGCAAAATCACCGGACATAAGCTCTGCATCTGTATTGACAAAGATCAGCCCGTCTACATTCGGTGCGTCTTTATAAGTTCTTCCTACATAAGCATTTTCATCTGCTACTTTTCCCTCAATCATGACAAGCACTTCTTTTCCAATCATATCTTCTGCCTGGTCAAACGCAATCTCCTGCTGCAGTTCCATGATTTCCGCCTGTCTTTCTTCCTTCACTTCTTCTTTGATCTGATCCGGCATGGAAGCCGCCGGAGTATCTTCTTCCGGAGAATAAGTAAATACACCAAGTCGGTCAAATTCCATCTCATCCACAAAATCCATCAGCTCTTCATGCTGCTCCTGTGTTTCCCCCGGAAATCCGGTGATCAACGTCGTTCTGAGTGTGATATCCGGGATTTCTTCTCTGAGCCTTGAAATAATATGGATCAATTCTTCCCTGGATGTCTTTCTTCCCATACGCTTTAAGATATCGTTGCTTGCGTGCTGTATCGGGAGATCCAGATAATGACAGATCTTTGGTTCTTCCTTTATGGTCTGGATCAGTTCTTCTGTAATTTCTTCCGGATAGCAGTATAAAATACGAATCCACCGAATTCCGGATATCTCACAAAGTTTATGAAGCAGTTCCGGAAGTTTCTTTTCCCCGTAAATATCTTTTCCGTATAAAGTCGTTTCCTGTGCAACCAGGATCAGTTCTTTTACGCCGTCATCTGCAAGCTGCCGTGCTTCTTTTAACAGACGCTCCATCGGTACACTTCGGAAATTTCCTCTGATCTTCGGAATGATACAATAGGTACAGTGCTTGTCACATCCTTCTGCAATCTTTAAGTATGCATAGTGACCTCCTGTGGTAACAAGACGGTGTGCATCTACAACCGGAAGTTCATCCAGTGATTCCATTTTCATATAGTGGTGGCCTTTCAGTGCTTCCTCTACGGCATCCAGGATATGGTCATACGATGCCGTCCCAAGGACTGCATCCACTTCCGGGATTTCCTTCATCACTTCATCCTTATAACGTTCCGCCATACATCCTGTTACGATCAGTGCCTTTAGATTGCCGGAATGTTTATATTCTGCCATCTGAAGGATGGTTTCAATACTTTCTTCTTTGGCGTCATGGATAAAGCAGCATGTATTTACAATGATGATATCCGCTTCTTCTTCCAATTCTACCATCTGATATCCTCGGGAAGCCAGCATCCCCAGCATTGCTTCGGAATCTGCCAGGTTCTTGTCGCATCCCAGCGAAACAAATAAAATATTCATTCATTTTCTCCTAACATTTCATAAGGCAGATACTTGAATTCAAAGCACCTGCCTTTTATTTCATACTCTGTTCTATTCTTCGGAGTCTTCTCCGAGCACTTTTAATTTCCCGCTGTTCATTTCTTCAACTGCAATGGAAAGAGGCTTTTCACCGTCTTTCACCGGAACAAGCGGTTCCGCATGGTCAATGAGCTGTCTCGCTCTTTTTGCAGTTGCAAGCACGATAGAATAACGGCTGTTTACAATCTTTGTATCGCCTTCTTCTACGTCCTGGTTTACTACTTTCATTAAATCTGTGTAAGATGGATGCAGCATGGTACTCCTTCTCCTTTCAATCTCTACAATTTGTGTAATTCATCTCTGATTCTGGCAATCAGTTCTGTGCTGTTTGCCACGGTTTTTTTTTCACTTTGAATGACACTGTGAAGTTCATCCACGCAAACTTCCAGTTCATCGTTCACGATCAGATAATCATAGGATTCAATCCCCTCTGCTTCTTCTTTTGCACGGGAAAGTCTGCTCTCTATGACATCCATTGTTTCCGTTCCTCTTCCGATCAGCCGGTTTCTAAGTTCCTCTGCACTCGGAGGAGTAATAAAGATGAGCAACGTATCCGGGAACTTTTCTTTTACTTTCAATGCGCCTTGAATCTCAATCTCAAGGATCACATCTTTTCCTGCCATCCGCTGCTCTTCTACATAAGCGCGCGGCGTCCCATAATAATTGTCAACGTATCTAGCATACTCTATTAATTCATCTTGTGCAATCATTTTTTCAAATTCTTCTGTTTCTTTGAAAAAATACTCTCTTCCGTCTTGTTCTCCCTGCCTTGGTTTTCTTGTGGTTGCAGAAACAGAAAGCGCATAGTTGTCATACTTTTCCAACAGACGCTTCATAACGGTTCCTTTTCCTGCTCCGGAAAATCCGGATAAAACGATTAAGCTTCCCTTTTGTGTTTCCATTCTTCTTCCTCTCACTTCTTTTTATTCGATATTCTGGATCTGCTCACGTACTTTTTCAATCTCTGTCTTCAGTTCGATGGCGTAATTGGATACTTCCAGATCGTTTGCCTTTGAAAGAATCGTATTGGCCTCTCTGTTCATCTCCTGAGCAATAAAATCAAGCTTTCGGCCGATTCCTTCCTTTGCTTCAAGCGTAGATTTCATATGGTCGATATGACTCTTTAAACGCACGATTTCTTCATCCGTACAAATCTTGTCTGCAAAAAGGATAACTTCTGCCGCAATCCTGCTTTCCTCAATCTGCGTATCCGAAAGGAGTTCTTTTACCTTGTCTTCCAGCTTCTTCCTGTACTCTGCCACGATCTGAGGGGAACGCTCTTCAATCAGCCCTACCACTTTTCCCATCTGATCCAGCTTTTCAAGCAGGTCTTCCCGAAGCTTACATCCTTCCGCTTCTCTTGTCTGTACAAATTGCGTGAAAGCACCGCAAAGTGCCTGCTTTAATCCATTCCATAACTCTTCTTCGTCTACGGTCTGTTCTTCCATCGTAAAAATTTCCGGATACCGTGACAATGTAGAAATGCGGATATCATTCTCAAGCCCAAATCGCTCTTCCATCTGTTTAAAATATCCAAGGTACTCTGCCGCCAGTGATTCATTATATTTTAAAGATGCCTGCCCTTCTGACTGATCTTCATATGCAATAAAAATATCAACTTTTCCTCTCTGTGCATACTCTTTTAAGAGATTTCTGATCTGAGTTTCGAAAAAGTTTAATTTTTTCGGCATACGGATGTTCACATCCAGGTAGCGATGATTCACGCCTTTCATTTCTACCGTATATTTCTTATCTCCGTTTTGAATTTCACATCGGCCGAAGCCTGTCATACTTCTAATCATTGTACCTTCCTCTATCTGGTTTATTTTTACTGATTTTTATTATAATTGATTTAAAAATCAACGTCAACTGTGTTATACTATAAAACAGACCAAAACAAAGGAGTTAAAGATTATGGCATTTGATGGAATTACCATTGCTGATATAACAAAAGAACTGAACGATTCCCTCTTAAATGGACGCATTGCAAAAATCGCACAGCCGGAAAATGACGAGCTTCTTCTGACCGTCAAAACCACATCGGGTCAAAAGCGTCTTTATCTTTCTGCAAGTGCTTCCCTCCCTCTTGTCTATCTGACGGAAGAAAATAAGCCAAGTCCGTTTACCGCACCGAACTTTTGTATGCTTTTAAGAAAACATATCGCAAACGGAAGAATCGTTTCCATTACTCAGCCTTCCCTGGAACGTATCATCTGTATTGAAATCGAACATCTGGATGAGTTGGGTGATCTTTGTCAAAAAAAACTGATCGTTGAAATCATGGGCAAACACAGTAATATCATTTTCTGTGATGCAGGCGGAAAAATCATTGACAGTATCAAGCACGTTCCCGCTCAGATGAGTTCTGTCCGTGAAGTTCTTCCGAGACGAGATTACTTTATCCCGGATACGATGCACAAAGCAAATCCTCTTACGGTATCGGAACCAGATTTTGCCGGCGTATTAAAGGAAAAGCCAATGGCACTTTCCAAAGCACTTTATACAGGATTTACCGGAATCAGTCCGGTTGCAGCAGAAGAAATCTGCTATCTTTCCGGTCTGGATTCTTCTCTCCCGCCTTCGGAATTATCCGAAGACCTGATGGTTCATTTATACCGTCAATTTTCTTTCTTTATGGAAAAGATCAAGGCAGGGGAATTCCATCCTTGTATTTATTATCAAGGCAATGAACCAAAAGAATTTTCCGCCCTTCCTCTCACCCACCTTACAGGCTATGAGATGCGTTCCTATGACAGCATATCCGAAGTTCTTTCTTCTTATTATGCAGTCAAAAACCGAATTACACGAATTCGTCAGAAATCTGCGGATTTGCGTCATATCGTACAGACTGCCCTAGAACGGAACCGCAAAAAGTTCGATCTTCAGGAAAAACAGTTAAAAGGAACAGAAAAACGCGAAAAATTCAAGGTGTACGGCGAACTGATCCATACATACGGATACAACCTTGCACCCGGCGCCAAAGAGTTGGAAGCCTTAAATTATTATACAAACGAAATGATCAGAATCCCTCTGGATGAAACAAAAACACCGCAGGAAAACGCCCAGAGGTATTTCGAAAAATACAATAAACAAAAACGTACATACGAAGCATTGACAACCCTGATTCAGGAAACCAGGGATGAAATCCATTATCTGGAATCCGTCAGCAACGCCCTTGACATTGCGAGAAGTGAAGATGATCTTGCCCAAATCAAAGAAGAGCTGACAGAAAGCGGATATGTCCGCCGTAAATTTGCGAAAAAGAAAGTAAAATTAAAAGGAGTTCCTCTTCATTATATTTCCAGTGACGGATATGATATGTATGTAGGAAAAAACAACTTTCAGAATGAAGAACTGACCTTTTCCTTTGCAAATGGAAACGACTGGTGGTTTCATGCAAAGAAAGTTCCTGGTTCCCATGTGATCGTAAAATCTCAGGGTACGGAAATGCCGGACCGTGTATTTGAAGAAGCCGGAAAACTGGCTGCTTACTATTCCAAAAACAGTGGAAGTAAAAAAGTAGAGGTAGATTATATAGAAAAGAAACATGTAAAAAAAGTCAAAGGCCAAAAACCCGGCTTTGTCATCTATCATACGAATTATTCCCTGATTGCAGATACTGACATCAGCATGTTAAAAGAAGTAACGGATTAAACTTATCAAAAGAGACCGTTTCCGGAAAATCATTTTCTGTAGAAGCGGTCTCTTCTGTTTGCAATTTTTATAAAAATCTTCTTTTTAAACTCTTTTCCATGTCAAAATACTAAAATTCTTTCCACGTTTCCAGATAAAATTTTACATCCAGGATTTGTTCCGGAGGCAGGTATTCTCTTGGTATGTCCACCAAACCTGTCAGCCAAAATAAAACGACAAGCCAGATAAAAACAGCAAGCACTCCTTTTACGGCTTCTTTCCTTTCTCCGTTCCATATCCGTAACATCTTTCTGATACTCCACCATACAAGGAAGATTCCAATCAGAAACCAAATTCCGATTCCGATGAGAATCTTGATCTGCTTGTTCATATCTACCTTTTTTTCTTCAGCCAGTACCACCAGATCATTTTCCTCCAGCGGATAAGTAGACTTTGCAATGATCTGAAGTGGTCTTCCTTCCTTGTCCATTACACGGGTATCCACCAGTACGGCCCTGTCTCCTTCTGTATAGACCGGGCTTGACTCTTCGGAAACTGCCACCAGCTCCTTTCCGAACAGTCCTTCCCTCTCTTTTATATAATAAAAGAAAGAAAGATTTTCGGTTGGATAACAGGAAAGCGGAATTTCCACCAGCTGATTTTTTTTCTCTTCCTCTGTCTGTGTCATATCCGCTACTTCCACCTCAATCCGCATCAGCTTCTCTATGCGAATGGATAACACCGTACAGGTTAAAATCAACATCACTACAATACAACCTGCAACCCATACTCTTTTTTTCGTCATACGTCTCAACTCCATAAAGTGTCCCTCAATCCGTCTGTCAGTTCTTCATGATAATACAAAAAGAAAAACGTAACCGGAATCAGGCATAAAAGACCACAGACCGACTGTATGCCGATACTGTCTTCTGTCACTCCCGCAAGAAATACGGAAAGGGGATAGTCCAGTTCTCCTTCCAAAAAAATAATCGGCTGCTCCACCATATTCCAGCTTTCCACAAAAGTCAGGACAAACAACGTGATCACCGCCGGTTTTGCAGCTGGAACCATCACGTACTGCACAATCTGCATCTGATTGGCACCGTCAAGCTTTGCCGCATCCATCCAGTCATCCGAAACCGACCGAAATATAAAGGTAAGCCATACCACTCCAAAGGGAGAAAAAATACCAGGAAGGATCAAAGATTTCCAACTATTTAAAAATCCAAGCTTTTCCAGAAGGATGTAGTTTGGAAGAAGGGTTACCTGTATCGGCAGAATCATGAACAGTACCATCATCACGAACCAGAATTTTTTTCCGATAAACCGGTACTTCGCAAAAGCTGTTCCTGCCATACAGGAAAGAACCGTCTGTCCTGCCGCAATCAGAAGACACATCCCAAGACTTCTCCAGAATTTCACAAGATACCCTGGCTTTTCCAGAAATACTTTATAATAATTCAGAAAGGAAATCCCGTCCTTTCCACTTTCCCAGACAGAGTGGATCAGCATATAGATGACCGGATATAACAAGATCAGTGCCAGTATAAAAAGAACAACCGTTCGCATTTTCCTTCCTTTTTTAGCCATACCTCTTCCCCCTTTTCACAAGCAGATACACTCCATAGGAAATCCCTGCCACGATCAGCAGGACCGCTACGATACTGACTGCCGCCGTAGAGATCTTCTGATAATTTAAGTTCTGGAAATTGTTGTTCATAAAATGCTGCAGCATATAAATACTGTCGTCCGGATAATTTCCTCCAAGAAGGAATGCCTCCCTGTAACATTTAAACGCATTCATCACCGAAAGAACGATGGTGAACAAAACCGTCGGAATCAGCATCGGCCATGTGATATGGTAAAACTTCTGTCCTTCCTCGGCTCCAAATAAAGATGCATATTCATAATACTCTTGTGGAATCATCTGAAGCCTTGCAAAGTAAATCAAAATATAATATCCCGCAAACCTCCAGAAATACAAGATGCACAATATCCAGAACGCCGCAGGGGAATGAAGCCACTCCTGTCCTTTCATTCCCGCCATTTCCAAAATCCGGTTCCAGAATCCTCCGTTTCCCCAAAGAAATTCTACCCCCAGGACAACCGATGCAATCGGCATGATCATAGGATACAGAAAAGAAAGCTGGAAGAATCGAACTCCATGTCCCATTTTCTGAAAGACCACCGACAGCAAAATGGAAGCTGCCAGGGTAAAAGGTACCGTGGCAAGCATATATCTGCATGTGTTTTTCACCGCCAGCAAAAACATTTCGTTCCCAAACAATTCTCGGTAATTTTCCAGTCCTACAAATTCCCGTTTCCCAATCCCAAAAGAAACCGAATACCACACCGTGATCAGAAACGGAATAAAGTAAAAGATGAGAAATCCTGCCAATGCCGGGAACACAAGCAACAATCCACTGTTTTTCTTTTTCATAACCTCCCTCCTCTCCGACATCTTCTGCCTTATTCTAAAACAAGGGTTTCATAGTCTTTTTCCGCTTTCTCTGCCTCTCTTGAAAGTTCCGTTTCAAAGTACTGATATAATTCCTTTGTTTCCATCCTTCCATAAATTTCTCTTTGCATTCTCATAATCCCGGAAAACAGATTCCGTTCTACATCCGTAGGGAAATAGGCTCCATCCAGAGTCCTAAAGGCACTTGTGGTTTTTTCAATCATTGTTTCAGAACGATTTACCTGTGCCATCCACGCTTTTACATCTGCTTCCTAGACAGGCATCTGCATATTGTCAAAAGACTTCGGCCTTTGGATTCCTCCTTTTTCCATCTCATCGTTCAAAAACATCATCAAAAAACGGTAGGCTTCTTCTTTATATTCACTGGACATGCCAACCGCTCCAAATGTCCGGATACATGCCATCCTTCTTCCTTCCAGATCCGGTATGATCCTGATATCTTCCACTTCATCCATTGCCAACACATATTCCATGGAATAGGCCTTAGACTGTCCCAACTCTTCTCCTCCCGTTCGCAGGTATTCACTTCTGAACTTCAAAAAATCCAATGCATATGCCGTCCATTTTTCCCAGTCAAACAGCACATTTTGCTTCTCATAATCCACAGCAGGCTGAAACCATCCTGCTGCCAAAGATGCCTGGTCTCCAAATACCGCTTTTAAATCCATATCATCTGATTTTTTCACCTGATCCAGCCACTGAGGCAGGTTTTTTCCTTCCATCTTTTCTCTTCCCGGCTCCGTTGTAGCAAAAAATCGGATACCGATTGAAAGAGGAATGATATATTGCTTCTTTTGATATTGTCCTGCTTCCATCACTTTTTTCGAATACGTTCCTTCTTTCCAATAATCATCTTCTTTCATATATTCGTTCAGATCCTGAAGGGCACCACTTTGCATAATCTTGTATGGATTGTCAAAAAGAGGTTTCTTCCAAAGTCCTTCTGCATCATCTCCGTCGCTTCCATTACTCCCGGCACTTAAAAGGTATACATCCGGTCCTTTTCCTGCCATGATCTTTGTCCGAAGCTTTTGAATTTGATCTTCACGTGCCTTATCCTCTTCAAAAAGTTCCTCAATCTGTATCTCCAGCTTTCTGTCCTCCTGCCTCATAAAACTCGCCACCCGTTTTGCCGCATCAGAGAAAGAATGATCGATCAAAACAGTAAGTTCCTTCCCTTTCTTTTCGTTCTCCATGCCACATCCATTCAGAACGGAAAAGCAGATCAGACAACAGATAAAAACTCCTGCTTTCGCTCTTTTCTTCATATGGATTCTCCCTTTATTTCATCTTCTGCTTTATAGTTGTTTTTTATTTTTCGAAAATTTATTTTTATAATTTAAAATTATCATATTTTTATTCTATATTCAATATATTTTCAATTAATTTACAGAATAAAAAACGCCAGGTCACATTATCTATGACTTGACGTTTCTTTTTTATATACGAAACTTTTTATGAAGTTCTGTCTGAAAATCTTTGAACCGGAAAATACATACCCAGATTAATGCTAAAAAACTGATACCGGAGCAAATGACAGACGGGTATCTTACATGAACCATATCCACAAGAAGCAGGATAAACGGAATCATTCCATACATTGCTGCCATCACTGTATAAAATAAATATTCCTCTTTTTCCAACTTTCGTATTTTTGCGATTCCTACCATGGAGAATAAAACAACCAATGTTGCCAGCGGAATCACATAATCTACTGACCAGCCTTTCCACTTCGTCAAAACATCCCACAAAACACACGCTCCGGAAAGAAGCAAAAGCTGCCAGAGCCCATTTTTAAGCACATTTCTTCGCTTCTTTATAGCCGTCATGACCGCAATCCAACAACAGGCTGCTCCTCCTGTTACAAACCATGCCCAGTGAATAGACGGAGTTACCATCCATTCGATCATACCGGAAATCACAGAAGCCGCAATACAGATGAAGGTAAACCACTGAACCGCTTTTTTCAAAAGATTTCTCTTTTCTTTTGGATTTTCAGGGAAGCCTTCTTCTTCCACCTTCACCCGGATACCCTGCTTTTTCAGTATTTCCAACATGTTTCTTTGAATATTTGTTCCAAAAAATTTGGATGTGATGCCAAAGTACATCTCATTTTCGTAGGAACAGGTACAAAGCTGCAATTTATCGGTACTTGTAAAAAATCCAAATCTTTGGATATATTTTCTGCATTCTTCCGGCATTTTGATAATGCCCATATTGGAAAAAATCACCGTCACACCGGACGAGCCTACCTGTGTGGCTTTCCGCAGGATCATATTTTTTAATTCCAACGGTACTGCCCTGATCAGAACATTTTTCTCCAGCTTTACAAGAACATTCATTCTCCGTTTCACTTCCTGTTTTTGAAGTTCTCTTGCAAAACAGGATTTTAGTTCTGTGATCACTTCTTCCAACGTAGTGTCTTCCTGAAACAAATATCCCGCTTCCAGCCATCCAAAAAAATTCGCCATGGTTTTTGACGGAAAATAGCTTCTCAGATTAATAGGGATCATAGCCGTGATAGGCCTTTTTTCCTGCTTTTTTGTCATTTCTTCATGAACTGCCATAAGAAGGATGGCTGTTAAATAGACTGTAACCGATACACCGTATGATTTGGCATTTCGTATCACTTCATCTGCCGGAAGGATGCACTCCGTAATTCTCATTTCCTCCTGGCTGACCTTTTTTCCTGCAATCTGTGCCGCTTTCCTTCTTTTTTCTGTATCCTTCTGCTTTTTGTCGGAATAATACTGAGAAAAGCTGTCTTCTTCCAAATCCTGTACCGTAATCTTGCTTTTTCCTACTGTTCCGCTTTCCGACTCTTCCAATCCATATTTCATGGTAAGATAATTTCTCACAAGTTCGCATAAAAATGTCATTGCACCTGTCCCGTCCGTCAGGGCATGAAACACTTCCAGATTAATCCTGTTTTTATAAAAACTCACCTCAAAAAGAAGGCTCTTTTTATCCGGAATGTAAATCCTGCTGCATGGAGGTTCCTCTTCCGGCTTTACTATGGCTTTTATGTCTCTCTGTTCAAAATAAAACCAAAAAAATCCTTTTCTTAACACAGCCTGGTAAAGAGGATATGTTTCCATTGTTTTATCGAGTGCCTTCTGCAAGATTTCCCGGCAGACTTCTTCTTTTAGCTCACAGTAAAACCGAAACACCCTGGAATCTTTTTTCCCCGCGGCAGCCGGGAAAGCAAGAGCCGCATTGTCTAACTTTCGCCATGAACTTCGTTGTTTCTGGCTCAATTTCCTACGCCTCCTCTAAAAACCGATTGATAAACTCAAGACTTTCTCTCACATAAAGATGTTTAAAACCAAGGGCAAAATACCCATGAAGGGCTCCTTTGATCCGATGCAGTTCCACCTTGTTTCCCGCTTCTTTCATCCGTCTGGCAAAATGTTCTCCCTCATCTCTTAAAGGATCATATTCTGCAGTCAGGATCAGAGTTTCCGGAAGACCTTTTAAATTCTCTTCCAGCATAGGGGCAAAATATTTATTCTGTCTGTCTGAAACATCTCTCTGGTAAAGATTCAAATAATCTTCCATCTTCGCAGAAGTCAGGAAATAATCGGTTCCGTTTTCTTTTACGGACGGATAGGCAGAAGTTTCGGTATAATCGTTGTTTAAAACAGGATAGATCAAAATCTGCTTTTTCGGATAAAACTCTTTTCGATCCCTTGCAAGTAAAGTAACTGCTGCCGCCAGATTTCCCCCTGCACTGTCACCGATGATCGTGATGTTTTCCTCATCGACATTCAAAAGAAAACGATTTGCATAGACCGCTTTTGCCGCCTCATAACAATCCATAAGGGCAGTCGGAAAACGGTGCTCCGGAGCCAGCCGATATTCTACCGATACTACAATATGCCCGGAAGACTGAGACAGTTCCGAACATACTCTGTCATAATTGCCTACACTTTCCGTAACCCAGCCTCCCCCATGAAAAAACAGCAGAATCGGATACGTATGTGCTTTTTTTGCGCCTTCTTCCATTGTTTTTTGCGATGGGAAATAAAGCCGGACGGGAATCTTATGATCCCCGTTATAGATGTTATCGTCCAGTTTTTTCACAAAAATCCGCGTAGGATCCAACCTTTTCAAGTCCGCAAGACGTCTTGAAACCTGAACCTTAATTTGTCCTTTTGATAATTCTCTTAAAACTACTTTTAACGCTTTCTGCATATTTTATAAGGTATGGATGAATCTAAGGAAGGCTTCTCTTCCTTCTTCTGTACATTTGTAAACACCTGCATCTTCCAAAACTTTTGTAAATACAATACCGATTTCCTTCTGTATGATCTCATCAATATTGTCTGCATTGATATCATCATACTGTTTCAGGAATGTTTCTGCCCAGTCTGCATGTTTCTCAATTTTTTCACAGCTTCTGATATCTTTTCCTTCCAGAATATATTCTTTCAGAAGTTCCATTTCTTCTTTCAGACGGGCCGGAAGAACAGCAAGTCCCATCACTTCAATCAGACCGATGTTTTCTTTTTTGATATGGTGATACTGTGCATGTGGATGATATACTCCCATCGGGTGTTCTTTTGTTGTAATGTTGTTTCTCAATGTGAGATCCAACTCGTACATTCCGTCCTTCATTCTTGCGATCGGTGTGATCGTATTGTGCGGCTCTCCGTTTGTTTCTGCATAAATGAATGCTTTTTCGTCTGTATATCCTCTCCATGCCTGAAGCACATGATCTGCAAGATCAATCAGTCTTGTTTCGTCTTTATGACGGATACGAAGAACAGATAACGGCCATTTTACAATTCCTGCTTCCACATCTTCATATCCCGGAATCACAACGCTTTTCTCGATTGGTGCTTTTGCCATAGCAAACGTATAGTGTCCGCCCTGGAAATGATCGTGGCTTAAAATGGATCCTCCTACAATCGGAAGGTCAGCATTGGAACCAAGGAAATAATGCGGGAACTGTTTTACAAAATCAAACAATTTGACAAAAGCCGCACGGTCGATCTTCATCGGCACATGCTGTCCATTAAACACGATACAGTGTTCATTGTAGTATACATATGGTGAATACTGGAATCCCCATTCCGACTCGTTGATCGTAATCGGAATGATACGGTGGTTTTCTCTTGCCGGATGATCCAGCCTTCCTGCATATCCTTCATTTTCCACACAAAGCTGGCATTTCGGATATGTCGTTGCTTTTGCATTTTTGGCTGCTGCGATAGCCTTTGGATCTTTCTCCGGTTTGGAAAGGTTTATCGTTATATCAATTTCTCCGTACGGACTGTCCACTTTCCATTTCATATCCTTTTTCACACGGTAACGTCTGATATAATCGCTGTCCTGGCTTAATTTATAGAAATATGCAGTTGCTTTTTCCGGAGATTCTTTATAGTTTTCCCAAAATTCTCTCTGCACCTGTGCCGGACGCGGTACAAGACAGTTCATAATCTTTGTATCAAACAGATCTCTGTATCCGATGCTGTCTTCAATCAGTCCTCTTTTTACCGCTTCGTCCAAAAGGTCTTTTAATACTTCTTCCAGATCAATGTCATGATATTCTTCCTGCGGCTCTTCATAACTGTCTTCATGGAAGATTTCCAGAAGAAGGTTTGTTGCATATCTTTTCTCACATTCCGGAAGCAATCCGGTTTCTACTCCATACTGTACCAGTTTTTTAATATTTTTATTTAACATCATATTTTCCTCTTTTCTTTATTTTAGGACTCCTGCTCCGTCACCGATTTCTACTACATAGAATTCTGCTTCATGTCCTGTTTTTTCTTTGTATCCTTTTCCTACTTTATCAATGAAGGTATCCACTGCATCATTTCTTACGATACTTACGGTACATCCACCGAATCCGCCTCCTGTGATACGGGAACCAATCACACCGTCTACGGACCATGCAAGATTTACCAGTACATCGATTTCTTCGCAGGAGACTTCGTAATCATCACGAAGAGAAACATGGGATGCGTTCATCAGTCTTCCGAATTCTTCGATGTCGTTTTCTTTTAAGGCCGCAACCGCACGGATGGTTCTCTGATTTTCATATACAGCATGTTTTGCACGCTTTCTGCAGATTTCATCAGAAATCGCATCTTTATGTGCTTCAAATTCTTCCTCTGTCAGATCTCCAAGTGTCTTGATATCTACTACTTTCTGAAGATCTTCCAGTGCTCTTTCGCTTTCGTTTCTTCTGTCGTTGTAGGCAGAATCTACAAGGCTGTGTTTTACTTTACTGTTTGTGATGACAATCTTTGCATTTTCCAGTTTCACAGAAGCATATTCGTATTTCAGTGTGTTTGTATCCAAAAATACGGCACAGTCCTTTTTACCCATGGCAACGGCAAACTGATCCATGATACCGCAGTTGCAGCCGTTATAGTTATTTTCTGAGAATTGTCCGATAAGGGCAATGTCCTGCATGGAAATATCAATCTGGAACAGGTCTTTTAACATTACGCCAATCAGAACTTCCAGTGATGCAGAGGAAGAAAGTCCGGAACCGTTCGGAATCGTTCCATAAATCAAAATATCCATTCCGCAAGGGATTTCATAGCCTTTCTTTCCAAATGCCCAGATCACTCCCTTCGGATAATTGGTCCATTTTGCTGCTTCGGACGGAACCAGATCATCCAGACTTGTTTCCATCACGCCAAGATTGCTGAAGTTTACAGAGTAAAAACGAAGCTTTCTGTCGTTTCTTTTTCTTGCAATCCCATATGTACCAAGTGTAAGTGCACATGGGAACACATGTCCGCCGTTATAGTCTGTATGCTCTCCGATAAGGTTTACACGCCCCGGTGAAAAATAGGAACGGATATCTCCTTCACTTCCATATAAACTTTGAAATTTTTCAATGAGTTGGTTTTTCATTCCTTTTACCTTCTTTCCTTTAAATTTACTTGTCGTATTTCTCTTTCTGATATAAAATTATAATAAGTTTATTGATGAACTACAACAAATATATTGCTGAAAATAATAACGATATTGAGGTTTTTTATGCAGATACAGACAGATAAAGAAAAAAAAGAATTAAAACGGCACGGCAACTACGCTTTTCCCGTCAATCTGAGCATGGAACAACTTGCCCGATATGAGGGCGGCACCTTTTTATGGCACTGGCACACAGAAATTGAACTGACTCTTATTTTAAAAGGATGTATCGAATACCAGGTGAATGATCAGGTTTATCATTTAAAAGAGGGGGATGCTCTTTTCTGCAACAGCAATGCCATGCATACCGGACGCAGGATCGAAAATGAAGACTGTCAGTACCTTTCCACAACCTTCCATCCCCGTTTTATTTACGGATACGAAAACAGTATCCTTCTTACAAAATATGTACAGCCGATCTTGAATGCCGATTCTTTTTCTTCCCTGCCATTTTCCGAAAAAATCCCCTGGCAGAAAGAAGTCATTGACCTTTTAAAACAATTATATACTCTCTATCTCGATCCATCCGAAGATTTGGAACTAAAACTTCATCTGATCCTGACCCGAATATGGCAGCATTTATACACTTATTTTTCCACCCTTTCTTTCCAGAAGCCGGTTTCTTCCAACTACATCGGACGTCTGAAAGAGATTATGGAATTTATTCACAGTTCCTACGCTTCTCCGATCACTTTGGAAGACATTGCTTCTCATATCCATCTTTCCAAAAGTGAATGCTGCCGTTTTTTTAAAAAGCATATGAATATGACATTGTTTGATTATCTTCTTTATTATCGCATTTTGCAAAGTCTTCCGCTGCTAAAAAAAGACAACTGTTCTGTGTCCAAGGCGGCCGAGGCATGTGGGTTTTCCAACTCCTGCTATTACAGCAAGATTTTCAAACGCTACATGCACTGCTCTCCGAAGCAATACCAGAACAGTTGTCGTCATACAGTCTAAACCAGACTGATGCTGTCGATTGTTTCTATTTCTTCTTTGGAAAATGCTGCCTGAGAGATTATTTTTACATTCTCTGCAATCTGGGATGGTCTGGAAGCACCGATCAGCACACTGGTCACTTCCTCGTCTTTTAATACCCAGTGAAGAGCCATCTGTGCCAGAGTTTCTCCTCTTTGGGCAGCAAGTTCATTTAAACGGCAGATTTTTTCCAGCTTTTCCTCTGTAAGGGCGGTTTCCTTTAAGAAACGTCCGTCTGTCCGGATTCTGCTGTCAGACGGAATTCCTTTTAAGTAACGGTCTGTCAGAAGTCCCTGTGCCAAAGGACTAAAGGCAATGATTCCTTTTCCAAGCCTTTTAGCTGTTTCTTTTAATCCGTTTTTCTCAATTGTACGGTCAAAAATGGAATACCGGTTCTGATTAATCACAAACGGACAATGCAGTTCTTTTAAGATGGAGGCTGCCTTTTCCATGGTTTCTCCATCATAATTGGAAAGTCCCACATAAAGTGCTTTCCCGCTTTTTACAATACTGTCCAGAGCCCACATGGTTTCTTCCAGAGGCGTTTCCGGATCCATTCGGTGATGATAAAAAATATCCACATAAGAAAGTCCCATTCTTTTCAGGCTCTGATCCAGACTGGCAGTCAGGTATTTCCTGCTGCCTCCGTTTCCATATGGTCCAGGCCACATATCATATCCTGCCTTTGTACTAATGATCAGTTCATCACGATAGGAAGAAAGCTCCTTTTTCAAGATACGTCCAAGGTTTTCCTCTGCACTCCCATACTCCGGTCCATAATTGTTTGCAAGATCAAAATGTGTGATTCCATGGTCAAAGGCTGTAAAGCACATTTCTTTCATATTGTCGTATGGTGCATTCGTTCCGAAATTGTGCCAAAATCCCAAAGACACTTCCGGAAGCTTTAACCCGCTTTTCCCGCAGAAACGGTATTTCATTGTTTCATATCTGTCTTGCTTTGCTTCATACTGCATATCCGACTCTCCCTTTTTCCGATACGAATCCTGTCTGTTCCTATTTTCGTATATCTTGGTTTCTTTTCCTCATTATAACAGATTTATAAAGTTTTACTAAA
>CALFLL010000038.1 GCA_937880845.1 uncultured Drancourtella sp.
GTATGACAGGAGTCTCCAAAACTCTTAGCGGGAGTTCGATTCTCTCATCCCCTGTTATATAAAAAGCTGAAGCCTTTGAAGATCAAAGGCTTCAGCTTTTTTCAGATTCTCTAATTATACTATTTATTTTCTCTTACTACTCTACATGGATTACCATAAGCTATGGAATTATCAGGAACATCTTTCGTAACAACACTTCCAGCTCCAATTACAACATTATTACCGATTGTAACACCTGGCATAATAATAGCTCCACCACCAATCCAGACATTATCACCTATGTTTACAGGTGCTGTTTGTGTTTTACAAAATTCAAACGAACCATCTTTTTTAGGTTCTCCAAATCGGTCAATTGCGTTTGTTGGGTGAAAGGCTGTATATATCTGTACATTTGGTGCAATTAGAGCATTATCACCTATACGAATAATATTATCGTCTAAAAAGGTACAATTCATATTTACTTCACAATTATTGCCAAAATAAATATTATTACCATAATCAACGTAAAAAGGTGGTGTTATCCATAAGTTTTTACCTTTTCCTCCAAGCAGTTCATTTAAAATTTTTTCTTTTCCTTTAGCGTCATTAGAATTAGTTCTATTATAATCTCTTGCCAAATCTTTAGCTTTATGCCATTGAGTCAATAATTCTTTATCTCCACAATCATAAAGTTGTCCTGCTAACATTTTTTCTCTTTCTGTCATAAATTTTACCTCCATACACACTTAATTTTTTGGATTTCTAATATTGATTTTAAATATTTTTGAATAATTTTGGTAGTGTTAATTTAAAATTATTCTTTGTTTGCTTTTTTCCATTTGTGTACAATGATAAGAAGAATAAAATTGAAAACAAATCCGGGAGAAATAACAAGTCCGGGATTTCCAAGTGAAGAGGAAGTACCGAACGAGAATCCCCATTGAAGCCAACCTTCAGAAGAATATGAAAAGAAACATATTCCAATGATTTCTAAAACAATTCCTATAAGAGAGAGATAAATACTTTTTTTATATCTGGAAGGGGTTGCTTTTTTCCCATAATAGGAGAGAAAATAAGCAGAAAGAAACGAAAGAACCAGGCTGACGGAGGAAATAGAAAAATTGAACAACGCTCCATTCCAGGTATGAGTGATTAAATTGTAAATAATCTTGATTGAACCCCAAACAGCAAGAAGAAGGAACAAAAAGCGAAGAGGATTTCTTCGGATCTGTTGATCAAAAAGTTCCTGATTAAATCGTTCTGCCACTTCTTTTGGTGTACCCATTTCTTCTAAAATCTCATCGACTGTTTTTCCGGCTTCTAGTTTCATATGGATTTCCGTGCCAATATCACTGTTAATTCTTGCTTTTAATTCTAACGGAAGTCGGAGATGCTTTTCAATAGAATTTACATATGTTTTGATTTGTTTTTCTTCTCTTGTCATTTAGTTTTCCCCCTTACAGAAATAATCTACACAGACTTTAAAGTTTTTCCATATCATTTCATATTCTTTTAATACTTCTTTTCCTTTGTCTGTTATGGAATAATATTTTTTGGGAGTTTTCTTTCCTTTTGAAAGCTGCCAGGCAGACTGGATTAATTTGTTGTCTTCAAGGCGATATAAGATGGGGTACAAGGTTCCTTCTTTTAGTGTAAAAAATCCATTGCTTTCTTCTTCAAGTTGTTGTAACATTTCATACCCATATGTATTTCGCTGAGCGACAAGCTGTAAAACGACCATATCCAGAACACCTTTTTTTAGTTGTTGTATAAAACGCTCTTCCATGTATTCGCCTCCTTTGGCAGGATGTATTTAGGAACATAATACTTAGTATTCCTAAATATTAATATAGCACAAATATTAGAAAAGTAAATATTATTAAGTAGAGAAACGGTATTTTTTGACAATTTATTGACCTTAAAGTTACTTGAAGGTATATAATACAAATAAGAAAAGGAAGAAACTGCAGGAAAGAAGGGAATATTATGAAGATTAAGGAAGTTGCAAAACAAGTTGGAATCACACCTGCAAATATCAGATATTATGAAAAAGAAGGGTTGCTAAATCCAGAGCGGAATGAACGAAATAATTACAGAGATTATGGAAAGGATGAGATAAACAGATTAGAAGAGATTAAGAAATTAAGGTTGCTTGGTGTATCCATTGAGGATATTAAAAGGTTATACGAAAATTGTTGACAATCCGTATAGATTTGGTTGTTATGTGGATGGGACTGGCATTATATATTTTGATATTATATGTAATGTCAAAGATCAAGAATGGAATCCTGAAAAAATTCCGATATGTTCTGCTCATATGGGTCGTTTTTGTGTTAGCATTTTGGGGAATTATGATATTCTGTCAGGGAGATACCAAAGGAATGAAAGCGATGATCTTTGTCATGGTGATCATGACAGTATTTAGTTTCTGTTTCTCTGCTGTATGGAATACAGCGGTGATAAACAGGAAAGAGTATAACAGATATGATGCAGTTGAAACATCGGCACGTTTGATGAATATGATTGGAACATTGTTTGGTGCATGTGGACATTATAGTTCCGGCAATATTTTCAGACGATAACTATAAAGAAGGGATAAGGAAAAAGAAATGATATACATATCGAAGTTTTTATTTCCGCATATAGAAAAGGAATATGATTTTTTGATAAGCTTGAAAAGAACCTGTTATGATAATATTTATCCTTTTCAAATACTATCCAAACATCATCTTATGGAACTGAATTTTGAACCAATCACCATTTTGTATGGAGGAAATGGTTCCGGTAAAACAACGGTCTTAAATGTAATGGCAGAAACATTAAAGCTAAAAAGAGATACATTATATAATAGAAGCAATTTTTTTGAGGATTATGTCCGGCTGTGTGATTATGAAGCATTGGGAAAGATACCGGGAAACAGCAGAATTGTTACAAGCGATGATGTTTTTGATTATATAATGAATATACGGGCTGTAAATGAAGGCGTGGACAGGAAAAGGGAAGAGTTATTTGAAGAATATTTGAACTTAAAATATCAAAAATTTCAGATGAGATCATTGGATGATTATGAAAAATTAAAAAAGATCAATCAGGCAAGAAGTAGAACCCAATCAAAATTTGTAAGGGAAAATCTTACGGATAATATAAGAGAACAGTCAAATGGGGAGAGTGCATTCTTTTATTTCACAGAAAAAGTGGAAGAGAACGGTTTGTATCTGCTTGATGAACCGGAAAACAGTCTTGCCCCGGACAGGCAGGAAGAACTGGCAGAATATATTTACAATTCCGCCCGGTTTTTTGGATGTCAGTTTGTGATATCAACACATTCGCCGTTCTTTCTTGCCATTCCGGGAGCAAGAATTTATGATATGGATGAAGAGATTGTCGACATCAAAAAATGGTATGAGTTGTCGAATGTTCGGGTATATTACGAGTTTTTCATGAAACATGGGGATGAATTTTTGTAGATTGTCCAAGGTTTTCATAGAAGAGGGGGAGAAAATATGATATAATCAAAACTACTGAATTTGATGTGAACTTAGTAAGGGGATAATATGAGGTTTGAGGATTTAAATAAAGATACGGTTGTATTTGCTTATCAGATCAGTCCGGATTTTGGAAAAGAAGGGGATAACGGTGGATTTTCTTTGGAACTGTTTGGCAATGGAAATCTGAGATTTGCGACTTATAAACTTTTTGATGAGATTAGTCTTTTGAAAATTTTTAAATTAAATAAGAAAGAAACATGGGAAATTTTCCACGTGCTTCAAAAATGGGAACATATTTGGAGAGAGATTCCGGAGGAATTGGATAATCGGGACAAAGATGCTCCCGGGAACATCAATGAATTTACATTTTTGAATTGGAAGAAAATCAGAGCATATAATATCAAAAAAACTTTTCTTCCGGGAGAAGCGTTGAAAAACAGAAAATATTATATGCAATATCGTGATACCATGAAATATGAAAATCAGGTCATTCAGATTTTTGAAGAGATATGCAAACTTTTAAAAAGGAAAGAAATCAATCTTAGTTTAAAAAAATGTAAAATTAACGAGAAGTGTAAAGTGAAAGTTACATGGATAGATAAAACGAAAGAATAGATATGTGGTCTTTATCTGTAAAGGTAAGGACCATTTTTATTAGTTTATAAAACTATTATTTGGGCAAAATTATGATAAAAATGTGAAATCGGAAAATAAATCTTGACATAAATTGTGCAAAATACTACTATATTATTTAGTTACCTAACTAAATTAAGAAAGGAGGGAAAATATGGACTTATCAAACAAAGAGTCACCGATACAGATTCTTTTATATCAGATAGCACATGTGCAACGTTACAAAGCCATGAGATATCTGGATGACATCCATTTGAAGACAGGACAGGCAGGCTGTCTTTTTATATTGAAAAAATATGGAAAACTTCCACAAAAAGAAATTGCCAGAATACTCGGAGTCAAACCACCTTCTATGACAATGCTTCTCAGAAAACTGGAAGAGAAGCATCTTGTAATCAGAAGACAGGATGAAGAGGATCAGAGGATTTTCAGAATCGAGTTGTCCGAAGAAGGTGAGAGTTATATAAAAAAAATTAAAGAAACAATGGATAATCTGGATGCCGTAATGTTTAAAGGAATTTTACCGGAAGAAAAAATGTTCTTCAGACGAATGCTTCTTCAGGTCCGAGAGAACCTTATGGAAACGGAAGATATGCAGGATTATAACATGAAGATGCACCAGGAATGTATTTCAGAATTGGAAAAAGAAGAATAAAGACAGAAAGAAAGGAGACATTATGGGAAAATTATTCAAGTATCTGAAAGAACATGCTGTGGTCGTATTTGCGATCATTTGTGTTTTGTTTATTCAGGCATTTTGTGATCTGTCATTGCCGTCATATACATCAGATATTGTCAATGTCGGAATCCAACAAGGAGGAATTGATACCTCTGTACCGGAACAGATTTCGAAGAAAGATTTTGAAAACTTATTATTACTTATTTCCCCGAAACAGCAGGACGATGTAAAGGATGCATTTAGAAAAGGGAAAAAAGAGGAATTGGAAACAGAGAAGGAATTTTATGTGTTAAAAAAATCTGTTTCTGAGGATGAAGAAAAGAAGCAGGAATTGTTTGAGATTATGGGAAAACCGATGCTTCTGGCAGAGGGATTCTCAACCGACAGTAAGGAAACCAAGAAAATGACGGAGGCAATGACAGCCCAGATGCCTCAGGGAATGATTCCGAAAGAGGCAACGATTTTTGATCTCTTAAAAATGATGCCGCAGGAACAAAGAACGGGAATTGTTTCTCAAATGGAAAAGCAGATGAAAGATATGCCGGATACGATGCTTGACCAAGCTGCGGTTTTATATGTAAAAATGGTGTATAAAAATCTCGGAATGGATATGGATTCTATACAGATTCATTATATTTTTGTTACCGGAGGAAAGATGCTGGCACTTGCATTACTCGGACTTTTGGCCAGTGTGACAGTGGGACTTCTGGCTTCACGTACGGCGGCATCCATTGGTCGTGATCTTAGAAAAAGAGTTTTTACAAGGGTTGTCGGATTTTCAAGTACTGAGTTTGACAGATTTTCTACAGCCTCTCTGATCACGAGAAGTACAAATGATATCCAGCAGATTCAGATGGTTATGGTTATGTTGCTTCGTATGGTACTTTATGCACCGATCATGGCAGTGGGAGGTATTTATAAAGTTGTTCATACAAACGTTTCTATGACATGGATCATTGCATTGGCCGTTATTTTAATTTTGGGAGTAGTTGTTGTTTTGTTCTCATGTGTAATGCCGAAATTCCGCGTTTTACAAAAATTGGTAGATCGTTTGAATTTGGTGACAAGAGAAATCTTAACAGGCCTTTCTGTAATCAGAGCATTCAGTACGGAAAAGTATGAGGAAGAACGTTTTGATGTTGCAAACAAAAATCTTATGAAGACAAATCTGTTTGTAAACAGAGCGATGACCTTTATGATGCCGGCAATGATGTTTATCATGAATGGTATCAGTGTATTGATCGTATGGACAGGAGCTCATGGAATCGATAGCGGACAGATGCAGGTAGGGGATATGATGGCATTTATTCAGTATACAATGCAGATCATCATGGCCTTCCTTATGATTTGTATGATTTCCATCATGCTTCCAAGAGCAGCAGTATCTGCAGGACGTGTAGATGAAGTGATTACAAGTGATACGGTTATTAAGGATATCGAGTCTCCGGAATCATTTTCAGAATCCGGAAAAGGACTTGTTGAGTTTGATCATGTTTCCTTCCGTTATCCGGGAGCAAATGAAGATGTACTTCACGATATTCATTTTACTGCAAAACCAGGTGAAACAACTGCCATTATTGGAAGTACAGGATGCGGAAAATCAACGCTTGTTAATTTGATTCCTCGTTTTTATGATGTGACGGATGGAGCGATCAGGATTGACGGAAAAGACATCCGTAAGGTTTCTCAGAAAGAATTGAGAAATAAACTTGGATTTGTGCCTCAAAAAGGAGTTCTATTCTCAGGAACAATCGCATCCAATATCGGATATGGCGCCGAGGATATGCCGATGGATGTTATTCGGGAAGCAGCACAGATTGCACAGGCAGAATCATTCATTGAAGAAAAACCGGGAAAATATGAAAGCCCGATTTCACAGGGAGGCGGTAATGTTTCAGGAGGACAAAAACAGCGTCTTTCTATCGCAAGAGCCATTGCAAAACATCCGGATGTGTTTATTTTTGATGATAGCTTTTCTGCTTTGGACTATAAAACAGATACGGTTTTGAGACAGGCATTAAAAGAGAAGACAAAAGACAGTACTGTGATCATTGTAGCACAGAGAATTAGTACGATCATGCATGCCGAACAAATTATTGTTCTTGATGAAGGAAAGATTGCAGGAATCGGAACTCATGAAGAACTTTTGAAAAATTGCGATGCTTATTATCAGATTGCATCTTCTCAGCTTTCCCAGGCAGAACTTGAAAATGCAGGAAAGATAACAGGAAAGGAGGAGCAGGTATATGAGTAATAGCCAAAGAAAACCGATAAGAGGCGGCATGGGTCATGGACACATGGGTACAGGAGAAAAGGCGAAAGATTTTAAAGGCACGATCAAAAAATTGATCAAATATATTGGAAGTTATAAAATTGCGATTTTGTTTGTGGCCATCTTTGCAGTCGGAAGTACGGTATTTAATATTGTAGGACCAAAAGTTCTTGGAAAGGCGACAACAGAAATCTTTAACGGACTGATCGGAAAGGTATCCGGAGGGTCGGGAATTGATTTTGACAAAATCAGTATAATTCTCCTTACATTGTTGGGATTATATATCATAAGTGCGGCTTTTGCATTTATCCAGGGATTTATTATGACAGGGGTAACACAGAAACTGACTTATCGTATGAGAAAAGAAATATCAGAAAAAATCAATCGTATGCCGATGAATTATTTTGATACAAAAACACATGGTGAAGTGTTATCAAGAGTAACAAACGATGTTGATATGTTAAGCCAGAGCCTGAACCAGAGTGCCACGCAGATGATCACATCTGTAACAATGATTATTGGTGTATTGATCATGATGCTGAGTATCAGTCCATTGATGACGGTGGTTGCGATTCTCATTCTTCCGATTTCCATGCTTCTTATCTCCATGATCATCAAAAGATCACAGAAATACTTTAAAAGCCAACAGGAATATCTTGGTCATGTAAATGGTCAGGTAGAAGAAGTGTATGGTGGACATAATATTGTAAAAGTGTTTAATAAGGAAGAAGATGTACTGAAGGAATTTAATGATATGAATGATGTTCTTTATCAGTCAGCATGGAAGTCACAGTTTTTCTCTGGAATGATGATGCCGATCATGCAGTTTGTAGGAAATCTCGGCTATGTGGGAGTAACAATCCTCGGAGGATTTCTTGCCATCAAGAAAACCATTGAGGTTGGTGACATTCAGTCCTTTATTCAGTATGTAAGAAGCTTTACTCAGCCGATCCAACAGGTTGCACAGGTAGCAAATATGCTTCAGGCTATGGCAGCTGCGGCAGAACGAGTGTTTGAATTCCTGGAAGAAGAAGAGGAAGATCAGGTTGTAGAAAATCCGGTACATGTGGAAGGATTGAAAGGAAACGTTGAATTTGAACATGTGAAGTTTGGATATAATCCAAACAATATCATTATTAAAGATTTTTCAACCAAAGTAACGGAAGGACAAAAAATCGCTATTGTCGGACCGACCGGTGCAGGAAAAACAACATTGATCAAATTGTTGATGAGATTTTATGATGTCAATGAAGGACAAATTTTGATTGATGGACATAATATCAAAGATTTTAACAGAAGTGAATTAAGAGAAATGTTTGGTATGGTCCTTCAGGATACATGGTTGTTTAATGGTTCCATCAAAGACAATATCCGTTACGGAAAATTAGATGCAACGGATGAAGAAATCATAGAAGCGGCGAAAGCAGCACATGCCCATCATTTTATCCAGACACTTCCGGGAGGATATGATATGGAACTGAATGAAGAGGCAAGTAATGTTTCGCAGGGACAGAAACAGCTTCTTACAATCGCAAGAGCGATTCTTGCAGATCCGAAAATTTTGATTTTGGATGAAGCGACGAGCTCCGTAGATACAAGAACAGAAATACGGATTCAAAAAGCAATGGATAATCTGATGAAAGGAAGAACAAGTTTTATTATTGCACATAGATTATCTACCATTAGAGATGCGGACAGGATTCTTGTATTAAGAGATGGAGATATCGTAGAACAAGGAACACATGAAGAATTGCTTGCAAGAAATGGATTTTATGCAGAATTGTATAATTCTCAGTTTGAAGGCGGAAGCACTTCAATGGCTTCTTAAATATAGAAGAAAAAACGGGACAGCCCAGAAAGCTGTCCCGTTAAATTATATACATTAATCATAAATAGGTTTGTTTTCGTATTTTGCTTCGCTTGTTGCCTGGATACCAAGTTTTTTCAAAAGTTTGATATCGACGGAAGAAAGCATAACGGAAGTATGAACCTGACATCCTTTTAATTTCGGAATTTGTTCCATTGCAAGTTGTGCAACAGGATTGGTTGCAGTAGAAATGGAAAGAGCCGTAAGAACTTCGTCAATATGAAGACGAGGATTTTTACTGCCGAGATATTGAGTCTTAACCTTTTGAATCGGTTCAATCGCTGTCGGAGCGATGACATGGAGTTTGTGATCGATTCCGGCAAGTTCTTTTAATGCATTCAAAATCAATGCCGCACAACAACCAAGGAGGTTAGAAGTTTTACCGGTCATGATCTGGCCGCTCGGAAGTTCAATGGCAGCAGCAGGTTCTCCTGTTTCCTCTGCACGTGCAAGTGCCGCATCAACAACATGACGGTCATGTACAGTTACCTGAGCTTGTTTCATGAGAAGCTCTAATTTAAAGACTTCGGTATCCGGAATATTTCCCTGAAGGAAGTCACATTTTGCCTGGTAGTATCGACGGATGATTTCCTGCTTTGAAGCTTCTCGGCAGACTTCATCGTCACAGATACAGTTTCCGGCCATATTGACACCCATATCGGTAGGAGATTTATATGGACTGCTTCCGAAAATCTGTTCAAACATTGCATTTAAAACAGGGAAGATTTCAACATCACGGTTATAATTTACGGTTGTTTCGCCATATGCTTCCAAATGGAATGGGTCAATCATGTTGACATCATTTAAGTCGGCTGTGGCAGCTTCATATGCAAGGTTTACCGGATGCTTTAACGGAATATTCCAGATAGGGAATGTTTCAAATTTGGCATATCCTGCACGGATACCACGTTTGTTTTCATGGTAAAGCTGAGAAAGGCAAGTAGCCATTTTACCACTGCCAGGGCCAGGTGCCGTGATCACTACAAGAGGTCTTGTTGTTTCGATGTAATCATTACGTCCATAACCTTCGTCACTTACGATAAGCGGAATGTTGGAAGGATACCCCTCAATCACATAATGTGTGTAGACACGGATGCCGAGATTTTCCAGTCGTTTTTTAAATAGATCAGCACTGTTCTGACCACTATACTGTGTGACGACAACACTGCCCACATACAGACCGTTTTCTTCAAAAGCTGCTTTCAGACGGAGTACGTCGGTGTCGTAAGTAATTCCGAGATCACCGCGGACTTTATTTTTTTCAATGTCCCCGGCACTGATTACGATAACAATCTCAGCTGTATCGGAAAGTTGCTTTAACAGGCGAAGTTTACTGTCCGGTTGAAATCCGGGAAGAACACGGGAGGCATGGAAGTCGTCAAAGAGTTTTCCGCCAAATTCCAAATAAAGCTTGTTGTCGAAGTGGCTGATTCGTTCACGGATATGCTCTGACTGCATATGAAGATACTTGTCGTTATCAAATCCAATTTTCATATTAATCTCCCCTTTTATAAATTTAGTAGTATGATAGTTTGAAAACATTACTGGACTAGTATACTACAACCCAGAGCATTTTTACAATATTTTCATAATGTTTTTATTGATTTGTGCAGAAATGCTACTTATAATAAAGAAGATAGTATGTAGGAGGATAAAAATGGATAATCAAAATAATAAAAAGAATGATAACAATAAGCAGAATTATGGAATCATTATCATCACTACGATAATTGCTGCCGTATTTGTTATGTTTCTCTATCAGTTTATGCAGGATACACCATCAAAAGAAATATCATATACAAAGTTTATGAAGATGGTAAAAGACGGGGATGTCAAATCGGTCACTTTTGATTCGGAAAAAATTACGATCGTTCCGAAGACAGATGCTGAAAAACAAGAAGAAAAAGCAGGGAAAAAAGTAACCGAGGAAAGTGAAGAAGAGAGCGGATTACCAAAAGGATGGCTGCCGCAGATTGGTAATTCGGCACAGGTAGAATATTATACCGGTTTTGTCGATGACCCTGATTTGTATAAGAAGCTGGAAGCTGCCGGAGTGATTGTTAAAAGTACCATACCGGATTCTACTTCCATGATTCTTTTAAATCTTGTATTTAGTGTAGTGCTTCCTTTTGTACTTATTTTTGTGTTGATCAGCTTCCTTATGAGACGTGTTTCCAAGAGCAGCGGAGGCATGATGGGGATTGGAAAGAGCAATGCGAAAATGTATGTGGAAAAAACAACGGGTGTGACATTCAGGGATGTGGCAGGACAGGATGAAGCCAAGGAATCACTGCAGGAAGTGGTGGATTTTCTGCACAATCCAGGGAAGTATACCGGAGTCGGTGCAAAGCTTCCGAAAGGTGCACTTTTGGTAGGACCTCCGGGAACAGGAAAAACACTTCTTGCAAAAGCAGTCGCAGGAGAAGCAAATGTACCGTTTTTCTCTCTTTCGGGTTCTGCTTTCGTAGAAATGTATGTTGGTGTCGGAGCTTCCCGAGTAAGAGATCTGTTCAAACAGGCACAGCAGATGGCTCCATGTATTATCTTTATTGACGAAATCGACGCTATCGGAAAAAGCAGGGATTCACAGCTTGGCGGTAATGACGAAAGAGAACAGACATTAAACCAGCTCCTGGCAGAGATGGATGGATTTGATACAAACAAAGGATTGCTGCTCCTTGCAGCAACAAACCGTCCGGAAATCCTTGATCCGGCACTTTTAAGACCGGGACGTTTTGACAGGAGGATTATTGTGGAAAGACCTGATTTGAAAGGAAGGGTGGATATTCTGAAAGTACATGCCAAAGATGTACGAATGGATGAAACGGTAAATCTGGAAGAAATTGCCCTTGCCACAAGCGGAGCGGTTGGTTCCGACCTTGCCAATATGATTAATGAAGCAGCTATCAATGCTGTAAAGCATGGAAGAAATGCTGTATGTCAGGCAGATTTGTTTGAGGCAGTAGAAGTTGTTCTTGTAGGTAAGGAAAAGAAAGACAGGATCATGAGTCAGGAAGAACGAAGAATCGTTTCTTACCATGAAGTGGGGCATGCACTTGTAAGTGCTTTGCAGAAAGATTCTGAACCGGTACAGAAGATTACGATTGTTCCAAGAACAATGGGAGCTCTTGGATATGTCATGCAGACACCGGAAGAAGAAAAATTCCTTAATACCAAAAAAGAACTGGAAGCAATGCTTGTAGGAATGCTCGGAGGCCGTGCTGCAGAAGAAATTGTATTTGATACAGTGACGACAGGAGCGTCTAACGATATCGAAAAAGCAACACAGGTTGCCCGTGCGATGATCACACAATATGGTATGTCCGAAAAATTCGGTTTGATCGGACTTGAATCTGTTCAGAACCGATATTTGGATGGTCGTGCCGTATTAAACTGCGGAGAGGCAACTGCCGCAGAAATCGATACAGAAGTGATGGAAATGCTGAAAAAAGCGTATGAAGAAGCAAAGCATCTTCTTACGGAAAACAGAGAAGCATTGGATAAGATTGCGGCGTTTTTGATTGAAAAAGAAACCATTACAGGAAAAGAGTTCATGAAGATATTCCATGAAGTAAAGGGAATTCCGGAAGAAGACGGAGAAAAGAAAGAAGAACGTATTGCAATGAAACCGATTGAAGAATAAACCTGCCAGCGTATGGAGATGTCCATGCGCTGGTATTTTGTTAAAGAGAGGACGGTGACAAGATGTTTGTGATAGAAGAAGAATTAAAAAAACTACCCGATAAACCCGGGGTTTATCTGATGCATGATGAAAAAGATGAGATCATTTATGTCGGAAAAGCGGTAAATCTAAAAAACAGAGTCCGCCAATATTTTCAAAAAAGCAGAAATAAAGGAGCTAAAATAGAGCAAATGGTGACTCATATCGTAAGATTTGAGTATATCGTAACAGACTCGGAATTGGAAGCTCTTGTACTGGAGTGTAATCTTATTAAAGAACATCGCCCTAAATATAATACCATGTTGATGGATGACAAAACATATCCTTTTATAAAGGTGACGGTTCAGGAACCTTTTCCACGAGTGATGATCGTGCGCAAGCAGATGAAAGATAAGGCAAAATATTTTGGACCTTATACAAATGCACAGGCAGTAAAAGATATCATTGAACTCGTGCGAAAGATTTATAAGTTGCGTACATGTAGAAGAAATCTGCCAAGAGATATCGGAAAAGAACGGCCGTGTTTGAATTACCATATTCATCAATGTGATGCACCTTGCCAAGGATATATTTCACAAGAAAAATACAGAGAATCCATAGACAAGATCTTGCGATTTCTTTCCGGACATTATGAGGGAATATTAAAAGAACTGGAAGAAAAGATGATGGATGCATCTGAAAAAATGGAATTTGAAAAAGCAATCGAATACCGGGAACTGATCGGAAGCGTAAAAAAGATATCAGAAAAGCAAAAAATAACTGATGCCGGGAAAACCGGAGAGGAAAGAGATATACTGGCTGTTGCAAAAGAAGGAGAAGATGCGGTTGTCCAGATATTTTTTATACGAGGCGGCCGGTTAATTGGCCGGGATCATTTTTATTTACGTACAGATAGTGATGAATCAAAGGCATCTGTTATTACAAATTTTATAAAGCAGTTTTATGCGGGGACACCTTATATTCCAAAAGAATTAATGATCCAGTATGAATTGGAAGAAAAGGAAGTGCTTTCTGAGTGGCTTACGAGGAGAAAAGAACATAAAGTTGTTATTACGGTTCCCAAAAAAGGCGAAAAAGAAAAACTTGTAGAACTGGCTGAAAAGAATGCAAAGATGGTTCTTGCAAAAGATAAAGAACGCCTGATCCGTGAAGCACGCCGCACAATCGGAGCAGTAAAAGAACTGGAAGAAATTTTGGGAATTACAGGGATTAAACGGATGGAGGCATTTGATATATCCAATACAAGCGGATTTGCTTCTGTTGGTTCTATGGTTGTGTATGAAGACGGAAAACCAAAGAGAAATGATTATCGGAAATTCAGGATCAAAAGTGTGGAAGGTCCGGATGATTATGCAAGTATGGAGGAAGTTTTGACAAGAAGATTTCGACATGGACTTCAGGAAAAGAAAGAAGGAAAGGAGTTCGGAAGTTTTACCATGTTTCCGGATTTGATTCTGATGGATGGAGGGAAAGGACAGGTTCACATTGCAGAAGAAGTACTAAAAGAGTTGAAGCTTCATATTCCTGTTTGTGGAATGGTAAAAGATGATAAACACCGGACAAGAGGACTTTATTACCATGATGAGGAGCTTCCGATCGACAGTTATTCAGAAGTATTTAAATTGATTACAAGAATACAAGATGAGGCACATCGATTTGCCATCGAGTTTCATAGAAATTTACGAGGAAAAGAGCAGGTACGTTCCGTCTTGGATGATATACCCGGAATTGGACCGAAGCGAAGAAAAGATTTGATGAAACATTTTCAAAATCTGGAAGCAATTAAAAAAGCAGAAATAGAGGAACTTCAGAAACTTCCTACAATGAATGAGAAATCTGCCAAAGATGTATATAATTTTTTTCATTGATATGATATAATATTAACAAATTATGCAAAATAATAAAGGAGAATAAGAGATGGGTGTAAAGCTTGAAAAGCTAATTGAAAAAATGAGTTTGAAGAATCTGACACCGGAACTGGATTTGACAGAAGCAGAAATCCAGGTGCCTGATATTAATCGACCGGCACTCCAGCTTACTGGATTTTTTGATCATTTCGACTCGGACCGGGTACAGATTATCGGATATGTAGAATATGCTTATTTAGAAACTCTTTCCAGGGAGAAAAAAGACGAAATGTATCTTCAGCTTTTGTCCTATGGGATCCCATGTATCATATTTTGCCGGAATCTGGAACCGGAACACGAGTTCCTTGAAAAAGCGGTTGAAATGAGAGTACCGATTTTTCAATCTTCTAAAGAAACATCACCTTTTACGGCAGAAATCATCCGTTGGCTAAATGTAGAACTGGCACCGTGTATTTCCATTCACGGAGTGCTTGTGGACGTATACGGAGTTGGTGTTTTGATTATGGGAGAAAGCGGAATCGGAAAGAGTGAAGCTGCTTTGGAACTGATAAAAAGAGGGCATCGCCTTGTAACGGATGATGTTGTTGAGATTAGAAAAGTAAGTGATGAAACCCTGGTCGGAACGGCACCGGATATCACCAGACATTTTATTGAGTTGCGTGGAATCGGGATTGTGGACGTCAAAACCTTATTCGGAGTGCAAAGTGTCAAAGAAACCCAAAATATCGATCTTGTGATTAATATGGAAGAATGGGATAGGGACAAAGAGTATGATCGTCTTGGACTGAAAGAAGAGTACACGGAATTTTTGGGAAATAAAGTGGTATGTCATTCTATTCCGATCCGTCCGGGAAGAAATTTGGCAATCATTGTAGAATCTGCATCTGTAAACCATAGACAAAAGAGAATGGGATATAATGCAGCAGAAGAATTATACAGACGTGTGCAAGAAAATCTTGCAAAATAGAAAGAAAGGATAAAGAAAGATGAAGTATTGTTTTGGAATTGATGTGGGAGGAACAACTGTAAAGATAGGATTGTTTCAAGATAATGGGGAAATCCTTGAAAAATGGGAAATTAAAACGCGTACGCAGGATGAAGGGAAAAATATCCTTCCGGATATTGCAGAAACTGTTTTGGGAAAAATTCGGGAAAGAGGAATTGAGAAATCCGAAATCGCGGGAATCGGAGTGGGGATTCCTGCCCCAATCACAGAAGATGGGATTGTAAACGGTTCTGCAAATCTTGGATGGAAGTATAAAGAAGTAAAAAAAGAACTGGAAGAATTAACCGGGATTGTTACAGCAACAGGAAACGATGCCAATGTGGCAGCACTTGGAGAAATGTGGCTTGGCGGAGGAAGCGGCCATAAAAATATGATCATGGTAACGCTCGGTACAGGAGTCGGAGGCGGAATCATCGTCAATGGAAAAATCCTGACAGGTGAAAACGGAGCAGGCGGAGAAATCGGACATCTTTGTGTAAATTATGAAGAAACAGAAAGTTGCGGATGTGGAAGCAAAGGATGTCTGGAACAATATGCATCTGCTACGGGAATTACACGTCTGGCAAACAAAAAACTCAAAGAAACAACGGAAGAAACAGTGCTTTCTTCCGGACCGGTGAATGCAAAGGCTGTGTTTGATGCAGTAAAAGCGGGAGATAAGGTTGCAATGGAAATCGCAGAAGAATTTGGAAGATACCTTGGATTTGCAATGGCGAATCTTTCCGTAGCCGTAGATCCTGCCGTTATTGTAATCGGGGGAGGTGTTTCAAGAGCTGGAGAAATCTTACTTTCTTATGTTAAAAAATATTTTGATGAAAGAGTATTCTTTGCAAATAAAAATGTAGAATTTGCTCTTGCAAAACTTGGAAATGATGCCGGTATTTGTGGAGCGGCTAAATTGGTTCTTGATTAGGAGATCAGTTTATAAATAAAGAAAAGCATCAGATTATCGTGATGATGATCTGATGCTTTTTTATGATAGTTATTGTGCGGGATTATCGGAAGCCGGCGGAGTTGCCGGAGTATCTGTTTCGGCAGAACCACTTTCGGAAGAGGAACCCTCTCCCGAAGTCTGTCCGTTTTGGCTGTTGGATGTATCGGAAGTTACGGATGAATTGTCCGTTTCTGTAGGTACATTTCCGTTTTCGGAGCTCTGATCAGATGTTGTTGGTACATTATTGGAAGGATTTGTATTTACTTTTGGAGCAGAATGTCCGGAACAACTTTCTGTCGGAGCATTTTCTTTGTCGAAATATTCTGTCATGGAAGGACAAGAACCCGAAACCGCCAATTTTCCTGTTTTGGTACAGATTGTTTTCTTTACTACAGAGTCCGGAATTTCGAAATCCGTATATTTCAACCCTTTTGTATAGTTGATCTGATCCATGATTTTTTTCCACATTTTAAGATGATAGTTCCACTCCTGATCAGCAAGCGGTTTGTTATCGTCATAACCGGTCCAGATCGTACAGGTATAGTAAGGAGTGTAACCTGCAATCCACAAATCTACGTTTTTGGTTGTTGTACCGGTTTTTCCGGCAGCAGCCATATTGGATAATTGAGCCGGAGTACCGGTTCCTTTTGAAATAACGTCTTCCATTGCACTTGTCAGAAGATAAGCAGTGGAATCTTTCAGAACCGTTTTGGTCTTCTGTGACTTTGTGCGGTCAATCAGAACATTTCCGTCATGATCAAGAATCTTTGTATATAAAATAGGCTCCTGATATACACCGCCATTGGCGATAGTAGCATAAGCCGCACCCATTTCAAAGTTGTAAACTCCGTCTGTAATTCCACCGAGAGCAAGAGACTGATGAATATCGGAAACAGTCTGTCCATTTTCCGTTCTGCTTTCTACAAGGGTGGAAATCCCAAAATTCTGACAATAGGTAAAACCGAGCTGAGGGGTGATTTCCGTAATCATTTTTACCGCACATATATTGGCAGACTGTTCAATGGCTTTACGCATTGTCATATTTCCACGGTACGTATCTCCCCACCAGTTGGAAACTGGTTTTCCGTTCGCATAGTTATATGGTTCATCCTTAATGATAGTGGCAAGAGTTTCTCCGGCACTGTCAAGAGCCGGTGCATAAGTGGTAAGAATCTTAAAACAGGAACCAGGCTGACGTTTGGAACCTGTATAAGCACGGTTAAGACTCATACTGGAAGATTTTGGACCACGTCCTCCGACCATTGCCTTGATTTCACCGGTTTTTTGGTCGATCACGGTAGCGGATGCCTGTGGCTGAGGAGAGAGGGTAATCTTTTCATCATAGGTATCCCCCGGTTGTGCGATGGAAGCTTTGAATTCTTCGATTGTCTGTTTTGCCTGTTCTTCGGATTTAAAAGTAAGGCCATATTTTAAACCACGGAATTTTTTAATATGACCGGAACTGTAATTTTCCTGAGTTCCATCTGCTCTTGTGACAGTCAATGCATAAGACAGTCCATATTCAACATTGGAAGGGTAATTGTCATCATCGTTGATCACCTGATCGCAGATTCCCTGAATTTCAAGATCCTGAGTGGAATAAATACTCAAGCCTCCCTTATATAATGTATTATATGCCTGAGTTTCATCGTATCCGGGTCCGATTTCAGGATTCTGAAGATCGGAAAGGATCTGTTCTACCAATGCGTCAACAAAGTAACTTTGCGGAGTAGTGTCGGTAATAGTGGTATTGACATTCTGAATACGTGAATATACATCGTCTTTTAAAGCTTCGTCGTATTCCTGTTGAGAGATATAACCCTGTTCCAACATATTGGAAAGCACTTGTTTCTGACGTTTGGCGTTGTTGTCAGGGTTTGTAACAGGATTGTAATAGCTTGGACTTTGAGTGATCGCTGCAATCACGGCACATTCCGATAAGGTGAGCTGTGATACATCTTTATTAAAATATCGTTTGGATGCAGCCTGTACACCTAATGTATTTTGTCCAAGGTTGATCGTATTCAGATAATTTTCCATGATCTCACTTTTAGACATCTGTTTTTCCAGTTTTAAAGCAAGATACTGTTCCTGAATTTTTCGCTCGGCCCTGTCCAAAAAAGTTTCTTCAGACATGAAGTCGAAGATATTATTTTTTATGAGCTGCTGAGTAAGCGTGGATGCTCCCTGTGAAAAATCGCCGGAAGTGATTCCAATGATACCTGCACGGACGATTCCTTTCAGATCAATTCCGTTGTGATCGTAAAAACGTTCATCTTCAATGGCGACAAATGCATGCTGAAGAGTTTTTGGAATCTGATCGATTGTTTTATAGACACGATTGGAGCCGGAAGTTACAAGACGTTCCGTTTCTGTCTTCCCATCTGAAGCGTATACGAAAGAAGTATATCCGTCAGGTTTTACGTCAGCGGGAGTGATCTCCGGAGCGTCGTCAATGACTTTTTTAATAAAGACTCCGCCGCCGATACATGCACCTACAAGCACAACAAGGAAAAAAACAAGGAATCCTTTGAAAATCCTTACGCCGGTTCTTTTCTTTTTCATTTTAGACTTTGAGGTAATGTCGTGCCTTTTTTTAGCAGCCTTTTTTCTACCATAATTCATGAGCATATGCCTCCTTTTATACCAAACCATTATACCAAATTTCAATATTGAAATCAAAGAATAAATTATAATCTTCATAGTTCGGTGAAGAAATTTTAAGAAAATGTTTTGAAATTTGGGAAAATCCTGTTATAGTAAAAAAAGAAAGATAAGAAAGGGAAGAAATCATGCTGAAAGAATATAGGACAGTACTGGAAGGCCGAGAAGGAGAGATTGTAGAAAAAAAATCAAGGTTCATTGCCGCAGTCAGCCATGCGGAAAATGAAGAAGAAGCCGTAGAATTCATTGAAAAGATCAGAAAAAAGCATTATAATGCTACACACAACTGTTTCGCCTATACAATAGGAAATCGCTTTGAACTGCAGCGTTTCAGTGATGATGGTGAGCCCGGAGGAACAGCAGGAAAACCGATTCTTGACGTACTTTTGGGAGAGCAGATTCATAATACAGTCATTGTTGTTACAAGATATTTTGGCGGTACTTTGCTTGGAACCGGAGGTTTGGTGCGAGCTTATTCACATTCAGCCAAAGAAGGACTTGCTTCCAGTATTATTATAACCAAAAAATATGCAGCTAAACTGCAAGTCAGGACAGATTATACAGGACTTGGAAAAATCCAATATATCCTTGCACAAAAAGGGATAAAAATATTAAACACAGAATATGCAGAAGATGTCGTTATGTTCTGTCTGGTTCCGGATGATGAGAAAGAAAATGTTGAAAAAGAAATTACTGAAGGTACAAACGGACAGGCGGTAATGGAATGGAAAGAAAGCTGTTGGTATGCCGAAAAAGAAGGAGAACAGCTTCTTTTTGAAAAATAAAAAAACCGTGTCATAACTTTTTGGTTATGACACGGCTTTTGCTTATTGTATGGCAAATAAAATAAACCACCTGCTAGGCAGGTGGAGAAAATAGCTT
>CALFLL010000039.1 GCA_937880845.1 uncultured Drancourtella sp.
CAGTCGGAAATCCGGTGAAGGGGAATAAGAAAAATGAATTTGTTTCTGCGAGTACTGTCAGAGAAATCCACAAGCTGCTCCGTAATTGTTTTGAGCAGGCAATCAAATGGGAGATGATAGAAAAAAATCCGTGCACCTATGCAACGGTGCCGAAACATAAATCACAGAAACGGGAAATCTGGACAGCAGAAACCTTGATGTATGCAATGGATGTCTGTGAAGACGAACGGCTGAAGCTGGCAATCAATCTGTCATTTTCCTGTTCCCTACGATTAGGGGAAGTGCTTGGTTTGACCTGGGATTGTGTAGATATTTCTCCGGAAGCAATCGAAGAGAATCGTGCATACGTTTATATCAATAAAGAAACACAACGGGTAACAAAGGAAACTCTGAAAAATCTGGAAGGGAAAGATGTGTTGCTGGTATTTCCTTCGCAACATAAAACCAACAAAACTGTTCAGATTTTAAAAACACCAAAAACAGAAAGCAGTATCCGTAAGGTATTTCTTCCCAAAAGCGTTGCTAATATGTTGGTTGAGTGGAAAGCGGAGCAGGACGAAGTAAAAGAAGTCTTAGGTGAGGAATATATAGATTATAATTTGGTGATGGCAACGACATTTGGAAATCCCATTGGTACCGGAGCAATCCGGGGACAATTAAATAAACTGATCGAAGAATATAATCTTCCGCCGGTTGTCTTTCATAGTTTGAGACATAGCAGCGTGACATATAAATTAAAACTGAATGGCGGAGATATCAAAGCGGTTCAAGGGGATTCCGGGCATTCACAAGTGGATATGGTAACAGATGTGTATTCCCATATTATTGATGAGGATCGAAGACGAAATGCAGAATTATTCGAGGAAGCGTTCTATGAGAAGAAAAATCTGGATCCAAAGATGCGAGAGGAAACCACAACTCAGACAGTAGATGTGCCGGATGATGTGGATGCAGAGCTGCTTGCAAAAGTATTGGCAAATCCGGAAATGAAAGCACTATTGGCTTCGTTGGCAAAGGCGATGAAGTAATGAAAAATAGTGAAATTTTAGTGGAAAATTCGATGTGCAGAATTTTCAGCAAGTTAAAATATAAAACAGCAGTTTTTATCCAACTATTGAAAGTTTCATCCAAAATGGGGTATAATATGGACGAAAGAACAAAGGAATGGATGATAAACCTAAGGAAGGTAGGTGTAGAGGTGAGAAAGTTTGATTATATGAAATTAGCAGATAGATTGTGGGATGGAGAAGTCGTGTCATATATTGCAAAAATTCATGAATGTAAAGGGCGTCAGGAATTATTTACAAGGCAGAAGCCGGTTGAACTGGAGCGTTTGATAGAAATTGCACGTGTACAGAGTACAGAGGCATCAAATAAAATAGAAGGTATTGTTACAACAAGTACACGTATTAAACAGCTTATGAATGAGAAAACAACACCTAAATCACGAGATGAAAGTGAAATTGTTGGATATCGTGATGTACTTAATACCATTCATGAGAGTCATGATTTCATACCAATTAGAACAGCATATATTTTACAATTACATCGTGATTTGTTAAAACATGCAGGTCTTTCCTATGGAGGTCAATTTAAGAATACACAGAATTATATCAATGAGACAAAGGCTGATGGAACAGTAGTAACAAGATTTATTCCGTTGTCACCGTATGAAACGGAACAGGCAATAGAGGCAATTTGTGAAAGTTATAGAAGAACATTGGCAATGGAAACGGTTGATCCGTTGATTTTAATTCCAACATTTATTTCTGACTTCCTTTGTATCCATCCATTCAATGATGGAAACGGAAGAATGAGCAGATTACTGACTTTATTGCTTCTGTATCAAAATGGATATGAAGTTGGAAAGTATATCAGTATAGAGAAGCAGATTGAAAAAACCAAAGATGCGTATTACGATGTATTGGAACGAATTGATTATGGATGGCACGAGGAAGAGAATGATCCAACTCCTTTTATTAAGTATATGCTTCAGGTAATTCTCGCTTGTTACAAAGAATTTGAAGAGCGAGTTGGATTGATGTCAGAAAAAAATAGAAGTACGGTATATGATGTTGTTAAAAATTATGTAACTGAAAAAATAGGTAAATTTACTGGTGCGGAGGTTATCGCAGCATGCCCGATTGGTAGTCGATCAGCTGTTTTAAATGCATTGAATAAGCTTACAAAAGAAGAGATAATTGTAAAGTGCGGTTCAGGGAGGGGAACGTTCTATGTACGGAAAGATGCTATGGAAAATGAGAACCTTCCCCAATAGAGGTGATATTATTCATAATATGTTGGAATATGTTGATATTGCTGGAGAGTATGTTTAAATCAGGTAAATGCCCGAAAAGTCTTAATGAAAATCACAATATACGAAAAAAAGGAAGGGATTTTAATGCTGAATATTTATTATGGTGATATGAAAGAAGCTGTATATAATACATCGGCTTATTTTAAATATGATTATGAAGATAGTTGGATTGTAGATCCTTTTGTGAAAGAAATGATTCAAGATGTAGATAAGTCAACAGTTTTGGATAGTGGAGTAATAGATAGTCCGGTTTTAGGAAAGATTCCGCCAACCGGGTTATCCGGAGGAGTAAAAACGTTAATCCTTTTTAAGTTTAATAAAGATAAAATTTTCAACGTATCAACCTGTGGAGATAACTGTGCGAAATGGCTGCTTAAAATTGCAGAATCGGAAGACAGGACTGTAAATCTGAGGCATCTGATGGATTTCGGTAAGGAACCTTTTGAAATTCGTATTTTGAATACTAATGAAATTGTTCATTCTATGAAAGAACTGGTACCGATTGCAGGAGAATTTGTCTAATGGAGGGGTGGTACGATGAGAGGGAAACATAGAGTTATTGTATCAACAAAACGCTTAAAATATGATTTTGAAATTCGGAGAAATTTGACGATCATTCGCGGGGACAGCGCTACGGGAAAAACCACTCTTGTAGACATGATTCAGGAATATGTGAATAATCCAACCGGAAGTCCGGTAGAACTGATATGTGATAAGAAATGTTATGTGCTGGAAGGTGCTTTGTGGAAAGGACAACTGGCGGAGATTACGGACAGTATCGTATTTATTGATGAGGGAAATGATTTTATCAAGACTGAGGAGTTTGCTAGAGAAATTCAGAAAACAGATAATTATTATGTGATTGTAACGAGAGAATCCTTGCCAGCTTTACCATATAGTGTGGAAGAAATTTATGGGATCCGGACATCCGGGAAGTATGGAACATTGAAGCAAAGTTACCATGAATTATATCGGATATATGGGACAAATGAGTAGCTTGGAGAATATGCATGGACTATAAGTAGCAGGAGATCACTATGTTAAAAATATATTTAGGAAATATGGAGAATGCGATTTATCATCCTCCGACTTATTTCGATAATCGATATGAGGATGAATGGATTA
>CALFLL010000040.1 GCA_937880845.1 uncultured Drancourtella sp.
CCCAAATCTATACACAAGCGCGAACTCATTCCGAAAGAAGAATAGTTCGACGCTTCCTACTCTGGTGGACCTGGCGGGAGTTGAACCCGCGTCCGAAAGCCTCTCCATCGAAGCATCTCCCATCACAGTCATTATTTTGTATTTCCCTCGGATATCCGCCTAATGACAAGCTGATATCTTTGGTAGCTTCATAAAATCTTCCGTTTCCTCAAAGCTTTGGAAACGAAGTGCCCCGCAAAAGTCGAAGCCGGTAACTCAAGCCGCGGGAAGCCTGAGGCCGACTGCTGCCGAAATTAGGCAGCGTACGCTAATTTCTTATTGTCTGCGTTTATTTTTAAGTTACGGTTTACTGCGCGGTCCCGTCCCGCGGATGGCTTCTCCAACTTCAAAACCCCCGTCGAAACCAGTACAAGCCCTGGTCATAACAAATACATTATCTATTATAAGGGGCTGGTGTTTTCTCTGTCAAGGGAATCTTATAAACTTTCCCGTTTACAGATTTTCTATCCATTCTTTTGCAAGGTCCATCCATATCGCACATTGCTTTTGTACACCTCTTCCATCACTGCTTAAGCTAAGAGGTGTCGCTGTGCCAAGTCCGTGTACCCCATAAGGGAACAGATGAAATTCCACCTGTATGTTTGCCTTTACCAGTGCTTTTACATACATTAAGGAATTCTCTACCGGTACAGCAGCATCTTCAAACGTATGCCAGATAAATGTCTTCGGCGTATATTGAGAAACATTCTCTTCTACGGAACAGACTCCTTTATAATCTTCAAAAAAATTTCCCAAAAGATTCTTAAAAGACCCTTCGTGTCTGTACTTTCCCGTCGTAATAACCGGATAACTTAAAATCTGTCCGTTCGGCCGAAGCATTTCTGTCGTTGTTTCAAGAATTTCTGCCAGTTTTTTATTGTTCCAGTATGTAGATACCATTGCCGCAAGATGACCTCCTGCCGATGATCCCTGTATCACAATTTTTTTCGAATCAATGTACCATTCTTTGGCATGTTCTCTTAACATCTTCATGCATGCCGCTGCTTCCAAAAATGCATCCGGAAATACATCATCCGGTGTTGTGGAATATCTGAGAACCGCAGCATGATATCCCATCTCCATAAAACGAATGGCAACCCCTTCTGCTTCTCTGTCCGATGTCATCTCATATCCACCTCCGGGACAGATGAGAATACATGGCCGTTTCCGCCCATCATACAATTCTTTTGAATTGCTCCAAAAATAAGTATACAGTTTTGCACCTGTATCCTTTCCTTTGATTGTTACAGGAATCATCTCGTGTATCATTAGCATAGCCTCCCCTTATTCTTTATTGACTCTGTTCGTCCTCGTCTTCCAGTCCTAAAATTTCTCCGAGGACTTCTATGATGATCTCATTTGTGCATGACTTCACATATCCTATCATATGCAGAGAAATTTCATCTGATTTCTGTGCATCCGTTAAATCCGGATTTTTTTTCGTCATATCGATCAGCTGGATCAGCTGTGGTGTCAGTTCCTCATATGTTTCAATCGTTGCCTGCGACACTAATTTACGCAGGTCTTTTTTCGTTACCGGTACCATTTTTATTATACTCTCCTTTTCGTTTTGATTCTAGCCAAAATTTCTGATTTTAAAATCTCTTTGTGCTTCTCTTGTCTGATCTTTTTTGGCAATGTCCGCTCTCTTATCATACAATTTTTTTCCTTTTGCAAGCCCGATTTCTACTTTTACAAGGCTTCCTTTAAAATATACCTTTAAAGGCACAAGGGTCATTCCCTTTTCCTTCATTTTTCCAAGCAGTTTATTGATCTCGTTTTTATGAAGAAGCAGCTTTCTTACCCTTAAAGGATCTTTGTTGAAAATATTTCCTTTTTCATATGGGCTGATGTGCATACCATAGATATATACTTCTCCGTTTTCAATTCGGATAAACGATTCTTTGATGCTGCATTTTCCCATTCTCAAAGACTTCACTTCCGTTCCTGCAAGCGAAATCCCCGCCTCATAGGACTCCAGGATGAAATAATCATGGTATGCCTTTTTATTGTTTGCAATCATTTTTCCGTTTGTCTTCGCCATGTTCTATCTCTGCTCCTTTACTAACTCAAAATCTATTGTTCTTGTCAGTTCGTCTGTTCCTTCCACACAGATCCGGACTTTTTCTCCCAGTCGATAGGTTTTTCCCGTGCTTCTTCCTACCATTTCATAACGGTCTTCGATATATTCATAATGGTCGTCTCTCATATTCACCACATGGACCAGTCCTTCAATCGTATTCGGAAGTTCCACATACATCCCCCATTTGGTAATTCCGGAAATAATCCCTTCGTACTCTTTCCCGACACGTTCTTTCATATACTGGACTTTCTTTAATTTGACGGTTTCTCTTTCCGCTTCTTCCGCCCGGCGTTCTGTTTCACTTGCATGTTTTGTCACTTCTTCCAGGATGGAATCATAATGGCGGATTTTTTCCTCCGTCATCCTTCCCCTCAAAGTGTCTTTGATAATCCTGTGTATCTGAAGATCCGGATAACGTCTGATGGGAGATGTGAAGTGAGTATAGTAAGCAGTTGCAAGTCCGAAATGTCCTTCATTCTGCGGAGTATATTTTGCCTGCTTCATGGAACGAAGAGCCAGTCTTGCAATCATCGGTTCTTCCGGTGTCCCTTCTACTTTTTCGATCAGCTTCTGGATTTCTTTTGGGTGGATTTCTTTTCCTCCGATATGCATGGAATATCCGAAATTGTTGATAAATACAGCAAGCTTTTTGATCTTCTCTTCATCCGGTGCCTCATGAATCCGGTATACAAACGGAATCTCCCGCCAGAAGAAATCTTCAGCCACGGTTTCGTTTGCCGCAAGCATAAAATCCTCGATCATCTTGGTGGCAGTGTTTCTGTCATAAGCTTTCAGTTCGATTGGATGGCCTTGTTCATCCAAAATCACTTTTGTTTCCGGGAAATCAAAGTCCACCGCTCCCCGTTTATGGCGTCTGTTTCTTAAAATCCGTGAAAGTTCTCCCATTTCCTGAAACATCGGGACAAATTCTTGATATTCCCGGCAGGTTTCTTCGTCATGATCTTCCAGAATCTTTTTAACTGCCGTATAGGTCATGCGGCGATTTACATTGATGACCGTTTCTGCGATCTCATGATCTACAATTGTTCCGGTTTCATCTATTTTCATCAGACAGCTAAGTGCCAATCTGTCTTCTCCTGCATTTAAGGAACAGATTCCGTTTGAAAGGATATGCGGAAGCATAGGAATCACGCGATCAGCCAAGTATACGCTTGTCCCCCGTTTTTTCGCTTCTCGATCCAGTGCACTATTTTCCTGTACATAGTTTGTCACATCTGCAATGTGCACCCCCAGGAAATAATATCCGTCCCTTTTTTCCAAAGATACTGCATCATCCAGATCTTTCGCATCCTCTCCGTCAATGGTCACCATCGGAATGTTTCTTAAGTCTTTCCTTCCGGCACGGTCTGAACCGCTGACCGGTTTTGCAACACGTCCCGCCTGATTTAAAAGTTTCTCCGAAAAATCCATAGGAAGTTCATAAGACATGGCAATACTCAGAATATCCGTACCCGGATCATTGATATGTCCCAGTATTTCCACAACCTCTCCTTCCGGCTTTTTCCCGTTTCCGCCATAAGATGTCAGCCTTACCACAACCTTATGTCCTGTTACGGCTCCTTTGGATTTTTCTGCCGGCACAAAAATATCCTGAAGAAATCTCTGATTATCCGGGACAACAAAGCCAAAACTTTTGTTCTTTTGATAGTATCCTACAAGTTGGGAAGTGCCTCGTTTCAGAATCTTGACAACCTTTCCCTCCTGGCGTTTTCCTTCTTTTTGATTTTTCCCGCTTTTTGTGAGGACAATCTCAACCTCATCTCCCTGAAGAGCTCCTCCTGCATCTTCTTCCGAGATAAACACGTCCTCTTCAAATCCTTCTATCGTAACAAACCCAAATCCTCTCGCATGAGCCTGATACAGACCGCAAAGTTTCTTTGCCTCTCCTTTGATATATTTTCCTTTTTGTGTTCTGTGGATCTTTCCCTCCGCTTCCAAGCTGTCAAGGATTCCTTTCAGAGTCTGTCGTTCCTCTTTCGGAACCTGAAGCAGAACCGCGATTTCTTTCATCTTCATAGGTACATAAAATTCATCACAGATAAACTGATAAATCAGCTTTTTCTTTTTTTCATAGTTTCTCTCCATCTGTCTGCACCTCTTTTCCAATATACTTTCTATTTTATACGATAGTTGAAAAAAGAACACTCTATTTTTGTAAAATAGAGTGTTCTGCATCTTTTTTACCATCTATTAAGCAAATACTTTTAAATTTAATACTGCGGCCAGTACAATAAATAAAAGTGCAAGAAGCTTTGTCACTTTTACAAGTGTTCCCTCCATAGAACGTCCTTTATTCTGTCCCCAGTATGTGTCAGCCATCCCTGCGATCGTTCCAAGTCCTGCTGACTTTCCTTCCTGCATTAAAACAATTGCTGTAAGAGCAATACAGTCTATTACAAATAAGATTGTGATTACAATTTTCAGAATTTCCACCTTTAACACCTCCTGCGGATAAACCATGTATATCTTATCATATATCATTCTTTTTCGCAAGCTGTTCCATGTGATTTTTTTATGCAAACGGATTTTTATAAACAGACGAAAATCCCAGTTCTTCTTCTATCTTTAAAAGTCGGTTGTATTTTTCAACCCTTTCTGAGCGGCACGGAGCTCCTGTTTTAATCTGTCCTGTTCCGAATGCTACTGCAATATCTGCAATCATGGTATCTGCCGTTTCTCCGGATCGATGTGAAATAATGGATCGGTATCCATGTTCCGATGCCAGACGAATGGTGTCAAACGCTTCCGTCAGAGTTCCGATCTGATTGATTTTTACAAGAACCGCAGTGGCTGCATGAGATTTTATTCCTTTTTTCAATCTTTTCGTATTTGTGACAAACAGATCATCTCCCACAAGCTGAAGTCTTCTGCCAAGCCTTGTATTCATGATTCCCCATCCGGCAAAATCCTCTTCTTCCAACCCATCTTCGATAGAAACGATTGGATATTTTACTGCCAGGTCTTCATAATAATCAATCAATTCTTCGGCGGAACGTGTGACCTTTTCTTCTTTTCCACGACTCTCTCCTACAAAAACATATTTTCCCAGTTCTCTGTCGTAGGTTTCAGATGCAGCCGCATCAAGTGCCAGCACAATATCTTTACCCGGTTCATATCCTGCCGTCTTAATTGCTTCCATAAGAATTTTGCATACACTGTCCGTATCCGGTAAATCCGGTGCAAATCCTCCTTCATCTCCTACTCCGGTATGATGCCCTCTCCCTTTTAGTAATGCTTTTAGCATATGATACACTTCCGTACACATTCGCAGTCCTTCCCTGAAACAACATGCCCCCACCGGCATGATCATGAATTCCTGAAAATCAATGATATTATCGGCATGTCTACCTCCGTTTAAAACATTCATCATCGGGACCGGCATACGTCGTACATGTATTCCCCCAAGATAACGGTATAACGGAAGTCCCATACTTTTTGCCGCCGCTCTCGCTGCTGCCATGGATACTCCAAGCATGGCATTGGCTCCAAGGTTGCTTTTATCCTCTGTACCGTCTATCTTACACAGTACCCTGTCCAATTCTGCCTGGTCATACACATTCATTCCTATGATTTCTCTTGCGATTCTGTCATTCACGTGATTTACCGCAAGTTCCACACCTCTTCCGCAATAACGGTGCTGTTTTTCCTTATCTCGCAGCTCCTTTGCCTCATATTTCCCTGTGGATGCACCGGATGGAACGGAAGCACACCCGATAGAACCGTCTTCGGCAAGCACCTGGGTTTCAATGGTGGGATTTCCGCGGGAATCCAGAATTTCCCGTGCATATATATCTTTAATCTGTAAACATTTATACATTACTTTTCCTCCTTTTTCCCATAGTGTCCCCAAAAATAATTTTACAATACTGTTTCTGTCCTTTTCCGTTGACTTTTTCACTTGCCGGCGTTACAATTCTGTAGTAAAAATTGTCAATGACAATCAAAAGAAAATGGGGAAAAAAAGATGAACGAAAAACAACATATGCATATGAAGCATTCCAGGCCAAAGCCAACTTCGGCACTCAAACCAAAATCCAGGGTAAATGAATTTTTATTGATGACCGTCGGCACGATCATTATGGCCGTCGGAATCTATTTTTTCAAATTTGCCAATAACTTTGCTTTTGGCGGACTCACCGGTCTTGCTGTTTTGATTGCTAAAACCGGCGTCATGTCAGCCAGTGATTTTAACTTTGTATCTAATATCGTCCTTTTACTTCTTGGCTTTCTTGTCCTTGGAAAAGGATTCGGAGCGAAAACCTGTTACTGCAGTATCCTGCTTTCCGTTTCTCTCTCCGGTTTAGAAAGGATCTTTCCTATGAGTCATCCGCTCACGGATCAGCCGGTACTGGAACTGATGTTTGCGGTTGCTATTCCTGCATTCGGTTCCGCACTCCTTTTCAATATCGGAGCTTCCAGCGGAGGTACTGATATTATTGCAATGATCATGAAAAAATACACCGGATTTGATATCGGACGAGCACTGTTATTATCAGATATTTTAATCGCTCTGTGTGGATTTTTCATCTTCGGAATGGAAACGGGACTCTTCTCTTTCCTTGGACTTGTCCTTCGATCATTTATGACAGACAACTTTATCGAAAGTTTCAATCTTTCCAAATGTTTCAATGTCGTATGTAACAGTCCTGAGCCAATTTGTAATTTCATTATCTATGAACTGCACAAAGGTGCTACCGTATATTCTGCCCAAGGCGTTTTTTCAGGTCAGAAAAAATATATTGTCCTGACTGCGCTTAGCCGGCCACAGGCTGTACGTCTTCGTAACTTTATCAAAGAAACACAACCGGATGCCTTTATCTTGATTTCCAATACAAGCGAAATCATCGGGCGAGGATTCCACACTGTATAACTATTCAAATTATTCAATCAACTTAATGCAAAGGGGACGTGTTCCTGTGTACAGGAACACGTCCCCTTTGTTAAAATTATATACATTTTCAGAATGCTTTACACCATACGAATCCAAATTCCGGCAAAATAATTTTTCCTTCTTCCTGTTCTTCGTCCCGGATCAATTCTCTATATTTTTGTTGTTCCGGTAAAAAGATTGTTTTTGTTTGATCCGAAAAATTAAATACCCCAATCAATGTTTCTCCATTCTGTTTTCTTATGATACAGAGGACTTCTTTATCATTTGTTTCTTGGGTCATGACGGTTGCTTCAGGTTTAAAAGTTTCTTCGTGATCTCGTATTTTTTCCATACGATTGAGTGTATGAAATATTTCCGACTCTATAGTTCCGTGGTTGTTACGTTTTTCGGCTGATTTCCAATTAAATGAACCTCTGTGCACATATCTTGAATCTTCTCTTTTTTTCTCATTTTCTTTATAAGAATAATCATTTATTTGTCCGATTTCGTCTCCACTATAAAGCATCGGAATTCCTGATTGCATAAGTAAATATGCGTGCAACATTAAATCTTTTCTGATCGCTGTTTTCATTTTTTCCCGGTTTTTTTCTTCTTTTGCTTTTTCAATCCCACACATGGATGCCGTTGTTCCGCAAAACCTGGCATCTTTTGTCACAGGATCGTCATTATATAATTCTCCCCTGCTTTCGCTTCCTTGATATTGTCCCGTAAAATAATCATTTAAAAACTTTTTATGCGGAATCTCTTCCATATGCCATTTTTTTAATGCACAAAAATCCAATCCCCATCCAATGTCATCATGACATCTTAAATAATTTAAAAAAGTATATTCTTTTGGCAGACCGTTTACAATATCAAGCTGTTCTTTTAACAACCGCACATCCTTTGTAGCAAGGCTATGCCATGTAGTTGCCATTGTTGTCACATTATATAACATATGACATTCCGGCTTTTCCTGTGTTCCAAAATAAGGAATCACTTTCTCAGGTTCCATAACCACTTCTCCCAAAAGAATCGTACCCGGGCAAACAATTTCCCCAATCATCCGCATCATACGTACAATGGTATGAACCTGTTTTAAATTTCTGCATGACGTACCAAGTTCTTTCCATATATATGGAACGGCATCCAATCTGACAATATCGATACCCTGGTTTGCAAAAAACAGAAAATGATACATCATCTCATTAAATACTCTTGGATTTTTATAATTCAAATCCCATTGATACGGATAAAAGGTTGTCATAACATGATGTCCCATCTCCGGTATCCATGTGAAATTTCCCGGAGCAGTTGTCGGGAATACCTGCGGAACCGTTTTTTCAAATTGTTCTGGTATAGAGAAATCGTGATAGCAGAAATATCTGCTCATATATTCTCCTTCTCCTCGCTTTGCACGAACTGCCCATTCATGATCTTCCGATGTATGGTTCATGACAAAATCCATGCAAATATCTATCCCTTTTTCGTGGCACTTATCCGCCAGCACTGCCAGGTCATCCATATTCCCCAGATCAGATCTCACTTTTCTAAAATCTGTCACAGCATATCCGCCATCCGATTTTCCCTCGGTTGTTTCAAGAAATGGCATTAAATGAAGAAATGTAACATTACATTCTTTGATGTACTCCAGCTTATCCCTCATGTTTTTTAAGTTTCCTGCGAAATTATCAACATAAAGCATCATTCCAAGCATGTTTTGTCTATGATACCATTTCGGATTTTTTTCTCTTTTTCTATCTCTCTTCTTTAATACTTCTCTTCTGTCACAATAATATTCATACATCTGATCACATAATTCCTGAAACATTTCGGGATTATCATACAATTCCATATACAGCCATTTTAATTCATCTAAATGCCTGTTAAAACGTGTGTAAAATTCTTTTTTATTCTTCTCTTGCATCTATTATTAACCTACTTTTTTATATTTGTTTAAAATAGAATTGGTATGCCAAATACTCACTGTTTTCGATCGGTATCGGAATCCCTGCCTCTGTCAGTGCAGAACCGCTGTAAATTTGTCCGCTTTTTTGTTCTTTATAAAATTTATCCGGTCGGATGCCCGGTATTGTTACATAATTTACCGTCATATTTCCATGGATTTTTAGCATAACGACATTTACAAGTACTTCGTCTTTATCTTGTGAAACAAACGCCCATGCACCAATCTCATCTTTCTGAGGATTAGATAGTCTATAATAATCCCCATTTTGAATCAATTCTGCATATTTTTTATATTCTTTGACCTGATTTTTGATTTCTTCTTTTTCTTCTTCAGACAAAATTCCAAGATTCAATTCATATCCAAACGTCCCTGACATAGCAACCACACCTCTTGTATATAAAGAAGTAAGACGACCCGTTTGATGATTCGGTACTGCGGATACATGAGCCCCTACACTGGAAGTTGGATAAATGAAAGAAGTTCCATATTGGATTTCCAAACGGTCGATAGCATCTGTATTATCACTACACCAAATCTGCGGCGTATAATACAACATTCCCGCATCAAAGCGTCCACCGCCTCCACTGCATCCTTCGATCAGGATATTCGGATAACGTTCTATCAATTTTTCAAGGAAATCATACACTCCAAGGACATAGTCATAAAGTACTTTTCCTTGTTCTTTTGTTGCAGAAGAATAAATGTCTGTCAAGCTTCTGTTCATATCCCATTTGATATATTCTATATTTCCCTGATCCAATACATCACAAATTTGTTCAAAAATGTATTCTCTGATTTCTTTTCTTGAAAAATCCAATACAAGCTGATTTCTTCCACGAACCGGATTTCGATCAGGAATACGAAATGCCCAATCAGGATGAGCACGATAAAGTTCACTGTTTTCCGAAATCATTTCCGGTTCAATCCAAATTCCGAATTTTATTCCCAGTGCATTAACTTTCCGAATGAATTCTCCCATTGTACATCCAAGTTTTTCTTCATTTACCTTCCAATCACCAAGACTTGTATTGTCATCATTTCTCTGTCCAAACCATCCGTCATCCAAAACAAACATTTCAATTCCAAGATCTGCGGCTTCTTTTGCAAGCTTCAGAAGGCTTTCTCCTGTAAAATTAAAATAATCCGCTTCCCAACTATTGATTAAAATTGGTCGTACCTCATCACGATATTTACCCCTGCATAAATTTTTTCTAAAACATCTGTGAAGATTTTGAGAAAGTTTTGATAAACCTTCTGAGGAATAGCTCAATACCGTTTCAGGGACGATAAAGCTTTCTTGTTTGTTTAATGGATAATGAAACATTTCTGATGCAAGTCCCATAACAACCCTGGTCTGATTAAACTGGTCTCTTTCAGCCTCTGCTTCAAACCCTCCGCTATAAACGAATACCATTGCATAGCAGCTTCCATTTTTTTCCGTAGTATTTTCTTCCGCAAGTATAATTGACGGATTGTATTGATGGCTTGAAGTTCCACGTCTGCTTCCTAACACCTGTTTTCCATGTTTAACTGCTGTTCTCTGAAAATTACGTTCCATTGCATGTCTTCCATAAAAACTGATCAAATCGTAATTTCCGTATACAAAATCAAGACACGCTGAAGCTGCCCCTTCCAAATAAATTTTATCGTTGCTTTCATTTATAATTTTAACACTTCTTGTAATAATATCGTTTTCCGGAAGAACTCCGTAATATAATACTGCCTGTATTTTTGTTACCGGATCTTCCAAGAGAATTTCCAGTGTTTCTGCTTCTTCTTTTTCCGCATATACAGCCGGCATTCCTTCCAAACTATATTTTCCTTTTTTTATTTCATGGCTTTTATATCTCAGGTCACAACTATATGTACCGTCACTGTTTTGGATTGTCAAAACCGTTTTTCGAAAATCTCCGGTTCCGCTGCACGGAAATTCCTGCGGCAATGCATCCATTGAATATGTCCGGTCCATATCCGTGTCATAAGGATTCGCCGAAAATCCTCTGTCATAATATGTCAGAAGATAATCCATATCTCCGTTCACTGTCTTTCCGTAATATAAATGAAGCAAAAAGCCATATTTATCAATTTGAAATTGATAGGTCGTATGTTTAGTCTGTAAATTAAAAATTTTCTTTTCTTTGTTAAAATTAATACTCATGTTTTCTCCTCAAATTTCATGTTTTATTATTTTACTGCACCGTTTACAACACCATTTAAAATCTGTTTCTGACAGACAACATAGAAAATCACGATCGGAATCAATGCAAGCAAATAGGATGCAAATGCTAAATTGTAATTTGTTCCAAATTGTGTTTGAAAATTCAACTGTGCAAGAGGGAGTGTATTTTCTCCTGTTCCTGCCATGATAATAAGCGGTGTCATAACGTCATTCCATACTGCAAGTGCCGTAATTACCGCAACAGTGGCATGCATCGGTTTCATGATAGGGAAAATAACTTTCCAATATGTTTTCCATGTACTTGCACCGTCTACCCTGGCCGCCTCTTCCAAAGCAACCGGTATATTTGTCAGATATCCTGTATAAAGCAACGTATTCATCGGCATATAAAATACAATATAAAGAAGAATAACACCAACCCAATTTCCAAGTCCCATTTCAGCCGTCTGTTTTGCAAGAGGCATCATCAGAATTGCAAATGGAACAAACATACCGCTTACGATAAATAAATATACAAACTTGTAGAATTTACTGCTTACCTTATTTCGTCCCACTGCATATCCTAAAAGCGAATGGATAAGGATTGACAAACCTACCGTTGCCATAGTAATAACCAAACTATTTTTTAAGGAATTCCAAAAATCTGTTACCTTCATTGCTTCTGAGAAATTACTAAAACTCCAGCTTTTTGGAAGAGACAATATCCCTGATATACTGTTTGTCATCTCTGATGGTTGTTTAAACGCAATTACAACCGTCATATATAACGGAAAGGCAATGGTGATCAGCCCGACAGCCAAAAGAAGCGTTCCTACCCAGTTTCCTTTTTTCTCTTTCATTATAATTGTTCCTCCTTTCTTCCGGAAATGATCATCTGTGTCATAGAAATTGCCACAATAACAATAAAGAAGATAACCGCATTGGCACTTTGGAATCCAAACTGTCCGCCTTTCATACCATTGTTATAAATCAAAAACGAAATAGACTCCGTACTCTGAGCAGGACCTCCGCTTGTTAATGCTATAATCTGATCAAATACCATCAAAAAGTTCTTTACGCAAAGTACCATATTGATCGTAAAAAACGGAATGATCAAAGGGAATGTCAAATGTTTAAATTTTTTCCATCCGGTAGCTCCATCCAAAGCACCTGCTTCATACACATCTTCCGGAACCGTCTGAAGTCCGGAAATATAAATAATCGTATTCATTGCTATTGCCTGCCATGCACACACGATCACAATGGCAATCCATGCCGTTTTTGTTCCTGAAAGCATACTGTTGCTTAATGCGTCACTTCCTATCATTTTTCCAAATTCAGGAAGAATATAAGTGAAAAAGTAATTAAATATATATCCTACAACCAATGCACCAAGTACATTAGGAAGAAAATATGCTCCTCTGAAAAAACTTTTCGCTCTAATTTTGCTGTTCAGTCCCAATGCCAGCAAAATACTTATAACATTTGTGATGATCGTAGCTGCAACTGCTAATTTAAATGTAAACAAATAAGATTTTCCGACTCTTGCGTCCTGAAACAAATCAATATAATTGCGAAATCCGACCCAATCATACTCTCCAAAACCTTTAAAATTTGTAAAACTGTATATAATCCCCCTAATCAACGGTATCGTATTAAAACAGATAAACAATGCCAGAATCGGTATTGTAATCAACAAATACGTTCGTTTTCGCTCACTCATTTTCCTCATGATTTTCTCCTCGCCTTTCTATTTTGTTTTTCCATGTTCTTTTTCATACTCTTGCACTTTTCGAATCGTGTCACGATTATAACGTTTCCAGTCTTTATCAAATTTTTTCAAAAAGGCATCTGTATCTTTATTGAGTAAAAATGTTTGAATCTGTGCGTCTACAGCCATTTCCGACGGATAATAATGATCTTGGTAGTCTGTCATATCACCGTTTTTAATAAAAGTACTCATTCCGTCCAACATAGGAGAAAGTTTGAAATCTCCTTCTTTACAAGGAATTGCATTTTGATCATCGATATATTTCTGGATATTTTTATCCTCATAAAGAAAATCCAAAACTTCGTATGCCGCTTCTTTATTTTTACATTCCTTTGTTACCGCAAATCCAAGGTCAATTCCGGAATTTAATGTATTTTTCTCCGCATCATTATTTCCCGGTGTCACAAAAGAATCAATATTCATATCCGGATTTACGGATAGAATCTGGGGAACCGCATAGCTTCCTATCGGATACATTGCAGATTCTCCTCGTGCAAAAGCTGTACATGCATCGTTATAATTATACGCAAAAGCGTCTTTCGGCCCATAGTCAAGAAGTTTTAAACACTTTTCCGCTGTTTCTCTATATTCTTTTGAAAATGTCGCCTTTCCTTTATTCACCTGCTTACATAAATCTGCGGGAGCAAGTCCTACTGCCAAAGAATTCCACGGTGCCATACAAGTCCATGTATCTTTAAAACCAAAATAGAACGGCTGTACATTTTTTGCCTCCATTTCTTCACATAAACTCATTAATTCATCCCATGTTTCCGGAATTTCCCATCCGTATTTTTCAAAAATATCCTTATTATAAAGAATCCCTGCTGCATTTGCCACATATGGCATAAGATATGTTCCTTTTGTCGGCACGATTTCCAGACCTTCTGCAATATCCAGATATGACTGTTTTATATTTTTCATTCCGCTATAATCAGATAAATCCGCAAGAATTCCTGCATCAACATAGTAAGAATAATTAATATCTCCTCCGATTCCGATAATATCAGGATAGTCTTCCCGAATGAATCTTGTCCTCATAATTGCTGACGCATCGTTTGGTGATTCAATCGTCAAATGAATATCTTTATGCGTCTTATTGAATTCCTCTTCCACTTTATCAAAATATGTCGCTGCTTCCGGTTTATATTGCAAAATTTCGATTTCCGTTTTACCACTGTTATCTTTTTCTCCGCATCCCGTAAAAATCATGGTAAATATCATACATCCTGCCATAACTGCACCGGCTGTTTTTTTGCCCGTTCTCATTCCTTTTCTCCTTTCTTAATACCGTTTTCTTATAAAATAATTATAACATAGCAATATGCTAGCAAAAATATCTGTATTTTTATCTATTTATGCCTTTATGCTATTTTTTTCTATATAATTTGAAGTAATCTAGCACTTTGATATATAATGGTGGAAAGGAGTTGATTACCAAATGACAAATTACCTGTTTTCGATTTTTCCAAGTGAAACTTTTATTGATTTGAGCCTTTATCAGTATGGATGGGAGCAATGTACTCCTTCCTATACTTTTGGTCCAGCAGCCAGAAACCATTATTTATTCCACTATGTCATATCCGGTACAGGCACTCTCATGGCTCAGGATAAACAGGGTATCACACAAACCTATCATATAAAAAGCGGTGAAGGCTTTATGATCTTCCCACAGCAGATTTGCACCTATACAGCAGACCGTAATATTCCATGGGAATATGTATGGATTGAATTTGACGGGTTAAAAGTAAAAGAGCCTCTTCAAATTGTCGGTTTATCTCCTGATCATCCGATCTATCACACACATTCCAAAGATCTTCGGCAAAAAATGTTAGAAGAAATGCTTTATATTGTACATCACCCGGATAAATCACCCTTTCATCTTCTTGGACATGGATTTTTGTTTTTCGATTATCTGACTCGGTCTATTGCTCCTCTTCATCTGTCGCAAACAGGAAAAATGCGTGACTTCTATATTAAAGAGGCTTTGACTTTTGTTGAACAAAACTTTCAAAATGATATTTCCGTTGAAGATATTGCCGCTCGCTGTGGATTAAACCGTAGTTATTTTGGAACGATCTTCCGTCAGGCAACCGGACAGACTCCGCAGGAATTTCTGATCCAATATCGTATGATAAAAGCAACCGAACTTTTAAAAATGACCCAATTATCTATACAGGATATTGCCAATGCAGTCGGATATTCTAACCCACTGCATTTTTCCAGGGCATTTAAAAATGTATATGGCTGTTCTCCACGTATCTGGAGATCCGAAAATCTTATAAAAACGCAAAAATAAAGGAAGGAACGTGCATTTTTTCACGTTCCTTCCTTTATTTGAATCCTTTTCCTTACAACTATGCTATTATAAGCCCTTCTTTTTCCATTACATCTACTACTTCTTTTACATACTTTTCACAAAGTTCATGTGTGGCTGCTTCTACCATGACACGGATTACCGGTTCTGTCCCACTTTCACGTACAAGGATTCTTCCGTCTTCTCCGAGCGTATCGGCAACATGTTCGACTGCCTTTACTACTTCTTTATTTTCCCTTGCAGTCTTCTTATCGGCTACGTGTACATTTTGAAGAAGTTGTGGATAAATTTTCACTTCTTCTGACAGTTTACCGAGCGACATTTTCTTCTCAAGAATCACTTCCATCAGCATAAGAGATGTCAGGATACCGTCCCCTGTTTTGGCATATTTGCTGAAGATAATATGCCCTGACTGTTCTCCTCCTAATACAAAACCGTTTTTCATCATGTTTTCGTATACATATTTATCACCCACAGCGGTTTTTTCATACTTCATTCCAATCTTGTCGCATGCTTTATACAATCCAAGATTTGACATGATGGTTGTTACGATGGTATTTTCGTTTAATTTTCCCTGTTCCATCAGATATTTCCCGCAAATATATAAAATCAGGTCTCCATCAACGAGATTTCCATTTTCATCTACTGCAAGACAACGATCCGCATCGCCGTCATAAGCAAAGGCAACGTCCAGATGTTTTTCTCTTACATGTGCCTGAAGTCCTTCAATATGGGTAGAACCGCATGCGGTGTTAATGTTTGTTCCGTCCGGATTATTGTTGATTACATAAGTCTTTGCTCCAAGTGCGTCAAAGACGCTTTTTGCAATGGCAAATGCACTTCCGTTGGCGCAGTCAAGTCCGATCTTCATATCTTTAAATGATCTTGTTGCAACAGAAATCAAATGTCCGATATAACGGTTTCTTCCTGCCGCATAGTCTATGGTCCGTCCAATATCATCTCTGACCGCAAGCGGAAGTTCCGGAATTTTTCCATCAATGTATGCCTCAATCTTTTCTTCTACTTCTGCTTCTATTTTGTATCCTTTACCATTAATGATCTTAATTCCATTGTCATAAAATGGATTATGACTTGCGGATATCATAATCCCGCAGTCAAAATCTTCTGTACTTGTTACATAGGATACACTTGGTGTTGTAGTAACATGAAGAAGGTATGCATCTGCTCCGGAAGCCGTCAGTCCTGCTGCAAGAGCATACTCAAACATATAGCTGCTTCTTCTTGTATCTTTTCCGATCACGATTCTTGCCTTATGTTCCTGGCCATAATACCATCCCAGGTATCTTCCTACTTTAAATGCATGTTCTACTGTAAGTCCTACGTTTGCTTCCCCTCTGAAGCCATCTGTTCCGAAATATTTTCCCATCGTCTTATACTCCTTATTTTTGTTATATTTACCGTTTTTTTTGCACTATTGTCACCTTTTTTATTATAACTTTCCGGCTCCCGTTTTGCAACTGTTTTCTTTTCTATGTATAAATATGTATCATTTTATTTTTTAATGTGAAAAAAATATAATTTTAAAATATATTTTTATTGACATTTCTTTGAATTGCTGTTATTCTTTTACTAGTTAGTTAATACTAACATCTAGATGGGGTAATACAATCCCTTTCTTTTTTCTTTCTTAGTTAGCTTTTTCTAACTTTCGTTTTAAGGAGGTATATCATGTTTGAGAAAAAATTGGTTGAACATTGTTCTGCAGTCCTTGCCGGATTAAAAACGGCAAATCTTTTTTCCTATCCGCTTTGTTCGAATGATGATCTTCCGAAACTCATTGATTTATGGAATCATCATCTGAATGCCAAGGGAATTACCCTTTTTATTTTGAAAGAAACGAAACAAAATGCACTGATTTATGTTTGCCGTTTACACAAACTTGACGCCGACTTAAAACGAGAGTGTGTAAAAAGCTTTTTGAAAACATATGGATACAAAGATTTTACAGCAGAACAGGCGATCAAAAGACTGAAACTCCGACTTTGGGAATCCGACGGATTTCCTCATGAGATCGGTCTTTTTCTGGGATATCCTTTCTGTGACGTAAAAGGATTTATCGAAAATCAGGGAAAAAACTGTAAATACTGCGGATTTTGGAAAGTCTATGAAAACGAAACAGAAACTCAAAAATTATTTCAGAAATTTATCAAATGCCGAGAAGTTTATACACGCCTGTTTCTCCTTCAACAAAGATCCGTTCAGCAGCTTGCGGTAGCTGCTTTTGAATAAATCTAATAACGGTCAGAATGCCCAAAGCCTAAAAGCTTTGACACTCTGACCGTTATTTTCATTATTTCTGTTTTTAGTGGTGGAATAAGCGGATTCCTGTAAATGCCATCACCATATCATATTTGTTACATGTTTCGATAACATTATCATCTCTTACAGAACCGCCCGGCTGTGCAATATACTTTACACCGCTCTTGTGAGCACGTTCAATGTTATCACCAAATGGGAAAAATGCATCGGAACCAAGCGTTACGTCTGTCATCCGATTTAACCATGCACGTTTTTCCTCCGCCGTAAATACTTCCGGTTTTACTTTAAAGACTTTTTCCCAGGCACCATCTGCCAGTACATCCATATATTCTTCTCCGATATAAAGGTCAATGGCATTGTCCCTGTCTGCACGTCCAATTCCGTCTACAAACTGAAGTCCCAATACCTTTGGTGACTGACGCAAGAACCAGTTGTCGGCTTTTGTTCCTGCAAGTCTTGTACAGTGTATACGGGACTGCTGTCCTGCTCCGATACCGATTGCCTGTCCGTCTTTTACATAGCATACAGAATTAGACTGCGTATATTTTAATGTGATCATGGAAATTGCCATATCAATCTTTGCCTGTTTTGTAAGTTCTTTATTTTCTGTTACGATATTGGAAAATAATTCATCATCAATCTTCAGTTCATTTCTTCCCTGTTCAAATGTGATTCCGAATACATCTTTATGTTCGATCGGAGCCGGTACATAGTCCGGATCAATCTCTATGATATTATAGTTGCCTTTCTTTTTCTGTTTCAGGATTTCCAATGCTTCCGGTTCATATCCCGGTGCGATCACACCATCTGAAACTTCACGTTTGATAATCTTTGCCGTTGCCACATCACACACATCGGAAAGAGAAATAAAATCTCCGAAAGAAGACATTCTGTCTGCTCCTCTTGCTCTTGCGTATGCACATGCAAGCGGTGAAAGCTCTCCCAGATCATCCACCCAGTAGATTTTCTTTAATGTATCGGAAAGCGGAAGTCCTACTGCCGCTCCTGCCGGAGATACATGCTTAAATGATGTAGCTGCCGGAAGTCCCGTTGCCTGTTTTAATTCTTTTACAAGCTGCCATCCATTAAATGCATCAAGGAAATTAATATATCCCGGACGTCCGCATAATACTTTGATTGGAAGCTCTCTTCCATCATTCATAAAAATTTTTGCCGGTTTCTGATTTGGATTACATCCGTATTTTAATTCTAATTCTCTCATCTTTATCCGCTCCTATTTATTCTTATTTACAATCTTTGTTTCATATTCGCCTGTTGCAATATCGATATAACGTACAAATAAAGATACTTTGTTGTCTTCGTTAAGACTGTTCCACAAAAGTTCTGTAAAGCTTTCGATATCATCCGGAATGGAAATCAATTTTGGTTCTCCTTCAAAGCTCGGAAGCGGATTTCCGTCACATTTGTATGTATGAATAAAATGTCCTTCGCCCGCTGCCGGGTTCGTATATGCGAATGTATAGCGGTGGCAACTATCCGGATTTCCGTTGTTGCTCTTTAATATTGACATTGCATAGTTGTATTTTCCATTTTCAATATGCATGATTCCGGAAATACGAGGTGTATAATTCGGTGCATCCGGTTCAAATTCTCTGCATCTTAAGGACTGTTCAAATGTCAGCTGCTTGTCCATTCCTTCATAAATCGTATCTGTCTGGTCTCCGTTTGTTACAATCGTTTTATTGCCAAGTACACGTACCGGAGCATATATGATCAAGCTTGGATCTGTAAGTTTTGATTCATCAAACGCTTGTGTACGGATACCCTGTCCATCCTCTACGAATACACGGTTGCGGCTGTTTTCGCTTCTTCCCATAATAAAATATGCTGTTACAGCTTTTTTACCATCTTTCGTTTTTCCGATGATAATACCTCTTCCTGGGTAAGAATTTCCTTTCAGTTCCTGTTCAATTGATAACATTTCCATGAATTTTCTCCTTTGCCGTTTGTTTTTCATAGTTCACTTTTATTATAACGCAAACTGTAGTCGGTATTCCAGTAGTAATCTTTCTTCTATATGTAAGTATTTCTAATGAACATTATGATACTTCTCTTATCAAACCAATATCTTTTGTATAAATTTTAGAATCCGCAGGCATTTTTTCTGCCTGCGGTCTCTATTTATAAAAACTGTTTATACTTTTCCACATTATCTTCTTCAAACTTGTAAAGTTTTCTCATCAGTCTCACTGCATCCGTATCTGCATCTTCATATTTCCGGATATCCTGCAGTGCATTGGTCACACCCATACTGCTTCCTTCAATAAGCATCTGTGCCAGATGTGATGCAGATTTATCTTTTACCGTCTGTATGTTGATCATAAAATATGTTTTCAGTTTGTCAAACATACTGATGGATTGTTCATCATGTCCGTATTCATTTAAAAGCTTTGCAGCTTCCTGATGAAATTCTTTATATTTTTCTTTCTGTTTTTCCAGACATTCTTTCAAATTTTCATCTTCCGCTATCTCAACAATCTGACTGATCGTATCCATTCCCATTTGTGAATTTTGATAGACGAAATTCAGAAGTTTGGCAGTTCCGTTCATAACCTGTTCTCCTTTTCCGTTTTTTCTTAGTATTCTCCCCTTTTCTTTTTTTATACAAAAAATGCATATCTGCACTCGCTTTTCAAAAAGCACGGCAAATATGCATTCTTTCTTCTAATAACTTCTGATCTTATCATCCTTATCGTCCGTTGTCTTTTGGATGGAACGTATGACAACATAATAACTGTAATCATCACTGACTTTTACTTTCACACGGTCTCCCACATGCTTTTTCAAAATAGCCTTTCCAAGAGGCGATTCAATACTGATCTTCCCGTCCAGAGAATTTCCTCGGATAGATGTTACAAGCTTAAATGTACTGGTTTCATCGTCTTCTTCAAAATATACTTCTACTCTGTTATTCAGGCCAACTTCATCGGAAGCAGAAGTATCCTCTACGATGTTGGCTGTTTTCAGCATCCTTTCCAGATATCGGATCCTGCTTTCATTTCTGTTTTTGTCTTTTTTAGCCGCATGATATTCAAAATTTTCACTTAAATCTCCATGGGCCCTTGCTTCCTTCACTGCCTCAATAGCCTCTTTACGGACAACCAATTTACGATATTCTATTTCTTCCCGGATTTTTTGCACATCATGTTCTGTCAGCTTTTCTCTCATATTATAAGTCTTCCTTTACTTCAATCTTCATCATCCATTCTTTTTCTTTGAATCCTACAAGTACAAAATCATCTCCCAAAAGAATAGGTCTTTTAACAAGCATTCCGTCTGTTGCTAGCAATTCATATTGTTCTTCTTCACTCATATCTGCCAGTTTGTCTTTTAAGTTTAATTCTTTGTATTTCATCCCACTTGTATTAAAAAACCGTTTCAAAGGAAGTCCGCTTTTTTCGTGCCATGCTTTCAGCTCATCCTTCGTGGGATTTTCTTCTACAATGTGTCTTCTTTCAAACTGAACACCTTTTTCTTCCAGCCATTTTGCTGCTTTTTTACATGTTGTACATTTTGGATATTCTATTAATAACATATGTATCTCCTCCTTATGATTCTGCTTTTTCTTTTGGAAGCCAATTTCCTTTCCATGCATACAATACCATTAAAACCGCGCTGATTGCCCAAGAGATCGGATAAGATAAAAAGACACCCCGAATGGTATCGAAATGAGGCACTGCCAGCTTCACCCAGATGACTCTGTATACACAAAGTGCAAATAAAATAATCAACATCGGCGGAACCGTCTTTCCGGCTCCACGGATTGTTCCTGCCATTTCGTGCATAATACTTAATAGGAAATAGAATGGGCAGAAATACCACATAGCCACTGTTCCGTAGTAAATAACCTCACTGTCACTTGTAAAAATACCGATAATCTGGTCTGCAAACAACAATAACAGCACTCCTGTGATGATTGTATAGATAAATCCCATGGCTAAAGTCACCCACATTCCTTTTTTCACACGATCAAGGCGTCTGGCTCCAAAATTCTGTCCCGTAAATGTTGTGGCAGCCATACTGAAACTCATGACCGGAAGAATATTAAAGCCGTCTATCTTGATATAAGCCGCAAATCCTGCCATTGCCTTTGCTCCAAAGGAATTGACACTGGATTGGATCAAAATATTGGAAAAAGAAATCACCATGTTTTGGATTCCTGTCGGGAGTCCCATTTTAATGATTTTTATTCCCATTTCCTTATGCCATTTCACCTTCTTTAAACGTACCTGATACATATCATCTACGTTTCTTAAAAATCGGATAATAAAAATACAGGATAAAAGCTGACTGAGATCAGTCGCAATTCCTACCCCTGCTACTCCAAGATTCAATACCACGACAAAAACCAAATCCAATCCAATGTTGGAAATAGACGCAATAGCCAGATATACCAATGAACGCCTTGAATTTCCTACTGCATTTAAAATTCCCGCGGACATATTGTATACAACATTAAAAATCAGTCCTCCAAAATAAATCCTCAAATATAAAACAGACTGATCGATGACTTCCTTCGGAGTTCCCATCCATCTAAGTAATACCGGACTGACGGCAATGCCAAGAATCATGATTGCCGTCCCTGTAATCACCGCAATGGACAAAGTGGTGTGGACGGCCTTTTGTACCTGTTCCCTGTCTTCTGCCCCATAATGCTGAGCAATCACAACTCCTGCCCCGGCAGATGCTCCGATACAAAATGCAATCAAAAGATTGATCAGAGACCCACTGGATCCAACCGCAGCCAGTGCCTCACTCCCCACAAAATTTCCAACAATGATAGAATCCGCAGTATTATATAACTGCTGCAAAAGATTCCCCATAATAAGCGGAATGGAAAAGGCCAGAATCTGTCTCCAGATCACCCCTTCGGTCATAATGGTCGTTTTCTTCATTTGCATCTTTCCCCTCTCGCTTCTTTTTCCTTAAAATAGTGGATAAACAACTCTTCCATCTCCTGTTTCAGTCTGTTTTCCACCGCACGATATTGATCCAGAAATTCTTTTCCTTCTGTTGTCAATTCGCTTCTTCCTCCATGAGCGCCCCCGTTATGCGTATACAGCAAAGAGAAGCCCAGTTCTTTTTCTGCCCGTTTGATAATCTTCCAGCCTTTGGAATAAGACATGTCCATTTCCAGACAGGCCGCCTGAATCGACCCCTTTTCCACGATATGCTCCAAAAGTTCTGCTACTCCGGGGCCAAAAAATCGGTCTTCTTTTTCCAATGTCAATTTCAAAACCGGCTGTATTTCCTTTCTCATCTGCCCCTCCCTTACATTTTTATTTCGTTTTCTGCCTTAGCTGTCAGATTCATGATCCATACAGCCAGAAGTGCTACTACAAGAATGATTATAACATATACCGCTGCTTTTTCCATATGCCCACCTGCCACTTCTGAATAAACTGCAAGAGGCAAAGTTCTTGTCTTCCCTGGTATATTTCCTGCAATCATGGCTGTTGCCCCATATTCTCCAAGTCCTCTGGCAGTAGACAGAATCATTCCCGAAAGAATAGAAGGAAAGGTACACGGAAACAGGATCTTCCACAAAATCCCCCATCTGCCAAGTCCCATTATTTTTGCTTCTTCGATCATATTTTGATCGATCTGTTCAAATCCAGCCTTGACAGAACGATACATCAACGGGAAAGACACAACAACTGCTGCAAACACTGTTGCAAGCCAGGAAAATGCGATCCTTATTCCCAAAATATCTTCCATAAAATTTCCCATCGGCCGTTTTGCCCCAAAGATATAAAGAAGAAAAAATCCTGCAACTGTAGGTGGTAAAACAAGAGGTATCGTCAAAATCCCGTCAACAATCGCTTTTACATGTCTGTTTTTAATAAACATGACGAGCCATGCCGCCAGAATTCCCAGTATAAAAGTAATCACGGAAGCACACGCCGTTGTTTTTAACGAAATCCAAACCGGAGAAAAATCCATCATCTTTTCCTCCTGTTATCTTTCATTTCTATAATCCGAAAAACCATATTCTTCAAATATTTTTGCTCCTTCATCTGATGTGACATATTTATAAAATTTTTCTGCCGCCTCCTTATTTGGTGCCTCTTTTAACATAGCCACCGGATAGAGAACCGGCGTTTTTAAGGAATCTTCCGGAGCTTCTGCCACTATGTTCACTTTATCTGTAGTTGCCGCATCCGTCTGATATACAATCCCGCAGTCTGCCGATTCTTCCGCAACCCAGTTCAGTACTTCCGTCACATTTGTACCAAAACTTGCTTTTCCTTTTATCTCTTCCCAAATTCCAAGTTTTTTCAGTGCTTCCTGTGCATATCGCCCTGCCGGTACACTTTCCGGATCTCCCATGGCAATCATATCTGCTTTCTCTATATCCGCAAATTCATGAAACTCTTTATCCGAACCGACCGGTGTGATCAGTACGATTTTGTTTTCCAGCATATTGACAATGGTATTCCTTTGAATCATCCCCTCCTGATCCAGTGCATCCATCTGTGTTTCTGCAGCCGAAAAGAAAATATCTGCCGGAAGTCCTGCTTCAATCTGCTGCTGCAGTTTCCCCGAAGAATCATATGTCCCTTCTATCTTTACGTCCGGATATTCTTTTTCAAATTCCGGTATCAACTTTTCTTCAAACACATATTCCAAAGACGCTGCTGCCGCAAGCGTAACGGTCCCCTTGATTTTTTCTTTTTTTTTCTCTTCTTTCTGACACCCTGTCATGGTGATAACCATAGATATCGCTGTCATTCCTGCAAGAACCTGTTTTACCGCTCTTTTTATCTTGCACATTCCGATTCCCTTCCTTTTAAAATTCCAAGTCCATGTACCACACTGTCCATGATACTGTCCATACTTTCTTTTACTGCCTTTGGACTTCCCGGAAGATTAATGATCAGCGTGCGGTTTCTTATGACAGATGCCCCTCTTGAAAGCATGGCCCGTTTTGTATATTTCATTGATTCCGATCGTATGGCCTCTGCTATCCCCGGTGCATTCCTTGTCATAATCTCCATGGTTGCCTCCGGTGTAACATCCCTTTCGGAAAATCCGGTTCCTCCGGATGTCAGAAGCAGATCTACCTGCCTTTGATCGCAAAGCCGGATCATTTCTCTCTTTAAAATATCCTTTTCATCCGGAAGAATGATCTGCTCTTCTACCTTAATCCCAGCTTTGGAAAGTGCTTCTTTCATAGCCGGTCCGCTTAAGTCTTCCCGTTCTCCCCTGCTTCCCTTGTCACTGACTGTGATAGCTGCCGCCCGAAAAGGTTCTGTTCCATCCGGTAACTGTGCCGTCATCCGGCTGCCTGTATGGATATCTCCTCCTTGTACCACTTCTGCAAACACTCCCTGTACCGGCATGATGCATTCCCCCATCTTCTGATAAATCTGACAATGGGTGTGGCATTCCTTCCCAATCTGCGTCATACGCAGGATGACATCCTCACATCGCAAAACGGTTCCTACCGGCATAGAGCGGAAATCCAGCCCTTCTACGATCAGGTTTTCACCAAAAGCTCCATCCGTTACCCGTGCTCCCTTTTCATTAAATTCTTTAATCTTATCGTAGCTTAAAAGACTGACCTGTCTGTGCCAGTTTCCGGCATGGGCATCGCCTTCAATACCATGATCTTTCACAAATGTAGCGCATGGTACTGCATATTTTTGTGTGCCGCGTTTTTCACTGATGCAGATTGCATGTACCTTTCCTTCCAATGTCTTTTTTTCCATCTTCTTATCATCCTCCAATCTGGCTCATTTTCTTTGTTTCACTGATTTCCTCCGGAGTTTCAAACCGGTGTTCCAACGGTTTTTTTCTGATTGCTTCTTCAAATGCCATACAAAGCTTTTCCTGCCTTAGCACCGGATTTTTTTCTTCCCTTAAAATATCCTTTACATCTTTTGCATTTTCAAAGCAAAGACAATACTTTAACTTTCCTGTACTGGTAATACGCAGTCTGTTACAATCTTTACAAAACTTTCCATGCATGGCAGAAATAAATCCTGTTCTCCCTTGAAATCCCGGTATCTGCCAGTAAACGGCAGGCCCAAAACCGGCACCATGAACAGATTTGGCCGGTTGTATACCCGGATATTTTTTTTGAAATTGTTTTATCAGCTTCCGATTATCCAATCCTGAAAATTGCTTTCCATAACCGATCGGCATCATTTCAATAAACCGTACATCAACCGGATACTCGCTCGAAAGCTTTGCCAGTTGGAAAATTTCTCCCTCATTTAACTCCTTTGCAGCTGCCACATTGATCTTTGTCCGTACCCCGACCTCTACACATGCTTCCAGTGCCTCCAGTACCCGGTTCAGTCCATCATACCCTGTGATTTCTTTATATTTATCCCTTTGCAACGTATCCAGACTGATGTTGATTCCGTCAATGCCTGCCTCTAAAAGATCCGGCAGAAACTCTTTCAGCAGAATACCATTTGTTGTCATCATAACTGTTTCCACTCCTGAAAGTTTCTTCAGCATCCGAATACATTCCGGACATCCTTTCCTTACCAATGGCTCACCACCTGTGATCCTTAAATGCCGGATTCCGCATTTGGTTCCCGCCTGCACAATTTCACATATCTCTTCATATGTTAAAATCTCTTCCATCGGAACGGATTCTATATCCCGTGGCATACAATACCTGCACCTGAGATTACACCTGTCCGTAAGAGAAATTCTCAAATAATCAATCTTCCGCCCGTTCATATGTTCCAGACACACCGCCTTCTTTTTTCAAAAGACAAATATCATCGATTTCCATACTTTTATCTACCGCCTTACACATATCGTAGATTGTTAAAAGTGCTGTACTGACCCCTGTCAATGCTTCCATTTCTACACCTGTCTTCCCTTCACATTTCACCGTGCAGACCGCTTCAATATACCGCTTCTTTGGATTTTTTCCTTCCATTTCCCCAATCATAAAAAACTCAATCCCTACTTTTGTCAGATTCAAAACATGACACAGCGGGATTAGGTCACTTGTTTTCTTTGCTCCCATAATCCCGGCAATTTGAGCCACCCCAAGGACATCCCCCTTTCTCATATCTCTATTTTTGATTTTTTGAAAACAATCTTCAGAAACGCCAATGTAGCCATGGGCTTTTGCAGTCCGTTTTGTAATATTTTTTTCTCCGACATCAACCATCACCGCGTTCCCGTTTCCGTCAAAATGTGTAAAATCCATCTGCTTTCCTCCATCTATTTTCCGAATCCACAATTAGGATAAGTACAAACCTCGCAGTTCAGACAAAGTCCTCCCTCACCTAAATCTGCCAACTCTTCTTTTGTTACCTTATCATCTGCCATCACTCTCGGCAGTACCAGATCAAAAATCGTACGCTTTGCATACATGACACAGCCCGGAAGTCCCATGATTGCCTGTCCCTTTTCCGTGTATGCCAACATAAACATTGCCCCCGGCAGCACCGGTGCCCCGTATGTAATGATATCTGCTCCTGTATTTTTAATGGCCAGAGGAGTTCTGTCATCCGGATCAACGCTCATCCCTCCGGTACACAAAACAATGTCTGCCTCCTGATTTAAAAACTCCATAATTGCTTTTGTAACCATCTCATGGTCATCATCACAAATCTTATGCCCAATCAGTTCCACCGGATATTGTTTTAATTTTTCTATCAATACCGGCGTAAATGTATCTTGGATCCTTCCTTTATAAACTTCACTTCCGGTCGTTACGATTGCTACTTTTTTATGTTGAAACGGTAAAATCTTTAAAATAGGTTCTCCGCCGGTCAGCTGCAGCACCGTTTTTTCTGCCTGATTCATTTTTTCTTCTTTGATGACAAGAGGAATCACTCTTGTTCCGGCAAGTTTATCGCCCCTTTTCACCTCTGTATTTCCATGCCTGGTTGCAATCATCATTTCTCCTTGCATATTCACACTTCTCAGTGCTTTGGAATGAACCTTTAAAACTCCGTCCATCGCTGCCTTTAATTCAATTTTTCCTTCCTTTGCTTCAGATGCTTCCATATATCTCCAAACCTTTTCTTTTTCCGAAAAAGCAGCTTCTTCCTTGCTTCCTCCCTGAAGCATCCGCCTCAAAATCTCAGCTCCTTCATTTTCATGAAGAACCCCTTCTTCCTGTTCCCAGACATAAAGATTCTCCTTACCAACACTCAGCAAAATCGGTATATCTTCTTTTGTAACAATATGTCCTTTTCTAAAAACAGGGCCTTTCTTCTCTCCTTTTATAATCTGTGTAATATCATGACATAAGATTGTTCCTTCTGCCTCTTCTGTCTTTATTAATTTCATATTTTCCTCCTCGTATTATAAAGTAGTAGTGTTTATAGACCCTCTCCAAGGTCTGTATGCT
>CALFLL010000041.1 GCA_937880845.1 uncultured Drancourtella sp.
TACCATACATCATCTCAAAAATATATAGCAGAAATTTAATTTATTCTATACTAGTATATAAGGGGTGTATAATAGATAGGAACTGAAAACAGCCTCATAAAGCCCTCTATTTTATCGAGAGTAAAGAAGTCTACACCTAATATATAAAAGTGGCTGTATGAGGCACACAGGAGCTCACAGGACTATTACAGGAGGGTAAACAGGATGGCATACAGGAAAATAACGGATATAAGAGATACTATTGGTATGAGAGCGGTATTTTATGCCAGAGTATCTACAGCAGAGGAGGAACAGCTAAACGCTATAGAACTCCAGATTGAGGAGAATAGAGGATGTATTAAGGATCATGGCTGGAAACTGGTAGGAGAGTATATTGATCGCAGTAAGAGCGGTACGATGGTAAAGGGCAGAGATGATTACCAGAGGCTCTATGAGGATCTGTATGAGGATTTATTTGATATTGTAGTAATCAAGGATCAAGAGAGGCTCCAGAGAAATACTCTGGATTGGTACCTCTTTATTAACAGGGTAGTACAAACAGGAAAGCTCCTGTTTATGTACATGGATGGGAAATTTTACTCCCCAGATGATGCTCTTATCACAGGTGTACGAGCGATCATAGCGGAGGAGTTTAGTAGAAATCTTAGTAAGAAACTCCATAACTACCACGATCACAGAATAGAAAAAGCCAGACAGGGGCAGGAGATAGCCTTACAAGGTAGTGGTAATGTATATGGATGGGATAAAAAAGATGGTAAGTATTATATAAATCCAGAACAGGCTAAGGTAAGGAGGCTCATGTGTGAGGGCATTATGGCAAGAAAAGGATCTACCCTCATAGCTAAGGAGCTTAATGATGCTGGATACCGTAACACGGTAGGGAAACCGTGGAAACCTATGGATATACCTAAATTTGTATATGATTGTAAAAATGTAGGTACCATGATTATAAACAAAGAAAGACACGATTTTGAGAGTAAGCAAACTATAAAACTTCCTAAGGAGGAGTGGGTATATGTAGAAAACGCTCTCCCTCCGATAGTCACACAAGAGGAGTGGGATCTAATCTGTAAGATCCATGAGGAGAGAGTAATAGCCACAGGATCCGACAGGAGAGGCAAGAAAACCAGCGGATACTCTTTTAGTGGTAAGCTGGTATGTGGTATCTGTGGGGCTCCTTACTGGAGGAAACAGAGAGTATCTAAGGATGAGTACTGGGTATGCAGTACAAAGCAGACTAAAGGCAGGAGAACCAGAAAAAGAGATAGCACGATGGGGAAAGCTGGAGAGATAAATCCTTTAGGCTGTGATAATGAAAATATCTCTTATAACTCCCTCATGGAGATAATGGGGGTAGTATCAGAGCGATTACAGGCAAATACAGACACAATAAAGCATGATATGATAAATTGGCTTACTAAGCTCAGAAAACAGCTCCTAGAGGCAAATGGAGGGCATACAGAGGCAGATCTACAGCGTGAGCTCTCCAGAAAAAGTAAGTTACTGGATGCCTACTTAGATGGGATCCTAAATAAACAGGAATACCAGAAAAAAGCAGAGGAGTTAGATGAGAGGATCATCCAGCTCAAAGCAGAAACAGAAAAGAATAAGGCTAACTCTGGAGATATTGCAGAGATAGATAAGGTACTTGCTAACATAGATGAGGAGGTATCCAGATATGTAGATGGTAATGAGAAATTAAAAGTAGAATACCTCTTAGAGCACTTAGAGCAGGTACAGATATTCCCAGATAAGGTTATAGTTATAGTACCGATATTGAGCGAGGGGATAGTAGTAGAGAAAACTCAGTATGTATCTAGGGAGAAACGGAGCAGGAAAAACAACAACCCTTCGCTGTCTTGCAACGATCATTCATCCGTCATCCGGAGAGATTTATGTAAACGGACATGAAGTTCAAAAGGAACCGGAAGAGGTGAGAAAAAATATCGGATTTTTAACAAGTGACATTAAATTGGATCCCCAGTTTTCTTCCGACTATATGTTTGATTTTTTCGGGGAACTGAGAGGAATGAGTACAGAGGCAGTCAAACAAAGAAAGCGTGAGTTATTTTCCTATTTCGGGATTGACGACTTTGCACATAAAAAGATTAAAGAACTGTCGACCGGTATGAAACAGAAAGCAGCAATCGCAGTCAGTCTTGTACATGATCCGGACATTGTTATTTTCGATGAACCTACCAACGGGCTTGATATCATCACTGCAAGAAACGTGACGGATTATCTGAAAAAGTTAAAAGAAGAAGGAAAACTTGTCATTGTATCTACTCATATCATGTCTGAAGCTCAGAAACTTTGTGACAGGATCGGGATCATCATTGACGGGAAAAAGAAAGCGGAAGGTACACTTTCTGAACTTTTGGAACAGACCGGCACACAGGATCTGGAGGATGCTTTCTTCAAGTATTATAAAGATGCAAAGGGGGAAGTGTAAGTATGAAAACCATATATAGAAAAGAAATGGCAAGGATTTTTAAAGATCCGAAGATGATTTTTTCAATTTTCCTTCTTCCGGTCATCATCATGGTGGGAATCATGGCAATCGTCGGAAGCCTTTCTGAAAAGGAAGTAGCAAACATCCAAAGCCATAAATCCATTGTTTACATTGTAAATCAGTCGGAAAGCTTTCAGGCATTTTCCCAAAATGCCAAGCTTCATATGAAAGTAAAAGACATCCGTACGGAAAAAGAAATAAAAGATGCAAAAGAAGAATTAAAAAACGGAGAGGCGGATTTGATCATTGAATTTCCGAAAAGCTTTGATGAAACGATTCAAAATTATCAGCAGGGAAGTACGGTGCCTCAGATAAAAACATATTATAATCCGTCAGAAAAGTATTCTCAGAATGCTTTCGAAGTTATTTCCACTCAGGCACTGGAAACATACAGACAGACATTGCTGACACAAAGAGTAGGTGATTTGTCGGAAATTCAGATGTTTACGGTTAACAGTGACAATCCGGATATGGTAGTGCAGGATGATAAAAAGGCAAGCGGAGAATTTCTTGGCACCATGCTTCCGTATTTTGTGACGATTCTGCTATTTGCAGGAGCAATGGGAATCGGTACGGAAATGATTGCAGGAGAAAAAGAACGAGGAACGATGGCAAGCCTTCTTGTAACTCAAGTAAAGAGAAGATCCATCGTTCTCGGAAAAGTATTTGCACTGATGACCATTTCGGGAATTTCTTCCGTTATTTATATTGTTGCCATGGGAATCAGTTTCCCAAAAGTCATGGGAGGAAATAATGGGTTGGATATCCAGATTTCCATGGATCAGATTGTGATGACGGGGATTCTTTTAGTGGCAATCGCATTTTTATATTCTTCCATTATCATTCTTCTTTCCGTATTTGCAAGAGATATGAAGGAAGCGGGGTCTTACATTACACCGGCCTATATGGTTGTTCTTGTCATCGGGTTAATGAGTATGTTTACAACAAGAGAACCTGTAACGGCAGAATATTTTATCCCATTTTATAATACGGCGTTGGCGTTAAAGGGAATCCTTACATCAGAGGTAACAACAGTACAGTATGGAATTACACTGGCAGTTACATTAGGATGTGGCGGAATTCTGACTGCTGTCATAGCAAAAGCTTTTGAAAGTGAAAAAGTCATGAATCTGTAACAGAAAAGAAAGAAGCGCATATGTTGGTAAAAAGACCGGTGTATGCGCTTTTGTGTGTGCGGAAAGGATGGCTATGAGATTGTGTGATTTAAAAGAAAAAGAAGTGATCAATACAGTAGACTGCAGAAGACTTGGATGTGTCGTAGATCTGGTCGTAGATATGCATAAAGGATGTGTACAGGCAATCGTTGTGCCGGGACCGGGGAAATTTTGTGGGCTGCTCGGATATGACAGTGAATATGTAATTCCGTTTGAATGTATTTGTAAAGTAGGACCGGATATCATTCTTGTTGATATCTGCGAGGAAAAGTTTTTATGTGAATGTAAATAAAATGAAAATGTTGACCGGCTATGGCTGTAATGCTATACTGAAACCAGAAATTAGGCGAAAGGACGGTACAAAAGATGAAATGTCCATATTGCAACAATCCGGACACAAGAGTTATCGATTCCAGACCGACGGAAGATGGTTCCTGTATCAGAAGAAGACGTTCCTGTGATGTATGCGGAAAACGCTTCACAACTTATGAAAAAGTCGAAACCATACCTCTTATTGTTATTAAAAAAGATAATAATAGAGAGCAGTATGACAGAGAGAAAATCGAAAAAGGAATTCTTCAGGCTTGTTATAAGCGACCGATTTCGGCGGATACTATAAGAAAGACCGTAGAGCAGATAGAGAATGAAATTTTTAACAGAGAAGAGAAGGAAATTCCAAGCAAAGTGATCGGAGAAATTGCCATGAATAAGCTGAAAGATCTGGATGAAGTGGCATATGTCCGTTTTGCTTCTGTGTACCGTGAATTCAAAGATGTAAACACATTCATGGATGAGCTGAAAAGTATTCTCGATAAAAAGTCGGAAATAAAAGAATAAAAGAAAGCGTCCGGGCATGAGAGGAGAAAGCATGATCCGGACGCTTTTTGGCTGTGTGTTTCGGAAAATATCATACAATGGATTAATAGAAAGTGAAGAAAAAGAAAGGCATATAAAATGAGAACATATAAACTGACCATTTCTTATGACGGGACAAGATATCAGGGATGGCAGCGGCAGCCGGGAACAGACCATACCATACAAAGTGTGATCGAAAAGGCGATAAGCAGCATTACCGGATATGAAGGAAAGATACAAGGATCAGGAAGAACCGACGGGGGAGTCCATGCATACGGGCAGGTGGCAAGCCTTCGGTTGTCGGGGAAAGTGGATGAATGGGAATTCCGCAAAAAATTAAATGAAAGACTTCCGGAAGATATCCGCATCCGGTCTGTGGAACTGGTACCAAATACTTTTCACGGAAGGCGAAGTGCCAAAGGGAAATGTTATGAATACCATGTAGACACAAGAGAAAAACCGAATGTGTTTGAACGAAAGTATGCATTCCATTATCCGAAAGGATTAGATATAGAAGCTATGAGAAAGGCAGCTTCATTTTTATGCGGAAGGCATGATTTTTCAGGGTTTACCGACAGAAAAGATGAGGAAAGCTGTATCAGGAATCTTTATGAAATAAAGATAGAGCAAAAGAAAGAGTGTATCATTTTGTCATTTAAAGGAAATGGCTTTATGTATCACATGGTCCGCATTTTAAGCGGAACCCTTTTGGAAGTCGGAAGCGGAGAAAAACGGGCAGAAGACATACCGGCCATCTTAAATGCAAGGAGCAGACAGAAAGCAGGATTTCTGGCTCCGGCTCATGGCTTGTTTTTAAAAGAAGTGTATTATCAGAAAAAACAGGAGGAAACGAAATGAAACTTATATCTTGGAATGTAAACGGAATCCGTGCATGTGTCCAGAAAGGTTTTAAAGAATTTTTCCAGGATGCAGACGCAGATATTTTCTGTATTCAGGAAACAAAGATGCAGGAAGGGCAACTACAACTGGATTTTCCCGGATATTATCAATATTGGAATTATGCCGTGAAAAAAGGATACTCCGGAACAGCTGTATTTACAAAGAAGGAACCAAAATCCGTGTCTTACGGAATCGGAATCGAAGAGCATGATCAGGAAGGACGTGTCATCACGTTGGAATTTGAAGATTTCTATTTTGTTACCGTGTATACACCAAATTCCCAGTCCGAGCTTGCAAGACTTTCCTACAGAATGAAATGGGAGGATGATTTCCTGAACTACCTGAAAAAGCTAGAGGAGAACAAACCGGTTATTTTCTGCGGAGACCTGAATGTGGCAGCCGAAGAGATTGACTTAAAAAATCCAAAAACAAACCGTAAAAATGCCGGATTTACAGATGAAGAAAGAGAAAAATTCAGAACAGTAAAGCAATCAGGATTTATTGATACATTCCGGTATTTTTATCCGGATCAGGAAGGAATTTATTCGTGGTGGTCCTATCGGTTCAGTGCAAGAAAGAAAAATGCCGGATGGCGTATTGATTATTTTATGGTATCGGATTGTTTAAAAGACCGATTGGATGATGCAAAGATACTTACGGATATTATGGGAAGCGATCATTGTCCAGTTGAATTGGATATAAAAGGATAACAGTATTTTGTATTTTGGGGACGTGTTCCTTTGCAAAGGAACACGTCCCCAAAAATTCAAACAATTTAGAAACAATTTGGTTTTAGACAAACCCGCCGTCGAATCCGATGATCTGACCGGTCATGTAGGATGGTGCAATGGCAGTCTGGAAGATTATTTCTGCTGCTTCATGGGGAGAAGCGAATCGTCCGGCTGGGATTTCGTATTCTAGCTGAGTGCGTTCTTCTGCGTCAAGCTGTGCGTTCATTTCTGTGTCGATTACGCCGAATGCGATGGCGTTTACCTGAATGTTGCTTGGGGCCAGTTCTTTGGCGAGTGCCTGAGTAAGTCCCTGGACTCCGGCTTTGGAGGCGGAGTAGGCGGCTTCACAGGAAGCACCGCAGCGTCCCCACATGGAGGAGATATTGATGATGCGGCCTTTCTTGTGTGTGACCATGTTTGGGATGGCGGCACGGCAGCAATAGAACACGGAGGAGAGATTGGTATTTATAAGTTGCATCCATTGTTCGTCGGACATATCACTTAATAGACCGATATGGGCGATTCCGGCATTATTGATAAGAACATCTACACCTCCGTTTGTGTAAGGGGAAGAGGAGATGATTTGAAAGATATGTGCGACATCGTCCGGGTTTCCAACGTCTCCGATGCAGAGCTCACAGGAGGAGTTTTCCATGGCAAGGATTTCTTCTCGGACTTGTTTCAGTGCTTGGATGGAGTGGGCACAGTTTAAAAATACATGGTATCCCTTCTTGGCAAACAAAAGGGCACAGGCACGTCCGATTCCTCGGGAAGCTCCGGTGATCAGGACGCTTTCTTTTTTTATCTGTATCATAATGATATCTCCTTTTTCTTAAAATATAGATAGAATCTTAACGTATATTATACGATACAAATATTGTGAATTGAAGACAGAAGTGATACAATCTTAACGTGATTTTCCCGTTTTGAGGAAAATCTTTACTTGTTTTGAACTATAAAAACAAAATTTTAGAAAGGAAAGCGTTTTATGTTATCTAAGTTTAGTGTACGAAAACCATATACGGTTGTGGTGGGTGTTGTTCTGATCATTTTGCTTGGGATCGTGTCATTTCAGAACATGACGGTAGATCTTCTGCCGGATATGGATATGCCTTATGCGGCAGTATTTACGGCTTATCCGGGGGCAAGTCCGGAACAAGTAGAAGAAGAGGTTACAAGGTCAGTGGAACAGTCCATGGCTACGGTCAGCAATATAAAACAGGTGCAGTCCATTTCACAGGAAAATGCATCAATGGTTATCCTCGAATTTGAGCAGACGGCAGATATGGATTCTGTTTCCCTTGAAATGCGCGAAAAACTGGATCAGATCAAGGGAACATGGGATGAAACCGTTGCGAATCCGACTATCGTAAAGATGAATCCGAGTATGCTTCCGGTGGTGATTACTGCTGTCAGTGCCTCCGGTAATGATGCTGCAAAGACGAGTCAGATGATTGAAGAAAAAGTAATTCCGGAATTGGAAAGCGTAGAAGGAGTAGCTTCTGTCACAGCTTCAGGAAGCATTGAGCAGAGTGTGGAAGTGACGGTAAACGAAAAGAAAATCCAGGAATACAATGCACAGATGCAGGATACATTAAACAAACAGTTTGATGAGGCACAAAAGGCACTGGATGAGGCCAGGGCAAAAGTAGAAGAAGGAAAAGCGGCACTTCAGGAAGGGCAAAAACAGGCGGCCGAGCAGATGGGATCTGCGGAAAGTGAGATTTCCAAGAAGAATGCGGAACTTACACAGGCTCAGTTAGAAATAAAGGAAAAGAAAAGTGAGTTAAATCTTGCAAAGACTCAGCTTGCAAAGGCAACAACACAGCTCTCCGTGCAGGAGAAGGCTTTAAATGCACAGAAGGATAATCTGGAAACTTTATATGCAAAGAAAGACAAAATCCAGTCTGCATATGACCAGGTAAATGAAAAAATCAAAAAGCTCCAGGAGGCAGGTCAGGAAGTACCTCAGGAACTTCTGAAACAGCAGGCAGAATTAAAAACTCAGTTGGAAATACTGAGCCATTACGATTCTGCAATGAAAACCATTACAGACGGTCTGACAAAACTGGAACAGCAGAAACAGGAATTAAATAAGCAGAATGAGCAGATCGCAACAGGAGAAAAAGTATTAAAGCAGACCGAAGAGCAGATGAATAAAGGGGCTATAACACTTGCACAGGCCAGAGGAAAGCTTGCTTCTGCACAGATAGAAACTGCTGCTGCTTTGGCGGCCGGAAATGCACAGATTGCAGCAGGTGAAACTGCTTTAACTTCACAGGAAACACAAGCGGATGCTGCGAAAAAACAGGTAGAAGAAAGTGCAGATATCACGGAAATTCTGACGGCGGACATGGTGAAAAGCTTTCTGGCGGCTCAGAACTTCAGTATGCCGGCCGGCTACGTACAGGAAAACGGCATTGACTATCTGATTCGTGTGGGTGATAAGATTCAGTCCATAGAAGAACTGGAAAATCTCACTCTTCTGAAAGTGGAAGGAATGAATCCGGTGAAATTATCTGATGTGGCAGATGTTAATCTGGTGACGAATTCCGATGAAGTGTATGCAAGAATTAACGGGGAACCGGGAGTTTTGCTTAGTATCAACAAACAGACAGGATATTCCACAAAAGAGGTCAGTGACCGTATCCTGGAAAAAATGCAGCAGATTGAGAAAGAACAAAAATCTATTCATTCCTCTACATTGATGGATCAGGGAATTTATATTGACATGATCGTAGATTCGGTATTTCAAAACCTGATTTGCGGAGCCGTCCTGGCAATTATCGTTCTGCTTGTATTTTTGAAAAACTTCCGTCCGACTCTTGTTATCGCATGTTCTATTCCGATCAGTATTTTGACGGCTATTGTGTTAATGTATTTTACGGGAATCACTCTGAATGTCATTTCCCTTTCCGGGCTTGCACTTGGAGTCGGTATGCTCGTTGATAACTCCATCGTTGTGATTGAAAATATTTATCGTATGAGAAACGAGGAGCATCGATCCGCAAAAGAAGCGGCTATCGAAGGGGCAAAACAAGTATCCGGAGCGATTACGGCATCTACATTGACAACAGTATGTGTATTCCTGCCAATCGTATTTACCGAAGGTATCACAAGACAGCTTTTTGTGGATATGGGACTGACGATTGCATATGCATTGATTGCAAGTCTTGTGATTGCTTTGACGTTGGTGCCGATGATATCGGCGGGACTTTTGAAACGTACGGAAGAAAAAGAAAGCGGATTTTATATCAAGCTGAAAGAAGCATACGGGAAGCTGTTGGAAAAAGCACTTAGAAGAAAAGGATTTGTTCTTATAGGGGCGTTTGTCCTTTTGATCGCCAGTACAATGGCAGCGTTTTCCAGAGGAACAGAGTTTATGCCACCGATGGAAAGTACACAGATGAGTATGACGTTGGAAACAGAAGAGGGAACTCCGATGGAAGAAACGGCAAAAGTAGCTGACCAGGTTGCCAAGGAAATCATGAAAATTGAAGATGTTCAGGATGTGGGAGCAATGATGGCTTCCGGAAACATGATGGGAAACGGCACAGATCAAAAAACAACAGAAGTACAGTATTACATCCTGACAAAAGAAGATAAAAAACTTTCCGATATTGAAATAAAAAATAAAATTTTAAAAAGAACAAAAGGCCTTCCGTGTACTTTGGACATTCAGACATCAACAATGGATATGAGTGCGGTTGGTTCGGCGGGGATTTCGGTAGAAATTAAAGGGCGTGATTTGGACACACTGCAGAAGACGGCAAAAGAAGTGGCTGATATTGTGAAAAGTGTGGAAGGAACGAAAAATGTGCTGGACGGAACGGAGGAGTCCACAAAAGAAATGAGGATTTCCATTCAGAAGGATAAAGCGGCGGAATATAATCTAACCGTAGCACAGGTATATCAGCAGTTGTCTTCTAAGCTTGCAGAGGCACAAAGTGCCACACAGCTTTTGACGACAGAGAATACATATGAAGTATATGTAAAAGATGCACAAAATGAAACACTTACAAGAAATGACATCAAAGCCATGAAGCTGACAGCAAAAAAACAGGACGGAACGGAACAGGAAGTGCCGCTTTCCGATATCGCAGATTTTGAGGAGGCGACAGGTCTTCAGGCAGTCAGCAGAAAAGATCAGAGCAGATATATGAATGTGACTGCTGAATTGGAGGACGGATATAATATCGGACTGGTCAGCCAGAAAATCAAAGATAAGCTAGATGATTATCAAGCACCATCCGGATATGAAATAAAAATGGCAGGAGAAGATCAGACGATTCAGGAAGCAATGACAGAAGTGACAAAAATGCTTCTCCTTGCAATCGTATTTATGTATTTGATCATGGTGGCTCAGTTCCAGTCATTGCGTTCACCGTTTATCATCATGTTTACGATTCCTCTTGCTTTCACGGGAGGCTTTCTTGGCCTCTTCTTGGCGGGAAAAGCAGTCAGTGTCATTGCTATGATCGGATTTGTCATGCTGTCCGGTATTATTGTCAATAACGGTATTGTATTTGTGGACTATACGAATCAGCTTGTAAATGCCGGATACAGCCAGAAAGAAGCACTGATTGAGACCGGAAAAACAAGACTTCGTCCAATCATTATGACAGCACTTACGACGGTTCTTGGTCTGTCTACCATGGCAGCAGGTCTTGGCATGGGAGCAGATATGACACAGCCGATGGCCATTGTTACCGTAGGAGGCCTGATTTATGGTACGATCCTTACACTTTTTGTCGTGCCGTGTATCTACAATCTTTTCCACAAGAAAGAACGTGCAAGGCTGAAAGATGAAATAGAAGAAAAATAGACTTGATTTTATCTGCCGGCGTGGTACTCTAATAAGAGGAGAAAAGATTTTCGGAAAGGAATCAGGAAAATGATAGACCGGGCAATCGAATTTGCTACGAAAGCACATGAAGGGCAATACCGGAAAGGGACAAAGCGACCGTATATTGTCCATCCCGTTGAAGTGGGGGATATCGTGGCCACGATGACGCAGGACGAGGAAGTGGTCAGTGCGGCCATCCTGCATGACACCATCGAAGACTGTGAAGGCGTGACACGGGAAATGCTTGCCAGGAATTTTTCGGAACGTGTGGCTTTTCTGGTGGCACAGGAAAGCGAAGATAAGTCTAAAACATGGCATGAGAGAAAAGGTGCAACCATCGAAAGATTAAAGACGGCACCAAGAGATGTGCAGATGATTGGACTTGCGGACAAGCTTTCCAATATGAGAGATATTGACAGAGACTACCCGCTGGTGGGTGAGGAACTTTGGAATCGCTTCCGGATGAAGAGCAAGGAAATCATAGGCTGGTATTATAAAGGAATCAGAGAATCTTTAAGAGAAGATTTTTCCGGTGTTCCGGCTTATGAAGAGTACTGTAAGCTTGTGGAAAAAAATTTCGGGTAAAAAAATACTGTATCGGATTTGTATAGTCCGGTACAGTATTTTTTATTCATTAATTCGGAAGAGAATGCTTTGTTTTACGAAATACAATAACCATAAGGATTCCCTTTAAAATACTGGAGATGGTAATACTCCACCAGATTCCGTTTAATCCGAGAGGTGTCGCAATCAGAAGGAGAGCCATCGGGATGCGAAGCACTGTCATACTGGTGCTGACAACGGAAGGCGGCAATGTTTTGCCCAAACCTGCAAATGCTCCGGCAGTCGTGATTTCCATGCACATAAAAAGCTGGGATACGCCAAGAATCTGTAAATAATCCACTCCCATGGAAAGAACGCCTTTTTCCGGAATGAAAATCTGAAAGATAGGTGCCGGAAATGCGATGAGCAAGAAAGTACAAAAAACACCCCAAAGCAAAACGACAATCATGGCACAGCGGTATCCTTTTCTGGTACGGGAATAATTTCCGGCACCATAATTCTGAGCAATGAAAGAATTGACGGCAGCTGCAAATCCATCGGATGTCATCCAGGAAATGGATTCTATCTGGGACCCGACTTTCTGAACAGCCACAGCTGCATCTCCAAAGCCTGCAACCATCCTTGCGATTACCATGGAAATACCGGTAAAGATCATGTTTTGGACAGAAGAAGGAAGTCCGATTTGGATAATTTCTTTTAATACATGAAAGTCCGGTTTTGTGAAAAAATGAAGATGCGTAAAAATCTCAGGTTCATCTTTCACGGAAAAAAGAAAAACAGACGTAACAATGGCCTGTGCAAAAACGGTTGCAATGGCAGCCCCGAGGACTTCCATTCGCGGAAACGGACCGATTCCGAAGATCAGGACAGGGTCCAGGACGATATTGATGACCAGTCCGACGGCAGTTGCCAGAAAAGAGGTACGGCTGTTTCCCATGGCAGTCAAAATCCCGGTGAATACCTGGTTTAAGAATGAAAACACCACAAGACCGCATGTTACGATTAGATACGCCTCGGCATCGCGAATGACCGATGCAGAATTTAACTTGAAAAATCCAATCAGGGGTTTTCGTAAGATCAGGCAGAGAAAACCATATAAAAATCCGAAAAATAAAGCAAGCTGAATCGCGTTTCTGGCATAAGAAACGGCATTTTCGTTTTCAGAAGCTCCAAGGGCATGTCCTACCTTTACCTGGCCACCCATTTTTGAAAGAGCCGCGATTCCGTTGGCAAACCACATATACATTCCGGCAGCACCAACAGATGCGACTGCGTTACTGCTGATACGACCGATCCAGATCATGTCGGTCAGATTGTAAGCCATCTGTACAAGAGAAGTAGCCATGATAGGAAGTGCAAGCTTTGTAAGTGACGGAAATACCGGACCGGAAAGCAAGTTTATCTTTTGTCTCATGTTCTATCCCCCATTTCTTTTTGTAAAATCGAATCTATTCTATCATAAAGTGTCGGAAAATCACAGAAGCGTGTTGATTTTCAAAGTATTTTTTTTTATACTTTATTTATATGTATTTCCCCATCAGCGGACTGGTGGGCTTTTTTGGGTATGGAAATAGAAATAAAGAAGAGAGGAACAACGGATGAAAAAAATATTAATGATAGGAACAGGAGGAACCATCGCTTCCAAGCAGACAGATAACGGACTTGCCCCGGGACTCACTCCGGAGGATATTTTATCTTATATCCCGCAGGTCAGACAGGTATGTGAAGTAGAAACACTTCAGGTCTGTAATGTTGACAGTACCAATGTAGGACCAAAGCACTGGAGAATGATGGTACAGGCGGTAGAAGAAAATTATGATAAGTACGACGGATTTGTGATCTGCCATGGGACAGACACTCTTGCCTATACGGCGGCAGCCCTTTCCTATATGATACAAAATTCCGGGAAACCGATCGTGATCACCGGAGCACAAAAGCCGATCAATATGGATGTGACAGATGCAAAGACCAATCTTTTAGACAGCTTTATTTATGCGGCGGATGACGATTCGGAAGATGTAAATATTGTGTTTGACGGAAAAGTCATTATCGGAACACGGGCAAAAAAGGAACGGGCGAAAAGTTATAATGCATTTTCAAGTATTAATTTTCCGTATCCGGCGATTATACAGGACGGACAACTGATTCGGTATATCCAGGCTCCGAAGCAGGAGGGAAAGGTTCGTTTTTATCATGATATGAAGGAAAGTGTGTATGTACTGAAACTTGTTCCGGGAATGCATGCAGGGGTGTTGACCAACATCTTGGAAAGCTATGATTGTGTTGTGATTGAAAGTTTTGGAGTGGGCGGATTTCCTGATGCCATTACGGAAGAGGTGTATGAGGGAATGCCAAAATGGAAAAAACAAGGGAAGCTGATTGTGATGACAACACAGGTAGTCAGTGAAGGAAGCAACATGACCGTATACGAAGTCGGAAAGAAAGTAAAACAGGATTTCGATTTGCTGGAAGCATATGATATGACTCTGGAAGCAACCATTACAAAACTGATGTGGCTGATGACACAGCCAATCAAAGGTTACGAAGAACTGAAACGGGCATTTTATAAAACGATCAATCACGATATGCTGTTTTCCAAATTCAGAGAAGAATAAGCAAACCGATCATAAAGGAGACGTTATGGAACGAAGAGAAAAAGTGTTGGAACAAATGAAAGAATATGCAGATGAGAAGTATAAAGCCTTTAATGACCGTATTTTAAACTCTGACTGTCTTCCGACACTTGGAATCCGGGTACCTGTCCTGCGGAAAATGGCAGGACAGATTGCAAAAGATTGTCCGGAGGAATGGTTGGAAGAACTGCGTGTATCGGAAGATCGGTGTATTTATCAGGAAGAACATATGGCAATGGGAATGGTCATCGGCTATATGAAAGGAACAGAGGAACAAAGGAAAGCATACCTTGACAGATGGATACCGGGCATCTTGTCCTGGGCGGATTGTGATACCTGTGTGTCTACGTTTAAATGGATGAAGAAAAACCAAAGTGTCTGGTTTGACTATATCTGCGGCTGGCTTTTTAGTCCTCATGAGTTTGAAGTAAGATTTGCAGTCGTTGCATTGATGGATCATTTTATGGAAGAAGGATATATTGACGATCTCCTTAAAATATATGAGAGCATAGAAAACAAAGCATATTATGTAAAAATGGCAGTTGCGTGGGCACTGTCTGTATGTTATATCAAATTTCCGGAGAAAACACTTGCCTTTTTCAAAGAGAATACACTGGATGACTGGGTACAGAATAAGGCAATCCAGAAGTGCCGGGAATCTTTCCGGATTTCAAAAGAAGAAAAGGAGTTTCTGAACACCTTAAAAAGAAAATAGCAGGAGGGAAAAGCGTGCAGGGAAAATGTATATTGGAAACCGAACGGTTGATCTTAAGAGAAATGACAGAAGAGGATATTCCGGCATTGAGCACATTTCTGGGAGATCCCGAAGTTATGTATGCATATGAACACGGGTTTGACATGGAAGAAGTACGAGATTGGTACATACGTCAGATGAAGCGTTATGAAAAAGATGGATTTGGTCTCTGGGCCGTGATACGTAAAAGTGACGGAAAGCTCATCGGAGACTGTGGGATCACCATGCAGGATACCGGACAGGGCTGTATGAAAGAAGAAATCGGATATCACCTGATCAAGGAATGCTGGCATCAGGGCTATGCCACAGAGGCGGCACAGGCAGTAAAAGCATATGCTTTTGATGTACTTGGGATTTCGGAAGTCTGCTCCATTATCCGCGATACGAATCTTGCATCGCAGAAAGTTGCCATACGTAACGGTATGAAAAAGTGCGGAGAATCCATAAGGCATTACAGAGGAATCGATATGCCCCACTATCGGTATGCCGTAAGGAAAGAACCGTATGAAACCATTTTCCTTGATTTGGACGGCACACTCATCGATTCAGAAGAGGGAATCATCAATTCGGTTGTTTATGCACTGGAAAAATTCGGTATCCAAAAAGAAAGGAAAGAGCTCCTTGCATTTATCGGACCTCCGCTGATCGAATCCTTCCGGAAATACATCGGGCTTTCACAGGAGGAGGCAGAAAAAGCGGTTGCATACTACCGTGAAAACTTCAGTGCAAGAGGAGTTTATGAGTACAGGCTTTACGACGGAATAAAAGAGCTTCTTTCGGCGTTGAAACAATCCGGGAAAAAAGTCGTCATGGCCACTTCAAAACCGGAGTATTATGCCCGTATTATTGCAGAGGATGCAGGGATTACAGGATATTTTGACCTTATCTGCGGAAGTACGATGGATCAGACAAGGGTTACAAAAGAAGATGTGATCGGATACGCACTGGAACAATGCGGACTAAAAAAAGGAGATTCTTCTGTTGTCATGTTAGGTGACAGAAAACATGACATTTTAGGGGCAAAAGCCTCCGGCCTTGCATCGGCAGGAGTTCTGTACGGATTCGGGGATATGGAAGAACTGACAAAAGCGGGGGCAGATTATATTTTCCGTACCGTAGAAGAGATGGAAAACTTTTTAAAATAAAACGGAGAACCTTAAGAAAAGATGAAAATTCCATGAACTTCTTGACAAACGACTTTTGGATGTCTATGATTAACATAGTTTCATATATTAAAGATAAAGGTGTTGATAAAGAGGAGTACACACCTGCCCTTGACAGAGAAAATTACCCACAGGCTGAAAGGTGATTACAAGAAGGAGTTGTGGAAGGTAGCTTTGGAGCCGGATATCCGAACCGACAGTAAGATATCCCGGGGTAGTTTCCGTTACAGAACAAAGAGAGATACCGATGCTTAATGTTTAGCGGCATTGGTGTAATGAAGGTGGTACCGCGTTTATACGCCCTTTACGGATGTAAAGGGCGTTTTTCTTTCAGAAAGAAATGCGGACCGTATCTATGAGGAGGAACAGATGAGCAGGCAGTTAGAAAAAACATACAATCCAAAAGAGATTGAACCGAAGCTTTATGAAAAGTGGTGCGAGAATAAGTATTTTCACGCAGAAGTAGACAGGAGCAGAAAACCGTTTACAACGGTTATGCCTCCGCCGAACATTACAGGAAAACTTCATATGGGCCATGCACTTGACAATACCCTTCAGGACATTCTCATCCGTTACAAAAGAATGCAGGGTTACAATGCACTTTGGATTCCAGGAACAGACCATGCGGCGATTTCCACGGAAGTAAAAGTAACAAATCAGTTAAAAGATGAAGGAATCGACAAAAGAGAGCTGGGAAGAGAAGGATTCTTAAAGCGTACATGGGAATGGAAGGAAGAGTATGCCGGAACCATCGAAGGCCAGTTAAAGAAACTGGGGGTATCCTGTGACTGGGACAGAGAACGTTTCACGATGGATGAAGGATGCAGCAAGGCGGTAGAAGATGTCTTCATCAGCCTGTATGAAAAGGGATACATCTACAAAGGGTCCAGGATCATCAACTGGTGTCCGGTATGTAAAACATCCCTTTCCGATGCGGAAGTGGAACATGAGGAAAAGGCAGGACATTTCTGGCATATCAAGTATCCGATCGTTGGAACAGACAGAAGCCTTGTGATCGCAACAACACGTCCGGAAACCATGCTTGGAGATACAGCCATTGTTGTCAATCCGGATGATGACAGATATAAAGACATTGTCGGAAAGAAAGCCCTTCTTCCACTTGTGAATAAAGAAATCCCGATCATTGCAGATGCATATGTAGATAAGGAATTCGGAACAGGAGCCATGAAAGTGACACCGGCACATGACCCGAACGACTTTGAGATTGGAAAACGCCACAATCTGGAAGAGATCAACATCATGAACGATGATGCGACCATCAACGAAAACGGCGGCAAATATGCAGGCATGAATCGTTATGAAGCAAGAGAAGCCATCGTAAATGACTTAAAAGAACAGGGATACCTTGTAAAAGTAGAAGAATATGCACACAATGTAGGTGTACATGAAAGATGCAGAGAAATTGTGGAACCGCTTATCAAACAGCAGTGGTTTGTTAAGATGGATGAACTTGCAAAACCGGCCATCAAAGCTCTGGAAACAGGAGAGTTGAAGCTTATTCCGGAAAGAATGAACAAAGTGTATATGCAGTGGCTTACAAACATCAGAGACTGGTGCATCTCCAGACAGATCTGGTGGGGACACAGGATTCCGGCCTATTACTGTGAAGAATGTGGAGAAATGGTTGTTGCAAAAGGTGCTCCGGAAAAATGTCCGAAATGTGGATGCACACATTTCAAACAGGATGAAGATACGCTGGATACATGGTTCTCTTCCGCATTGTGGCCGTTTTCTACACTGGGCTGGCCGGAAAAGACAGAGGAGCTTGATTACTTCTATCCGACGGATGTTCTTGTAACGGGATATGATATTATTTTCTTCTGGGTAATCCGTATGGTGTTTTCCGGAATTGAACATACAGGAAAATGCCCATTCCACACGGTGTTTTTCCATGGACTGGTACGAGATGACCAGGGACGCAAGATGAGTAAATCTCTAGGAAACGGAATTGATCCGCTTGAGATTATTGACGAATATGGTGCGGATGCTCTTCGTTTGACGGTTGTGACCGGAAATGCACCCGGAAATGATATGCGTTTCTACAAAGAAAGAGTAGAAGCAAACAGAAACTTTGCCAACAAAGTATGGAATGCTTCCAGATTTATCCTTATGAATATGGAAGACAAAGTGATCAGCAGACCGGATATGGAAGACATGAATCCGGCAGACAAGTGGATTCTGTCAAAGGTAAATAAACTTGCCAAAGATGTGACAGAAAACATGGATAAGTTTGAATTGGGAATAGCAGTACAAAAAGTTTATGATTTTATCTGGGATGAGTTCTGCGACTGGTATATTGAAATTGCAAAATTCCGTATCTACCACGCAGAAGATAATTATAAAGCTGCAAATGCAGCTCTTTGGACATTAAAAACCGTTCTTGGAAATGCGTTAAAACTTCTGCATCCGTATATGCCGTTTGTAACAGAAGAAATTTACAGCGCGCTTATGCCGGAAGAAGAATCCCTGATGATCTCATCATGGCCGGAATACCGGGATGAATGGAATTTCCAGGAAGAAGAAAACGTGATGGATCATGTAAAAGAAATCGTACGCGGGGTAAGAAATGCACGTGCAGAAATGAATGTGCCAAACAGCAGGAAAGCAAAAGTATTTATCGTATGTGAAGACAGTGGACTTTGTGAGGGATTTGAAACATTAAAAGAATCAGTAAAACCGTTGATGAGTGCAGACGATATGATCGTTCAGGAAACAAAAGAAGGTATTTCGGACGATGCTGTCTCCATCGTAGTTCCGGACGGCTCAGTATATATGCCGCTGGAAGATCTGATTGATTTTGAACAGGAAAAGGAACGTCTTCTGAAAGAAGAAGAAAAACTGAAAAAGGAACTTGCCCGTGTAAATGGTATGTTGAATAACGACAAATTTATGAGTAAAGCTCCGGAAGCAAAAATCAATGAAGAACGTGCCAAACTGGAAAAATACACACAGATGATGGAGCAGGTTAAAGAACGTCTTGCATCGATTATGAAATAGCAGACGAGAGGTAATCATGAAGAAAATCCACATTAAAAAACCTGATATAAAAGGAAAGATAAACAAATTGCGGCATATGAGCAGGGCAGACATCAAAGCCGGAAGACAGAGAAAAAAGGAAAGAAGACAAAGAATTCTGGAAGAACGCAGAAACAGTGCATTTGCAAAGAAAATGGCTCCGGTGTACCGGTTTATGAATCGTTTTTCACTTTTGTTCCATGCATTGTGGGCTTTGATCATTAATTTTATCATTGAAACGATATCCAGACATTCCGCTTTTGCGGCATGGGACTATATGACAGAAACACCATTGGTGTTTTTGTACAATGCTTTTATGATATTCGTAACATTTTCAATCGTATATCTTGTCAAAAGAAGGGTGTTTGCCAGAATTTTGATCAGTGTACTTTGGCTGACATTGGGTATTGTGAACGGTGCGATGCTTTTAAAACGTGTTACACCATTTAATGCCCAGGATTTAAAGACATTGACAGAAGGGTTGTCCCTGTTTACAAACTATTTTGCAGTGTATGAACTCATACTGATGGCAGTAGGTTCTGTGGCAGTTGTTGTATGGGTCATTGCGATGTGGCGCAGAGGCGGGCAGTATGAAGGAAAAATGCGTCGATGGCTTGCCCTTCTGGGGGTCGGATTCTGGTGTGTTGTATACATGTTTGTTTCTGACATGGCTATTGATAAAAGAGTAGTATCCACCTATTTCGGAAACATTGCATTTGCTTATGAAGATTATGGACTTCCATATTGCTTTTCTGCCAGCCTTTTTAATACAGGAATTGATAAACCAAACGGTTACAATAAAAAAACGATGGAAGCCATTGATGAGAATGGAAAACTAAATGAGGTAAAATCCGATCGGAAAAAAGAAGATCTTCCCAATATTATTTTTGTTCAGTTGGAATCCTTTTTTGATCCGACAGAAGTAGAATATTATAAACTTTCTCAAGATCCGATTCCGAATCTCAGAAAAATGTTTGAGAATTATTCATCCGGATATTTTAAAGTTCCGTCCGTGGGTGCAGGAACGGCAAATACAGAATTTGAAGTTCTTACAGGTATGAACATGCGATATTTCGGTCCGGGAGAATATCCGTATAAAACGAAGTTGAAAGGAGATCAAACCTGTGAAAGTGCAGCTACGGCTCTTGCATCTCTTGGATATGGAACTCATGCCATCCACAATAACGGCGGTAATTTTTACAGTCGTGCAAGGGTATATAATAATACGGGATTTGACTCATTTACAAGCAAGGAATTTATGAATATTCTTCAGTTGACTCCAAATAACTGGTCTAAAGACGATATCCTTGTTCAGCACATTACAGATGCACTGGATGCAGATAAACAACAGGATTTCATCTTTACGATCAGTGTTCAGGGACATGGTGATTATCCGACAGAAAAAGTAATCGAAAACCCAACGATCAAGGTAACAGGAATGGAAGATCAGGAAAAGCAAAACGCATGGGAATATTATGTCAACCAGGTTTATGAAATGGATCAGTTTGCGCAGCATCTTGTAGATGAGGTGGAAAAAAGAAATGAACCAAGCGTGATTGTTTTCTACGGAGACCATCTTCCTACCATGGGATTGGAAGCAAAGGATCTAAAGAGCAGATATCTTTACAATACAAATTATGTGATATGGGATAATATTGGTTTGAAAAAAGAAGACAGAAACATTCCGGCATATCAGATTGTGGCAGATGTTTTTGAACGACTTGGAATCCATTCCGGAACAGTATTCAATTATCATCAGACAAGAAGACAGACAGATGATTATTTAAAAGACCTGGAACTTCTTCAGTATGATATCCTTTACGGAGACCAGTATGTATATCATGATAAACCGCCGATCACAGAAGGCCATATGCGTATGGGAGTAAAAGATGTGACACTTACAAATATCGTGCCACAGCTTGGAGAGGAAAACACATACAGCCTTTACGGAGAAAATATGACAAAATACAGCAAAGTCTTTGTTAACGATAAGAAACAGGATACAAGATTTTTGAATAATACGCATATAGAACTTCAGAACTGCAAGCTGGAGGACGGAGATGTGATTCAAATTATTCAGATGGGTTCAAGCAATACTGTTTTCCACAAGTCACAGAAGTATATTTATAAGGAAGGAAAAATCGAACTGGCTCCGCAAGAACAGCAAGATCCACCTGCCAAGAACTGGGTAGAAGACTTTGAAGGACAAAGTAAAAAAGAAAGTAAGGAAGAAAAATAATGAAGTATCAAGAAGCGGTGAAGTATATTGACCATTTACAGATGTTCACAAAAAAACATACTCTGGAGCATACAAAAGAATTTTTAAAACGACTTGGAAGTCCGCAAAAAGGATACAAGATAATCCATGTTGCAGGAACAAACGGCAAAGGGTCGGTATGCCGCTATATGCAGGGAATCCTTCTCGCAGAAGGGAAGAAAACAGGGATGTTTACTTCGCCGCACCTTACTACGATTCGGGAACGGATACAGATAAATGGGGAAAATATATCCGAAGAAAAATTTCTTTCTGTTTTTCTGGAAATATCGGATATTGTAAAAAAAATGGAGGCGGATGGGTTATCCCATCCGACTTATTTTGAATTTTTGTTTGGAATGGCGATGAAAGCATTTCAGACAGAAGGAATGGAATACGTGATCCTGGAAACAGGACTGGGAGGAAGGCTGGATGCGACAAACAGTATCGAGAAGCCGGTGCTTACAGTTATTACATCCGTTGGAATGGATCATATGGAAATTCTCGGAAATTCGATTCCTGAGATTGCAAAAGAAAAAGCAGGCATTATCAAAAAAGACGTTCCTCTGATTCTGGATGTGACGAATCGGGAAGCAGCAGAAGTGATACGGAAAACGGCGGAAAATGCCGGCGTGATTTGTAGAGAAATCGGGGAAAATGCGTACGAAATACAGGAAATTACCGGAAAATATATTGCATTTTCAACAGTAAATCGGTATGATGATACTACTGAATGGAAAATCCCGACAGTGGGAATTTATCAGCCACAAAACGCAGTGATGGCACTGGAATCCATGCAGCTCCTTTTAAAAGAGCATCGCACATCATGGAGAAAAGTTCTGGCAGAAACGATCTGGCCGGGACGGATGGAAGAAGTATGTCCCGGTATATTTCTGGACGGAGCACATAACATGCCTGCAATACGGGCTGCCACAAAAACCATTGCCATACAGAAAGAACAGCAGAAAAAAGGAAAGGTCATCATTTTGTTTTCGGCTGTAAAGGAAAAAGAATATCGGGAGATCATTCGATATATTTGTCAGAATATCCGGGCAGATCTGTTTGTTGTGACAGAGCTTAACAGTTACAGAGCAGTGAAAAAGGAAGAATTAAAACAGGATTTCGAATTTTATACGGACAAGCCTGTGATCGCGGAAAAAACGGTTTGGGCGGCGTGGAAGCGTATTCTTGATGAAAAACAGGAAGATGACAGGGTGTATTGTTTTGGCTCCCTGTATCTTGTGGGAGAAATCAAAGAGTTTTTAAGGGAGGTATCCAAATGCTGAATTTTGAAGAAGAATTGAAAAAATTTCAGCCTAGTCTGGAAGTGGAAGACATAGAAAAAGCAGTATATGAAGAAGATCTGACGGATATGTCAGAGATTCTGCAGGAAATGATGGAAAAGTCAAAGTAGCTGGAATTGGGGAGAATTTCATGGATATAAAGAAAAAACTGCAGTATCAGTCAAATTACTGGTACAATGATGGATTAAAAAAAGCACAAATCCGTGATCTTACAGGTGCAATCGAATCCCTTCGGAAAAGTTTGAAATATAATAAGGGAAATATTAACGCAAGAAATCTTTTAGGACTTGTTTATTACGGAAGAGGAGAGATATCAGAGGCACTTGTTCAATGGATTGTAAGCAAGAATTTTAAGTCTTCCGGAAATATTGCCGAATATTATATGAACAAGATTAAATCAGAAAAAAGCGAGTTGGATGCATATGGTCAGATCGTGAAGAAGTACAATCAATGTCTGCAGTATTGCAGTCAGGGTGGAGAAGATCTGGCTGTGATTCAACTGAAAAAAGTGATCACAGAGCACCCGTCTTTTTTAAAAGCATATCAACTTTTGGCACTTTTGTATCTGCATACAGAGCAGTATGCAAAGGCCAGACAGGTATTACGCCGTGCGAATAAAATCGACACGACAGATCCGATTACATTGCGTTATATGTATGAATTGAATCGGGTAAGTAAAAAGAAGCAGCCGGAAGCCAGAGAAGAGAAAGGTCAGCCTACGGTAAGCTATAAACTGGGAAATGAAACAATCATACAGCCGGTAGGTACCGCACAAAGGGAACATACTCCGACGTACACATTGATCAATATTCTGATTGGTGTTCTTGTAGGAGGAGCCGTAATGTGGTTTTTGATCATGCCGGCCGTGAATCAGTCGCATGCCTACAAATCGAACGAAAGCATTGTAGAGGCAAGTAATCAGATTGCATCCCAGAAAGCAGAGATCAGTGCTTTGAAAAAAGAGCTAGAAGATTACAGGACAAAAAGTGATGAAACGCAGACTGCGAAAGAAACGGCAGAGTCTACCAAGAGCAGTTACGAAACTCTGGTGGAAGTGACTACACTATATTCATCAGGCAGGGAAACAAAGCAGAATCTTGCAGATAAGCTTCTGACAATTAATCAGAATTCTCTGGGAGAAGAGGGAAAAGAACAATATAAAAAACTGTCCCAGAATATTTTCCCGAGTGTATGTCAACGACAGTACAACAAAGGAATTGCAAGCTATAACGTAAAAAATTATGAAACGGCAGTAGAGGCACTTGCCAAGGTTGTACAGATGGATGAGGAATATGATGACGGAAATGCCATGTTTGTTCTTGCACAGGCATATGAACAGACAGGAGATGTCAATAATGCGAAAGCTTACTATCAGAAGGTAACAGAAAAATTTTCAGAAACAGAACTGGCACAGGAGGCACAGTCCGCATTGGAAAATCTGAATGCTTCCACGGCAGAAAATAAAAATTCATAAATTTACGAAAGAAGATGATGCAGAAGATGCACCATCTTTTTTTATTATTACCGCAGAAAAATACGAGTGCAGACAGAAACTATAACATAAGCGGGGAGGAATTGGAAAGTGAAATATCAGATTGAAGAAAACTGTCTTACAATCTACCTTCCAAAAGAACTGGATCATCATAATACGGAAGAAATCCGAAGAGAAGCGGACAGGCAGATTGAAAGAAATCATGTAAAGTATGTTATTTTTGATTTTGGGGATACCAATTTTATGGACAGCTCCGGAATAGGGATCATTATGGGGCGGTACAGAAAATTAAGCCTGACAGGAGGAGAAGTATGGGCAGCAAATTTAAACGATCGGATGAAAAAGATCCTGAAAATGTCAGGTGTGACAAAAATTATCCGGATTTACGAGGAGGAAAGGCAATGAAACACAATACGAATGAAATGGAACTTATTTTTGACAGCTGTTCTGCAAACGAAGGATTTGCAAGAGTCGCAGTTGCAGCCTTTATGACACAGTTAAATCCTACACTGGAAGAAGTGGCGGATGTAAAAACAGCGGTATCGGAAGCAGTCACAAATGCCATCATCCACGGATATGAAAATAAAATACATAAAATATCCGTTGCCTGTTTGATCAGCGGCCGTACGTTGGAAGTAAAGGTGCAGGATCAGGGAAAAGGGATAGAAGATGTGAAGAAGGCAATGGAACCAATGTTTACAACAAAACCGGACATGGAACGCTCCGGAATGGGATTTGCTTTTATGGAGGCATTTATGGATGAACTGGAGGTAGAGTCCGAACCCGGAAAAGGAACGATAGTGAAAATGAAAAAAATCATCGGAAAAGGAAGAAAAGGATGGAACATACAGCCGAATTAATCTTACGTGCGCACAACGGGGATGAAACGGCAAGGACGACACTTGTAGAGGAAAACGTAGGACTGGTCTGGTGCATTGTAAAAAGGTTTTACGGAAGAGGAACGGATGCGGAAGACCTGTTCCAGATTGGAAGTATCGGACTTTTAAAAGCTATTGACAAATTTGATCTGACCTATGATGTGAGATTTTCTACCTATGCGGTTCCTATGATTGCAGGAGAAATCAGAAGATTTTTAAGAGATGACGGGATGTTGAAAGTAAGCCGTTCTTTAAAGGAGATTGCTTATAAAGCCGGTCAGGAAAAAGAAAAATTTATACGAAAATACAACAGAGAACCTACCATACAGGAGCTTGCACAAAGAGTCGGAGTAGAAAAAGAAGAAATAATACAGGCCATGGAAGCGTCGGTAGAAGTGGAGTCTCTTCAAAAACCGGTTTGTCAGGGAGATGGGAAGGAAGTATCATTGATGGACAAATTGGAAAAAGAAGAAAGGACTGAAGAAATCATTGTAGATAAACTGTTTTTACAGGCATTGTTGGAACAACTGAACGGGGAAGAAAGGAAACTTATCTATCTTCGGTACTTTGAAAATAAGACACAGAGCCAGACGGGAAAGATGCTTGGTATTTCCCAGGTACAGGTTTCCAGGCTGGAGAAAAAAATTTTAAAGACAATGAGAAAACATGCGGAAAATACAAATATATAAAACAGAAAGAAAAAAGACATATCCGGGTATAAAAAAATCTGCAAAAGGCATACTACTTTTGAAAGAAAGAGAAGGTGAGAAGTTTGGAGCAGAGTAAGAAAAAAGTCCGGATATGTCTTTTTTTTGTTGTGGCGGCAGCGATTGTAATCGGAATGATTTATTATGTGACATCGGAAAACCATGATATTTCCAAAGATAATGGAGTGCTGGTCCGGATCGTGAAACCGGAGGAGGGAAAGAGAAATGTCTTCGAATCAGATTTTATATATCAAAGGGGATAAAAATAAAGAAGTATCCGATGATGAAGTAAAGCTTGGAGATATTCTGGCCATGGAATGTGCCGATGAGAATATCGTAAACCGACTGAAAACTGTGAAACTGTTACAATTCAGAGAAAACGAAGAAAAGAGAATAGTTGTATCCGTGTTAAAAATAATTTGTGCCATTCATAAAGTGTATCCGAATCTTACGGTGGAAAATCTCGGAGAAACGGATCTGATCATTACAAGAGAAACAAAAAATAAAACTGGAAAAGCAATGTACGTCTTGAAAACAGCATTTGTCTTGGTACTTACCTTTATAGGATCAGGGTTTTCCATCATGTCTTTTAGTAATGATGTTTCTATGACGGGATTATTTGATAAGATTTATGAATTTGTGACGGGAACTCCGTCGGACGGTTTTACGATTTTAGAACTGACTTATTCTATCGGGTTAAGTGTAGGAATTCTGATTTTCTTTAATCATTTCGGGAAAAAACGTTTTACGGATGATCCGACACCGATGGAAGTGGAAATGCGGATTTATGAAGATGAGATAGAAGAAACGCTGGTAGATGAATATTCCAGAAAGGAGAAGGAAATAGATGTTGGTTCAGCAGGTGATTCTGGCAGTTGTGGGGTTTAGTTCCGGAGCGGTCATTGCAGGAGGTATGTTTTCTTTCATCATCGGCCTTGGACTGATTTCGGTTTTTGCAGACAGGACGCGGACTGCAAAAAATATTTTATTATATGAAGATTCCATCGCCTTCGGAGGGATTATCACCAATATACTTTATATTTTTCGAATACGGGTTCCCTTTGCGGAAGTATTTCTTCCTATGTTTGGATTTTTTTCGGGGATATTTGTGGGATGCTGGGCGTTGGCACTGGCAGAAATTTTAAATATTTTTCCAATTTTTATACGGAGGATCAAATTGGTAAAAGCAATTCCCTATATCATTATGGGACTTTTACTGGGAAAAGGAATCGGTTCCTTTTTGTACTTTGTTTATGGATGGGGGACAAAATAAAAAAAGAGAGGTGGAAATGATGAAACAACCTAAAAATCAGGAAGAAAAGAAGAAACAGGAAGCATATCAAAATTATGTAAAACAAAAAACGCCGGTACACAATGTGTATAAAAATATGTTTTTTGCGTTTATTACAGGAGGAATGATTTGTACCGTAGGACAAGGAATCTACAACTATGCAGAAAGTACGGGACTTAGTAAAGAACTGTGCGGCGGATATACCTCCTTGCTTTTGGTACTGATCAGCGTACTTTTGACAGGATTTGGTCTATATACCAAAATCGCCAAATGGGGAGGGGCAGGAGCACTTGTGCCGATTACGGGATTTGCTAATTCCGTGGCAGCACCGGCGATTGAATATAAAAAAGAAGGACAGGTATTCGGGATTGGGTGCAAAATTTTTACCATTGCCGGACCGGTCATCCTGTATGGTATTGTTACAAGCTGGGGACTGGGAGGAATTTATTACATTTTATCCCTTGTAAATATTTCATGGTAAGAAAGAGAGGTGGAACATATGAAAAACGGAATGACAAAGGGTGAACAAAGCCTGACGTTTGCAGAAGCTCCATATTTGATCAGTGCAGCGTCCGTTGCAGGAAAAAAAGAAAGTGAAGGGCCTCTTGGAAAATGTTTTGACGAATGTGGAACGGACAAAGACAACCTGTTCGGAAAACAGACATGGGAAGAGGCAGAAAGTGAAATGCAAAAAAGAGCCTGTCAGACAGCTATGAAAAAAGCCGGACTTTCTCCTAAATGTATTCGTATGCTTTTCGGGGGAGATCTCTTAAGACAGGGAATTGCCACTTCTATTGGAATAGAGGAATTGAAAATCCCGATGTTCGGACTGTTTGGAGCATGCTCTACTTCCGGAGAGGCTATTGCATTAAGTGCTATGAGTGTGGCAGCCGGATATGGTGATCATGTCATGGCAGTTACATCCAGTCATTTCGGAAGTGCGGAAAAAGAATTTCGTTTTCCACTCGGTTATGCAACCCAAAGACCTTTATCAGCCCAGTGGACGGTGACGGGGAGTGGGGCGTTTATCATCGGAAAAGAAAAAAGTGAGGTACGTATAACCGGAGTGACCATAGGAAAAATCGTGGACTATGGGCTAAAAGACTCTCAGAATATGGGCGGTTGCATGGCACCGGCTGCATGCGATACTATTTTTTGTAACTTGAAAGACTTCGGAAGAGATGTCGAAGAGTATGACAGCATCATAACAGGAGATCTTGGATATGTAGGAAGCAGTATTCTTTTGGATCTTATGAAAAGAAGAGGAAAAGATATCAGTGAGAAACATATGGACTGTGGAATGAAAATATTTGACCAGAAGACACAAGATACTCACGCAGGAGGAAGCGGATGCGGATGTGCGGCGGTTACACTTGCTTCTTATATCTTGCCCAAGATTAAAAAAGGGGAGTGGAAACGGATTTTGTTTGTGCCGACAGGAGCTTTGATGTCTACGGTCAGCTACAACGAAGGAGAAAGTGTGCCGGGAATTGCTCATGGAATCGTATTGGAACATGTAAACAGTTAGGAGGAAAATGTATGGATTATATCAAAGCATTTATTATAGGGGGATTGATTTGTGCTATTGTTCAGATTCTCCTTGACAGAACAAAATTAATGCCGGGCAGGGTAATGGTCCTGCTTGTGTGTTCCGGAAGTGTACTTGGATTTCTGGGATGGTATGATCCGTTTGTTGAATTTGCCGGAGCGGGAGCCAGTGTACCCCTTCTTGGGTTTGGAAATACCCTGTTTAACGGAGTGAGAGAAGCGATACAAAAAGACGGGCTGATCGGTTTGTTTGAAGGAGGATTTACGGCGAGTGCCATAGGAATTTCGGCAGCTTTGATTTTCGGATACATTGCCTCTTTGATCTTTGAACCGAAAATGAAAAAATGATCCTTTGGCCGCAGTATATCTGCCGGCCAAAAGACCATATCAATCCTCTTCGATGACTTCGATTTCAAGAAAATCAAAATCAATCGTATCTATGAAACTATCTTGATAAAAACGTGCTTTGCGATGATACCGGAATTCCTCAATCGTACTGTCAAGCCATACAGGTCTGCTTAAGTCAAACTGATAACAAATTTCATCCAACGCATGGAATACCTTGTGGGTACGGGTGTCACAGGAATCATCACAGATGACGGTATCAGATAACAGTCTGTTGCTTTTCCAGATTTTTCCCCATAAACGAAACATCACGCATTCTCCTTTCTGTCAGATAATCATAGCATCGGACTATAAAAATGTAAAGAAAGAATCTGGATAATCCGTTGATTTTGAGTTAAAATGCAAGTAAAAACAGGAGGGGTAATATGAAAAAAATATTAGTAGTTGTTGATATGCAAAATGATTTTATCACGGGAAATCTTGGAACAAAAGAAGCTTGTGCCATCGTAGATCGAGTCAAAGAGAAAATAGAGCAGTACATAAAAAAAGACTGGGAAGTTGTATTTACAAGAGATACACATACAGAGGAATATTTAACGACGCAGGAAGGGAAATATCTGCCGGTAATACATTGTGTGAAAAATACCGAAGGATGGCAGATTATACCACAGATTCAGAAATTCACAGAGGGAAGAAAAATTTTTGACAAACCATCCTTTGGAAGTATGGAACTTGCAAGATATATTCAGGAAGGGAGATACGAACAGGCAGAATTTATAGGGGTATGTACGGATATTTGTGTGGTGTCCAATGCACTTCTGACAAAAACATATGTTCCGGAAGCGGAAATATTTATAGATACGGATTGTTGTGCCGGAGTGACACCGGAAAGCCATAATTCGGCAATTTGCACAATGAAAATGTGCCAAATCCAAATAAAAAATAAAAATAATATTAAATAATTGTGAAATAAATGACATAATATTATGAATATGTTATAATGAACGGCGATGTTGTGGAAAACAATACAATCTTTTTCATGAAAGGTGGAAAAAGAATGAATGCGAAAAATTATGAAGATGTAGACAGTTGGAAAACCGTCATGTTTCTTTATAATGCTGCACTAAAAGAAGTAAAGACGAAACTGGACATATTAAATGACGAGTTTCAGCATGTGCACAGTTACAATCCCATTGAACATATTAAGGTACGGATCAAAACACCGGAAAGTATTGTGAATAAATTAAAACGTCAGGGACACGAAACTTCCATTGAAAACATGATAAAGTATGTCAATGACATTGCAGGAGTACGATTGATCTGTTCTTTTACATCCGATATCTACAAGCTGGCGGAAGCAATCGGAAATCAAAGCGATCTGAAGGTGCTTTCCATTAAAGATTATATCCGTTATCCAAAGGAAAGCGGATATAAAAGTTATCACATGCTGGTTTCGGTTCCGATCTTTTTAACAGACAGTGTGGTGGATACCAAAGTAGAAATACAGATACGGACCATAGCCATGGATTTCTGGGCAAGTCTGGAACATAAGATTTATTATAAGTTTGAAGGAAACGCACCGGAATATATCAGCAGAGAGCTGAAAGAATGTTCGGATATGATTTCTGAACTGGATGAAAAGATGCTTTCATTAAATGAGGCGATTTCCAGGTGTCTCATTCAGGAAAAAGAAGTAAAAGAAGAACAGCTGATTTCAGAATAAGCCGGGGGATATTGCAGAAAGGAGAAGATTCTGTAATATCCTTTTTCTTCTTTGGAGGAAATATGTTATAATACCGGAGAATGAGGAGGAAAAAAGATGAAGAAAAAACATAAAATATGGAAAATAGCTGCGATTATACTTCTCATAGCAGCAATTCTTGCGGCGGCTGTTTTGATTTTCTTTACAGTGAGGGAATACAGACCGAAAAAGGAAGAAGCAGTTGCTCCGTCTTCCGGTGAGAAAGGGTTAAAGCCGGGTGACAGCCTTAGTGTACTGACCTATAATGTTGGTTATGGCGGGCTTGACAAAGATGCGGATTTTTTTATGGACGGAGGAAAGGAAGTTCAGCCGGAAAGCGAAGAGAAAGTAAAAGAAAACATGAAGGGGATCGCAGACACACTGAAAGGCAACCCTTCCGATATTTATTTTATACAGGAAGTGGATAAAGATTCCAGACGGTCTTATCATATGGATCAGGTAGATTATTATGAAAAAGAAACAGGCATGGACGGGATGTTTGCACTCAATTTTAAATGTGATTTTGTCCCGTATCCGATTCCTCCTATCGGAAAAGTAGAAAGCGGAATCCTCACCATGACGGATTTTAAAGTAAACAGTGCAACAAGAATCTCCTTGCCGGAGTCTTTTTCATGGCCGGTAAAAACCTGTAATTTAAAGAGATGTATGCTGGAAACAAGGATTCCCGTGGAAGGAACCGATAAAGAACTTGTACTGATCAATTTCCATCTGGAAGCCTATGACAGTGGGGAAGGAAAGATCGCTCAGAGCAAAATGCTGTCGGAAAAACTGAAAACAGAATACGAAAAAGGAAATTATGTCATTGCAGGAGGAGATTTTAACCAGACCTTTGAGAGCATCCAAACCTATCCGATTCAGAACAAGGAAAACTGGGTGCCGGGTGTGATCGGCCAAAAGGATATACCGGAACATTTTTCCTTTGCCATTGACGATACTTATCCGTCATGCCGTCTGTTAAATGCTCCGTATACCGGCTCTTATGATACTTCTCAAGTATATGTGATTGACGGATTTATTGTTTCCGACAATTTAAGTGTAGACAGTGTCAAAAATATCAATGTGGATTTTGAACATACAGATCACCAACCAGTGAAGCTGAATGTGACAGTGAAGTAAAGAAAGGAATTTTATGAAAGCATTAGTAATTGCAGAAAAACCATCCGTGGCAAGAGATATTGCCAGAGTGCTGCATTGTAAAAAAGCAGGACAAGGATTTATCGAAGGAGAAAACTATGTTGTGACATGGGGACTGGGACATCTCGTAACCCTTTCCGATCCGGAAGAGTATACAAAAGACTGGAAAGCATGGAAGATGGAAGTCCTTCCGATGATGCCGAAGCATTGGAAGCTTTCCGTCATCCGTCAGACGACAAAACAGTATAATGCAGTTAAAAGCCAGATCAATCGAAAGGATATTTCTCAGATCGTCATTGCTACGGATGCCGGGCGAGAAGGAGAACTTGTGGCAAGATGGATTTTGGAAAAGGCCAAGAATACAAAACCGGTAAAGCGTCTTTGGATTTCGTCCGTGACGGACAGGGCCATCAAAGAAGGATTTAAGAAACTGAAGGACGGAAAAGAGTACGACAACCTGTATGATGCCGCAAAGGCAAGGGCAAAAGCAGACTGGCTTGTAGGGATCAATGCTACAAGAGCACTGACTTGTAAATACAATGCACAGCTTTCATGTGGGCGTGTACAGACACCGACCCTGGCAATGATTGCAAAAAGAGAAGCTGAGATTCGCGGATTTGAGTCTCAACCTTATTACGGACTGAAAGTTTATGCAGACGGCATCTGCTTTACATGGCAGGACCAAAAGTCGGGAAGTACAAGAAGCTTTGACAAAGACAGGATTCTACGAATCAAAGAAGAACTAAACGGAGAAAAGATTACACTGGAAAAGGTAGAAAAAAAGGCAAAACAGACCTATGCTCCGGGACTTTATGATTTGACGGAACTGCAGAGGGACGCCAATAAAAAATTCGGATTTTCTGCAAAAGAAACATTAAATATCATGCAGAGATTATATGAAAATCATAAAGTCCTGACGTATCCAAGAACAGATTCCAGGTATTTAAGTTCTGATATCGTGACGACATTGCAGGAACGGCTTCATGCCTGTGGGGTAGGTCCATATCGAAAAGCGGCGGCTGCTCTTTTCGGCCGAAAGATTACGGCCAATAAGCGATTTGTGGACGACAGCAAAGTAAGTGACCATCATGCCATCATTCCTACAGAACAGTATGTAGAACTGACGCATATGACAAATGAAGAAAGAAAGATTTATGATCTGGTTGTCAGAAGATTTCTTGCGGTATTATATCCTCCTGCAAGATATGAGCAGGTCAGTATAAAAGGAAGAGTAGGAAAAGAACTGTTTGGAGCTAAAGGAGAACAGATCAAAGATCAGGGATGGAGGGGAGTTTATGATAATCTGTCAGAGAATGAGGATACAGAAGACGGATTGAGAAACCAGATACTTCCGGATATGAAAGAAGGGGAAAGTTTCTTTATCACAAAGAATGAAATGACAGAAGGAAAAACAAAACCTCCGGCACCATATAATGAAGCAACTCTTCTTACGGCCATGGAAAAAGGCGGACTTGGAACCGTTGCTACAAGAGCGGATATCATCGAAAAACTGTTTCACACCTTTTTAATGGAAAAGAAAGGAAACGATATTTTTATCACATCCAAGGGAAAACAGCTTTTGGAACTGGTACCACAGGATTTGAAAAAGCCGGAATTGACAGCAAAATGGGAAGAGCAACTTCTGCGGATTTCTGAAGGAAAAAGAAAAGAAAGTGTATTTATGCAAGAAATCGAACAGTACACGAAAGATTTGTTGGAAAATATCAAAACAAACGGAGGAACCTTCCGTCATGATAATCTGACAAACACGAAATGTCCACGTTGCGGAAAAAGGATGCTGGCGGTAAACGGAAAAAACAGCAAACTGTTAGTGTGCCAGGACAGAGAATGCGGATACAGGGAAACCATATCCAGAACTACGAATGCAAGATGTCCGGTATGTCACAAACGGATGGAGCTTTACGGAAAAGGAGAGAATCAAACCTTCGTTTGTTCCTGTGGCCATAAAGAAAAAATGGCGGCATTTGAAGAACGGCGTAAAAGAGAAGGAAAGGATGTCAGCCAACAAGACATCCGTAAATATATGAAACAACAGCAAAAAGAAGCAGCTCAGCCATTAAACAATGCGTTTGCAGAGGCACTTGCAAGACTAAAATAAAGGATAAAAGCAGCATTTTCTTATAAGAAAGAGAGTGCTGCTTTTTTGTCTTTTATTTATCTATCAGAAAAAAGAAAAAAAGAATAAAATTTGTCGAGTTAAAAATATAACGATTATTGTAAATACAATTAAGGTGGGTTATAATAAAAATATCATAAACAGCAGGAGGTATGCTATGAAAATTGGGTGTGTAAAAGAAATTAAAAACAGAGAGTATCGCGTAGGTCTTATACCGGACAATGCAAAAAGCTATGTGAATGCAGGACATGAAGTCTGGATCGAAAAAGGTGCTGGACTTGGTTCCGGCTTTACGGATGCGGAATATGAAAAAGCCGGAGCAAAATTATGCGACAGTGCCAAGGAAGTCTGGGACCATGTGGATATGATGGTAAAGGTAAAAGAACCGCTTCCTCAGGAATATCAGTATTTCCGTCAGGATTTGATTCTGTTTACGTATCTTCATCTGGCAGCCGACAAGGCATTGACGGACGCGATGCTTGCATCCAAAATGAGAGGTTTTGCTTATGAAACACTGATTGAAAGAGACGGAAGTATTCCGCTTCTTGCTCCGATGAGCCAGATTGCCGGACGTTTAAGCATCCAGGAAGGTGCAAAATATCTGGAAAAGACATTCGGCGGCTCCGGCGTATTACTTGCCGGTGTACCGGGAACACCGAAGGCGGAAGTTGTTATTATCGGAGGAGGTTCTGTCGGAACAAATGCATGTAAGATTGCGGTTGGTATGGGGGCCAATGTTACAATTTTGGATGTAAATCTTCAGAGACTTGCATATTTGGATGATATTTTTGGTTCCAGAATCCAGACACTTGTAAGTACAGACACCAATATTGAAAATGCGGTGAAAAAAGCAGATCTTGTAATCGGAAGTGTCCTGATTCCTGGCAAAGCGGCACCGAAACTTATGAAGAAAGCTTATTTAAAAGAAATGAGACCGGGAAGTGTGATCGTGGATGTTGCCGTAGATCAGGGCGGATGTTGTGAAACAACGAAAGTGACCTCTCATGATGATCCGATTTATGAAGTAGACGGAATCGTTCATTACTGTGTAGGAAATATGCCGGGAGCTGTGCCAAGGACATCAACGATTGCCCTTACAAATGCAACCCTTCGCTATGGACTTGCTATTGCAGAACATGGATTGGAAACAGCATGTAAGAAAAATCCTGTCCTGATATCCGGTGTCAATACCTATGACGGAAAGTTAACCTGCAAAAATGTAGCAGAAAGCTTTGATATGGAATATACGGAACTGGAAGAATTAATATAGGAAAAAGAAAAAGAGGCGGAAAGCATGTAGATCAGCTTTCCGCCTCTTTCCTTTATGTAAATCTATAATCTCTTTTCAAAGTTGCCATCAACAGAACATCCTTCTGTAAAAATCATAAAAGCATTCGGATCAATACTGCGGACAATACGTTTGATCTGGTTGACTTCATATTTGGAAATCATGACAAACAAAATATAAGAAGTTTCTTTTGTGTAAGCTCCGGCTCCGTCCCAGTTTGTCACGCCTCGTCCCATCTCATCCATGATAGCTTTTGAAATACCAAGCTTTTTCGTAAAGATCATGACGCTCATATTGATATTCTGTATATGAACACGGTCACACGCAACAGAGGCAATTACACCGTAGATTAAAGAGTAAATCACGATTTCAAGGTTGAACATACAAAGACAGATGCCATATACAAATGCGTTGATGATGATTCCCATTTTCCCGACACTGAAATTGCGGAATTTTTTTGTAAAATACAGACCGAGGATGTCCTGGCCTCCTCCGGAACTTCCGCCTCTTAATACAAGACCGGTACCAAATCCGGAAACAAGACCGCCAATGATACAGGCTGTGAGATAATCCTCGATGATTGGTGATTTTGGAATAGGAATAAAGGTAAGAGCAGCTGTCTGGATAATAACCGTGATGATTGTCTTTGCAAAAAACCCTTTTCCCATTTTTTTCCATGCAAGATAAACAAGAGGAATATTTAACAAAAAGTAAATAATACCGGAAATATCTGTCTGACCAAAGGATAAATGTAAAGTGGATGTTAAAAAGGTACGGATTAACTGTGCGATTCCCACAAATCCACCATTATATAAAGTAAGCGGTGTGATAAACAGATTTACTCCTGCTGCAAAAAGAATACCACCGGTGACGGCATAAAAAAGACCGAGCAGGTTTTGCTTTTTGTTTTTTGTAACAGCCATTTGTTTTCTCCCTTCATAAATAATAGATGCTGTCAAAACTGATGAATCTTTAACCATTCTATCACTGTAATGCGTTAATGACAAGTATAGTTTAAAAGATAACAGGGAATCTTATTTAACATAGATTTAACAGAGAGGTGATAGTAGATTTAACATAGATTTATTATGATAAATGCGTCGACAGGGAAAAGAAAAAACAAAGTAAAATAAATAAGGGAGAGATTGAATTATGAAGTTAAGAAAAATGGCAGCAGTTATCGGAGCAGCAATTATGGTAATGTCACTTGCGGCATGTGGAGGAAGTAGCGACGGAGATAAAAAAGATGCCGGTTCAAACGGAGGAAACATCAGCGTGATTTCTCGTGAAGAAGGTTCCGGAACAAGAGGAGCATTCGTAGAACTTTTTGGAGTGGAAGAAGAAGTTGACGGAGAAAAAGTTGACAATACAACAACGGAAGCAACGGTTACAAACAATACATCCGTTATGCTTTCAACGGTGGCGGATGACCCGAATGCCATTGGATATGTATCACTTGGTTCTTTAAACGATTCTGTAAAAGCCGTAAAAATTGAAGGGGCTGAAGCAACGGCAGAAAATATCAAAAACGGAACATATCAGGTATCTCGTCCGTTTAATATTGTGACAAAAGACGGTATAAGTGAAGTGGCACAGGATTTTATCAATTATATCTTAAGCAAACAGGGACAAGAAGTTATTGCAAAAGAAGGATACATTCCGCTTGATACAACAACAGAATATGCAGCATCCGGAAAAAGCGGAAAGGTAACGGTATCAGGTTCCTCATCTGTATCACCTGTCATGGAGAAATTGGCAGAAGCTTATAAAAAATTAAATTCAGGCGTAGAAATAGAAATTCAGACAAGTGACTCAACAACAGGTGTGTCCGATGCAATCGGAGGAATCAGTGACATCGGTATGGCTTCCAGAGAATTAAAAGATTCCGAAACATCCGAAGGAGTAAAAGGAACAGTAATTGCAACAGATGGTATTGCGGTGATTGTAAACAAAGACAATAAGATGGATGATCTTACAAAGGATCAGGTAAAATCAATCTTTACAGGTGAAACACTTACATGGGATGAGGTAACAAAATAATTATGAAGAACTGGAAAGAAAAGGGCATGCAGGGAGTATTTCTCCTTGCGGCCTGTGCTTCTGTTTTGGCAGTTGCATTGATTTGTATATTTTTATTTATAAATGGTATCCCGGCAATGAAAGAAATCGGTTTTGTAAAGTTTCTTAGCGGAGAAATGTGGAGACCAACCAATAAGATTTTTGGGATTCTTCCATTCATTATGGGAAGCATTTATGTTACGGCAGGCGCAATTTTGATCGGAGTACCGATTGGAATTTTTACATCTGTATTTATGGCACATTACTGTCCGAAAAAAATCTATCCGTTTTTAAAAGCATCTACGGAACTTCTGGCGGGAATCCCTTCCGTTGTATACGGATTTTTCGGACTGGTAGTCATTGTTCCGCTAATCCGTGCATTTGCTCAGCCAAGGGGCCTTGGAAACGGACAGAGTATGTTGGCGGCGTCCATTATACTTGGAATTATGATTTTACCAACAATCATCGGAGTTACCGAATCAGCCATGAGAAGTGTGCCGGATCAATATTATGAAGGATCTCTGGCACTTGGTGCAACTAAGGAAAGAACCATCTTTCGAATCGTTATTCCGGCAGCAAAATCAGGTGTGATTGCAGGGATTGTTCTGGGAATAGGACGTGCCATCGGAGAAACCATGGCAGTAATCATGATTGCCGGAAATCAACCGCGAATGCCAAAAGGAATTTTCCAAGGGGTTCGTACCATGACAGCCAATATCGTAATGGAAATGGGATACGCGACAGATCTTCACAGAGAAGCATTGATTGCAACAGCGGTTGTGCTGTTTGTGTTTATTTTGATTATTAATGTGTGTGTATCGTTGTTAAACAGGAGGAGTAAAAATGACTAGCAGAAGAAAAGTGGAAAGTGTTATTTTGAAAATTTTTGTATTTGCAGCTGCAGTTATTACTTTTGCCGTACTTCTGTTTTTATTGGCATATATTTTGATCAACGGTGTTCCTCATTTGAAGCCGGAATTGTTTTCCTTAAAATATACAACAGAAAATGCATCTTTGATGCCGGCTCTTATCAACACGATCATAATGACGGTTCTGTCCTTGATCATAGCAATTCCTTTCGGTGTATTTTCCGCCATTTTTCTTGTGGAGTATGCACAAAAGGGAAATAAATTCGTTGGTATTATCCGACTTACAACAGAAACATTGTCAGGAATTCCGTCTATTGTTTATGGACTTTTTGGTATGCTTTTTTTCGTGACGCAGCTGAAATGGGGATATTCTATTTTAGCAGGTGCATTTACGATGTCTATTATGATTCTTCCGCTTATCATGCGAACAACGGAAGAGGCGTTAAAATCCGTACCTGATACATACAGGGAAGGAAGTTTCGGGCTGGGAGCAGGAAAATTACGTACAATTTTTCGCATTGTTCTTCCGGCAGCGGTTCCGGGTATCAGTGCAGGTATCATCCTTGCCATCGGAAGAATCATGGGAGAAACGGCAGCACTTATTTTTACGGCAGGTACGGTTCCGAAAGCTGCTACATCAGTAATGGATTCGGGACGTACGTTGGCAGTTCATATGTATAATCTTTCAAGTGAAGGGTTATATATGGATCAGGCATATGCAACGGCGGTTATTTTATTGATTTTAGTTGTAATAATGAATGCATTATCGGCAGTTGTTGCAAGAAAACTTACAAAGGGGACGAACTAATGGGCAAGATTGATATAAAAGATATGGATTTGTTTTACGGCTCTTTTCAGGCTTTAAAAAATATAAACCTGGAAATTGAACCGAATAAGATCACAGCATTTATCGGACCAAGCGGCTGTGGAAAGTCTACATTGTTAAAATCGTTAAACAGGATGAACGATTTGGTAGAGGAATGTCGGATAGAAGGAAAGATCCTTCTGGACGGCGAGGATATTTACGGAAAAGGGACAGATGTAAATGCACTTAGAAAACGGGTTGGAATGGTATTTCAAAAACCAAATCCGTTCCCTATGAGTATTTATGACAATGTAGCGTACGGACCGAGAACACATGGTATTCATTCTAAAGCAAAGTTGGATGATATTGTAGAAAAATCTCTCAGAAATGCGGCAATATGGGATGAAGTAAAAGACAGATTGAAAAAGAGTGCTCTTGGAATGTCAGGAGGACAGCAGCAGAGGCTTTGTATTGCAAGAGCACTTGCAGTAGAACCGGAAGTACTGTTGATGGATGAACCGACATCTGCATTGGATCCGATATCAACATCAAAGATAGAAGACCTTGCGGCAGACTTGAAAAAAGATTATACTATTGTCATGGTTACGCATAATATGCAGCAGGCAGTCCGAATTTCTGATAATACAGCATTTTTCTTATTGGGAGAAATGATTGAATATAACAATACGGAGAAACTATTCTCTATTCCATCTGATAAGAGAACAGAAGATTATATAACAGGGAGGTTCGGCTAAAAATGAGAAACAAATTCGATATGCAGCTTGATTCCATGAAAGAACAACTCATTCGTATGGGAGAACTTTGCGAGATCGCTATTACAAAAGCAACGGAAGCGATTTTGGAAGGGAAAAAAGAACAGGCAGTAGAAGTGATACGTGCAGATGAAGAGATTGATCAGGCAGAAAAAGATATTGAAAGACTCTGTCTTAGACTTCTTCTTCAACAGCAGCCGGTTGCAAGAGATTTAAGACAAATTTCGGCAGCATTGAAAATGATCACGGATATGGAGCGAATCGGAGATCAGGCTTCAGACATTGCGGAGATTCTTTTGTCTGCATCGGAACTCCATCTTGAAAAGCAGAATCATGATGTTGGGAAAATGGCTCAGGCAGTTGCAAAGATGGTAAAAGAAAGCGTACAGGCCTATGTGGATCAGAACATGATGCTTGCAAAAAAGGTTATGAATTCCGATGATGAAGTTGACAGAATGTTTGAAAAAGTAAGGCAGGAAATCATTGATTATATTGCAGGACAGAACGGACAGGGAGGAGAACAGGCAATCGATCTTATCATGGTTACAAAATATCTGGAAAGAATCGGTGACCATGCAACAAATATTGCAGAATGGGTGGAATTCTCTATTACGGGAAATCACCGTGTGGCAGTAGAATTCCGTAAAAAAGAAGAAACAGGAGAAAAAGAATGATTTTTTGTGTAGAAGATGACAGAAACATAAGAGAACTGGTAGTATACACATTATCAAGTACCGGAATGGAGGCAGAAGGCTTCGAAGACGGGGAAGCGCTTTTTCAAGCTTTGGCAGACAGGCTGCCAGAGCTTATTTTGCTTGATATCATGCTTCCGGGGGAGGATGGAATGACAATCCTCAAAAAAATAAAAGGAAATGAAAGAACAAAAGAAATTCCCGTTATCATGGTTACGGCAAAAGGTGCCGAATACGATAAGGTATCTGGACTCGATAATGGAGCAGATGACTATGTGACAAAACCGTTTGGTATGATGGAACTTGTATCCAGGATCAAGGCGGTTTTAAGAAGAACGAAAAAGAAAGAAGAAAATACTCTGCTTTGTGCGGGCAGTATTGTTATAAATGAAAAGAAGCATGAAGTTCTTGTAGAGGGAGAATCTGTAGGACTTACTTTAAAAGAGTATGAGATGTTACGCAGACTGATTAAAAACAAAGGAATTGTACTGACACGTGACCGTCTTCTGGAAGAAATATGGGGATATGATTTTGATGGTGAAACAAGAACGGTGGATGTACATATCCGGACATTAAGACAGAAACTCGGGAAAGCAGGGGAAGCTATCGAAACAGTAAGGGGAGTAGGATACCGTATTACAAACGGACAGGAGGAGTCATAAAATCATGAGATACAAAATCCAACGAAGCATGATTTTGGTGATTATCCTGACGCTTCTGACCTCATATGCATTTTTGATCGTCGTGATCTATAATCAGACCTTTCAGATCATGGAAAAAGATGCCAGACAAGAAGCGGCATACATCAAGGAAGCAATCGATATTTCGGGAAGTACATATTTGAAAGAAATGGATCAAGTGAATACCGAAACAAGAGTGACGCAGATTGCCAAAGACGGGACTGTTTTATATGATTCCAAGGGAAACGAAAAACGGGATGAAAACCATGCGGGACGAAAAGAAGTAAAAGAAGCATTGAAAACAGGACGAGGACAGGCGGTTCGAATGTCCCAGACGGTTGGCGAGGAGTTATTTTATTATGCGGTACTTTTGGAAGATGGAACGGTACTGCGTGTTGCAAAACCCATGGACGGAGTCAGCCGTACGGCAGTGAAAATCCTTCCGTATATGCTGTTGATCGGATTTATTTTAACACTTGTTGCATGGAGACTTTCAAAATGGTTTGCAAAAAGGCTTGTAAGGCCGATCAACGAACTGAATCTGGAGAATCCGATTGACAATGATGTCTATGACGAATTAACACCATTATTATTAAGTATGGAAAATCAGAAAAAAGAAAAAGAAAAAAACGAACAGATGAGAAGAGAGTTTTCGGCAAATGTTTCGCATGAATTGAAAACACCGTTAACTTCTATTTCGGGATATGCAGAAATTATGAAAAGCGGTCTTGTAAAACCGGAAGATATGCAAAGATTTGCGGAACGTATTTATAAAGAGGCAAGCCGCCTGATTGTTCTGGTAGAAGATATCATCAAGCTTTCCAAGCTGGATGAAGGAGGAATAGGACTGGAACGGGAAACTGTGGATTTGTATTCGATTTGCGAAGAAACGATTTGCCGTCTGGAAGATATGGCCGGTCGACATCAGGTGAAGATGGAACTAAATGGCGAAAAAGTAGAGTATGAAGGAGTTTACAGAGTTTTAAACGAAATGATATGGAATCTCTGTGAAAACGCGGTAAAATATAATAAACCGGGCGGAAAAGTCAAAATATGGGTGGGAAATACCCTTGACGGAGCAAAGGTCATAATACAGGATACGGGAATAGGAATACCGGAAGAGGAACTGGATCGTATTTATGAGCGATTTTACCGAGTAGATAAAAGCCATTCAAAAGAGACCGGCGGAACCGGTCTTGGCCTTTCTATTGTAAAACATGGAGCTGCCATGCATAATATTAAGATTCTTACGGAAAGCAAAGTGGGAGAAGGAACAACGATTACGCTGCTGTTTTCAAAAGAGTGTTGAGAGTGACAGACTGAAGAGCGGTAAAAATAATCCCCATAATAACAGACAAAATACCAAATGTAAAAAATCCAAAAAGGAGTACGCAAAAATTGATCAGATACATGGTCAGGGCGATATTCGTTTTTGGATTTTTTTTATGAAGGATCAGAGCGATGACATCAAAGCTGACAGCCGTGGATTTGGCATTGATGCAAAGATAATATCCGCCTCCCACAAGAATACCCGCGATCAGTACACATAATAAATGCGGAAGATTCAGGGAAATCCCTAGTTTGTGGAACACTGTAAAAAAGAAAAGATAGGCAATACCACTTATAATGGTTCCGGAAAAATAGTCTTTCCCAAGAAGCAGATAACAAAGGAAAAGTAAAAAAAGACTGATCCCATTGACAAAAAGAGAAAGATCGATATGAAATATCTGCCCAAGAACCATAGAAAAGCTTGTAATCCCACCGTTTACAATTTCATTTGGAACAGTAATAAAAGCATATGCAGATGTGATCAGAATATTTCCGATCATGATTTGAAAATAGCGTTTAAAACCGGAAAGCTGTTTCATTTTATTTCATCCTTTTGTTTGATTTATTTTTCCATTCTTTAAAAATAGATTCATAACGAGAAGAAAACAGGCTCCCTTTTTGCCAGATCATCGTAAAATCATGAGTGATACAAAAATCCTTTGGCGTAATATCAACAAATGTTCCTGCTTCCAATTCTTCTTCGGCAGCGGCCTTATAAAGAAAGGTAATGCCAAGATTGGCTTTTACGAGAGCTTTTAAGGCGTGGATATTGCCGATTTCCGTTATGCCGGAAAAATCGTGGATAGATAAATTTTTACCGTCCAGATACTTTTCCAGAATTTCCCGTGTTCCCGATCCTGCTTCTCTTACGATAAGGCGATGTGGCAGAAGGCTTTGAATGGAATCCGTCGGAACAGAACCGGAGAAGTCTTTTCCGCAAACCGCAATATAAGGTTCTGTGGAAAAAGTAAGATAGTCATACTGACTTTTGTCAAAATATCCTTCTATAAGTGCAAAATCGATTTCGCCTGAAGAAATTTTTTGTAGAAGTTCATGGGTATTTGATACAATCATGGTCATGGATATATCAGGATGATTTTTCTGATAGGAAATCATATAATTTGGCATGATGAATTCCCCGATCGTCAATGTGACACCAAAAATCAGTGAAGGATGATTCTGAATCGAAGACAAAGCTTCTTTTAAATAAATTTGGTCATGGCTTAAAGTGGATGCTGCATGGTAAAGATATTCGCCTGCTTTGGTAAGAACAGGTTTTTTGCCGTGAAATGTAAAAAGTTTTGTATCATAGTAATTTTCAATGAAGCGGATGTGCTGAGAAACGGCAGGCTGAGTAATGTGCAGACTGTCTGCGGCTTTTGTAAAATTCATATATTTGCATACTTCAAGAAAGGTATAAATACGAAAATCAAGCATATAAAATCCTCCTTTCTTTATAATAACATAATATTATGAAAAGATAAAGATATATAATTTTAATTAATTATTATTTTTTGATAATATGGAAAAGGAACAATGAAAACGGATAAAAGAGGAGGATAACGTGAAAGAGGTTAAGAAAAATTTAAAAGGAATTTTGGTGTGTGCAGCAATCGCAATTCCTGCTACATGGCTAGGAAAACGATTTGAAGTGATCGGAGGACCGGTATTTGGAATTTTGATGGGAATATGCTTGGCAATGTTGATAAAACGACGAGAACAAATTGAACCGGGTATTCAGTATACGTCGAAAAAAATATTACAATACGCAGTGATCTTATTGGGGTTTGGAATGAATCTTACAAATATCCTGGAAAAAGGAAAGCAGTCCCTGCCCATCATCGTTATGACAATTTCTACATCCCTGCTCATTTCTTTTGCGTTATGTAAGGTGATGAAGATCCCTGGGAAAATCTCCACACTTGTGGGAGTGGGCTCCAGCATTTGCGGCGGATCGGCAATCGCGGCAACAGCTCCGGTCATTCAGGCAGATGACGAGGAGATAGCGCAGTCTATTTCGGTTATTTTCCTGTTCAATATCATTGCAGCATTGATTTTTCCGACTCTGGGAGCGGCAATCGGTCTGGGAAATGAAGGATTTGGTCTGTTTGCCGGAACGGCTATAAATGATACATCTTCGGTTACGGCGGCGGCAGCAGCCTGGGACGGTATTCATGGGAGCAATACGTTAGAAGCAGCTACAATCGTGAAACTGACAAGGACGCTGGCTATTATTCCGATTACGCTTATATTATCGCTTCTGGAAATGAGAAAAGCAAAAAGTGAAGGGAAAAAAGCAGGAGAAGGGTTTAGTATCAAACAGGTATTTCCGTTTTTTGTATTATTTTTTATATTGGCTTCTGTTATTACGACCGTTTTTTCACTGCCTGCTTTTATAACAGCGCCATTAAAGGAATTGAGTAAATTTTTTATCGTAATGGCTATGGCAGCAATCGGATTTAATACAAATATCATAAAGTTGATAAAAACAGGAGGAAAGCCGATTTTTATGGGATTTTGCTGTTGGATCGGTATTTCCTGTGTCAGCCTGATACTGCAGCATGTAATGGGAATATGGTAAATAAAACATTCGGAGCATATATTGTGAATAACAAATATGTTCCGGAGTTTTTTATGTGGATAAAAAAAGAAAAACGAAAAACATATGTGGCGGCAGTCGTCGCTGTATGCTGCACGGTTCTTGCAGGGGGATTCTATATGAAAGAATGTACCAGTGTAGGAAACAGCGTCAGCGGAAAGGAGATGCCGGTATGTTCGGTAGATACGGAAAAAAATCAGGTGGCACTTACGTTTGAAACGGCGTGGGGAGAGGAAAAAACAAAACAGGTTCTGGATATATTGAAGAAAGAAAAGATTAAAAGTACTTTTTTTATAACCGGGGAATGGGCTGAAAAACATTCGGACGTATTGCTTAGGATGAAAAGAGAAGGGCATGACATCGGAAATTCGGGACAGACACATGAAAATCTTGTACAAAAAAAACAGAGAGAGCAAAAACAAGAAATCCAATCGGCACAACGGATTGTAAAAGAACAGACAGGAAAAGAAATGACGCTATTTCGTCCGCCTTATGGGAAATATAATAACAGCCTTTTGCGAACTGCACAATCATTGGGATATCTTTCGGTAACATGGTCAATCGATTCCAAAGACTGGAAAGAATACGGAGAAAAAGAGATCATTGATGCCGTAATAAACAGCGGTGATTTAAAAAAAGGTGCCATTATCCGTCTGAACAGCGAAGGAAAAGATACACCGAAGGCTCTTCCAAAATTGATTCGGGAGATTAAAAAAAGAGGGTATCAGATCGTACCGGTTTCTCAAATGGCATATAAGGAAAATTACTATATGGATATAAACGGGCGACAAATACCAAGGCTGACATAAAAAAGAAATCTGTTACATATAGATACAAGAAAGAAAAGAGCGAGGTTATCCATGCATTTTGTAAAAATGGAAGGATGCGGAAATGATTATATCTATATAGATGGGGCAAAGGAAAAACTAGGAAATCCGTCGTGGATTGCCAGAAAGATCAGTGACAGACATTTCGGTGTGGGAGCGGACGGTATGATCGTCATATATCCTTCAATCAGAGCAGATTTTAGAATGGAAATGTATAATGCAGACGGTTCCAGGGGAGCCATGTGCGGAAACGGAATACGATGTGTGGGGGAATATGTGTACGAATACAAAAAGACAAGTAAAAAAGAACTTTGTATAGAAACAGACAGTGGGATTAAAAAACTTTATTTAGATCAGGAAGACGGAAAGATAACAAATGTAAAAGTATGTATGGGGATACCAAAGATAGTAAAAAGGGAGCATCTGGTTTCCATACATGGTAAGAGAACACCGGTTACCATTGTTTCAATGGGAAATCCGCATGCGGTATTATTTGTGCCTTCCGACGCGGGAAACTGGAAAGAGTGGGACATGAGTATAGCAGAACGGATTTCCGTACATTCTGATTTTAGAGAGGGTATCAATGTGGAACTGGTACAGGTATTTTCTGAATATGGCATGAAAGTACGGGTATGGGAAAGAGGTACGGGAGAAACTCTTTCCTGCGGAACGGGAGCTTGTGCAGCTGTGGCAGCGGCGTTGACCGTCGGCAAGACATCGGATCATGTAAAAGTCGAAATGCCCGGAGGCGTCCTTTCGATTTCAGGGGAAACAGAAAGCGGAAACATGTATTTGGAGGGAAAAAGCAGCATTATATGCGAAGGGGAATACTATATTTGATTTCTTTAAAATTGCTTTACGTTCTTTGGTAAATGTGTTATGCTAAACCAAACGTGAATTTAGCACATTAAAGAAATAAAGAGAAGGAGACGGAAATTATGTTTAAAATCAACGAAGATTATCTGAAACTTCCGGGAAGTTATCTTTTTTCCAACATTGGAAAAAAAGTTGCGGCATATACAGAGGAACATCCTGAAAAGTCTATCATTCGTCTTGGGATCGGAGATGTAACGCAACCTCTGGCTCCGGCTATTATTGACGCACTTCATAAAGCGGTAGAAGAAATGGGAAATGCAGAAACATTTCATGGATATGCCCCGGATCTGGGCTATGAATTCTTGAGAAGTGCAATGGCAAAAAATGATTATGAAGCACGCGGCTGTGAGATTTATCCGGATGAAATCTTTATTTCTGACGGAGCGAAGGGAGATTCCGGAAATATCCAGGAGATTTTTGCAAAAGATAATAAGATTGCAGTGTGTGATCCGGTCTATCCCGTATATGTGGATACGAATGTCATGGCGGGAAGGACAGGTACTTATGATGCCGGGACAGAAACATGGAGTGATGTGATTTATATGCCATGTACGGCGGACAATCAATTTGTTCCGGAATTGCCAAAAGAAGTTCCGGATCTTATCTATCTTTGTTTTCCGAACAATCCGACAGGATCTGCCGTTACAAAAGCACAGCTTCAGGAATGGGTGGACTATGCAAACAAAAACGGAGCTGTGATCATTTATGATGCGGCATACGAAGCTTATATTTCCGAAGAAGGCGTCCCTCATACGATTTTTGAATGTGAAGGTGCAAGAACGTGTGCCATCGAGCTTAGAAGTTTTTCTAAGAATGCGGGCTTTACAGGTGTAAGACTTGGAGCGACCGTGATTCCGAAGGACTTAAAATGCGGTGATGTGATGCTTCATTCCTTGTGGGCAAGACGGCATGGAACAAAATACAACGGAGCACCCTACATCGTGCAGAAAGCCGGGGAAGCCGTATACTCAGAAGCGGGAAAAACACAGATCAAAGAACAAATTGCTTATTATATGAGAAATGCAAAAACGATTCATGATGGACTGAAGAGTGCAGGGTATACGGTATCCGGCGGTGTCAATTCTCCGTATATTTGGTTGAAAACACCCAAGAATATGACATCATGGCAGTTTTTCGATTATCTTTTGGAGCATGCAGGTGTTGTCGGTACTCCGGGTTCGGGATTCGGACCAAGCGGAGAAGGATACTTCCGTTTGACGGCATTTGGAACATATGAAAATACGGCAGCGGCAGTAGAACGTATCAAACAGTTATAAGAAAAACCTCTGGTCATAAAGATCAGAGGTTTTTAACATGAATCTGAAGTTCTGTCATATGTTCTTTGGGATTGGATGTCTGGTGGATATCCACCCAAAGAAGTTCCAAAAAAGTATCCGAAAGTTCATAACCATGTGTTTTTGCATAATCTATAAGAAGCGGAATATAGGTGTCGTTTCGGACTTCATTTCCGCGGTAGACCAAAGAAAGGTAGGTACCACCCGGAAAGATGTCCGTACCGTCTTCTGCAATGATAAAAACGCCGTGATAACCGGTATATTTTTTCTGACGTGCCGCTTCCATAGAAAGAAGGGAACCGATATTATTATTTCCGATGATGGAAAGAGAGTCCTTGGATTTATTCAGAAGCTGCTTCATAAGAACGTCCATTTCTGCATCTTTTTTATATCCGGATCGGATGATATGGCAGGGACGGTCCGGAAAATGCTTTTCTCTTACCACGCCTAAAGGCTGATCTTTTACTTCCTGTAGTGTCTGAAGTTTTTCTTTTACATTTTCTTTTAATTTTTTTAATAGGACAAGTTGATCTTCAATGGCCTGGAGTTCATCGATCAAAAGAAGTTCCGTCGTTTCTATACTTCTGTCATCCAGATAGGTTTTGATTTTTCCCATGGGGAAGTGGAGCTGTCTTAGGTCACGGATCACATTTAATCGCCAGATATCGTTTAACTGGTACAGCCGATAACCGTTTTCTCCGCGTTTCGGTGTCAGGATTCCAAGCTCTTCGTAATAACGCAGAGAGTCGGTCCCTATATGGTATAATTTTGAAATTTCTCCGATTTTAAAATATTGTTTCATACGGATCGTCCTTTTTTAAATAGATTAAGAAAACCTCTTGACATTGGTATTATACCAAAGTTTATACTAAAAGTACATAAGAAAGCGAGGTTATATTATGAAATTAGAAGGAAAATCTCTCAAGCGAGACTTTTTAAGGTTTATCATTCCATCCATCATCGCTCAATGGGTATTCACTTTATATACGATGATAGACGGGATTTTCGTAGCAAGAGGGGTATCGGAGACGGCATTGACGGCAGTCAATATTTCCATGCCGTTTACGATGGCACTGTTTTCCATATCTATTTTATTCGCCATCGGAACCTCCACGGTAGTTGCCATTTTGCTTGGTCAGGGTGAGAAGAAAAAGGCAAACGAAGTGTTTACACAGAATATTTTATTATTAAGCTTGTTATCGATCATCATTACCGTGGTTGTCTATATATGGCTGGAACCACTGTCAAGATTTCTTGGTGCTACGGATAATATTCTCCCGTATACGATGGAGTATATCGGAACATTGGCACCGTTCTCTATTGCTTTTATTTTATCCTATTCTTTTGAAACACTCATAAAAACAGACGGATATCCAAAGCTTGCTACTATTTACGTGACGGTAGGGGCCATAATGAACTGTATTTTAGATTATCTGTTTGTAATGGTATTTCATCAAGGCGTGTTTGGGGCCGCTTTTGCGACAGGAATTTCGCAGGTTGCCGTTATTTTCCTGTATTTGAAACATTTCCTTGGAGCTAAAAGTACCATTAAGTTTAGCAGATTTAAGCTCGATTTGAAAATGACGGTAAGAAAATTCAGAAACGGTCTTTCTGCCGGTGTGACGGAGATGTCTGCCGGAATCACGATTTTTTTCTTCAACTGGGCCATTTTGAAGTACATTAATGAAGGAGCCCTTGTAAGTTATACGATCATTTCCTATGTCAACTCCATCGTTGTCATGTCCATGGCAGGAATTGCCCAGGGAGCTCAGCCTCTTATCAGTTATTATTACGGGAAAAAGGAAAAGAAAAAATATCATAAACTTTTCCGCTACGGCTTGACCGCGGCGGCAGTAATATCTGTTATAGCGGTTGTATTCTGTATGGTGGGAGCAAAAGGAATCGTATCTCTTTTCGTAGCCAAAGAGCACACGGAATTGATGGAATATTCGGTAAAGGTGTTCCGTATCTTTATTTTATCGTTCCTTCTTGTGGGATACAATGTGGTAGTAGGAGGATTTTTCACAGCGGTGGAAAAGCCAACCTTTGCGACCATGATTTCAGTGGGAAGAGGATTGGTACTTCTTGTATGCAGCCTTTTTGTACTCACGGCTGTCTTTGGCGGAGAAGGAATCTGGTGGACACCGATTTTATCAGAAGCGTTGTGCTTGATCATGACAATGTCGATGTTGCTTTACTATCGGAAAAGAGCAAGGAAAACAATGACCATAGCAGTACCGGAATATTAAAATAGAATAATATATTTTTCGGGAAATAATACCGCCTGCATATGATTTGCAGGCGGCAATTAATAAAATTACGTAAAAGCAAAAAAAACAGTTGACATTTGACTTTTTTTTGATATAATAGTCTTGTTCGCTGATGAAACGGCGGACAGGCAATATTGTTGCGGATTGGTGTAATGGCAGCACAGCAGACTCTGACTCTGTTAGTAGAGGTTCGAGTCCTCTATCCGTAGTTTTCGGAGTGTGGCTCAGCTTGGTAGAGCGCTACGTTCGGGACGTAGAGGCCGCAGGTTCAAATCCTGTCACTCCGATTACTGGTAAGAAGGAGTTTTCCAGACAATTTGCCGACATGAGAAATGAAAGATCTCATAACAGAAACAGTAATGCGGATTGGTGTAATGGCAGCACAGCAGACTCTGACTCTGTTAGTAGAGGTTCGAGTCCTCTATCCGTAGTTCTTTCGGAGTGTGGCTCAGCTTGGTAGAGCGCTACGTTCGGGACGTAGAGGCCGCA
>CALFLL010000042.1 GCA_937880845.1 uncultured Drancourtella sp.
GGGCAAAAGTCAGTAAAATCAAGTGTTTTCAGTTTGCTCAGCAGACACTAACTATCAAGTATCGTCCCCTGAAATGTTAATCCTGTTTGATATTCATTTTTGGATTCACCAAAACCTGTCAGAGAAAGCGAAGTTAAAAGTTCTTCTTTTTCTTTTCCATGGTAAACATAGGTTTTGCTGTCACTAAGGGACATAACAAACATCTGGTAATACCAAAAAGTGTATTCCCTTTTCGTTAGTCCGTTTATATCTGATACCACATAGACTCTTACGGATTCAACATATTCTCCGTTTCTTTCTATCCCATATGCAAGTGCCATTTTAGGAGTCATATATGCAAAATTTTGACTATCCTGTTTTTGAAACTCTTCTACAAGTTCATCGGGATTTATATCCGTTTCCACCATGACAGAAGGCAATTTATCAAAATATAACACTTTCCGGATCAGGCAGCCTCGATATAAAGTATACAGAAAAACAATACAGCTAATCACCAAAAGAATCTTTTTCCATATATCTATATGTTTCCCTATTATTTGCTCTGCTAATTTTTCTGCCTGCAACATATCCCACCGCCTCCTTTATATGTTCATCTTATCATCCTTATTATTTTCGGTCAATTTTTGTATTTTCCGAATATTTCAATACTTCTTAAGGGTATTATTTGTTTCAATCTTTCTGATCTCAAACCACAAAACCGTCTGATCTCTCCAAAGATCCCGGTCCTGGTGCAAATGTCCAAAATACCAGTGCTTATATTCTGTATTTTCACGGATCCATTCCAGAAAATTATTTAATCTTTTTTCTTCCTCATGAAACGGATGAAAGATACTCATCGTATCTTCCGGAGCCGCATGTGTGATAATGTAATCCACAACATAATTGTGCTTCTCCAGATTACAGATGGCCTCCTTCATTTCTCCATCCGTTGGCATTTCCCGGCTCCACCATGTATATCCGGGAACTCTGATCGCTTTATCAATCGAATACGCCCCTCCAAAAGTAAAAATCTTTTTCTCTTCTATCTCAAAAATCTGTCCCCGCATCAGGTGTATGACTTTCGGTGTATTGTTTTTATCTTTTCTAATCACATGAACATTTCCACCATGCCATATTTCCACCGGATATGATTCCAGCCGGTCAAAATTTTCATGGTTTCCGTCTACAAACAACAGACGAAACGGAAGTCCTGCAAGAAAATCCAGAAATTCCTCTTCTTTTTCTCCTCCCATGAAAATATATCCAAAATCCCCGCATACGATTAAGGTATCATTTATTCCCAGCTTTTCAATACCATTCATATTACACATAAACCTGTTATGGTCGCCATGTGTATCTCCTGTCACAAATATCATAAACTCCCCTCCTATGCCATAATACAAAAGAAACCTTCAAACCATGTAATACTATCTTACATCCGTTTGAAGGTTTCTGCCATCTTTTCTCTTTTTATTTCTGAAGTTCTCTGTAAAGTGTTTTTACCGTCGGATAAATCTGTCTGAACTTCTGATACTGTTTTTCGTATTTGGCGGTAAGTTCCGAATCCGGTTCCACCGTTTCTACTACCTTGACAATCTTATCTGCCGCCTCTTTTACACTTGCATATTCTCCGCAGCCAACCGCAGCCAGCATTGCTCCGCCAAGTGCCGGTCCTTCTTCGCTTTCGATCACATCGACTTTGAGGTTCATGATATTTGCAACCATCTTTTTCCAAAGGGGACTTTTTGCTCCGCCGCCGCAAATCTTTGTCCTGTCGATTTTGATCCCCAATTCTCTCGCAATCTCAAGTGAATCCCTAAGCCCGAAGATCACACCTTCCAAGACAGCCTGTGTCATCTCTTCTCTTGTCGTATCCATTGACATTCCAATAAACATGGATCTTGCCTGAGGATCATTGTGCGGTGATCGTTCTCCCATCAGATACGGAAGATAAAATACCGTGTTCTCACCTAATTTTACAATATTTTCCTGCTCTTTTGCAAACTCTGTTGTCTTTAATATTTCTTCCATCCACCATTTATTACAGGAAGCCGCACTGAGCATGCATCCCATCAGATGATAATTCCCGTCTGCATGTGCAAAAGAATGTAATGCGTTGAATTTGTCCACATTAAATTCCTTACTGGAAATAAAGATCGTTCCGCTTGTTCCAAGGGAGATATTGCAATGCCCGTTTCCTACCGTTCCTGTTCCGACTGCAGCCGCCGCATTGTCTCCGGCTCCGGCGATCACTTTTACAGTTTCCTTCATTCCAAGTTCTTTTGCGATTTCCGGTTTCAGTGTTCCCACCACTTCATAGCTTTCATAAAGTTTCGGAAGCTGCTCTTCTGTCACATTGCAAATTTCCATCATCTCTTTCGACCAGCATTTATGCTGTACATCCATCAGAAGCATTCCGGATGCATCGGAATAATCACTGCAGAAGCTTCCTGACAAACGATATGCCAGATAATCTTTCGGCAGCATGATTTTACAGATCTTTGAGAAATTTTCCGGTTCATTTTCTTTCACCCAGAGGATCTTCGGGGCCGTAAATCCTGCAAATGCAATGTTTGCCGTATATCTGGAAAGATTCTCTTTTCCGATCACTTCATTCAGATAGCCCGTCTGCTTCTCTGTACGTCCGTCATTCCAGAGGATGGCCGGCCGGATTACGTGATCTTCTTTGTCCAGAATAACAAGACCATGCATCTGTCCTCCAAAACTGATGCCTGCAATTTCTTCTTTCTTGCAGTCTGCCGTCAATTCTTTGATCCCATCCATGCTCTTTTCAAACCAGTCCTCCGGTTTTTGCTCTGACCAGCCCGGATGTGGAAGATAAAGCGGATACTCTCTGGACACGATCTTTTTGATTTCACCTTTTTCATTCATTAAAAGCAGTTTTACTGCCGAAGTTCCTAAATCTACGCCAATATATAACATATTCTTCCTCCATATGACGTTTCCGTTTTTCGTTTCTTTATTATGCAAACGGGTTCTCTGTTTTATATCTTACGCCCTTTGGCTGATTGTATCCAATCTCTTCTACATCAACACCAAGATATTTAAATACCTCATAAATTTCTTTTCCGAAATGTCCAAAGGCAACAGCACCGTGATGCGGGAAGTTTCCTTCAATCAGTACATGACGATAGAATCTGCCCATTTCCGGAATTGCAAACACGCCGATGGAACCAAAGGAACGGGTTGCCACCGGAAGAACTTCGCCCTGTGCAATATAGGCACGCAGCTTATTGTCTGCCGTACTCTGAAGACGATAGAATGTGATATCTCCCGGAATAATATCTCCTTCCAGTGTTCCTTGTGTTACTTCTTCCGGTAAGGTTCTTGCCATGATCATCTGATATTTCATTTCACAGAAAGACAGCTTGGAAGCCGCTGTATTTCCACAGTGGAATCCCATGAAGGTATCTTTCAGTGTGTAATCATATTTTCCTTTGATGGATTCTTCATACATATCTTTCGGAACGGAGTTGTTGATGTCAAGTAATGTTACCGTATCTTCTGTGATCACTGTACCGATAAACTCGCTGAGTGCCCCGTAAATATCAACCTCGCAGGATACCGGGATACCCTGATCTGTCAGACGGCTGTTTACATAACACGGAACAAATCCGAACTGTGTCTGGAATGCCGGCCAGCATTTGCCTGCGATTGCAACATATTTTCTGTATCCTCTGTGTTCTTCTACCCAGTCTTTCAATGTCAGTTCATACTGTGCAAGTTTGGAAAGGATCTCCGGTTTCTTGTTTCCTGCACCAAGTTCTTCCTCCATCTCTTTTACGATTGCCGGAATTCTTTCATCTCCTGCATGTTTGTTGAATGCCTCAAACAAATCAAGTTCTGAGTTTTCCTCGATTTCCACACCTAAGTTGTAGAGCTGTTTAATCGGTGCATTACATGCAAGGAAGTTTAACGGACGCGGTCCGAAGCTGATGATCTTCAGGTCGTTCACTGCGATAACCGTACGTGCGATCGGAAGGAATTCATGGATCATATCTGCACAATCAGCCGCATCTCCTACCGGATATTCCGGAATATATGCTTTTACATTTCTAAGTGCAAGGTTATAACTTGCATTTAACATACCACAGTATGCATCTCCACGTCCCTGGCATAAGTTTGTCTGTGTTTCTTCTGCTGCCGCGATGAACATTTTCGGTCCGTCAAAATGTTTTGCCAACAGTGTCTCGGAGATTTCCGGCCCGAAGTTTCCAAGATATACGCAAAGTGCGTTACATCCTGCTTTTTTGATATCTTCCAGAGCCTGTACCATATGGATCTCACTTTCAACGATGCAGACTGGACATTCATAAATGTCCTCTGCATCATATTTATCAATGTAAGCTTTTACAAGTGCTTCTCTTCTTGATACGGATAAGCTTTCCGGGAAACAGTCACGGCTTACAGCTACAATTCCCACTTTTACTTTTGGCATGTTTTTTCTCATTATAAAAATCCTCCTTTATGTTTTATTTCTGTTTCAGTATCCGATTTCAATCGGAAATCCTCCGAACTGTTTTATTTATCTATCTTTCATTATAACAGCATATATTTGTTTTTTTCGACCATATATTTGACTATTCAATAGCATTTTTTTGTCTTTTTCTAATTTTGTTCAGGTAAATCTCATACTTCTTTTGAATTCTGCTGTAATGTTTGTCTTAAGTGTAAAACCTTGAAAATGGATAACAAAAAAGGGGATGTGAAAAAACTCGATTGAGTTTTTTCACATCTTCATTTTTGCA